>NZ_JAMXXN010000011.1 GCF_024129435.1 Acinetobacter lwoffii | reverse complement strand
AGCTGTTAAAGTTGTTTTACCATGGTCAACGTGACCAATTGTGCCCACGTTAACGTGTGGCTTATTACGTTCAAACTTAGCCTTAGCCATGAGATCTTCCTTTTTAAACTACTCATGCAGGATCACTGCATGAGCACTTGGGTTTAACTATGAATTAGTTTGGGCTTATAGTAATCGAAAGATTACTCGTCGTCACCTTTTTTACCGCCAGATTGGAACTTAGAAATGATGCCTTCAGCCACGTTACGTGGAGTTTCAGCATATTTAGCAAATTCCATAGAGTAAGTCGCACGACCTTGAGACATAGAACGCATATGAGTTGCGTAACCAAACATCTCAGCCAATGGAACTTCAGCACGAATGGCTTTAGTACCACCAGGAAGATCGTCCATACCCTGAACCATACCACGACGACGGTTTAAGTCACCCATGATATCGCCCATGTAGTCTTCTGGAGTTTCTACTTCAACTTTCATGATCGGTTCAAGAAGGATAGGATCCGCTTTCATGAAACCATCACGGAAGGCATAAGAACCCGCCATTTTGAACGACAATTCGTCAGAGTCGACGTCATGGTAAGAACCATCAAACAATGTCGCTTTAATGCCAACTACTGGGTAGCCAGCCAAAACGCCATTCTTCATACGTTCTTGAATACCTTTGTCAACCGCGCCGAAGAATTCTTTAGGTACAACACCACCTACAACTTCTTCAACGAATTCGTAATCTTTTTCAGATTCAGGATCCATCGGTTCTAAACGTACGTATACGTGACCGAATTTACCTTTACCACCTGTTTGACGTACGAATTTACCTTCTTGCTCAACAGACTTTTTGATCGTTTCACGGTAAGAAACCATTGGCTTACCAATGTTCGCTTCAACACCGAATTCACGCTTCATACGGTCAACAATGATGTCAAGGTGAAGCTCACCCATACCAGCAATAATCGTTTGACCAGATTCTTCGTCTGTACGAACGCGGAATGATGGATCTTCTTTCGCCAAACGACCTAAAGCAACAGACATTTTTTCTTGGTCAGCTTTAGTTTTAGGCTCAACTGCAAGTGCAATTACTGGCTCTGGGAATTCCATACGCTCTAGTGTAATGATGTGGTTTTCATCACATAATGTATCACCAGTAGTCGTATCTTTAAGACCTACACATGCCGCGATGTCGCCCGCACGAATTTCTTCGATGTCATGACGATCGTTTGCGTGCATCTGTACGATACGGCCAACACGCTCACGCTTCATTTTTACTGGGTTATAACACGGGCTACCCGCTTTAAGAACACCAGAATAAACACGTACGAACGTTAAGTTACCAACGAATTTGTCGTTCATGATTTTGAACGCTAACGCAGCAAACGGTGCTTCGTCAGACGCTTCACGAGAACCTTCAGACTCAGCTTTGTCATCAAGGATACCCTTGATCGCTTCAACGTCAGTCGGTGCTGGCAAGAATTCAATTACTGCATCCAACATACGTTGAACACCTTTGTTCTTGAACGCTGAACCACAAAGCATTGGTTGGATTTCGTTCGCTAATGTACGCTTACGGATACCGCCAACGATTTCTTCTTTAGTAAGCTCTTCGCCTTCTAGGTACTTGTCCATGAGTTCTTCTGATGCTTCCGCAGCAGCTTCAACCATGTTAGTACGCCATTCTTGAGCTAGCTCAAGTAATTCAGCAGGGATTTCGCCATATTCGAACTTCATACCTTGAGATGCTTCATCCCAGATAATCGCTTTCATTTCGATTAGGTCAACAACACCCTGGAAGTTTTCTTCTGCACCAATTGGAACAACGATTGGCACTGGATTACCGCCAAGACGTGTTTTAACTTGTTCAACTGCACGGAAGAAGTTCGCGCCAGTACGGTCCATTTTGTTAACGAACGCAATACGTGGAACTTTATATTTATTTGCTTGACGCCATACAGTTTCTGACTGCGGCTGAACACCACCTACAGCACAGTAAACCATGCACGCACCGTCAAGAACACGCATAGAACGCTCAACTTCGATCGTGAAGTCAACGTGTCCCGGGGTGTCAATTACGTTAATACGGTGTTGTTCGAACTGGTTGCCCATACCTTTCCAGAAGCATGTTACAGCTGCTGAGGTAATGGTAATACCGCGTTCTTGCTCTTGTTCCATCCAGTCCGTAGTTGCCGAACCTTCGTGAGTTTCACCAAGTTTATGGCTCTCACCTGTGTAGAACAAAATACGTTCAGAAGTGGTTGTCTTACCTGCGTCGATGTGCGCAGAAATACCAATGTTACGGTAACGAGAAATTGGGGTTTGACGTGCCATGATTTCTAGCATTCCTAAATTTTGTTGTTTAAAACAGGACGCTTTAAGCTGCATAGCAACTTAAAGCGCTTTGGTGACAGAACCATGACGGTCTTGTCACCCTCCTGAATAGGGCCTGTTTTATCTGCTTAGAAACGGTAGTGAGAGAATGCTTTGTTGGCTTCAGCCATACGGTGCACATCTTCACGTTTCTTAACCGCAGCGCCTTTGCCTTCAGATGCATCAAGCAACTCGCCAGCAAGACGTAAAGCCATAGTTTTTTCAGAACGCTTAGCAGCAGCATCTACTAACCAACGCATCGCTAGAGCAGTACGACGGGATGGGCGTACTTCCATAGGAACTTGGTATGTAGCACCACCAACACGGCGTGCTTTTACTTCGACCATAGGACGAACTTTTTCAAGAGTAGTCTCAAAAAATTCAACTGGGTCTACTTTAGATTTTTCTTGAACGCGGTCTAAAGCACCGTAAACGATACTTTCAGCAATAGATTTTTTACCATCTTGCATTACGTGGTTCATGAATTTAGCGATTGTTTGGCTGCTGAACTTAGGATCCGGAAGGATTTCACGAGCAGCGACTACGCGACGTCTTGGCATTTTAAACTACCTATAAAGATGACACTTCAGGTTTATCCAGCATGAGTACAAAGTGTCATGTACTACTCGCTGGCCTTACTATACGTCGCTTGGAATTTTCACAAAATTAATGCAGAAATCAGACAAGCGAGACGATAAAGGATTGCGGTTCTACGTTCTTAAAATTTAATTCTTAACGAATTATTTCTTAGGACGTTTAGTACCGTATTTAGAACGAGACTGGTTACGATCTTTAACACCAGCACAGTCTAAAGAACCACGAACGGTATGGTAACGTACACCTGGTAAGTCTTTAACACGACCACCACGGATAAGAACAACACTGTGCTCTTGTAGGTTATGGCCTTCACCACCGATGTAGCTAGAAACTTCGAAACCTGAAGTTAAGCGAACACGGCAAACTTTACGCATTGCTGAGTTAGGTTTTTTAGGTGTAGTTGTGTAAACACGTGTACAAACACCACGGCGCTGTGGACAAGCCTTCAACGCAGGAACTTTAGATTTTTCAACTAAAGTCGTACGACCCTTGCGGATCAACTGATTTGTTGTTGCCATTTGGCAATTCTCCCGTTAATAAAAAGCCCCAAAAAACTACTACTTTTTGAGGGCATGCAATTGTAATTCAAGATGCAAAATTGGTCAACCTACTCAAGCCAAGCAAATGCCGTTTCTCACGACATTTGCTTGCTTTTATTTACCTTCAAAATTCGCTTATTTTTTTGAATTTTTACCAGCTTTTTTGGTCACGTCTTGAGCTTCAGATTTAGTTTCCGAGTTTTCTTGATCCTCTGCACCCTGCTGTGAAGTCTCTGTAGCAGCTTCCGCCTCGTCAGCAGCTTCTGGATGCAGTTCAGCTTCGATTTCCGGATCAAATGAAGTTTTGGATAAAGCCGGTTGTTGCGACTGCTTATCTGCCGCAGGTTCAACCAACTCATCGTTGAGTGCCTCCAGCCCTTCACTCACCTTTTCATCTTTCTTCACTTCTGCTTCTTCAGAGCTTAGATCATTCTGCTCTTTTTTGACCAGCTTGACTTGGGTAATCGTGTTATTGCCTTCAATCGCAATATCTTTATCCATGATCAGATTATCTTTCGCAGGCTCAACTTCGTGAGAGGCACCATTTAGGAGTTTCGGAGTTGCCTGTTGCAACAAACTGACTGCTTTTTCATAGGCAGCATAAGGAGACAATTGCGAATCCTGATGCTGAATCAGGTATTGGCGTGCATGCGAGAATGCTTCCTGAGCTTTCTGATTTACATCCTCGACAAAACGATGGCTATATACAGCACCAATACCAGCACTCGCCAGAGGCGTCAGTTTGGTTAATCGCTCCAGAATCGAAATTTTTGGCAGATGATTCATCCATTCCCATTTAGCCTCTCCCTCATGACGACTTAACCATTGCTTGATGGCGCTGACATCATTATCAGAACCTAGCATAGCTTGGAGCTGGGAGATATCATGAGTTTTAAGCGTATTACTTAAAGCTTTTAAACCTAATAATAAGGTTTGCTTTTCCGCAATCAGGCTCAAGTCAATCTGTCTAAAGATATGCTGGACGATTTCCTGATCATCTTCTTTACTCAGGTCAAAACCATAAGAGCGACCGACTTGATAAATGGTACGCAATGCCATCAGTAAAGAAGCGGGAATATCGATCGCGGTACCAAGCATCCCTGAAGCCCCACTTACTGCCCCCTGAACCGTCGCAATCCATTTGTTTTGTTCACCCAAAGCCTGTGAAATTCGCTTGGATCGATCGACGTCCTGAGTGAGTTCCTCTAAATCTTTCGCTCCCGCTTCATTCAGAATGGCATCAACCGAACTGGTTTGATTACTAAATTGATTCAGACGATCATAAAAGTAGTTAGACACTTTTTCGGTTAAATCGGGAGAAACAAAATGCGCGACATTATTCACGGTATTAAAACGGCGTCCGAGAAGTTGGCGCGATACATTTGGAAGATGCTCGCGAAGCATTTGCTGAGGATTGTCATATTTTTTAGCTGAAAAAGCGCTTTTCGTCTTCGCCGAACCATCAATCACCTGATCGGAGCTGGAAGGCTTCAGTGCTTTAGTCACCGAATCCGGCGCAACATGATTCAATAAATCCAATCCGGTTGAACTGAACTTTTTCGCCACTCCAAAGGCATTCGAAATCAGACCATTAGATTGTTTATTATTAGCATTTACCATTTTTTACCTCAGCATTCATGTGCTTGTATTTGGTATAAATACTAGGTGTAGTCAGCGTTTATCTCAACTTTATTCTGTTTCATTTAGTAAAACCCCTACACGCCGACTCACAAAGTCAACCGACTGTCACACGGCATAACATTTGCCATAAGATTTCAAAAGTCTTTCTGCTATCATGTTCCCCATCATGAAATAAGGCTAAGCGCTGCATTGGGCGATTTTAAAACCCAGATATCTGCCGCTGAGCATAGAGCAAACTATAAGGATCTGTAGATGAAACGTGTTGTCATCACTGGCATGGGTATTAACTCATGTATTGGTAATACATTAGAGGATGTAAACCATTCTTTACAAAACGGGATTTCAGGAACACGTTTTAATCCGACTTATGCTGAACTCAATTTCAAAAGTCATGTCAGTGCTGCAGCCGAGCAGGATTTTGACGGGATCGACCGCAAACTGAAACGCTTTATGGGCGTATGTGCGATGTATGCATATAACTCAGCTCTTGCTGCAGTGGAACATGCCGGTTTAAAAGTTGAAGATCTAGCTGGCAACCCACGCTATGGTATTGCAGGTGGTTCAGGTGGCGGTTCAACTGCTTCCGTTATTGAAATGAACGAATTATTGCAAACCAAAGGTGCGCGTAAAGTTGGTCCTTTCTTTGTACCACGTAATATGACCAATACCATTACGGCCAACGTGGGTGTCGCTTTTAAACTGCAAGGTGTGGCACATACCATTACCAGCGCATGTGCAACCTCTGCGGATGCGATTGGTTATGCCTACAACCTGATTCAACTCGGCAAACAGGATTTAATGCTGGCAGGTGGCGGTGAAGAAGATCACTGGTCACAAAGCTTGTTGTTTGATGCGATGGGCGCACTTTGCTCTAAATACAATGACAGCCCTGAAACAGCATCACGCCCTTATTCTGCAGACCGTGACGGTTTCGTGATTGCCGGTGGTGGTGGTTTTGTGATCCTTGAGTCTTTGGAACATGCGCAAGCGCGTGGCGCAAATATCTTAGCTGAAGTGGTTGGTTATGCTGCAAACAGTGATGGTGCTGATATGGTTGCACCATCTGGTGAAGGTGCAACACGTTGCGTACTGATGGCTTTAGAAGAAGCCAAACAACACGGTGTCGATAAAATTGACTATGTAAATACACATGGTACTTCTACTCCAGCGGGTGACATCACAGAACTTAAAGCAATGGAACGTGCTTTCGGTGAAGGTCAGGTTCCTCCACTCAGCTCAACCAAGTCAATGACGGGTCACAGTCTTGGTGCTGCTGGTGTTCAGGAAGCGATTTATTCGGTTCTGATGATGCAAAATGACTTTATTGCTCCAAACATCAACGTGACCGAGCTGGATGAAGGCGCGAAACCGTTTGATATCGTGCTTGAAAAACGTGACGCAAAATTGAATACTGTGATGAGTAACAGTTTCGGTTTCGGCGGCGTAAATGCTTGTCTCATTTTCAAAAAATGGGAAGGCTAAGCTGCCCAATTTAGGGTGACTTGATGGATGCTCCTTCTGATGCTTTCTTGTGGGTAAAAGCATTACATATTATTGCAGTGGTTTGCTGGTTCGCGGCTTTGTTCTACTTGCCACGGCTGTATGTTTACCATGCCATGAGCGAAGATGCCGTCAGTCATCAACGCTTTGAAGTCATGGAACGTAAGCTGTACCGTGGCATCATGTGGCCAGCCATGTTGGCTACCTTGATTACGGCGCACTTTTTGGTGGATTGGGGTGATGCAACGCGTCACTATCATGAAGCCTTATGGTTTTACCTTAAAGTCGGCCTGGTCGGTTTATTGGTGATTTACCATCTAGTGTGTGGTTATTACCGCAAGAAGCTGATTGATAATGCACATTACAAGTCACACAAGTTTTGGCGTTATTTTAATGAGATGCCAACCCTGATCTTATTTGCCGTGGTGATTTTAGTGGTAGTTAAACCTACTTTCTAATTCACCTGCGCAATCAAAAAATCCCCGATCAGTCGGGGATTTTTTATGTCTGAATATTTAAGGATTACCACGCTGACGCATACGTGGCTTATACAGCAGACGATAGGTCACTGCCAGAATAATCAACCATAAAGGACTGATCATCAGAGCCTTTAAGGTATCGGGTTCCAGACTTAAAATAATCAAGGCGAATAACAGGAATGCCAATATCACATAAGACATCCACACTCCACCCGGCATTTTAAAGGTCGAGGCGGCATGCTTTTGCGGTTGCTGCTTACGGTAACGGATGTAGCACACCATAATGATGCTCCAGATACTAATAAACAGGATCACACACAGCGAACTTGCCAGAGTAAAGGCTTCCATGGTGTTTGGCACAAAATACTGAAATGCTGCCCCCAACATAATAAAAGCACAGGAGAAAAATAACCCTGTGGCTGGTACAGCTCTGCTAGATAACCGCGCCAAAGCTTGAGGTGCTTGTCCGTCACGTGCCAGACCAAACAACATACGGCTGGTCGAGAATACGCCACTGTTCATAGAGGACATCACTGACGACAACACCACCAGGTTCATGATAATGGCTGAAGTTGGAATACCGGCATACAGGAACAAACTCACAAAAGGACTTTGATCCGCAGGAATCAGATGCCACGGTGTGACCGACATGATCATCAGCAATGACAATACATAGAACAGAATGATCCGCGTAGGAATAGCGTTGACCGCTTTGGGTAAATTCTTTTCCGGATCTTTGGTTTCTGCCGCCATGGTGCCGAGCAGTTCCACCCCGACAAAGGCAAACATGGCAATCTGGAAACCTGCCAGAAAACCGGTAAAGCCTTTGGGAAATAATCCACCACCATGTGCCCAGACATTACTAAAGCTGGCGACAGCGCCACTCGGTGCCTGAAAACCGCTAAACACCATATAACCACCGACAAAGATCAAACCGAGAATGGCTAAAATCTTGATTAGCGCAAACCAGAATTCAATCTCACCAAACAGTTTTACCGTGACCAGATTAATCGCAAGAATAAACAGCACACAGCCAACACTAATCATCGCCTGCCCCATCGGGGTAAAAGCCATGCCTTCGGGCAGCCAGAAACTCAGATAGTTAATAATCGCCGCGAGATCAGCAATCCCTACCAGCACCCAACCCAGCCAGTACGACCAGCCAATATAATAGCCAGCACCTGGCCCGATCAAGTCATGGGCCATATCAATAAAGGATTTGTAATGCAGATTGGATAGCAGCATTTCACCCAACGCACGCATCAGGAAGAAGAACATGCCACCAATGATCATATAAATGATCAAAATTGAAGGGCCTGCCAGGGAGATGGTCTTTCCCGATCCCATAAACAGGCCGGTACCGATACAGCCACCAATGGCGATTAACTGCAAATGTCGGTTAGAGAGTTTTCGTTGCAACTCATGCGGCGACGATTTTACGTCTTCTGTGCCCGGGGTGGTTTTCATTTTTACATCCTTTTTAATCTTTACAACAGCATCAAGCTGAATTTACAACGTTCAGTCCTCGAACGCTTATTATGACATTTTCATACTTTTTACTGCGCTGTTCAGTGAGATTTACTGCACTAAAACGACTTAAATGATTGCAGGGGAGATTTCAACATTAAAAATTAAATTAAGCTCGAGCTGCAATGACTGTAATTTCAATCAGCCAGTCCGGATTAACCAAGTCTGCCTGAATCGTGGCACGTGCCGGCGTGCCATGGCCTTGTAGCCACTCCACCCAAAGCTGGTTTACGGTTTGAAAATCATCCAGATTTTTCACGAACAGCTGTGCAGAAAGCAGCTGGCTTTTATCGGTATTTGCCAATGTGAGCAATTCCTCAATTTTTGCAAAGACTTCCAGTGTTTGTCCGCGTACATCCAGATCCCTGCTATTCGGCACCTGACCTGAGAGATAGACGGTTTGATGATGAATCGTCACTGCACTCATGATGTGATTGCTGTTGAGTCGCTGAATAGCTGTATTGTCCTGTGTCATGCTGATCTTCCTTGTTTGGGATGTTTCAATAAAATTTAAATTAAAAATTTAAGCGTCAATCTGAAAATTAACCCGAGCGGTCACCGCACACATTAGCTCATAGCCGATGGTGCCTGAACTGGCCGCCACTTCATCAATCGGCAAAGTCACACCTTGGGAAGATTGTCCCCAAAGTACCACTTCACTGCCCACATTCGCCTGCGGCAGCGCAGTCAGATCTACGGCCAGCATATCCATACTGACCCGACCCAATGTCTGTGTTTTCATTGAGTCGACCAGCACAGGTGTACCCGTCACCGAGAGGCGTTGATAACCATCCGCATAGCCACAGGCCACAATGCCGATCCGCATATCCTGCGTGGCAATAAATTTGGAGCCATAGCCAATGCTCTGACCTGCCTGGATCGTTTGAATGGCAATAATTTCACTGCGCAAGCTCATGCTCGGTTGCAGATTCCAGTCTTGAATCGTGTGTGTTGGATAATCTGGTGAACTGCCATACAGCATGATGCCGCTACGTACAATGTCTGAATGAAGGGATTGATGATGCCGCAGAATGGCTGCACTATTGCTGAGTGAGGTTTTACCCTCAAGTTCCTGAATGGTCTGGCTAAAAATCAGATTTTGATGCTGAATTCCGTCCTTCCCAAAACGCTGACCATCCGCATCGGAGAAATGGGTCATATGGGTTATAGAACGAACAGTGTTCAGCTGATGCAGCTCCTGCCAGATCTCTGCATATTGCTGCGGCTCGAAACCCAGACGGTTCATGCCGCTGTTCATTTTCAAAAACACATCAAACTGTGCGCCCGGCGCTATTTCGGCAAACTGTTTCAGCCATTGCACTTGATGTCGGGAATGAATGGCAAAGCTCATTTCATGCTTCGCACATTCGAATAAATCCTCGAAAGCAAAAACACCTTCGAGCAACATTAGCGGCTTCTTGCACCCAAGCGCACGTAGCCTCGTGCCCTCTTCAATATCCAGAAAGGCAAAACCGTCTGCACCTTTAAGTCCAGCATAGACCCGTTCAATCCCGTGCCCATAGGCATTGGCCTTGACCACAGCAAATACCTGACTATTGGGCATACATTGGCGCGCCACACTTAAATTATGCGCAAGCGCCTGTTGATGGATAATTGCAGTAATGGGACGTGGCATACATTCCTCCTTGAATATTCCGCCTCAGATAGCCTTAGGCAGCTTGGTGATAGCGCGCCAATGACAGACCTTCAGTGCTAATTTCAGGATCACGGGCCAAGACCAGATCGCTGATTAATTTCCCTGAACCACAAGCCATGGTCCAGCCTAGCGTGCCATGCCCAGTATTCAGGAACAGGTTTTTAAAGCGGGTTTTTCCAATAATTGGCGTACTGTCTGGGGTCATTGGACGCAAGCCTGTCCAGAAACTGGCCTGATTCATATCGCCCCCCGGGAATAAATCTCGGGTCACCATTTCCAGCGTGCCGCGACGGTCTTCATTCAGACCCAGGTTAAAACCACTCAGTTCTGCCATACCACCGACGCGAATACGCTGGTCAAAACGAGTAATTGCTATTTTGTAGGTTTCATCTAGCACGGTAGATTGCGGTGCATAGGCCGGATCTAAAATAGGAATCGTCAATGAATAACCTTTTACTGGATATACCGGCAAATTCAGCTCAAGCGGTTTAAGGAAATCACGTGAATAACTGCCGAAGGCCAAGACATATTTATCTGCCGTGAGCACCTGACCATTGACCAGAACACCTTTGATCTGGTCACCTTCTACAATCAGCTTTTCAACGTTTTGATTAAACTTAAACTCTACACCCATCCCTTTGGCATGCTCTGCCAAAGCATTGGTAAACAGATAGCAGTCACCCGTTTCATCATTGGGTAAATGCAGACCACCCACCAGTTTATCTTTAGCCTGTGCCAATGCCGGTTCTACACGCGCCAGTCCATCGCGGTCCAGCAGTTCAAACTCCACTCCGGTTTCTTTCAGAACTTCAATATCGCGCTGAACTGCATCCAGCTGTGCATCTTTACGGAAAATCTGCAAAGTGCCTTTCGATCGGTTCTCATAAGAGATGCCAATATCCCGGCGCAAATTACGCAAACAGTCACGGCTGTATTCAGCCACACGCACCATACGTTCTTTATTGACTGCATAATGCTGGGCATTACAGTTTTTCAGCATTTGTGCCATCCACTGCAATTGCCACAAGCTGCCATCGACATTAATCGCCAACGGTGCATGATGCTGGAACATCCATTTGACCGCCTTAAACGGAATACCTGGTGCGGCCCAAGGGGTCGAGTATCCTGGAGAAATCTGCCCAGCATTACCGAAGCTGGTTTCTTGCGCCGGACCTGCCTGACGATCCAGCACAGTCACGGTTGCTCCCTGCTGCGCCAGATAGTAAGCGCTTGCCACACCAATCACACCACTACCCAAAACTAATACGCGCATTACCTTAACCCTCAAACATCTTTTCAGTTTATTTCACTAGTATATTTTTGCTTTAATAGTTAAATTCACTATATTCATACTGTATATTCAGTGAAATAAATATTTTTTCGGGCAGAATTAAAAAAAAGAGGGAAATATTGATGCGCAAATTAGACCGCATTGACCGCATGATTCTGGATATCCTGCAACGCGATGGCCGGATTGCCATTAGTGAACTTGCAGCACGCGTCAATCTATCGACCACGCCCTGTTCAGAGCGGGTAAAACGGCTAGAGCGCGAAGGCATCATCATGGGCTATTACGCCCGTTTAAATCCGGAAATGCTGGAGCGCAGCCTGCTGGTTTTTCTGGAAATCAAGCTCTCCGCCAAATCAGGAGATGTCTTTGATCAGGTGGCTCGTAATCTGACTGAGATTCCAGAAGTCCTGGAATGCCATTTAATTTCCGGTGATTTTGATTATCTGGTCAAAGCACGTTTAAAAGAAATGAGTGCTTATCGCCGTTTACTGGGGGATTTACTGAAAAAACTGCCCGCTTCTGCATCTTCACATAGTTATGTAGTGATGGAAGAAGTCAAAGAAAGTTTATATCTGGACTTGGGTATTTAATGATTTTGAATTTCTAAAGCTACCAGCAAAAACAACAAAGCCCCAAACGGGGCTTTGAGATTGAACATTGATTGGACTTATTAAACCTTAAGCAGGAATACGGAGTACCTGTCCCGGGAAAATATCATCAGCATCTTTGAGCAATGGGCGATTGGCCTCAAAGATCTTATTGTACTGATTGGCATCACCATAAAATTCTTTCGAGATTTTTGACAAGCTATCCCCCGATTTTACCGTATAGAATTTGCTTTCCGGTTCAGGGCTGCTGACCGTAAGCTGATCATCCACTTTGGCCACATGATCAATATTCCCCACCGCCAGAATAATTTTTTCACGATCGGCCTGACTTTGCACCTGACCTCTGACCGTGGCCAGATCCGAGGCTGAATTATAACTGATGGATAAACCAGTGATCGGAAGGCCCAGACTTTTCACATGGCCGAGTAATTTATTTGCCACTTCCTGAGCAGAAGGCTCCGCAGGTTGTGCTGCAGCCGGCGTTGTCGTTGTAGGTGCAGCCTGTGGTTCCGCAGCAGCTGTATTCTTCTTACCGATACCTTTTACAAAATCAAAAAGACCCATAGCGGACTCCATTCTTGTTGTTAATGTCACATCACTCTTATTTTTATAATGAAAACTCTAGAGAGATAGTTAGTCATTGGTGACAGAAAGGTAATGAATTGTAAAACCTCCATTCATGTGAAAAGCAGACACAAAAAAACCACCTCTAGGGTGGTCTTTATGTTCAGCAAAGCTGAAATCGGCGATTAACCTAGTTTCTTAGAAACGTAGTCAATTGCAGATTGAACAGTTGTGATTTCGTTAGAATCTTCATCAGGAATCGTGATGTCGAAATCATTTTCGAAAGACATAACAAGTTCAACTAGATCTAGAGAATCTGCACCTAAGTCATCCATGAAAGATGCTTCGTTTTTAATCTCTTCGATTTTGATACCAAGTTGTTCTGCAACTGCTTGCTTAACACGTTGTTCGATATCGCTCACAGGAATTCTCCTCATTGCTTGTGGCGTTTTTAATGCCGTTAGTTTAATTGAATCTAAAAAATTTGGAAAGTTTATACTTGAGCTTAGCTCATGTATAAGCCCCCATTTACATGCATAACTGTACCAGTAATGTAACTGGCTTTATCCGAAGCCAAGAAACTTACGGCATTTGCGATATCTTGTGGATCACCTAAACGGTTTAATGCCACCTGCTCAGTCATCTTTTTACGAATTTCTTCGCTTAGCTGCTCAGTCATTTCAGTCGCAATAAAACCTGGTGCTACCGAGTTTACGGTAATCTGACGGCTACCCATTTCTTTGGCAAGGCTACGGCTAAATGCTTCAATACCTGCTTTGGCAGCAGAATAGTTGGCCTGACCCGGGTTGGCAAAGTGTGCCACCACAGAACTGATGTTGATGATGCGACCGAAACGCGCCTTGGTCATGCCTTTGAGTACGCGCTTAGACAAACGGTAAACTGCTTTCAGGTGAATATTTAAAATATCATCCCAGTCATCTTCAGACATACGCAGCAGCAAATTGTCTTTGGTAATACCGGCATTATTGACCAACGCAAGGACTGGACCATAGTTCTGTTCGATGTCCGTTACCAGCCCATCAATCGCTGCACCGTCACGTACATCTAGTACTCTTCCAGCACCATTTTCAGCAAACTGTGCAGATAATTTTTCCGCACCTGCTTCAGACGTTGCAGTACCTATGACAAAATAACCGTCTTGAATCAACTGTTGTGCGATCGCAGCACCAATACCACGACTTGCACCTGTTACCAGAGCAACTTTACGTTCCTGTGTCATGCACTTTTCCCTTCTGCCGCCAATACGGTGTTTAATGCATCTTCCAGACGAGATTGACTGTCCAGTGGAAGTGCTTTTTGAATATTCGGCAAGCGTTTCGCCAAGTTGGTCAATACATTACCCGGACCACATTCTACGATGTACTCAACACCTTCATCTTGAAGGAATTGTAAGGTTTTAGTCCATTGTACCGACTCATAAAGTTGCGCGGTCAACGCCTGACGCAATTCATCTACACTGGTTGCCGCTTGCGCGCCTACATTTTGTAATACAGGAATGCGTGGTAGCTCAATGGCGGTTTGTTCCAATGCCGGAGCAAACTGTTCAGCAGCAGGTTTCATTAATGAACAATGCGATGGAACCGATACTGGCAATGCAATGGCTTTTCCGCCGTTTTCTTTGGCCAATGCCATCACTGCTTCAACGCGATCTTTATTGCCTGCAACGACTACTTGCCCTTGCGCATTATAGTTCGCTGCTTCGACAGAGCCTTCGCCTGCTGCAGTTGCTTGTGCACACAGCTCAATCACTTTGGCATCGTCCAGACCCAAAATGGCAGCCATCGCGCCTACACCCTGAGGTACTGCAGTCTGCATGAGTTTGCCACGCAGGTTCACCAGCTTCACAGCATCACCCAGGCTTAAAGCACCCGATGCGACCAGTGCGCTATATTCACCCAGTGAATGGCCTGCCAGATATTTCGGTGCTACACCGCCAGATTCCAACCACACGCGCCATAAGGCAATACTTGCAGTCAGCAATACCGGCTGGGTAAATTCAGTTTGATCCAGACCTTCGCCACTTTGCGCAATCTGCCACAGATCAAAACTGACGGCTTCAGATGCTTCTGCAAATGTCTCGCGAATACTCGCAAACTGTTCTGCAAGCTCAGCCAGCATACCGGCTTTTTGTGAGCCCTGACCCGGAAACACAAATGCAGTTTTTGTTGCGGGTGCTGCTTGTTCGAGTGGTGTAGCAGACATAATAAAATCCTTTCATTCAAGAGGTGTGCTTCTTCAATCCTAACAAGAAGACTGACCAATAAGACCACCTAAATCATTGTGGAGCGCAATTTAGCATGTAATTTTGCTGGCGGTAATTGCCAAATACAACAAAAAACCGATACCACTAAAAATCAAAGACAAAAAAAAGGGAGCTAAATGCTCCCATTTTTTCTACTAAGCTTGACGCTTAATACATCACCAATTATTCAGCAGATGCTTTAGCGAATAATTGACGACCACGGTAGATACCATCTTTAGATACGTGGTGACGACGGTGAGTCTCGCCAGTAGCTTGGTCTACAGTTAATGCATTCTCGGTTAAAGCGTCATGTGAACGGCGCATGTCACGGCGAGAGCGACTTTTACGGTTTTGCTGAACGGCCATGATGGCTCCTTACAAAGATCGAAAAAATGGATCAGAACAAATTCGATTGTCTTATACACAAGAGTATAACACAAAAATTAGTTAAGTTTACCCTTCAAAGCAGCCAAAACTTCAAACGGGTTGTCCCGTTTTTCTTCAGCCACTTCTTCTACGGCAGGTTGATGCTTATGTTCACAAAACTCATGTTTAGGAGACAACGGCATCAACAATAACAGTTCATCTTCTATCAGCGCGAGTAAATCAGCGGTCGCTGGTGCATCATAATCACCTTTGGTCGTTGCTTCACTTTCACCTAGGACGATGAAATCAGCATCCTCATCCAAGCGCTCTATCAGTGACTCATCATCCACAAGTGCCAAATGGAACGATGAAACCAGTTCAATTTCTACAGTTTCCAGACAACGCTGGCATTCCATAGGAACTTTTGTTTCAACGTGACCATCTAGCCATGCAATACGATGATAGGCATCCATTGATAGCTTACAGTCTATGTTAATCAATTGATCATCAATTGATCCAACAGCTTCACGAGCGATACGAACAAAGCGGGATAAAGGCAGTTGACCTGACCATTTAAAGCCCTGTTCAGCCCATTTAAACGGCTCAATCTGTGCCGGAAAGGTATTTGCTGACATAATTAAGGCGGCAATTCTACAAATTCATCAGTACTCTGTCAAAGATTAAGATACAATTTTGTACTTATTTCGACAGACCATTTGGGTAACTCAAGTCATGCATCTGTTGCAGCCGCAAACAGAAGTGAATGTTTCATCACTCGTTAGCACAATTCCAAGCCTTGATTCTGACAGTTCAACACAACAAGTGCAACTCTCGCCATGGGCGAATTTATCGTCAGAAGCGCAGCAAGTGGACTGGCTCATCTTACACTTTAATCACTGGTTTTCCCATTTAAATGTCACTTTAGTGCGCGGCGAATTTGAACCAGAATATTTCCCTGTAAGCGTAGACCGTCCTGCCCGGATCCAGTTTGCCCATGGTTTCTTTAATAGCGCTTTGCATGAAATCAGCCACTGGACCATTGCCGGAGACAAACGCCGCCTGCTGCCTGATCTGGGTTACTGGTATGCCCCGGATGGGCGGACCCGTGAACAGCAGGCTTTATTTGAACAGGTGGAAATCAAGCCACAGGCAATTGAATGGATGTTTGCCCAGGCTTTTGGCCGTAAATTCCGGGTTTCTTTGGACAATCTGACTGGCGACGGCGGTGATGGCGCCAGCTTTAAAGATAATGTCTACGCTCAAGTACAGGCTTATTTTAATGGTACAGCCAAACTTCCACGTGATGCAGCGCGCTTTATCCAATGTATCTGTATCTGCATCAGAGGTGGCAAAAGTTTACAATCTGATGAATTTATACGTGAAATGCTTGATTAAATTACACAAATCTACCTTTTTTATGATTGCCAGATCTTGCCTGAGCGCCACATAATAAGCCATCAGCCCAAGCTTGGAGTAGTCTCTATGCTGCATTTACGCGTACACCCAGACAATCCGCAACCCCGCTTAATCAGTCAGGCAGTGGAACGTATCCGTGCGGGTGATGTGGTGGTCTATCCCACTGATGCGGCCTATGCGATTGGTTGCCAGATTGGGAACAAGAGTGCCATGGAGCGGATTGCGCAAATTCGTGGTCTGGGCCCAAAGCATCAATATGCGATTCTGTGCTGTGATTTGTCCGATATTGCCACTTATGCCAAGGTGGACAATGCCATGTACCGTTTGCTGAAAAATAATACACCGGCTATTACGACCTTTATTTTACCTGCGACCAGCGAAGTCCCGCGTCGGTTGATGCATCCCAAGAAAAAAACCATTGGTCTGCGCATTCCAAATAATCCGGTGTGTCAAATGTTACTGAAAGAACTCGGTGAACCGCTGTTGACCTCTACCCTGATTTTACCGGGTCAGACTGACCCACTCGATGATCCTTATGATATTGAAATGCAGCTGGGCAAACGCATTGATGTTTTTGTAGATAGTGGTTTAGGCACCTTGAGCACGACCTCTATTGTAGATTTATCTGGTGATCATCCAGAAGTGATTCGTCGTGGTATGGGAGATGTCAGCGCCTTTGAATAAATGAGGTCTGAGAATTTCCTACAAACATTGAAGGAGTCAGAATAAATGGATTTATTTTACTTGCTCCTGAATCAGCATGAATTTTCTGTACAGGATTTGATCTATGCAGAACTGCCTTGGACACTGCAATCCAAGGCAGCCCTGGTCGAAGCACATCCTTCTCCCCATCTCACTATAAATATTGATCATACTGAGTACCAATTTTTCCTGACGTTGGCTCTAGTGAGACAGTTGTTGCAGATCTATTCAAACCAGAACGTATGCCTGGCAGAGACTTGCCAACGTATCATTGAATTTGCGACCAAGGAATACAATCATTCCTCACCATGAAAATCTAAAACAGCATATGGTGAGAGGTTGCAGTTTTATTCTTTTCAATTCGACAGGTATGCAGTGGCTGGCAAAGACAGTTTAAGAATCCGAAGCACGTTCATAATGACGAACCGCAATGAAATTTGGACATTGCGATAGCTTCTGTTCATGATGCATGAGCTCTTCACCCAGTTTATTTTTCAGATACACATGAAAAATAATCTGATCTTCTTCCAATACATTGAGCATCGCTGTACGCGCCTTGGGTTCCATGACTTTAAAGGAATTGATTGACTCACAAGACATGGCTTGCATATCCAGTTTAATCCGCTCATCCAGCTGGTCGCCCTCATAGGCCATATGCCGCATGTAAAAACGGATATTCGGATATTGGTCCAGCACACTAAAATCCATTTTCATGGCCTGCATGACAGGTCGGGCCTGTTCTGCAAAAGCTGAAAATCCGCCTGATTTCAGTCCTGTGCGTGCTTCATCTTCAAGCTGCATAATCTGATATTTGGGATAAGCCCAAAATCCCCCGAATGCGATCATCCCAATAACAACCAGAATAAGTGGCATGCTTTCTTCACCTTTTTATTGATTTTTGTGATTCTTGACTATTTTTCGAGAGTATAGCGGTATTTTTGACCAAAAATTATAGGAAAATATTTTATTAATACTTATTAATTTTATGTTTTTTAATGGGAAATCCGTTTAAAAATCATTCAATATCTGCCAGCTAGCTTATTTCCTCTTCTGATGAGAATCACTGTATTGATCGGGTTTTTAAGTGAGTCAACTGGCATCATCTACCAGATATGCTTAATTATGAGAATCAATTTAACGTAAAAATCACTACATCATTTCCTGCCCGGTTCTGCCATTCTTCTCGTTACTATTTTTAAATCGCAGAGAAATTCCATTATTTTTTTAAGTTTTTATGGCTTTGACGGCTTATTTAATTTATTTAAAGTTACTTTTCCAGTACAATGACAACGCTTAATCCTGTGCTTTTCTTTCGATCAGATACCGAAAATCAAGCCTTTGCATGCCTTTGAAAATTCGCGTGGCCTATAATTGTAATGACTCAAATTATCCATAACACTATGGAATCTGCTCCGCACATTCGGGTTCTGGATGAATGGCAGGATACAATTCCAGAGGATCTGTACATTCCTCCAGCGGCATTTGAAATCTTATTAGAACATTTTGAAGGCCCACTCGACTTTTTAATTTACCTGATTCAAAAAAACGGTTTTGACTTGTTACAGGTCGATATCGCGCCAATTGCAGCACAGTATTTGTCTTATATGGACGCGATGAAATCTCTGAACATCGAGCTGACGGCCGACTATATGGTGATGGCAGCCTTACTGGCAGATCTGAAATCGCGTTTGCTATTACCGAAACCGAAAAGCCTGGCTACACTTGAACAGGATCCAAAACAAGAACTGATTGACCGTTTAGAAAATTATTTAAGAATTAAACAGGCAGCAGAACGTCTCGGTCAGATGCCAATTCTGGAACGAGACACTTTCACCACCAACGTCAGTCTGGGAGACATCCAGCAGCCGAATGAAGGCTATTCAAGCGATTTATTGCGTGATGCCTTGCTTTGTATATTTAACCGTCCTGAACCGGTGATTCATCAGGTGCAACAGGAACCGGTACTGTTAGAGGAACGGATTGCCTATATTGAAAGTCGTATTGAAACTGGCGCAGTGCTCAGTTTTAAGGACTTGTTAAAACCGAGCCAAGGCCGTATGGGTATGGTGGTGACCTTTATGGCAGTGCTGGAACTAACCAGACAACAAAAAATTCAGATTATTGCTACAGGTATTGAAGCCCCGCTCGCAATTCAAGGAGCCAGTCAATGACACTCGATCAAAATACGCTGTTATCTGCAGAAGATAATCTGCATGAAGTCCTGATGCAGCTTGAAGCCATTATTTTTGCCAGTGACACTGCGGTTTCATTGGCTCGTCTGAAAGAAGCTTTTCAGGATCGCTATAGCAAACAGGAATTACGTCAGTATTTACAACAACTTTCCATGCTGATGCATGGCCGTTCGATCGAACTGATTGAAACAGCACAAGGTTATCGTTTTCAAGTACGTGCAAAATATCGTAATATTATTGCACAGACCTGGCCAGAGCGACCGGCTCGCTTGTCGCCTTCATTACTGGAGACACTTGCGGTGATTGCTTATCACCAGCCAGTGACTCGAGCGGATATTGAACAGATTCGTGGTGTAACGAATAACAGTCAAAACTTGCGTACGCTGTTTGACTGGAACTGGATTAAAGAGTCCGGATTTCGTGAACTCCCTGGAAGACCTGCGTTGTTAATGACAACGCCACAATTTTTAAATGCGTTTGGCCTGAATAGTTTGGGCCAATTGCCTCCCCTGCAGGATGCCAAGGAAGCTTTTATGGCCCTCGATGCGAATGCACCGAAGTCATAAATAGGTGAACTGTTGATAATTATTTCTAAGGTTATGCTGTCATGAGTGAAAAGTTGCAAAAGGTGCTTGCACGCGTTGGTTTGGGTTCTCGCCGTTATATGGAAGAAGTCATTGCCGCGGGTCGTGTAAGTGTCAACGGGCAAATTGCCCAAGTGGGTGAACGAATCGAACCAGGTGATGAGCTTCGCATCGATGGTCGTAAAGTTGCCTTCCAGATTGAAGACGAAATCCGTCGTCGTGTCATTATTTACTACAAGCCTGAAGGCGAGATCTGCTCACGTAGCGATCCTGAAAACCGTCCGACTGTATTTGAACAGCTGCCTGCTATTCCGGGCGATCGCTGGGTAATGGTGGGTCGTCTGGATATTAACTCGACCGGTCTGCTTTTATTCACAAATGATGGTGAACTTGCGAATCGCTTGATGCACCCATCGAATGAAATCGAACGTGAATATGCAGTTCGTGTCATGGGTGAAGTTACACCACAAATTCGTAACAACATGCTCAAAGGCGTGGTGTTAGACGATGGTCCGGCAAAATTCGAATCTTTCTCTGAACTCGGTGGTGACGGGATCAACCGTTGGTTCCAGGTGGTAGTAAAAGAAGGTCGTAACCGTGAAGTACGTCGTATCTTTGAATCACAAGGCCTGAAAGTCAGCCGTCTACTGCGTACCCGTTATGGTACTGTGATTTTGCCACGCGAACTGCGTACCGGTCGCTGGATTGAACTGGATAAAAACGATATCGACAACCTGACCAAAGCTGTGGAATTAAAGCCACGTCAAGGTACAGGCTTGTTTGGTATGGCGAAACGCCGTAACGAGCGTATGCAGGACAAACCGATGGCTGCACGCCGTGGTGGTTTCTTGCGTCAGCAACGTCGTGACAGCGATGAGCAACCACAAAATAATACTGGCCGTGAACGCCGTGATGACAATGCTTATGGTCGTCGTGACAGAGCTGAAAACCAGAATGGCACTCAGTTTGTACGTCGTGAAAACCGTCCTGATCAAGGTTTCGGCCGCCGTGAAGAGCGTGATGAAAATGCGCCGCGCCGTCCATATGGCGTCAACAAAGGCTTTAAAAAGTTTTAATTAAGATAAATAAAAAAGTCAGGCACATTGCCTGACTTTTTTTATGCCTTATGCATCAGGCACTTTGTGGAATCCCTTGCGGAATGGCACCGAGTAAACGCTTGGTATATTCATGCTGTGGAGATTGATACAATTCATCTGAATTGGCGATTTCCACCAATTCACCATGATTCAGCACCATGGTCTGATCAGAAATATATTTCACTACCGACAAATCATGCGAAATAAAGATATAGCTCAGACCAAATTCATCCTGTAAATCTTGCAGTAAATTCAATACCTGCGCCTGTACTGACACATCCAGCGCCGAAACCGATTCATCACAGATTAAAATCTCGGGTTTTAAGGTCAGGCAGCGTGCAATTGCAATCCGCTGACGCTGACCACCAGAAAACTCATGCGGGTAACGATAAAAAGCCTGTGCAGGCAAGCTGACCCGCTCCAGCAGGTCTAAAGCCATTTGTTTGCGTTCAGCATCATCCTGACCAATCTTGTGAATCTGCATCGGTTCCATCAGGATTTGTCCAACAGTAAAACGTGGATTCAGCGAAGCATAGGGATTCTGGAAAATGATCTGGATTTTACGTTGATACTGGGTAAATTCCTGTTCCGACATGTCCAAAATGTCCCGGCCCTGAAACAGTGCCTTACCGCCCGTAGACTGTTGCAGACGCATCAGCAACAAACCGATGGTGGTTTTACCCGAACCGGATTCCCCGACCAACCCCAAGGTTTTTCCTTTGGCCAGTTGGAAAGAGACTCCTTTTACTGCCTGAAATTCATCTTTGCCAAACAGTCCTTTACGACTATAAAAAGATTTTTTCAGATCCCGTACATCCAGAATAATTTCCTCTCCGCCCTTTAGTCCACGTGAACGTTGCGGAAGCTGAGTATTCAGACGGATATCTTCCAGCCAGGTTGAACCATCCTGTTTCATAAAATCGCTGATCATCGGTAAACGTAACGGACGTTGCGACAATTGTGGACGGCAGTGTAACAAGGCTTTGGTATACATGTCCTGAGGCCGGTCCAGCACCTCCCGAACCGGACCCTGTTCACGGATTTCCCCATGGCGCATCACAATCACCTGATCGGCAATTTCACCAACCAATGCCAAATCATGGGTAATAAACAGCATCGACATCTGACGACGCTGACGCAGCGATTCCAACAAGTCCAGAATCTGCTTTTGAATAGTCACATCCAGAGCGGTGGTCGGTTCATCTGCAATCAACAGTTTCGGTTCACAGGCAATAGCCATGGCAATCATGACCCGTTGCTGCTGTCCACCGGAAAGCTGCCCCGGATAGGCATCAATTTTAGTTTCTGGCGCAGGGATCCCCACTTCTTTGAGGAGCTCCAGGGTACGTTGCCGCGCCTGTTTTTTATTCATGCCTAAATGTAGTTGCAGGATTTCTGCAATCTGCATGCCTACCGTAAATACCGGATTTAGCGAAGACATTGGCTCCTGAAAAATCATGGCAATGTCTTTGCCGCACATCTTGCGCATTTCACGGGTTTTAAGCTTGAGCAGGTTTTTCCCTTCAAAGATGATCTGGCTATCTTCTGAAATACGTGCGCTTTCTGCTGGAAGCAGACCCATAGTGGCGAGGGAAGTAACCGACTTGCCACTCCCCGATTCACCGACCAGTGCGACCGTGGTATTGGCCGGAATCTCGAAAGAAACCCCTTTTACGGTTTCAATATATTCTTTATTTTCAGCTTTAAAACTGACTCGCAGATTTTCTACGCGAAGTAGCGCAGGTGCTGTGCTTGGATTGATTTCAGACATCGTTGCGCTCCTATTTCAGTTTTGGATCTAATGCATCACGGAGTGCATCGGTAAACATCGAGAAAGCAGTCACCAATACCGCCATGGCGATTGAGGCTGCCGCCAGTTGCCACCATTTACCCAAAATCAGCTCGCTTTGCGCTTCATTTAGCATACTGCCCCATGACACTACTCCGATAGGCACACCGAAACCAAGGAAGCTCAAAATGACTTCAGACTTGATAAATGCCACCACCAGAATAGACATCTGTACCAGGGCAATATGGCTGACATTGGGAAAAATATGGACAAACATACGACGCATATTACTCACGCCAATCGCCTTGGCAGCCAGCACATATTCACGTGCTGTATGTTTCATGTATTCGGCACGAACCAAACGGAAGACCCCGGTCCAGCCAGTCAGACCTAAAATCAGGATGATTGATAAAATACCTTTCTGCTGTAACACTGCGGCAATCGCCAAAACCAGCAACAGATAGGGAATCGAGGTAAAGATATTATAAAACCAGTTGAGGATATCATCGACCCAGCCACCAAAGTAACCTGCTATTGCACCCAGTGCAGTCCCAATCAGTACAGCGACAAAGGCTGCAATCAGTCCAACCAGAATCGAGGTTTCAGCCCCCTTGATGGTTTTCTGTAAAACATCCTGACCCCATTTATCGGCGCCAAAAACCAGACTTTGCTTGAGTTCACCACTTTCATCCATCAGCTGGCCGCCGAGCTCCTGATTAATGGCCTTCATGTCTTCTGCCAGCGGATCGACCACGCCATAATAATCGATGCCCGCACCAGCACCCTGCTCAGCAGCAATTTCAGCATTCAATTCAGCAATGACATCTTTTAAAGGATCAACTGGATTGACCGGTACAGCAACAGATTCTGTACCCTGTTCTGCATCAGATCCAGCCGGAACTGGCGCTGCACTGATAAAACTCGGCGGTGCATAGCTGACCGCTACTTCTTTATTCCAGTCTTTGGCAATCAGGCCGCTCATTGACAGTACCAGCAGCAGCAGATAAAACAGCACCACATACAGGGAAAACATGGCAATCCGGTCACGTTTCAAACGGCGCATGGCCAGTTGCCATAAGCCTGTTGAAGCCGATTCAGGTGCTGCTTCAGCCGCTTGTTCTTTTTTAAATATCGCACTCAGCATAATTCACCTACTTCAACTGTACACGCGGATCGACCCATTTATAGATCAGATCGGCGATCAGGTTGAATATCATGGTCGCAGCAGCGACATAGACCGTAATGGCTTTAATCACAGGAAAATCGGAACGTTCTACCGCAATAATAACTTCACGGCCAATTCCCGGAATACCAAAAAAACGTTCGATCAGGAAAGCACCGATCAGCAGTGCCGGAAGTCCTGCCATCACATCGGTAATAATCGGAATCGAAGCATTGCGCAAGACATGCACGCCCATGATACGGTTTTCACCCAGGCCTTTGGCACGCGCAGTACGTACATAGTCCTGATTGACTTCATCCAGTACAAAACTACGATACAGGCGTAGTGTTGGTGCGATACTTACCACCAACATAATCAGCACAGGTAACAAGGCATATTTAAAAAGATTATCGGCAAAATTATCGCTCCAGCCCTGTACCGGAAACCAGCTCAATTCATAAGCCAGGAAATACTGGAACACGATGATGTATACCAGAATACTGATCGACATACCGATCGTACACAGCATCATGATCATGCGATCAGTCAAAGAACCACGAACCGAAGCCACCCCCAAAGCCAAAATGATAGAAATAATAGTTTGCAGAATGGTCAGTGGAATCAAAATGGTCAGTGAGGGCCCCAAACGGGTAGTGATAATCTGTGCCACCGACTCCCCGGTGCTCCAGCTCACCCCATAATCAAAGGTTAAAATCTGCTTGATAAAGATCCAGAGTTGTACGTAATACGGTTGATCCACACCCAGTTGCTGACGGATGTTTTCAATCTGTTCCGCATTGGCCATTTTACCGGCCAGAATATAGGCAGGGTCTCCGCCTACCCAGTTAAACAGCAGGAATATCAGCAAAATCACCCCGAGCATGGTCGGGATCATTTGCCAAAGCCGTCGAATAATATATGCCAGCATCGCTTGTCTTCCTTAATTTTTTCCAGAGATTTCATTAAAGAAAGCTTTGCTGTCCGGATCACGACCCAAGAAGTCTTTCACCATTTGCTCGCCATGCTTTTGACCACCTTGAGCCAGGACCGTATTGCGATAATGCGCACCGACTTTCTTGTCCATCAGCTGATCACCAAAGGATGAAAGCATATCCAGGGCAATGACCTCAGACCACATATAGCTGTAGTAACCTGCCTGATAGCCGCCCATTAGATGCCCGAACTGTCCCGGGAACTGCTGACCGCTGACATAACCCAAGGCAGTTTTACCTTCCATATCCTGCCAGAGTTTTAAAGGCTCAATGTTTTTTGCATCTTTACCATGCAAGGCCATATCATATTGGGCATATAAAGCCTGACGGGCATAATGCAGGCCTCGGCCGTAATTCTTCACATTCTTTAAGCGCTCGGTCATGGCAGCATCCACGCGAGGACATGCCGGCTCACAGTAATCCGCTACTTTTGACAAGGTTTCCAGACGGCGTGCCCACTCTTCATACATCTGTGACGGCGCTTCAACAAAGTCACGCTCTACCGAGGTACCAGACTGTTCTGTATAGCGGGTTTTCGATAGAATCCCGTGCAAGGCATGACCCATTTCATGCACAAAGGTTTCCAGTTCGTTGCTATTCAAGCCCTTACGGTTAAAATTGGTCACCAATACCGATACTGGACGACGCTGATTCAGGGTACTGCCACCATAAGCTCCCCAGACAGCTGCATGCCCATATTTGCCTTCACGCGGGTATTTATCGACATATAATCCGCCCAGGAATTCGCCCGTAGCCTTGTCATGTACCGCATAATATTCCACTTCATCATGCCAGGCCTTGACTTTTACCGGCTTGAACTCAATGCCATAGAGTTCCGAAGAAATAGCGAATAACCATTTTTGCGATGCTTCTGTCGGGAAATAGTCCCGCAATTTTTCCTGGTCGACCTTGTATTTGGCCTGACGCAGTTTTTCACTCCAGTAACCCTGATTCCAGCGGGAAATTTCTGCTTTCTCTACTGGAACTTTTAAAGTCTCAGCCTTAAACTGGCGTAATTGTTCTACATCCTGCTTTTCTAGAGGTGCGACTTTGGCATAAACCTCATCTAGAAAACCGTTCACTGCTTCCGGAGTTTTGGCCATGCGGAATTCAAGCGCAGAATGGGCATAGCTTTCCTTGTCAAAAAGTTGTGCCATTTCATAACGCAGATCAATGGCTTTTTTCATGAATTGCAGGTTTTGTTCGGTCCCGCGACGCGTGTAAGCGGTCTGGTAACGTTTGCGTGCTTCATCACTTTCTGCCAGCTCCATAAAAGGCTGGTATTCCGGATAATCAAAGCCCAGCAGATAATTGCCCTTTTCATTTTTCTTTAAATTTGCGATGTAACTTTCTGGCAGGCCTTTCATTTCAGCTGGAGTAAATTCAACTTTTTCAGGGTTATCCCGCACATTTTTAGAAAAGTCCTGCCCCAGTTTGGTACTTTCTTCAATAATTTCTTTCAGTCGTTTCTGTTTTTCTGCACTGAGTTGCACCCCGGTGTTCTCAAACTGCTCCAGAATATCTTCTAAAAATTTCTGATCAATCGGATCACTGGCTTTCAGTTTTTTGAACTGTTCATACAGTTTAGGATTCTGATACAGGGTGGTCTGGTATTTGCTGATTTTAAGTTCACAGTCATCGGCTGCCTGACGCAATGCAGGATCCGGATCGACATTGCTATAGAGTCCTACTGCTGCACCGAAATCCCGGGCTTTGGCATGTAATTCATCCCATTCAGCCAGATAGGGCCCCGCCTTGGCTTTATCTTTAATTTTCTTATTTTCAAATATCTGGATATCTTTTTGCATGGAAGCCAGACTGGCATCACATAAAGACGGAATTTCTGCAGCCTTGAATAATGGCAGCAGCTGTACTTGGGTATCTGCCGCTACACCTTGATATCCCCCCATTATCATTAAACATAAGGTACTTAATTTTAAAGATTTTGATTTCATATTCATCTCCAGATTTTTTCTTACTTTTTCGTATTAATATCGATATACATCCATTCTGAAGACAGAATCGGATGGGACTTATGTCCAATAATTTGGGGTTGGGTCAAAGCGTTACGGTAGGTGCTATAGAGCATCAGGGTCGGCATGTTGACTTCCAGAATCCTGGTCATTTTGCGGTAGAGCAGATCACGCTCCGGTCCAGGCGGCATGCTCTGGGTTTGTTCGTATAGACGGTCGAATTCAGGATGCTTGAAACAGGCATTGTTGGTGACATTGATATTCTTGCCATAGAACAACTGCATAAAGTTGTCAGCATCCGGATAATCGGCAATCCATGCAGAACTCTTAAACATGGTTTTACATTGCTTTTCCAGCTTGATGCCTTCAGCGAATGGCATGGCCTTACTGGTCAGCTGAATATGGATACTGTCCAGGGTCTTTTTCCAGAATTCACCCTGCTGCTGGCCCCGACTGGTATTCCCAGTAATCAGTTCAATCACCAGAGGTTTACCTTCAGGCGTTTTCCGCCAGCCATCTGCACCGATCTTGTAGTTATAGCGGTCGAGCAACATGTTGGCTGCTTTGACTGAATAGGGAATACTGCTTTTATAGGACGGTGAATAGCCTGCTACTCCTGGGGGGATAGGCATGTGCAGTTTTGCTCCATCTCCCTTAAGTAATACATTGATCATGTTTTCTACAGAAAATGCCATCGCCATGGCACGACGTAAGGCAATTTTTTCTGGCGTGAAACCACCCACGACCGGGTTTTGCATATTCCAGTAATGGTAGCTAATGGAGGGCTCTAAAATACGTGACAGCTTCACTCCCTGCTGAGCCAGCTCAGGCTTTAATTTGTCACCATCGAGGGCCTGTACGACGATATCGCCCTCAATTTCGAGCAGGTCCAGTTCATTTTTCTTAAATGCCAGCATCCGGGATTGCGCTTCTTCAATAACACGCACATCAATAGTGCCGATTTGAGGCATTTTTTTGCCCTGCATGGCTTTTACAATGGCCTGATCTTCTGCACCACTGGCTTTAAAGTCCCAGACAAAACCACGATAAGCTGGATTTGGTTTTAAGATAATCCGTGAGCCTGGTGTCCAACGGCTGAGCACATAAGGGCCAGTTCCCACTGGCCTATTCATGACCCAACCCGCCTTGTCTTTATATTTTTCAATCACTTCACGAGCTACTGCAGCGGCAGGTCCATGTGCCAGCAACATCGGAAAGTTCTGATCCGGATTATTCAGCTTGAGTACCAAGGTATAGCGATCTGGAGTCTGAATACCTTCAAATAGATTTTCATAGACTTTGCCATTTTTTTTCGCCATGGCTGTCCATGCTTCCAGCCCTTTGATCCGACCATCCAGCAACCAGCTATTTGGTGAATTAAGTTTTGGATCTAAGAGACGCTTTAGAGAATAGGCATAGTCATAGGCGGTCAGTTCACGTTTTTTACCGCCAAAGACCGGATCATCTGCAAAGTAAATGCCCTTTTTAACTTTAATGGTATAAGTCAAACCGTCTGCACTGACTTGAGGCATATCTACCGCAGTCAATGGCACCAGTTTCGCTGGTGAGGCCAGATAATCATAGGTATATAAGGTTTCGAAAATTGCCGAGTTAATCTTGGCCGAATAACGGTCATGGATATAACCGGGATCGAAACCGGTTTCAGCCGCAGGAAAGACCGTTTTTAAGACTTTATTCGGATTGGCAGGATTGGCAGCCCATGTGGGTGCAGCACCTGCCATCATTAAACTGGCCATTAAAACCCCACTGGCCAGCTTTTTTAAAGTGTTTGTATTCACATTCATACTGGTTCTTAATCTTCTCAAGTTATTTTTTAACAGGTTCAATATCCAGATATTGCCAAACTGCCCTGGTCACCGGATGTGCCTTAAAGCCCTGTACCTGTGGGTGAATCAGCCAGTTGCGTACCCGGGTATTGTGCAAAATCCATGGATTATCGGCCTCCATCTGGCGGTTCATCTGCTCATAATATGGAGTACGTTGCTGAGGCGGCAGTTTCATCGCAGTTTGATACAGCGCGTCATAGGCTTTAGAGGTATAGCAGCTCAGGTTACCTTGCTGGGCATTTGGGCCATACAGCAATTGGGCAAAGTTTTCCCCTTCCGGATAATCTGCAATCCAGGCGCCACCCCACATCATATGTTTGCACTGGGTGGCTTCTTTTAAATTGTCGGCAAAGTTACTGACTTTAAATTCAACTTTTACTCCGATTGCATCCAGGTTCTTTTTCCATAGTTCCGCAGAAATGACGGAAGAACTTGAGCTGGTCGAGTTCATTTTCAGAACCAATGGTTTGCCATCAGGCAAGGTACGATAACCATCGGCGCCTTTCTTGTAGCCAAAACGATCGAGCAGTTTATTGGCGAGTAATGGGTTATAGGCAATACTGCTTCTATAATTCGGGTTATATCCGCCCACGCCTTCAGGAAGAATCATTTCAGCTTTAACAGCATGCCCCTTATATAGCTGCTGGATGGCCTCTTTCTGGTTATAGGACAAGGCAATGGCACGGCGTAGTGCAATTTTTTCCAGTGAGTCTCCACCAATCACCGGATCACGCATATTCATGATGGTATAGGTGATTTCCGGTTCTTTATTCGGATAATGCAGGATGCCTTTTTTCTTGTATTCACTTTTCAGCTGCTTATTTTCCAGTGCCTGTTCAGCGCCACTTGCAGTCAGTTTGTCATAGTCTAATTGTCCAGATTTTAAAGCCAGCCAACGTGATTGTTCTTCTTCAATGATACTGATCTTGACCTTGCCGATTTGCGGCATCTGCTTGCCTTGCATGGCTTTAACAATCCGTTGATCCCACTCTGAACCATCCCCCTTAAAGTTCCAGACAAAACCGCGATAATTTGGATTAGCGGTTAACTCAATGCGGCTACGCGGCACATATTTGTGTAATTGGTATGCCCCTGTTCCGACTGGGTGCTGACCTACCCGATCGCCATAATGTTCGATGACTTCGCGTGCAGTGCCAGCAAAAGCGACATAGGCCAGAATGTAAGGAAAGTTCAGGTCTGAACGGGTCAGGGTAATTTGTAAGGTATATTTATCTAGGGCTTTTAAACCGGCAATCGGAGCATCATAGTTAAATTTGCCCGTTTTTTTGGCCTGCTGGATAATTTGATCTGCGCCAAGAATTTTGCCTTCGATAAAAGAAAAAGAAGGCGAATGGTTTTTCGGATCCATCACCCTTTGCATGGAATAAATATAATCCCGGGCAACCAGTTCACGCTTCTTGCCCTGAAAGGCTGGATCCGGACTGAAATAAATTCCTGGCTTGATTTTAAAGGTATAAACTTTGCCATCCTGTTCAACGACGGGTAAAGACTCGGCGGTATTTGGGGCCAAAATTGCAGGCCGGGCCAGATAGTCATAACGCAACAAAGACTCGAAAATGGCCTCAGCCACGCTACCACTATAAAAATTATAGGTTTTGACCATATCAAAACCGTCATCAGGTGCTTCGAAAGCCAGGTTTAAAACTTTATCCGGATGTGCAGATGATTTTGCCCAGGCAGTTTGCCCCGAGCTCATAGCCAAGGCCAAAATCGTCATGCTAAAAAGTGCTGATTTCAAATTTTTACCTATTCTTTATCTTGAAGTTTTATTGCTATAGGAAGTTTTAAATACATCATCCCATATTTGCTTCAATGGATGGGTCAAAGCTGGACAGATGGAATAAACTGAACAAAGCGAATTTCATGCCATCCTTGCAAAAAATAGGGATTTCTTCCTGTTTTTAACTGAAAAAAGTTTATTTTTATTAATTATTTAAAACATTATGAATAACATAATATTTTCCATGAATCATTAATTAAATTTTTATCCTCAAAATTCTTACTGAAGTTCATTTCGCACAAAAATAACTCAACCCTGTTTCATCTTATTGCACTATTGTATACCTTTAGGTAAACAATAAATAAACACAAGTACTTGTATTATAAATAATTTATTTTAAAAAAATATTATATATTTTATGTAAAAATTATGCACCATGATTAAACTTTATTCAATTTCTCTTTCAGTTTTAGATTCCTTTCTTATTCATTAAATATTTATTTTTTACTTTCTCATGGTTTCGTATAGAGACTTTCTTCAGATTTTAAACCCTCCTCTCTTAATATTTCTTCATCAGAACTTAGTACTCCTCCAAAAAAATCAAATTAAATATAATTTTTTCAATCACTTAATATTTTTTAAAATTAATAATTTATAAGTTGGCATTCGCTTTGCTTAAGTCCTCCCAGCACTACTTCACATAACAAAAGGGTGAAAATTACGATGAAAAAAAACAAATTGGTCGGATCTATGGGGGCTCCAACCGTTGGCAAGACAATACTCAAGTTAAGTACGCTTACCTTAAGTATGATGTGCTTGTCTTTGGCACATGCAGCCGATGAACCAGAAAACTCTGCCGCTCAACCTACCAAGGTTCAAAAAGTGACAGTGACAGGTTCATCTATTAAAGGAGTAGCTGCACAAAGTGCATCTCCTATTACTGTGCTTAAAGTCGAAGATCTGGTGAATCAGGGGGTCACCACGGTTGAAGAAGCCATTAATAAAGTAAGTGCTAACCAAGCTGGTTTTGCTGTTTCTCAAAATATTGGTAAAAGTAATACTTCAGGTTCTTCTGCCAACCTGCGTGGGATTGGTACTGATAAGACCTTAGTTTTATTAAATGGGCGTCGTTTGGCTAACAGCCCATTTAGTACTTCTGAAGTTAACCTGAATATTATTCCGCTCGCGATGGTTGAGCGAATCGAGATTCTGCGTGATGGTGCTTCTGCAGTATATGGTGCAGATGCAATTGCCGGCGTAATTAACTTTATTATCAAAAAGGAATACCAAGGTTTCGGTATTTCTGGTGGACTGCAAGCACCTGAAGAAAAGAATGGCGACAAATATGATGTCTCTATTTTCGGTGGTTATGGTGATCTGGATGAACAAGGTTTCAACGTTTACGGTGTAGTAGATTATCGTACTTCTGACATGATCATGGCCAAAGATCGTAAAGTCAGCCGTCGTGGTGGTTTAATTCCAGAGTTGAACATGGCGATCGGTTCAAGTGCCGGCTTCCCTGCCAACCTTTTAGATTCAGGTGTAGGTGTAGTTAACCCTTATATCAATCAAAACTGTAATAATGCACCAAATATGTTTGTATCTGGTACACGTTGCCTGTTAAACACTCAAGCACTCATTGGTATTACTCCAGAAGAAGAAACTTTTTCAGCTCTAGGTAAAGGTACCTTCAAATTAACCGATTCATTAAATGCGATTGCTGAATATATTTATACTGAAAGTAAAGTAAAAACCTCGATAGCACCTGATGTATGGGGAGGTAGTCTTTCTATTCCAAATACCAGCAAATATTATCCAGGCAACGGCATTACACCAGACATCACTGGTCTGGTAGATCCAAGAGCAGCACTTTATTTACGTTCACAATCAGGTAACCGTGTTTCTCAATCAGAAAATGAATCAAACCGCTTTTTTGCAGGGATTGAAGGTGAAGTCTACGGTTGGGATGTAAATGGTGGCGTTACTTATGCCAAAAGTGAAGCAACTGATAATTTCGTCAGTGGTTACCTGAATCAAAGTTTGGTTCAAGCCGCACTTAATGATGGCACCTTAAACCCATTTGGTCCTCAGGCCGCTGCAGATGCTGGGAAATGGTCTACTTTTGATGTGGCAGGCCCAACAAATATGGCAAGTCTGGATTCTACCACTATAGATTTCACCGTCAGCCGTCCAATCTATGAACTACCTGCAGGTGAAGTTGGATTTGCCTTGGGTGGTAGCTACACCACTCAGGACTGGGAAGCCAAGGTGAATGCCGATCTTGTTCGCCAGGTTCCAGGTTCTGGTATTGATCCAAATAAACCGTCAAGTTCAGGTGACCGTGATATTACTGCGGTGTTTACTGAATTACATGTACCGATCTTGCCGACTCTAGAAGCTCAACTTGCGGCACGTTATGATGACTATAGTGACTTTGGTGATACTTTCAATCCAAAAGTATCCCTACGTTGGGAACCGGTTAAAGAGTTAATGTTCCGTAGTTCTTATAGTACTGGATTCCGTGCCCCAAGTATGTGGGAAATCAACTCTTTACAAAGTGAAACCAATACTAGCACTAACTTCAATAACCCACGTTTTTGTGATGCTAACGGTCAACCGACCAGCACCCAATTTGCAGACCAATGTGGTATGCAGTTCAAGCGTAAACAAGGTGGTAACCCAGACTTACAGCCAGAAGAATCAACCTCTTTTACAGCCGGATTCGTATATGAACCAATCAAGAATCTGGTATTCACCGCTGATTACTACAATATTGACATTGAAGGTTTAGTCAGCTCAGTTACTCCTAATGACATTTTTAATGACCTTGATCGCTATGGCAATCTGATCGTTTACGCTCCAGATGGTCGTATCCAGTATTTAAATACAACTCTACAAAATATGGGTGGATTAAAAACTGAAGGGATTGACCTCAGCCTGAACTACTTAAGCCCAATGACAGCAACAGGCCGTTTTGGTTTTGGGATTGATGGTACCTATGTCATCAAAATGGATGAGCAAGAAGAACCAAACGGTGAATGGGAAGGGCTCGTCGGCATCTATGATGATCCTGCAGTCGTCCGCTGGAGACATATTGCCAATATCAACTGGTCTTATGAAGACTGGAAAATGAGACTAGAACAACAATATATCCGTGGTTATGAAGACTTTTCTCAAGAACGTGATGTAAGTGCCTATACGCTTTATAACTTTGCAGGCACCTATAGCGGATTCAAGAATTTAGAGCTAACTGCAGGTATTCGCAACATGTTTGATGCAGAACCACCTGCTTCTGATGCAACCAACAATGCTCAATATGGCTATGACCCTCGTCACGGTGATCCAATGGGCCGTACCTACTTCCTACGTGGTACTTATAAATTCTTTTAATTAATTACTTCGCAAACACTGCTGCCAAGCGGTGTTTGCGGTTTTCCCCGTTTAATTTTAGCCAAACAAAAAATAATGCTGCCTGTAACTAAAAAAATTTTCTCATCAGTGCACTATTTCCTGTTTGTCTTAAATTCTAGGAGTCATGATGGGCACAAAGTTTGAAGACTTAGAAAAAAACTCCGCCAAAAAACTGACTGGTATTGGGGTCGTTGTTTTTTTGCATATCCTGGTTGGCCTGGTACTCATGGCTGGTATGGCAAAAGACATTATTAAACCAACGGAACAGCCAGTTGAGCTAATGATTATTCAAGATATTAAGCCGCCTGAACCTGAGCCACCAAAAGAAACACCACCTGAACCACCAAAAATCGTGGAAAAAGTAGCACAAGTGCCTGAGGTGAAACCGGTTGAAAAAGTCGTTCCTGTACAGAAAACACTTCCAACACCAACCCAACCGACAACTGTTGCAGTACCTACTCCCGTTGCAGCGAGTCCTTCACCAAGTCCGGTAGCAGCACCGGCTCCAGTAGTCGCAGCCGCTCCAGCCCCAGCTCCTCCACCCGCTGGCGTAACTCGTGGTGTTTCACAAGGTGAAGCAGGTTGTAAACGCCCAGACTATCCACGTGATGCACTGATGAATGAAGAACAAGGTGAAGTCTTGATCTCTGTATATATAAATACCACCGGCAAGGTCCAGGATGCCAAAGTGAAAAAGTCGAGCGGTAGTCGTGCGCTGGATCGTGCAGCATCCAAGGCCTTCAGCTTATGTACTTTCAAGCCGGCAATGAAAAATGGCGAACCGCAAGAATCTTGGTATGACATTCCATATGAATTTGTCCTTGACTAACAGATACAACAGATAAAGAAAAAAATCAGGAGATCCATGATGAAAAAATCACTAAAACCTTTAAAAAATATGACTGCTGCTGGTCTGATTGCCATGAGCACTTTATTACCTCTGCAAACAGTTTTTGCAGAACAGTCCGCTACCCCCAATACCAGTGCTGTCACTGAAACAGTGGTAACAACACCTGCAACAGCGGCTACACCGACCCCGCCACCACTGCCTGCTGAAGCTAGCGATGAAAAAGCTGGATACAATCCTTATGGCCTAGAAGCCATGTGGAAAGAAGGTGATATTGTTTCTAAAATCACTTTGTTTATTCTGGTGGTCATGTCGATCGGTACCTGGTACATCATGATCAGCAAATGTTTACAGCAAAGTAAGATCCGTAAGCAAGCCAAGGAAGCTGAACACCAATTCTGGGAATCATCTTCTCTAGATAATGCAACCGAGAATCTGGATGAAGCCAGCGTCTACCGTTTTATTGCGGAAAAAGGTATCAAGTCAACCAAAAATCATGGTGGCACATTACTTGAGCGTATTGATTTCAATACCTGGGTCACCATTTCGATTTCCCGTGCAATCGACAAAATCCAGAACCATCTGAGTGGTGGCCTGGCCTTCCTTGCGACAGTCGGTTCTACCGCACCTTTCGTTGGACTTTTCGGTACGGTTTGGGGGATTTACCATGCACTGACTGCCATTGGTGTTTCAGGTCAGGCTTCGATTGATAAAGTAGCAGGTCCAGTGGGTGAAGCACTGATTATGACAGCTATCGGTCTGGCCGTAGCAGTACCTGCAGTACTTGGCTACAACTGGTTGACTCGCCGTAATAAAGCGGTCATGGAAGAAGTCCGTACTTTTGGTTCTGATTTACACGCAGTATTACTCAGCGGTGAAATTACAACCAATAATCCTGTTAATCGTGACGTGAAGTAAGAGTGAGGCATCAGCCATGGGAATGATGGTCAATTCAAACGACAGCGATGATGAGGTAATTGGAACCATTAATACCACCCCTTTGGTTGATATTATGCTGGTTCTGCTCATTATCTTCCTGATTACTGTACCGGTTGCCATTCATACCGTACCTGTCGATCTGCCCGAAGAAAGAAATGTACTGTATGAAACCAAGCCAGAAAATGTTCAGCTGGCTGTCAATAAAACTGGCGATATTTTCTGGAACGAAATTTATATTGCAGATAAAACAGTTTTACTGAGCCGTTTACAGGCAGAAGCACAGAAACGTCCGCAGCCTGAAGTGCATATTCGTGGTGATCAGTTAACACCTTATGAAGCAATTGATCAGGTGATTAGTACCACCCAACAGGCCGGTATTGGCAAAATTGCTTTTGTCACCACTCCGCCCGCTACACCTTAAGCACAAAGAAGGATTAAGTTTATGGGTATGAATGTTGGTTCAAATCAAGACGATGATGTGATGTTAGATGTCAACATGACCCCATTGATTGATGTCATGCTGGTCTTGCTGATTATGTTTATTATCACAATTCCTTTGCCGAATAACTCGATTAATATCGATCTACCGAATGGAACGCCTCCTGTAACCGATGAAAAACCGCCTGAGCTGGTGGAATTACGTCTGGATGCACAAGGTAAGATTTTCTGGAATGAACAGCCGGTAGCAAATACCCAAGCTCTGGAAAACTTATTCAAGACAGTAGCGCAAAAAGCGGATCAGGATCAGATTAAAATCAAGGCGGATCGTGCCACTGAATATAAACATATCGCTATGGTCATGGCGGCAGCTCAAAGGCTGGAGGTCAAAAAAATTGGCATTATGAGTAATAACAACTAAGTATTTTCAAGATATAAAAAACCCAGCATGTGCTGGGTTTTTTATTCATCCGGTTTTACATCTGTGACTGAATATAATTTTGCAGACCAATCAGTTCGATTAAGCGCAATTGTTTTTCTAACCAGTAAGTATGGTCTTCTTCGGTATCCGACATTTGCTGGCGTAACATATCACGGCTGATATAGTCACCTTTCTCTTCGCACAGTTTGATGCCCTGCGCCAGTTTTTCCCGCACATGATATTCAAGTTTTAGATCGGCTTTCAGGCAGCTCACCACATCCTCGCCAATCTCAACGTCATCGCGCTGCATGTTTGGCGTTCCTTCAAGGAACAGAACACGACGGATAATCGCATCCGCATGCTGGGACTCTTCTTGCATTTCGTGATCGATACGTTCAAAGATTTTGGTCAATCCCCAATCTTCATACATACGAGAGTGAATCAAGTATTGGTCACGAGCAGCCAGTTCGCCACCGATCAACATATTTAAATAATCTACGACTTCTGGATTTCCGCGCATTTGAATAACTCCCTACCTGTATTTTGCTATTATGGCGAAAAGCAATTGAATTTGCAAAGCTTAACCATGGTTAAATATTTGATTTTTATATAATTAAAATGAGAAGTACTTGCATTTACACTTTGTTCTTAATGAAATCCCATTTATAAAACAACACTTTGCACTTTCATTACGCTTGGCAATAACCTAAAACTGGCGAATAAACACATGCGTTAAAATTTGTAAATCTTAATTTTGACCAGACAGATTCATTCTTTTTGTATAAACATCACTGCATTGGCGTACTTCATGCTTAAATTTCGCTTATCATTCACACAAATTTAAAACAACAACGGTTCCGATATGACACATCCACAAACAACAGCGCCTGTTCTGGTTACCGGTGCATCGGGTTATATTGCCAGCTGGGTCATCCAGAAATTACTCACGCAAGGCTATACCGTACATGCCACGGTGCGTGACCTGAATAAAAGTAAAAGCTTTGCCCATTTAGAAAAAATTGCCGACAGCACGCCGGGAACTCTCAAGTTATTTCAGGCCAATTTATTAAGCCCAGGCTCTTTTGATCATGCTATGCAAGGTTGTGAAATTGTCTTTCATATGGCCTCGCCTTTTGTGGTCACCAATTATAAAGATGCAGTCAAAGATATTATTGAACCTGCGGTGTTAGGCACTGAAAATGTACTGAATAGTGTCAATCAGACTGAATCAGTGAAACGCGTGATCGTCACATCGAGTATCGCATCCACCTATGGCGATGCCATTGATATTCTACAGACTGAAAATAACAGTTTTGATGAATCACATTGGAATACCACCAGTTCGGCCACACATCAGCCTTATCCTTATTCCAAAGTCATGGCAGAGCGCAAAGCCTGGGAAATGGCTGAAGCACAGGATCGCTGGGATCTGGTCTGTATCAATCCGGCACTGGTTTTTGGTCAATCCTTAACGCCAAATACCCAATCCGGTAGTGTAGAAGTCCTGCAACAGTTTGCCAACGGCATGACTTTGCTTGGTGTCCCGCCGATGTGGAATGGCGTCGTCGATGTTCAGGATGTCGCTGAAGCGCATATCCGTGCGGCGTTTAATCCAGAAGTGCATGGCCGTTATATCATTTGTAGTGAAAGCTTGAGCCTGCTGGAAATGGGCCAAATTCTACGGGCATATTTTGGCAATAAGTTTCCGTTCCCGCGCAATCAATTGCCGAAGGCAGCTTTCAAAATGTTCGGACCTGTAGCAGGTTTTAGCCGCAAATTTGTAGAGCTAAATATGGGTTATCCAATTTTCTTTAATGCCCAGAAAAGTAAAAATGAGCTCGGTATTGAGTATCGTCCGGTGAAAGAAAGTCTGGTTGAACATTTCCAGCAGCTACTCGATGATGGTGTTGTGAAAAAATATATTCCTTAATCTTTTTATGCAAAAAGCCACCCGAAGGTGGCTTTTTTAACTCTTATTCTTTCATGAAATGTGCAGAGATTTAGGCTTCAAGCTGACCATAGTCTTGCATCAAGCCAATAAACTGTTGTTCATTGATCACTGGAATACCAAGTTTTTCTGCTTTATCCAGTTTTGAGCCAGCTTTTTCACCCGCAACCACACATTTGGTTTTGCTGGATACACTGCCACTGACTCGTGCACCTAAGGCTTGCAATAACTGGGTTGCATCATCTCGTCCCATACTGCTTAAAGTCCCGGTGACCACCCAGCTTTCGCCGTTTAACGGCTGACGAGTCGGTGCGATCGGTGCATCCCAGTGAATACCGGCAGCCAGTAAACGATCCAGAACTTCCAGATTATGCGGTGCCTGAAAGAAATCCAGAATCCATTCCGCAGTGATATCACCTACATCCGGAGTTTTCTTTAAAGCCTCCAGATCGGCCTGACGCAAGGCATCCAGCGTCTGGAAAGTATTGGCCAGCATCCGCGCCGTAGTTTCACCCACCCCACGAATACCGAGTGCATAGATAAAAGCAGCCAGTGTGGTCTTTTTACTGTTTTCAATGGCATCCAAAAGATTCTGAACCGATTTGGCCCCCATCTTTTCAATACCTAGCAAAGTCTCACGATGTTCATGCAGATGGTAAATATCTGAGACATCTTTCAGAAGATTCAGATGCAGCAACGATTCTGCCCAACGGTCACCCAAGCCTTCAATATCCATGGCTTTACGTGAGACAAAGTGACGAATGGCCTCAATACGCTGTGCGGCACAATACAGCCCACCGGAACACCGTGCCAAGGCTTCGCCTTCCGGCATGACCACGGGTGAATCACAGACTGGACATTGTTCAGGTAAATGCACTTGGACTGCATCAACCGGGCGAAATTCCGGCCAGACTTTTTCCACCTTAGGAATTACATCGCCACTACGATAAACACTGACCGTATCACCAATGCGTACATCCAGACGGTGAATTTCACCAATATTGTGCAGGGTTACATTGGAAACAGTTACTCCGCCGACAGCGACCGGATTTAAACGCGCAACCGGCGTCAATGTTCCAGTACGACCCACTTGCCAATTAATATTTTCTACCGTAGTCAGTGCAGCAACGGCCGGAAATTTATAGGCAGTAGCCCAGCGTGGCTCGCGACTCAGGAAACCAAGCTGTTGCTGCTGTTTCAGATCATTGACCTTAATCACCATGCCATCGATTTCGACACTGAGACTGGCACGCTCATCAATGATCTGTTCGTAGACCTTTTGCACGTCCTGAATACTGTCACAGATAAAGTGACGCTCGCCAACCGCAAAACCGAACTGATGTAACCATTCCAGACTGGCGGACATAGTGGTTTGTCCATGATGCGGCACGCACTGAGCAATCCCATAAGCATAAAAAGCCAATGGCCGCGAGGCAGCAATATTCGGGTCCAGCTGACGCAAACTTCCTGCCGCAGCATTACGCGGATTAGCAAAGGTCTTTTCACCTTTGGCGGCATTGGCAGCATTCAATTTTTCAAAACCGGATTTCGGCATCAACACTTCGCCGCGGACTTCCAACAAATCGGGAATGATGCCATTCACCGGAGATAAAAGTTTCGGCAGGTTGCGAATGGTTCTGACATTCTGGGTGATGTCTTCACCGGTTTCCCCATCGCCGCGTGTCACCCCACGCGTCAGTACGCCATGCTCATACCAGAGTGAAATGGCCAGACCATCAAATTTCAGTTCCACATCATATTCAATTTTTTGATTTGGCAAACGTTCTTCAATACGGCGGGCAAAAGCCAGCAGATCTTCCTGATTAAAGACATTACCCAATGACAGCATCGGCACGGCGTGTGTTACGGTCACAAATTTTGAAAGCACCTGTCCACCGACTTTATCGGTCGGGCTATCGGACTGGATCAGATCAGGATATTGTTGTTCTAGGGCTCTAAGCTGATGAAAGAGCTGATCATATTCACTGTCTTCAATGCTCGGTTGATCCATCACATAATAAGCATGGTTATGCTTGGCAAGCAGTTGAATCAGTTGACGCATTTGCGCAATGACAGTGGCATCTTGGGTCATAATTTCACCATAAAAAAGGGCGGAAAATCCGCCCTGTAGAATATTCAGCTTTTGGCTATTATAAAAATTGCAGTCTACAGATTCAACTTGGAGATTGAACAAAGCAGCCTTAAACTTCCGTGCCTTGTCCAGCACGATAATCAATCGCCTGATGGCGCCAGAATTCACGTAATTGTGGAGTAAATTCCTGCTGGTTCTGGTCATAGACCAGACCATCGACTTCACGTGCAATCAAACGTGAAATACTGTCCATGGTATCAAACGCATTTTGTACATCGCTATGCGGTAAAGCCAGGAAGAATGCCAGACCTTTTACTTCCTGAGTCGACAGGGTTTCCAGATCAAAGCCTTCCATCCCAGTATCAGTCATTTGCAATACCGAAAACAGCAGTTTTGAACCATCTTCACTATAACGGTGGAAACAGGCCAATTCACCATAACGCAGGCCATATTTCAATAAAACCTTCAAGGTTTTATCACCCGAAAGTACACGGCCTTGCGGATAGATATGCAAAGAAATAATGGTTTCAGCATTGGACAAAGCACTTTCTTCATCCACTATTTTTTGCTCATGCAGATGTGCATCCAGAATACTGCTTTCATCATTAAATTCAGAAATTTCTGCTTTTTCGATGTTGCTGTTCAGGCTGAATTCAGGCGTTTCTTCCTTGGTTTCAGTCTGGCTATTCTCCTGCTCTGCTTTTACTTGCGGAATATCTACTGCCGTGACTACCGACTTTGCCTCTACTTCAGCTTCTGTTGACGGGACAACTGCAAGAGTTTCGACCGCTGTCGGCTCAACTGGAGTTGATTCGGCCTTGTGAAATACTGAAGGCTTTTCAGGAGCCGGTTCATCTATACTCAGGCTTGGCTCGATACGATCAGATTCGACATCCTGTTGTGCCAACTGAGAACGTACATGCCTTGGAATGATAGGCGTCTGGCTATCCAGGTCGATATGCAGGTTGGCATCCAGTGAAGGTACAGCCTCTACAGGTTTTTTGAACAGCATTCTTATACCAAAAAGCATAATCACAATTGCGATAACAATCCCGATAATGGTGGTGATTTCCATATTATACCTCCGCAGCTAGGCCGTATTCTTTTGCCTGTTCCAAATTAACTGTCACTAATTTTGAGGTTCCCGGTTCAGGCATGGTTACACCTAAAAGATCAGTCGCCATCATCATTGCAAGTTTGTTATGGGTAATATAAATAAATTGCACGTGTTCAGAAAGCTCTTTGACTAAATTACAAAAGCGTCCCACATTGGCATCATCCAGCGGTGCATCGACTTCATCCAGTACGCAAAATGGTGCCGGATTTAAGCGAAAAATCGCGAATACCAATGCTAATGCAGTTAAAGCCTTTTCTCCACCAGAGAGTAAGGCCAATGAGCTGTTTCGTTTACCCGGTGGTCGGGCCATCAGTTTTACCCCCGACTGCCAGCCATCTTCAAGGCTTAAACTCGCCTCACCGCCTTCAAACACTTTCGGGAACAGGTTTTGCAGTTCAGCATTGACCTGATCAAACGTGTGCATAAACAGTTTACGGGTTTCCTGATCAATACTCTTCATCGCAGCCTGTAGCTGTTCAACCGTATTTTCCAGATCCTGCATCTGGTGACTCAGTTCCTCATAACGTTTTGACACTTCTTCATATTCTTCGGAAGCCGCCAGATTGACTGCACCGAGTTTATCAAACTGGGCCTGAGCTTTTTCCAGCTTCGCCTGATGAGCTTTGATATCAATATCTAGCCCGGAAATTACTTCACTATTCAATTCTTTCAGTTGTTCAGAATAATGCTGCAAATCAGATTTGGCTGCCTGCCAGGCCAGACGTTTTTCTTCCAGTGTAGTACGGAGTTTTTCATCCTGCTGCTGAAAACTGTGACGCTGTTCGGTCAGCTGCTGCTGTTTGCTCTGCACCTGATTTAATTCAACCTGCCAGTCGGCCCAGGTTTTTTGCAGCTTTTCAGTGATCTGCGCCTGTTCATTGAACTGGCTCTGTAAAGCAGGTAATTCCAACTGTACCGGATCGACAAACTTTTTGGCTTGTTCGATTTGTGCAGTAATTTGCTGAGACTGTTCTTTTAGGAAAACCTGATCTTTTTCCAGTAATTCGATCTGCTGTTGGCTTTGCACACATTGACGGCGCAGCAATTCCAGTTCCTGCTGCGCTTGCTGGCTAAGCTGCTGCGAGTCATCTAACTGAGCGCTCAATTCTTCCAGCTGGAATTGCAGGGTTTTATAATTTGGTAACGCCTGTTCCAGCTTGATATTCAAGGCATGCAGGTCAATTTCCAGATCATCTTTCTGCATGGCATCTTCTTCAAGCTGCTCATCAAGTTGTTGCAGCTGATGCTGTAATTGCTGCTTTTGCAATGCAAAAGCCTGCGCACTACTTTGTACTTTAGCAATATTGACATCGAGTTGCTGCAGCTGCTTTTGAGCTTGTTTCTGCTGCTCGCTGATACTCTGAATCTGATTTTGCAAAGCTTTAACCTGATCGGCGAATTCAGGTAACTGCTGCTCCAGCTGCATAAACTTAGGTTCAAGTTCCGCAAGCTGCTGCTCAATTTCATCCAGACGGATTCGATGACTCAATGCGCCTTGTCCGGCCTGACTGGCTTCATCATACTCCAGCGCAATGACCCAGTCTGCCCCAACATGATAGCCATCCAGACTTAGGATTGACTGGCCTTGTAATAGCTCAGTTTGAAGCGGTAATGCTTGTGCTAATGTATCTACGACCGCGACTTGTTGCCACAGTGAATAATGCGGAGATTCAATCCAGTTGGCCAGACACATCGTATTGGCAATCTGCATTTTATCCTGCACAGCCTGTTGCTTTAACTGACGCGCACGATCTTCAAGGAAGTGCTCGCCCTCGGCCAGAATCTGGGCAGATAGCCATTTTGCCAGAAACTTTTCGATCAGGCTGGCATGTACCTTGCCTGCATCATTGAGCTTAAGTACATGCATCAGCTGTACCGCATCGTTTTTAGCATTTGGATTGGCTTTGGTCAGTAATTGACTCAGGTTTTTCTTTTCTGAATGAAGCACCTGAATTTCAGATTTGAGCTGCATCAGCTGTTGTTGACGACTCGCCTGCTCTTCCTGAATCTGCTCGAATTGAGCTCTTAAATCTGTTAATTGAATTTCATAGCCAACGATTTGCTGTTCAGCCTGGGCTTTGTCTGCCTGATACTGCACCAGCTCATCTTGCTGCGCCTGTTGCTGGATCTGTGCATTTTGCTGTTGGAGCGTCTGTTTCTGCTGTTCAATCCGTTCAATATTCTTTGCCAGTTGCTCGCTTTGAGCCAGCATTTGTAATTTACGCTGTTGCTGCTGTTCGACCTGAGTTTTAATCTGTGCGAATTGCGCTGCTACTGAACTCTGCTGGGATTTGAGCTCACTCAGATTCTGACTATGCGTCTGAGTCTGGCCATCTTGCTGTTGCAATTGTGCCTGTTGATCTTCAAATTGCTGCTGTAAAGTATCGAGTTGCAGTTCAATCAACTGCAAACGCTCTTTGGTTTGGGCTTTTTGCTGTTCCAGCTTGATCAGACTGCTGGAATTCTGCTCTAGCAAAGACTGCTTTTGTTGCAGGGTCATTTCCAGTTCAGCCAGTTTTTTCTCGGCCTGTTGCCATTCACTTTGCAAAGGAGTGGATTGCTGAATCAGACGCTGGAACAGTTCACTGGTGCTGCCCAAATCATGTTCAACGGTGGTCAGTTCGGAACGTACCAGCTTAAAGTTTTCCCCGAGCGTATTCATCTCAAGGGTATATTCTTCCTGTAAACGCTGGCTTTGCTCACATTGAAAAGACAGAATTTCGATCTTGATTGTGCGGATCTGTCCTTCCAGTTCTTTATATTGAATCGCACTTTCCGACTGACGTTTCAGGGTTTTTAGCTGGGATTTCAGTTCGGAGGCGATATCTTCCAGACGCGACAGGTTTTGTGTGGTGTGATCCAGATGCAGCATGGTTTCACGGCGACGCGCCTGATAGCGCGACACTCCGGCCGCTTCTTCAATATAGACCCGCATTTCATCGGGCTTGGCATCGACCAGACGGTTGATCATGCCCTGCTCGATAATCGCATAGGAACGCGGACCAAGACCGGTACCCAGGAAAATATCTGTAATATCACGACGACGGCATTTGCTGCCATTCAGGAAATATTCGGACTTGCCATCGCGGTTGACCTGACGGCGTACCGCCAGTTCGTTATAGGCATTATAAGCACCGCCCAGCTTGCCATAGGTATTGTCAAAGCGCAGTTCTACACTGGCCATGCCCACCGGTTTACGCTTGGCAGTTCCGGTAAAGATGACATCCTGCATGCTGCCACCACGCAACTGACGCGCACTGGACTCGCCCATGACCCAGCGTATGGCATCAATGACGTTGGATTTACCACAACCATTCGGTCCCACGACCGCAGTACGATTATCTTTAAAATGCAAAGTGGTACTGTCGGCAAAAGATTTAAAGCCTGAAAGTTTTAAACTGCTTAAACGCATAATGTCCTGATTTAACGTCGTGAGCGTCTGGCCCACGCGAGTTCAATTTGTTTCATCCGTGTCAGAGATTCCAACACAAGGTTGCGCAAGTGTCGACAAAAATCTTCCATAAATAAAGTGGCCTGATGGGTTTTTCGTATCAAAATTGCTTCAGTGACCAGTTTAAATAAGTCGAAAGATTCCTGTAACTCGCGTCTGGAAATATTCAGGGTCAAAAAATAGCTCCGACGTAAAGAAGGCAGCAGTTCCTGATAGTAGCGCATCAGATAAGGATTCCCGACCATCTCATGCTGCTGGGCCATGCCCTGAAAGATCAGATCATAAAACTTTTCAGTGTGTCCTTGGCGGGTTTCTGCTTCTAATTGTTCTAATAATAGCTGAATGCGCTCAGCTTCATGCACCCGCCAGGTTTCCGCCATGCGATGCACCATCTGCCCGAGCAATAATGAAGTCATGTCAAATAAGGCACGCACCTGCAAGGCGGACATTTCCGAGACAATCGCCCCACGGCGCGGGAAAATTTCAATCAGCTGGGTGCGTTCCAGCAAAAGCAGGGCTTCACGAACCGAACCCCGACTGACATCAAGCTCCGAGGCAATCCTGAGCTCCTGTATACGTTCGCCTTCGACCAGTTCACCGCGGATAATCTGTTCGCTAATGTGCTTGGCAATCTGCTCAGACAAACTCTGCGCTTGTTCTAATGGCATACCGTTCCTGTCTTTATTTTTATGGATACTGGTTTAGCCCTTTATTTGGACTATGTTGCTATTAAACGGGTTTTTATCCATAAATACTTTGACATTGTCAGACAATCTTATGTCTATATAGCCAACTCAAGGCCATAAAAAAGGAGAATAGTCATCTATTCTCCTTATACGGTAAATCACTTCAACCTAAAAGGTTTAAATCAAGCCATAAAACCTTGATAAATAAAATACAGGCCGACGGTAGTCAGTAGTGCAGCAAAACATTTTTTTAATACGGCCGGTGAAAGCAGATGTGCCACTTTTGCCCCCAGCTTGGCCGTGAAAAAACTCATCATGCTGATCCCGATAAAGGCATAAATATGAATATAGCCAATGGTATTTGGTACGGTAACCTGCGCCTGTTTACCAAACCAGATAAAACCCAGCGCACCTGCGACTGCAATTGGCAATCCACAAGCCGCAGAGGTCGCTACGGCTTTTTGCATCACGATTCCGCAGCGATTCAGAAATGGGACGGTCAGACTTCCCCCGCCAATCCCAAAGATCGCCGATGCCACACCGATTCCACCACCTGCAGCAATTTGTACCGGGGTTGAAGGCAATTTTTGATTCGGATCAATCTGGATATGCGCTCCCTTGAACATTCTAAATGCCACCCAGACCGCAAAGAAGCCAATCATTAACTGCAAACCCTGACCAGATAAATAATCGGCAATCCCCGCACCTAGGAAAGAACCGATAATCAGACCTGGCGCCAGATTACGAAACACAGGCCATAGTACTGCCCCTCGCTGATGATGCGCCATCACCGAACTGATAGAAGTCACAATAATCGTTGCCAAGGAAGTGCCCACCGCCATATGCATAATCACGCTGGGATCGTACTGAAGCTGGGTAAAAACAATGTACAGGATCGGCACAATAATCAAACCACCACCGACCCCAAACAGGCCTGCGGTGAATCCGGCAATTGCACCAATCAATAAATATATGATTAACTCCATAACGATATTTACCACGTTTAGATTCAAATGGATGTAGAAACTCGTGAACTGCAACAACGATTAAGCGATGCAGGCCAACTCCCGGAAGTATTACTCATCAAACCGATTACCACATCGACCAATGATGATGTGCGCGAATTGGCAACGAAAGGGGTACAGCAGGTTCTGGTATGCAGTCATGTGCAGACCCAAGGCCGTGGACAGCGTCAACGTCAGTGGATATCACCTGAAGGGAATATCTATTTAAGCACATTGCTGCATACACAAAAACCCATTGATGGTCGTCTGGCGCTAGAAATTGCGTTAAATATCCTGCAAATGCCAAGTCTAAAAGGCCTGGAATTACAGGTAAAATGGCCGAATGACCTGTATAGCCTGCATGGAAAATGGGGCGGTATTCTGGTCGAGCCGGTTTCAACCACGCAGGTGGTGGTCGGGGTCGGGCTAAATATTGATCCTCTGCCCACCAACCTTCCAGACCAGCTGGTCAGTTCCCTGAGCGAGCTGGGTTTATCTCGCACTTCAAGAGTCGAGCTGATTGCCCAGTTATATCTGGCGATTCAACAAGCCGGGCAATGGTTTAATTATGGCAGTCAAAACCTGGCGGCGCGTTTCAATCGATCGGCTGCATTTATGCAACAAACGGTTGAATTTACCGATGTGCAAGGGCAATATTCCGGTACTTTTCTGGGGATTCAGGACGATGGTGCAGTCAAGATTTTGACCGATCAGGGAATCCAGACCTTTTATCAGGGACAACTCCGCCTTAAACACGGTGGATGAACAGGCATACAGCAATGAAAAAATTATGGTTGGATATCGGCAATACCCGGCTTAAATACTGGATTACCAAGCATGATCAGATTATTGAACAGGCAGCAGAATTACATTTACAGTCTCCTGCCGATTTGTTACTTGGCCTGATCCAGCATTTCAAAGCGCTGGGCTTGCATCAGGTAGGTCTATCCTCTGTGCAAGATAAAATCAATAATGAGCGCATTCTCAGCATTTTAGAAAGCCTGCATATTCCAGTGATTTTTGCTCAAGTACAGGCAGAATATGCAGGTCTGATCTGTGGTTATGATGAACCTTCGCAGCTGGGGATTGACCGCTGGTTACAGGTACTTGCAGTGGCGACGCAAGCGCATGAAAATTATTGTGTGATTAGTTGCGGTACGGCGCTGACCATTGATCTGGCGCAAGGACAACAACATTTGGGTGGATTTATTCTGCCGAATCTGTACTTGCAGCGCGATGCACTGATTCAGAACACCAAAGGCATTAAAATTCCCGATGCCGCGTTTTCTGAACTTAATCCTGGACGGAATACTATCGATGCTGTTCATCATGGCATCCTACTCGGTCTGCTCAGCACCATCGAAAAAGTCCTGCATGATTTCCCGGCACAGCTGGTTTTAACTGGTGGAGATGCTCCACTTTTCGCGCAGCATCTCGGCCAGTATCAGCCCCGGATTGAACCGGATCTTTTGCTTAAAGGCCTGCAACATTTTGCAGCTCATTTGCCAGACACTGTTTGATAATGTCCAGCAATTGCGGAAAATCGGCAAAGCCATCGGACTTGTTGAAATGCCCGGCTTTTTTGATCTCAAAAATTTGTGCATTCAAGCTATGTGCTAAACGCAAGGAAATCGGTGCAGGCACATAGGGATCATTACTGGAGATCAGCATCACCGCACGTTTATAGCTATACGGCAAGTTTTTCAGATCGAGTCGCACAGCCTGCAGTATTTTATTCAGTTCTGACCAGGCCACCAGCGGTGTATCAAAGGCCGAGACCAGAATGATGCCGCCGATCTTGTGTTGCTGCTGAATATAATGTTCCTGTAAAAAGTTTAAAACACTGACGCAACTCAGGCCATGTGCAACTAAAAAGGTATGTTCATCCATCTGCGGAATGTGCAGTTTCAGATTCTGCTGCCACTCTTCTAAATCAGGCTGAAAAGGGTTGGCCAGCATAATCCGTTTAGACTCAAAACCGGCATTTTTAAGCTGGCGACTGAACCACGGATACCAGTGATCATTGGAGGTCGCCTGATAATCCGGCACGATATAGACTTTCTTTATTATATTTTTCATAGTGATTTACTTATTATCATTGAACGCAAATTGCGTCGACAAACAATAAGTTTTAACCAGTCTGGAGATGGAATTCAAGTGCCTTTTTGAACACCATCTCATGTTAAATTTTAAAATTTAGCGAATACAATAACATGCCTAAATTTAAGATTTAATCAGATAAGGTTCGATTACTTTCCAGAGTTCTGGCAAATCAGTACAGCCTTGAGAATCAATAAAATGTCCGTGATGCTTGGCATTCACCACAATGGCATCCAGACTGTCCGCCTGTTCCAGACTAAATTCTGGTGCAACCCGGTCATCTCCTTCGGAGTAGATCACCACACGCTCTGCAACCTGTTGTTTGAGTAAATCAAAATTGATTTCAGCGGCATCAATAAAAGGGTTTACTTCATCCAGACGACCCAGCCGGCCATTAAATCCCGCGATCAATACCAGTTGCTGAATTTTCTGCTGTTTTAATTCTCTGGATAAGTAATGTAATGCGGCTACAGTTCCCAAGCTATGTGCAATAAAAATACTGTCCTCATCAATTGCATCAATCTGTTCACGCATTTGCTGATCCCAGGTGTCCAGTGTCGGTGTAGTTGATGGATCCAGCCGGAGGACTTTTAAACTGACATTTTCCTGTTGGGCTTTTTCCTGAATCCATGGGTACCAGTTTTCTTCCGGGCTTGCAGTATAACCATGTACGACAATTACTTGGTTCATTTGAAATTTCTCTTTATTTTGTGCTGATATTCCCGAGTCTGCCTGATCGGATTTTTATTTTGGGTAAGTAAATGTTGTTTTGTTTAAACCGGTTTGACTATTTATTCGCAATAAAAAAAGGCGCATATTGCGCCTTTTTTTAAAACAAAACTTATTTCTTGTCATTGCCGCCGAACAATGGACCCATACCACCGCCGCCGCCAAACTGTTTCTGCAAGCCGCCGAGTGACTTCATCATTTTTGCCATACCGGATGGATTGGCAAATTTTTTCATCATCTTGGCCATTTGGGCATGTTGCTTGATCAGCTTGTTGACTTCTGCCACTTCCATACCACAACCTGCTGCGATACGTTTTTTACGGCTTGGGTTCATCAAGTCCGGGTTACGGCGCTCTTTGATAGTCATCGACTGGATAATCGCTTCCATTTTCTTGACCTGCTTTTCAGGATTGGCTTGCGCCAACGCATCTTGCAGACCGGCATTGCTCATGCCAGGAAGTTTGTCCAGGAAGCCCATCATGCCGCCCATCTTGTTCATCTGCTCAAACTGCATCAGCATGTCTTCAAAGTTGAAGCTGCCGCCTTTTTGCAGTTTTTTCGCCATTTTTTCGGCTTTTTCTTTGTCGACCTTGCGTTCAAGTTCTTCGACCAAAGAAAGTACATCACCCATACCGAGAATACGCTGTGCAACACGCTCAGGATGGAATGGCTCCAAGGCATCGAGTTTCTCACCCATACCCAAGAATTTGATTGGCTTGCCGGTAATCGCGCGTACTGAAAGCGCTGCACCACCGCGCGCATCACCATCAGTTTTGGTCAGGATCACACCAGTTAAAGGCAAGGCATCATTAAATGCTTTGGCGGTGTTTGCCGCATCCTGACCGGTCATGGCATCGACCACGAACAGGGTTTCAGTCGGGTTAATCGCTGCATGCAGCTCTTTGATTTCACCCATCATGTCATCATCGATATGCAAACGACCTGCCGTATCGACAATCAGCACATCGGCAAATTGGATTTTTGCCTGTTCAATCGCGCGATTCACAATCGTAATCGGTTTTTCGTCTGCGCTAGATTCCAGGAAAATCGCACCGACTTCACCCGCGACAGTCTGTAGCTGTTTGATCGCAGCTGGACGATACACATCGGCAGAGACCATCGCGACTTTTTTCTTTTGACGTTCTTGTAAGAAACGTGCAAGTTTTGCTGCAGTTGTTGTTTTACCTGCACCCTGCAGGCCTGCGAGCAGGACAACTACAGGTGGTTTTGCAGCGAGGTCGAGGCTTTCATTGGCCTCGCCCATCATTTTGGTCAATTCGTCATGAACGATTTTGACAAAAGCCTGCCCAGGAGATAACTGAGTCATCACTTCCTGGCCCAATGCTTCTTCCTTAACTTTCGCGATGAATTCACGAGTTACAGGTAACGCAACATCGGCTTCAAGAAGCGCCATACGCACTTCACGTAACGTATCTTTAATATTGTCTTCGGTTAGCTGCCCTGAGCCAGTAACATTTCTTAAACTCTGCGTGAGTCGTTCTGTTAAGGTATCAAACATTGCAAAATCCGCTTAAAATAGCCATGAGCAAAAAATTGTTTCTTAAAATAGAAAATTTATGCATAGAATGCTATAGGATACTGTAGTTCGCAGCGAATTTATATAAATGAATATTCATCACCCTTAAAAAGGTTTGACATGGTTAGCCTCCCCTTGGTTTATACGATCTTAGCATTAGTCGCTTATACCGCTTCCTTCTGGTATCTGTTCATTCATTTAATGTCTAAACGTGCTCCTAATCAATGGTTTGTCTCGCTAACTGCCCTGCTTGGACTGGGCTTGCATGCGCTGGTCTTGTATGGTGATATGCACACCCCGCTGGGCATCAATTATGATGTCTTTGCCCTGTTTTCCTTTACTTCCGGTCTAATGCTATTACTCAGCATTATTTACAGTACTTATCGTCCAATTATCGCCCTGAATCTGATCGGAATTCCAGTAGCTGCCACAGGTTTGATCCTCGGCTTTGTGTTTACTCAGCCTGCAAAAATCATCGCACAAAACTCTTTGGGTCTGGATATTCATATTATTTTGTCTTTGTCTGCTTATGCGGTATTGCTCATGGCGACCATTCAGGCCGTAATTTTACGCTTTCAGGATCGTGAGCTGAAAAAGAAGCAAAAACGCCGCGTTTGGGTCAGTTTGCTACCCTCTTATCAAGACATGGAATCATTGCTGTTTGATATGCTGATGACCGGTTTTGTTTTACTTACCCTCGCTTTGGGCTTTGGCTTTTTTACTATCGACAATTTCTTTGCTCAGCATCTGGCACATAAAACGGCGTTCAGTATCATTTCCTGGCTTGTTTACGGTTCACTATTAATTGGACACTGGAAGTTTGGCTGGCGTGGCCAAAAAGCTGTGCGCTTTACCCTACTCGGTTTTGGCTTGCTGGCACTGGGTTTTATTGGTTCTAAATTTGTGCTGGAAATGATTCTAGGGCGATAATTCTGAGCCGTGAATATTCAATTCATTGTTCAATAAACAGATTCTAGCTCTAATATTTTTTTAAACGATTATACGCCCCGCACGCACTGATAATGGCCATCGAATGACTCTGGGCAATTCTGGATCTTCCCATTCTGGCAATAAGGCATCTGCCAGTACGTTCAGTGGATTATGTCCGAGTGCTTTAGTGGCAGCTTTCACGGCTGACCAGGTACTCATATAACCTATTAACTGATAAAAGTTCCATTCAACCTCTAATACAGGTGGCTCAATCGAAATTTCCTGAAATGGAAATGGTAGATTTTTATATCCTTCATCTACATGGCGACGTTCAGGCGGCCAGTACGGTACAAGCGTGACTTCATAAAAATGCTTAAAATAATGATTCAGATGCGGCTCATCCACACTGAATACGCCATAGCTAATTAAAGCCAGAATGGCATTGGGTTTAGCAATACGACGGACTTCTGCGTAGAATTTTTCGAGATTCAGCCAATGCGCTGCTTGAGCCACCGAAATCAGATCAATACTATGGTCAGCACACGGGATCTCTTCAGCGAGCGCCTTACCATACTGAATTTTTGGATGCGGTTTGGCTTGGGCAATCTGTTCACTACTCGCATCAATAGCAAGCACCTGATCAAAGTAATTCGCCAAAACTTCTGAAAGCTGTCCAGAACCACAGCCGACACCTACAGCCAATTTAGTACTTGGTGACAGCTCTGCCAATAGCTTTCCCAATGCATCCGGATAATGCGGACGAAACAAGGCATAATCCTGTGACTGCTGGGAGAAATGATCTTTAAATTCCCTATTTTCCATATATATGCTTTCCAGACCAGTTTTATTTCAGTCTAAATAGACGGTCAGGGAATGCAGTTGGAATTTGGTTTCAGTTACTTCCTGTTTTTAAAATGCAGAATTCATCTATTTAATAGAATCATGTTCTTAACTTAGTCATTCAAGCTATTCTGCTTGATCTGATAATCTGCCTTAAACGCTTTGTAACTGAGCCGGTCTGTGGAGACTTCTGTTAAAGGACTGACCTCCTGCATTGAGGAAAGACAGCGCTCTGTCAGCTGAATATATTCTTGTGTCCCTTTGCTTTTCCAAGCAATTTCTTTGGTGTCCAGGGGACGGATGACCCGTGCTGGACTACCGAGTACCAATGAATTTTCCGGAATTTGGGCCTTGGCTTTAACCGTACTATTAGCACCAACAATGGTATTTTCACCAATCTCGGCTTCATCAAGAATCACGCTGTTCATACCCACCAGTACATTTTTACGAATGATACAGCCATGTAAAATCGCGCCATGTCCGATATGACCATATTCTTCGACCAGCGTGACGCTACCGGGAAAGCCATGGATGGTACAGGAATCCTGAACATTAGCATTTTTCTGGATGTGAATCCCGCCAAAGTCGGCTCTTAAAGTAGCGAAAGGCCCGATATATACGCCCTCTTCAATCACCACATCCCCGATCAGAACGGCTTGCGGATGCACATAAGCGCGAGGGCTGACCACAGGAATCACACCATCAATGGCATAACACGGCATTATTTTATTCCTTTAAAAATGCAGAATTAGATTAGCTAACAGCTTCCAGTCGCAAACCGCCAAAACGTTTATAAAATTGTGGATGTACCGGCGGCATCGAACCTTCCGAAGTTCGGGCGATCTCCATAAAGAACTCATCCCCTGCCGCAACCACGGTTTGATATAAATTACTGCTCAGATTACGGGCATTCAGGGAAAGCCAGTTGGATGGCAATAATTCAAAAGGCAGATTTGGATCTTTTAGTAAAATCCGGCGGAATTGATGAATCAGCAAAATACGCAGCTGAAAAGCCTGAACCGGATCCAGTTCTTCCTCCTGCTCCACCAGATGAAAGAATTCCCGGAAATCTGCAATGAATTTTTCATAGCGCTGATGCAGCTCCTGTACCGGCCAGTTGGTGGCGACCATGCGTTTCACGGTTGGGTAGGATTCCTGCCAGAGCTGTAAGGTTTCAGCCTTAAATACCACGACTTGGTCGGTCATTTTCAAGTTCAGCAGCAGGTTTTGCAGTTTCTGGTGATCACAGCCCGGATAGGCCATGACATTGGTGGCGATATTGGCAAAGCCCAGCCATTCCAGTTCTTTTTTCAGAACCAGTTTATTTTCCAGTTCCACTGAACTGAGCAGCACCAGATCCCACTTCTGATCCCATTCGGTATGCTGAAAACTGTAAATTTTTTGATCCGCCATAATAAAACGCTGGCGGCTGCTTTCGGTTACGCGATAATAACTGGTGCGACCAATTTTCTCAGACATCAGCCAGCCATTTTGGACCAGACGAAATACGGCAGTCCGTACCGATCGTTCATTAAATCCGAAGACATCCATGAGCTGAATTAGACTGGCCAGACTGATAATGCCACCCCGGTGAAAAATACAGTCACCAAAGATGGTCATGATTAATGAGGTTCCGCTGAGTGCTTCAGTTTGAATAAAGTCATCAATTATTTGTTTTAATTTCGGATTCATTGCGTTTAACTTTACCTTATAGAAACTGGATGATAGACCATTTGGCTATCATCCAATAGTACTTCATGCAGACTTGCGGATATCAAACACGCGCTGTGCCTTGCCTTCAGAGCGTGGCAGACTCCCTTCAGGTAACACTTCGACACTCACGGTGATTCCGACCATGGTTTTAATCTGGCTTTTCAGCTGAGTTGCCAACTGGTGCGCCATAATGTCACTGCTATCTTTACGCATTTCGGTACGGATATGCAATGTATCCAGATGTCCTTGTTTGCAAATCTGAATCTGATAGTTTGGGATGAGTTGCTGGATCTGTAAAATCTGCTCTTCAATCTGCGACGGGAACACATTGACCCCACGAATAATCATCATGTCATCACTACGGCCGACAATCTTGTCCATACGGCGCATGGTGCGTGCCGTGCCTGGCAATAAACGGGTCAGGTCACGGGTACGGTAACGGATTACCGGCATGCCTTCTTTAGTAATGGTGGTAAAGACCAGTTCACCCAGTTCGCCATCTGGCAGCACTTCGCCAGTTTCCGGATGGATAATTTCAGGATAAAAATGATCTTCCCAAATGGTTGGGCCATCTTTGGATTCCAGACATTCCATCGCTACGCCCGGCCCCATCACTTCTGATAAACCATAAATATCCAGCGCATCAATGCCTAAACGCTCTTCAATTTCCTTGCGCATTTCATTGGTCCATGGCTCTGCACCAAAGACACCGGTTTTAATCGAACAGTTTTTGGCTGTGCCAAATTTCTTCTCAAGCGCTTCAATAATGTTCAGGCAGTAAGATGGCGTGACCATCAGTGCTGTTGGTTTAAAGTCATGAATCAGTTGCGCCTGTTTATCGGTTTGTCCGCCAGACATTGGGATCACGGTTGCACCCAAGCGTTCAACGCCATAATGTGCACCTAAACCACCCGTAAACAGACCATAACCATAAGACACCTGGATGATATCTTTACTGCTCAAGCCGGCTGCACGTAATGAACGCGCCACTACATCTGACCAGACATTAATATCATTTTGGGTATAACCGACTACGGTCGGCTGACCGGTGGTGCCAGAAGATGCATGCACACGTACAATCTGTTCCTGTGGCACAGCGAACATGCCAAACGGATAGTTATCACGTAAATCCTGTTTGGTGGTAAACGGGTATTTGGCCAGATCTTCCAGTGAGTTAAAATCGTCTGGATGCACGCCAGCATCATCGAATTTCTTTTTATAAACCGGGCTATTCTGATAAGCATGTTGCAACGTCTTTTTCATACGCTGTAGCTGAACACTGCGTAACTCATCAACCGATACTTTTTCAATTTTTTCCATTGCATTGTTATTCATATTCTTACTCCTGACGCAGTCTTCCTGACCACGGTTTAATTCATTGATTGAATGATGTGTTTAATCCATATTTTCTAAAACCAGTGCCACACCTTGACCCACACCGACACACATGGTGCAGAGTGCATATTTGCCTTTACGGCGTTTTAGTTCTTTCATGGCCGTGATCACCAGACGGGTGCCACTCATACCCAGCGGATGACCCAAGGCGATGGCACCGCCATTCGGGTTAATTCTGGAATCATCGTCTTGCAAGCCGAGTTCACGAATCACGGCCAGTGACTGCGCAGCAAAAGCTTCATTCAGCTCAATCACGTCCATCTGTTCCAGACTGAGTCCAGTCTGTTTCAGCACTTTATGTACTGCTGGCACCGGCCCAATGCCCATATATTTGGCTTCCACACCGGCACTGGCCATTCCAATCACTTTAGCTTTCGGGCGCAAACCATACTGCTCAGCAAACTGCTGATTGCCGAGTAATACGCAAGCCGCCCCGTCATTAACACCCGAAGCATTACCAGCGGTGACTGAACCGCCTTCTTTACGAAATGGGGTTTTCAAGGCTGCCAGATTATCCAGCGTCGTTTCTGCACGCGGGTGCTCGTCTTGGGAAATGGTCAGAGTGGTTTTCTTCGGACCTTTAACCTCGACTGGCAGAATTTCTTCGGCAAAAATACCTTTTTGCTGCGCTACTGCGGTTTTCTGCTGGCTGTGATAGGCAAACAGGTCTTGGTCTGCACGGCTAATCTGATACTTTTCAGCGACGTTTTCGGCAGTTTCCGGCATGCTATCGACGCCAAACTGTGCTTTAAATTTTGGGTTGATAAAACGCCAGCCAATGGTGGTGTCATAAATTTCAGGGGTACGGCTAAAGGCAGTTGTAGGTTTGGATTGCACAAAAGGCGCTCGGCTCATGGATTCTACGCCACCCGCCAAAATAAATTGAGCCTCACCCGATTTGATGGCACGGGCTGCCAGTCCAATGGCATCCAGACCTGAGGCACATAAACGGTTTACGGTCAGTGCTGAAACAGATTCAGGCAACCCTGCGAGTAAAGCAGCCATACGCGCCACGTTGCGGTTATCTTCACCGGCCTGATTGGCACAGCCCAAGATCACTTCATCCAGTTCTGCCCATGGCAAGGCAGGATGCTGATCTTTCAGATATTGAATCGGTAGCGCTGCCAGATCATCAGCACGAATGCTGCTCAGTCCACCGGCATAGCGTCCGATCGAGGTGCGAATTCCATCAAAAATATAAACCTGTTCCATGATTCTTCCTTTTAGCCAGCAACGCGTAATGGTTGCTGCTGAGTTTTCTGTGCATGTCCCTGCACCGCTTTCTTTGCTAAATATATACTAGTTCTATAGCGGTCTTCACCATAAATACGACACATATTTTCTAAAATTTGTAAAATTGTGTAATATCCAATTTTATCTGCCCATTCGAATGGACCACAAGGATAATTAACGCCATATTTCATAGCAGAATCAATATCTTGTTCTGATGCAATATCATGCAATACTGCTTCACAGGCTTCATTCACCAACATGGCAATACTACGTATAACATAAAGACCGGGATGATCCTTAGACCAAATAGGTATCATATCCATACCTATGAGGAATAGCTCCACTGCCTGGCGCTGTTCAGCACTACACGCCGGTGATGCAACGACTGGAATCGCTTGAGCATTTGTCCAATCTGAATGCCAGTCCATCAACACCACAGGCTCATGCGGATAGGTAAGTTCAACTGATTCGCCAAGCGATAATCGCAGAGAAAGGTCACCAATCAGGATTTCATTCTGTTCTGCTGCCTGAAAACTCAGCTCTACATGAGAGGCCTGTTTTAAACGTTCAATCAGTACTGAGGAATGTAGCCATTCACCTTTTACTGTGACTTTGAGCTTATTCAGCGACTTGGCATAACACACTGGCAATTCATATACAGGTGCAGGCTTGGCCTGAGCGTAATCATAAAAACCCTGACCGGACTTGCGACCATAACAACCGGCATCGACCAGTTCTTTTTGAATCAAGGACGGGCGGTAGCGTGGCTCATAGAAAAATTCCTGATAGACACTTTGTGTGACCGAGAAATTCACATCCTGCCCAATCAGATCTGTAAGTTCACACGGCCCCATGGCAAAACGGCCACATTCGCGCATGATGTAATCGAGCTGTTCCGGGGTGGTGGCATTTTCCTGCAAGGCACGAAAGGCCTCGGCATAATAAGGTCGTGCGACACGATTGACGATAAAACCCGGGGTCGATTTGGCTCGCACCGGAACCTTGTTCCAGTCCTTCATCAGATCAAATACTGCATCGGCAATCGCTGCTGAGGTTTTCAGTCCGCGGATAATCTCGACCAGTTTCATCACCGGCGCCGGATTAAAGAAATGCAGACCAATCACTCGCTCGGGATGTGGAATCGCCGAGGCAATTGCGGTAATGGAAATTGAAGAAGTATTGGACGCAAAAATCGTCTGTTCCGGGCAAATGGTATCCAGCTGTTGAAACAGGTTTTGTTTGACTTCTTTCTTCTCTACAATGGCTTCAATAATTAAGCCCGCATCGGCAAGCTGCTGAATGTCCTCTGCCACAATCAGATTGGCAAAGGTACTTTCCAGCAATTGCTGGGTCATTTTGCCATTTTGTACGCGCTTGCTAAGCTGCGCCTCTAAAGCAGTTAAGGCACTCTGAACTTTGCTGCGATCGAGATCAAACACATAGGTCGGATGCCCGTGCATGGCTGCCAGTTGTGCAATACCAATCCCCATGGTTCCAGCACCGACCACAGCAACTTTGACTTGTTCCAAATTGATCTGTTGCATGATTTAGCATCCTTTATATTCAGGGGTACGCTTCTGCATAAAGGCTTGTACACCTTCTTTATAGTCGCTTGAACGTCCAGCCAGACGTTGCAGGTCACGTTCCAGAATGAGCTGCTCATCCAGATTATTGTCGGCTGCGGCATGGATGGCTTTTTTGATCAGGGACAGACCATAGGTCGGTTGCTGTGCCAGATGCTCTGCCAGTTTTTTCGCTTCTGCTTGCAGTTGTTCATCTTCAACCACTTGCCAGATCATGCCCAGTTGTACTGCGCGCTCAGCCGGAATTTTATCGCCGAGCATGGCAAGGCCCATCGCCTGAGCACGCCCGACCAGACGCGGCAGGAACCAGGTACCGCCTGAATCTGGCACCAAGCCAAGACGGCAGAAGGCCTGAATAAAGGAAGCCGATTTTGCTGCCACCACAATGTCACAGGCCAGGGCAATATTGGCGCCTGCCCCTGCTGCCACACCATTCACCGCACAAATCACCGGTTTAGGCATTTCAGTAATCAGCTTAATCAGAGGGTTGTAATATTTTTCAATCGACAGACCTAAGTCCGGTGCATCGGCATTCGGATCGACCACACGGTCATTCAGATCCTGACCGGCACAGAAACCGCGGCCTTCGGCTGAGATCACTACGGCACGAATCTGGCTGTCTTTGGCCCAGGCCTTGATGACCTTGGAGACTTCCTGATGCATGGTTTCATTAAAGCTGTTGAGCTGTTTTGGACGGTTAAAGGTCAGGTAGCCCACTGCATTTTTTTCTTCGACAATAATTGTTTGATAATCCATTACATACCTCTAAATTCTGGTTTTCTTTTTTCTAAAAATGCATTGATGCCTTCCTGGCGATCTTGGGTCGCCGCCAGCCAGACAAAATGTTGACGTTCAAGTTTCAGTCCCTGACTTAAAGTCACTTCATGAATCGACTTTAAAGATTGCTTGATGGCACGAATGGCCAGCGGTGCCTGCTTGGCAATTTTTTCTGCCAGTTCCAGTGCGTATTGCACGGTCAATCCTGCCGGACAAACCTGGCTACTAATGCCATGTTGCAAGGCTGTTTGTGCCGAAATCATTTCACCAGTCATGGCCCAGCGCATCGTTAATTGCTGACCGACCAGACGGGCCAGACGCTGGGTTCCACCGGCACCCGGCAACATACCTAAACCGATTTCAGGCAAGGCAAACTGGGCATTTTCTCCGGTCAGCACCATGTCACCATGCAAAGCCAACTCGAAACCTGCACCAAAAGCATAACCATTTACGGCCATGATTAAAGGCTTGGAAAATTCATCAATTTTTTTCCAGAGCAGTGGGCGTTGGTCTTGCTGGATGCTGACCACATCTAACTGCGCCAGCTCATTTAAATCAGCACCGGCAGCAAAGCATTGCGTATTTCCGGTGATGACCACGGCTTTCACAGCAGCATCTGTTTCCAAGTCCTGTAGACAGGCTGCAATGTTTTGCAAGGCGGCATTGTTTAAAGCATTGCGCTTTTCTGGACGATTTAGCTCGATCAGTACCACACCCGGCTTGGGTGAGCTGGTTTTAATGTAGGTCATCCTTGAACTCCTGCTATGCTCGCGGTGCTGTAAATTCAGCTTTTATTCATCAAAACTGAGTCGGACATTGGCCGTGGTTGGACGTGCCTGACAACTGAGCACATAGCCTTTCTGAATTTCATCTTCTTCCAGACTGTAATTCACCGCCATTTCAACCTGTCCCTCTAACACCTTACATTTACAGGTGGCACAAACGCCGCCCTTACAGGCATATGGCAGGTCGGCTCCGGCACGTAGCGCAGCATCTAAAATACTGTCATCCTGCTTAGAGACTTCAACAATCAGCTCGCGACCATCGAGGATGATATTGACGCGTTCTTCGCTGCGGCTTTCCATCTGCTGGGCGGTTGCTTTCGGTGCAGTACCCGTATTGAAGCGTTCCGTATGAATCTTGCTGCGTTGAATGCCCCAAGTCGGTAATACCGTTTCGACTGCTGTCATCATTTCTTCAGGACCGCAAGCGAAACAGTGATCTGCTTCGGCAGAAATCAGATTGGCCTGAAATAACTGCTGCAATTTGTCTGCATCAATCCGACCATTAAAGATGTCACTGTCATTCAGTTCACGTGAAAAAATATTTACCAGTTGCAGACGTTCCTTAAAACGGTCTTTCAAGTCCATGATCTGTTCAGAGAACATGGTCTGTTTCCAGGAGCGGTTGCCATATACCAGAGTGAATGTTGCTTCCGCTTGACGGTTCAACACCGACTTTACAATCGATAAAATTGGCGTAATGCCACTGCCTGCTGCAAATCCTAGATAATTCTGGCCACCAGCCTTGGCGGCTTTCTGAAAGAACACCCCTTGCGGTGGCATGACTTCTAGTACATCGCCTGCTTTGAGATGCGCATTGGCCCAGGTTGAAAACTGACCCTGATCAATTTTTTTAATCGCAATGCTCATGTCTTCCTGAGTATCACTGCAGATCGAGTAGCAGCGGCGCAGCTCGCCGTCATCGGTTAAATGACGAATGGTGAGGTGCTGACCCGGCTGATATTGAAAAGTATCCAACTGCTCAGGCGCGAGATCAAAGGCAATGCAGATCGCTTGCTCGGTTTGTGGCTGAATCGATTTAATGGTTAATGGTATAAATTGGCTCATGGCAAAATCCTTCTTTTAGGTGGCGGTGTTCAGGCTTGTTATTGGTTTACCCTGCCCACCGCGCAATCGTTACAATCAAATACATTTGAAATAGTCAAAAGTTTCTAAGCAGTCCCGACATTGATATAAAGCTTTACAGGCTGTCGAACCGAATTCACTTAATAATTTGCTGTTGTTCCTTAAGCACTGTGGACAGGTGATGCCATCGGTCAATGCCACATGCGTACCACAGCTATGTGACTGGCCTTGCGGCGGGGCAATACCATATTGCTGTAATTTGTGTTTGCCCGATTCACTCATCCAGTCCGTAGTCCAGGCTTGAGACAGATCCACAATGACTTTGACCGGCGTCAAACCGTTCGCCTCGAAAGCCTGGGTAATTTCTGCTTTTAATAAATCCGTGGCCGGACAGCCGCTATAGGTCGGCGTGAGTCGCACCACAATTTCATCCTGCTGATTCAGCTCGACGCCACGAATCATGCCCAGATCAATCACTGACAATACTGGAATCTCTGGATCAGAAACTTGCTGCAAAACGTCCCAACATTGATCTTCTACGTGTCGAATCAGATTCATGCGACTCACTCCCTGTGATTGTGCCGAATTACCAGTTCATGTTTGGATAAGAGCGCTGCATGTATTGCAGTTCAGCCAAAACAAAACCGAGATGTTCTGTATGTAAACCCTGTTTAGCCCCACTGCGATAAGCGCCTAGCTCTGGCAGGCTTAATTCAAATCGCGCTAACTCGGATGTAATGGTCTCCAGCCACTGGGCTTTTAAATTTTCAATATCTGGAATGACACCGCTATCGACCAACTGTCTTTCATCAGCCGTCAGAACAAAAAGTTCCTCGGTAAAACGCCATAACTGGTTTAAACCTTGCTGGGTTTTTTCATGCGCTTCTGCGGTACCTAAACTTAAGCGTTCCATCCAGGTGGTGGAAAAACGCTGGTGATATTTCACTTCTTTGAGTGATTTCACTGCAAAAGCCGCCAACTCAGCATGCTGACTTTGACTTAAGGCGCTAAACAATAAAGCGTGGTAGTGATCCATCAACCACTGGCGCACCAGGGTCTGGGCAAAGTCACCATTCGGCTGTTCACACAGCAGCAAATTACGGTATTCACGTTCGGTACGGAAATAAGCCAGCTTGTCTTCATCACGGCCCTGTCCTTCCACTTCACCCGCCAGACTGAGGGCAGTACGTGCCTGACCCAATAAATCCAGTCCGATATTGGCTAAGGCAATATCCAGCTCCAGTTCAGGTGCATGACCACACCACTCTGCCAAACGATGAGACAGGATCAGTTGACTGTCACCCACATGTAAAAGAAATTCTGCCAATACTTGATTTGTCATATTCTTCACCTTTCCCTTTACATATGCTCGATGCCAGCTGGAATGTTATAAAAGGTTGGATGGCGATAAACCTTGTCCAAAGCGGGTTCAAAAAATTCTGCTTTTTCATCTGGCTGTGAAGAGGTAATCAATTCAGATTTCACCACCCAGATACTGATCCCTTCATTGCGGCGGGTATATACATCGCGGGCATTTTGTAGTGCGACTTCCTCATCCGGTGCACGCAGGCTGCCGACATGACGGTGACTTAGACCCTGTTTACTACGCACAAATACTTCATAAAGTGACCAGTTATTTTTGTTATTCATGAGCAAATTTCCTTATATTGATCAAACTATTTTTTAAGCGACTTTTTGTGCTGCTGACTGTTGCTGCTGTTTTTGAGCATAGACAGCTGCGGAATCACGTACCCACTTGCCGCCTTCCCAAGCTTTGCGGCGTGCTTCAATACGCTCATGGTTACACGGCCCCTTGCCTGCAAGAATCGCAAAAAACTCATCCCAATTGATTTCACCAAATTCGTAATGTCCGGTGGCTTCATTGAATTTGAGGTCTGGATCTGGAACGGTTAAACCCAGCTGCAAAACTTGCGACACGGTGTTATCGACAAATTTCTGACGTAGCTCATCGTTGCTGAATAATTTAATTTTCCACTGCATACTTTGTGCACTGTTCGGTGAATTATCATCACTTGGACCAAACATCATCAGTGCCGGCCACCAGAAACGGTTCACTGCATCCTGTGCCATCTGCTTTTGTTCCGGCGTACCATTGGCCAATTCCATCATGGCTTCAAAGCCCTGACGCTGATGGAAACTTTCTTCTTTACACACACGCACCATAGCGCGGGCATAAGGACCATAAGATGTACGGCACAGCGCAACCTGATTGACAATTGCTGCACCATCTACCAGCCAGCCAATCGCGGCAACATCGGCCCAGCTCAGGGTTGGATAGTTGAAAATTGAAGAATATTTCATGCGACCGGCAATCAGTTTATCCATCATGTCGTCACGATCCGCCCCCAGGGTTTCTGCAGCACTGTACAGATACAACGCATGACCGGCTTCATCCTGAACTTTTGCCATCAGCACGGCTTTTCGTTTTAAGGTCGGTGCACGGGTAATCCAGTTGCCTTCCGGCAACATGCCCACCACTTCAGAGTGTGCGTGCTGACCGATCTGACGAATCAAGGTCTTACGATAAGCATCCGGCATCCAGTCCTTCGGCTCGATGGAAATATCCTTTTCAATCTTTTGATCGAAGATTTGTTGTTGGTTATTCATTGTTCCCTCACTTATCTCAAGTGTTGATACACCCAAATTAAAACGATACGAAATTAAAATCAATATCTATTTATTGGTATCATTTAATTTTTATCCTTTATTTTCACTAAATATTTGTTTTATATAATTTAATATTTTTTATTTTATTGTTATGCAATTTTAAACACAGATTTATGATTGACATTTTCAATTTTTCAACACAAATTATGAAACATCAAAATTAAAATACATCTCAAAACGTATCATAAATGGAGTTTTTACAATGTTAGAGTTAGACAGCAGCTCAAGCACAACGGATTATCAAGATACTGAATCAACTCATAATCCTATTGCCATCAAAAGCTTAAGCTCATTAATCTGCGGTCAGGAATATACAACTCAAGCCGATTTACGTACGGTTTATCATGCCATTAGCTGTGAAGCGGTTTATCAGGTCGGCAGTCAGGGCATCGATACCCAAGCCGTGGTGAAGTATGCCAAACAAAAAGGCGCGACTATTGCCACATGGACCTTCCATCAACGTGCCAATGCACTGAAGCAAGTGGCTCAGTATTTGATGGAACGCAAAGAAGACTTTTATGAGCTTGCCAAAGCAACCGGCTGTACCCGTAAAGATGCCTGGATTGATATTGAAGGCGGGATTGGCACCTTATATGCCTATTCGAGTTTGGTGCGTCGTGAACTGAGTGATGAAACAGCATGGGTCGAAGATGCCTGGATTCCTCTTTCTAAGCAAGGTAGCTTTGGCGCGAAACATATTCTGACGCCTAAAGCCGGTGTCGCCGTGCATATCAATGCCTTTAACTTTCCGATCTGGGGCATGCTGGAAAAAATCGCACCGACACTGCTGGCAGGCGTACCCTGTATTGTCAAACCGGCGACCGAAGGTGCCGAGCTGACTCATGCCGTAGTTAAAGCCATTCATGAAAGCGGTTTCTTGCCAGAAGGTTCACTGCAGCTCATTTGCGGACAGGTCTATGATTTATTTGATCATTTAAATCCTCAAGATACGGTCACTTTTACCGGTTCTGCTTCAACAGGGCAAAAACTGCGTTCGCATCCACACTTAAATGCCTACTCGATTCCATTCACCATGGAAGCAGACTCGGTCAACAGTGCGATTTTGACGGCGCAAGCTAATGATGAAACGATTGATTTATTTGTCCGTGAAGTTTTCCGTGAAATAACCACCAAAGCTGGACAAAAATGTACTGCCATTCGTCGTGCTTTTGTGCCAGCCGAGCTATTGGATACAGTACAAAGTCGTCTGATTGAAAAACTAAAAAAAGTGGTCGTGGGCGATCCGGCTCAGGAAGGCGTGACGATGGGTGCTTTGGCCAGCGTCAAACAGAAACATGATGTCGCTGCAAAAGTTGAACAGCTCAGTCAAAATGCAGAAATCGTATTCGGTAGCCACTTGCGTCAGGACTTTAAGATTCAAGTACAAAATACAGAGAAATCCGCATGTTATCCACCAACCGTATTGGTCTGCAAAGCACCGGATCAGGCAGAAAATATTCATAAGATTGAAGCCTTTGGACCTGTAGTGACTTTAATGCCATATACTGACCTGGCTCAGCTGGCTGACTTGGTGGCACGTGGCGAAGGTAGCCTGGTCGCATCGATTGTACGCAATACCGATGAAAATATTGAACAACTGCTGAGCAAAATTGCACCATGGCATGGACGTGTCCACATTCTGGATGCTGAAAGTGCCAAAGAAAGTACCGGACATGGTTCGCCACTACCTTTGCTAGTTCATGGCGGACCGGGACGTGCTGGTGGCGGTGAGGAACTGGGCGGCTTGCGTGCAGTCAAACATTATATGCAACGTACTGCGATTCAAGGTTCACCTAATGCCATGACCCAAGTCGGCCATAGCTGGACTGCCGGCGCTCAGGTCTTTGAAGACCGAGTCCATCCTTTTAAAAAATCATTTGATGAATTGCGTATCGGCGAACGTTTGCTGACAGCACGACGTAGCGTGACCGAAGCGGATCTGGTGAATTTCGGCTGCCTGAGCGGTGATCACTTCTATGCGCATATGGACAAGATTGCTGCAGCAGAATCCCTGTTTGGTGAACGTGTGGCACATGGCTATTTCGTGGTGTCTGCCGCAGCCGGTTTATTCGTTGATGCCGCCCAGGGCCCAGTCATTGCCAACTATGGCATGGACAACTTGCGCTTTGTAGAACCGGTGAAAATTGGCGATACCATTCAGGTAGAACTGACCTGTAAGCAGAAAACTCCAAAAGCACTGCGCGATCCGGCACAGAAGCCACATGGTGTCGTGGTCTGGGATATTAAAGTAAAAAACCAACGCAATGAACTGGTTGCAACCTACGATATTTTAACGCTGGTTGAGCGTGGCTAAAAATTTAAACTCAAAAAAAGGACTCATTATGATTCCTTTTTTTTGCCTTTAAAAATTATTTGTATCTATTTTTAAAAACAGATTGACGTCTCTCTATTTAGGCTCTAGATTAATTAAATACGATACAATATAAAAATAACAAGCATATTAAAAGTATCAAATAAATATCTCAAACGATCAGCACAGGATGTTGCATGATGAATGATAAATCGCTGAACCTAGAAATGGTTGAAAGGACGATTCAACCAACAAATCAAAATTTTGAGCCTACACCGACAGAAACGGCTGTGCCGCTGTCTGAACAGATTGAACCGCCACCGGAAAGCAGCACCTATCAATGGTATGTGGTGGTCATTTGTATGGTGGCTTACATTCTGTCATTTGTAGACCGTCAAATTTTATCGCTCATGATTGAACCGATTAAAGCCGATTTAATGCTGAGCGATACCCAGTTCAGCCTGTTACAGGGTCTGGCCTTCTCCTTGTTTTATGCCATTATGGGTCTGCCCATCGCAGCATTGGCGGATCGAAAGTCCCGGATTAAAATCATTGCAACCGGGATTGCGTTTTGGAGTCTTGCCACAGCGGCTTGTGGTCTCAGTAAAAACTTTATTCAAATGTTTATTGCACGTTTGAGTGTGGGTGCCGGTGAAGCTGCGCTTTCCCCTGCCTTTTATTCAATCGTTGCCGACTTATTTCCGAAAGATAAATTAGGCCGTGCACTCGGGGTATATGCGATTGGTGCCTTTATTGGTTCGGGTTTAGCTTTCCTGATTGGCGGCTATGTGATTGGCCTGCTAAAAGATGTCAGCTTCGTAGCTTTACCTCTCATTGGTGAAGTGAAAACCTGGCAACTCACCTTTATGATTGTGGGTCTACCGGGCGTATTGCTGGCTCTACTCATGGTGCTGACGGTGCGTGAACCTGCACGTAAGGGCATGAAAGTCGGTCAGGATGGCCAGGTCATTAAAGCCTCTTTCAAAAATTCGATCGGTTTTATCAAGACACATAAAAAGACCTTCTTCTGTCATTTTATTGGCTTTTCTTTTTATACCATGATGTTGTATTCGCTACTGGGCTGGGCACCTGCCTATTACATGCGTAATTTCGGTCTGGATGCGAGTCAAACCGGTTATATCCTCGGTACGATTATTTTGATCGCGAATACTTCAGGTGCCTTGTTCTGTGGCTGGTTGATCGACTTCTTCTCGAAACGTGGCTATAGCGATGCTGCAATTCGTACTGGTGCGATTGGCTGTGCGGCGCTGATTATTCCGAGTGTGCTGTTTACTCAGGTCGATAATATGCAGCTTTCATTTGCGCTGATTTTTGTGGCGATGTTCTTCTCCACTTTCCCGATTCCTGCATCGGCAGCTGCTACGCAAATGCTGACACCAAACCAGCTACGCGCACAGGTATCTGCAAAGTTCCTGCTGGTTTCAAACCTGATTGCCTTAGGTGTCGGAACCACCGCAGTGGCGTTAATCACGGATAAATATTTCCAAAACACATTAATGGTTGGTAACTCAATCTCGATCGTCAATGCGATTGCCGGATTGATTGGCTGCTTCCTGTTGTACAAGGGCTGTCAGTATTATCGTGAGAGTATGAAAGTCGAGAAACTGGCTGACTAAAATGGCTGGATATTGCTAAACCTTCTTAAGCTTCACTTTTAAAGGCCTTTAATCTACATTAAGGGCCTTTTTATATCAGCCCAAAAAGTTCAATTTTCAGGTACTCATCATTCAATTCCCATCCAGCCTAGACAGGCTGCCTAAAAAAACGTATAACACCGTTTTAAATTTACAGGTGTGCACCGTTGAAACTTGTGCTTGCTCCCATGGAAGGCTTAACCGATCCGATTATGCGTGATGTGCTGACATCCGTAGGTAGCTTTGACTGGTGTGTGACCGAGTTTATCCGTGTCACCGATTCCCTTCTGCCCGATCATATTTATCATACTTACTGCCCGGAACTGTTGAATGATGGCAAGACGGCGGCAGGTACACCGGTACATGTCCAATTCTTAGGAAATAATCCGGAGATGCTGGCAGCGAATGCCGCCAAAGTGGCAGCCATGGGTGCACCGGCAATTGACATGAATTTTGGCTGTCCGGCCAAAACTGTGAACCGTCATCGCGGTGGCTCAGTCCTGCTCGATGAACCAGAAGTGGTGCATGAGCTGGTTAAAGCCGTGCGTGATGCCGTCCCTGCGCATATTCCGGTTTCCGCCAAAATGCGTCTGGGTTATATGGACCGCAATTTCATGCTGGAAAATGCCCATGCTATTGAAGATGCCGGAGCTTCCTGGGTCACCGTGCATGCGCGCACCAAAGCCGATGGCTATACTCCGCCCGCATTCTGGGACCAGCTACAACCGATTCGTGAGACACTTAAGATCAATGTGATCGCCAATGGTGAAATCTGGAACAATGCCGATGCCAAACAGTGCCGTCTGGAATCCGGTTGCGAAGATCTGATGATTGGCCGTGGTGCAGTGACTACACCCGACCTGACCCAATGTATCCGTCAAAACTCGGATGCACCTTTGATGAACTGGAATGAACTACTGCAACTACAAATTCGTTTTATCAACGGCCCAGCCAAAACTGAGATCGGGATGGTCGGTCGTTACAAGCAATGGCTCGGCATGATGTCGAAACATTATCCTGAAGCCAAAGCATTATGGGATGAAGTAAAACGGATTAAAGTTCTGGCCGAGATTACCGAAAAACTGAAAGCTTCAAATATTTAAAACCAAAAAGCCTTTGAATGATTCAAAGGCTTTTTTTATGAGTCCGTAAAAAACTTATGACTGCTTATGCTGCTTTAAATTTTCTACGTGTTCCCGATTAGTTTTCCAGGATTTTTCTAAAACTTCTTTTTCTAGCCGCAGTTGTATCCGTTTTAATTTCGTTTCAGAAATCATCTGCTGATCAAAACTTTTCACATAGTCGATCCAGCCTGCACCCCGAAATACATGATTTGGCATCGGTGTTTTAAACACAGCATCCGGCATAAATACAATCACAGAATGCAAAAGGTCCGGTTCCACAATATCTGCCAGTAGCTGCTCCAATACTTTGATGTGCTTATAGTTCTGATGAATCGGATTCTGAAATTTATAACTGTTTTTATAGATTTTCTGGGTCCAGGTTTTTTGTCGCTCGTTTCCAAATATCCAGCCTTTATAGTTTTTGGTCTCAATCACAAAAATGCCATAAGGACTTAATAACAGATGATCGATCTGCGTGGTCGCGCCCATCCCGTCTGGAAGAGTCAAATCATTGAGCAGAATATATTGAGGATCTTTTAAATACAGTTTGACATGGGCAGCAACCGCAAATTCTCCTAATTTCCCTTTTAAAAATGGCTTGAATAATTTAAAAATCATCACGCCAAAGAAAAGCAGAAGAATCCATCCTAAGCTGGACCAGAGTGGACTTAATAGCTGTATCGTAGAATGTTCCATATTCTAATTTTCATTTATTTTAAGTGTTTAAATATTAATGCGTCTGCTCAATATTTAACAGGATTTCTTTTTTATCCAAACCGCCGGCAAATCCTACCAGCTTGCCACTGCGACCAATCACCCGATGACAGGGTGCAATAATCGAAATCGGGTTTTTGCCATTGGCTGCACCCACGGCGCGTACAGCCTTGATATTACCCACCTGTTCAGCAATGTCGCGATAGCTTCGCGTCTGTCCGTAGGGAATATTCAGTAGCACCTGCCAAACCTTTTTCTGAAAATCAGTACCTGCAAAGTCCAAAGGCAGGTCAAAAACATTGCGCTGACCAGCAAAATATTCCTGAAGCTGACGTCTGGTTTCAATCAAAACCGGATGCTGCGGATCTTCAACCAAGGTCGCCAGTTTCACCCGATTCGGCTGTTCACAGTCCCAAAGCACGGCTACCAGCGCGATTTCATTCGCGACCAGTTGTAGCTGACCTACGGGAGAATCCATATAGAGATAACTTAAGTTCATGATGGCGCCCTGTCCCAATCGCTGGAGTTCATTTTCTATATTAACCCAGTTCACCGAGACAAGCAGAAACAAATTATGAAGAGGATACTTTCATCAGCACCAGACCGGAAATGATGAGTACGGCAGCCAGCATACGCAACGCTGTAGCGGGTTCACCCAAAACCCAAATACCGATGAGAAATGAACCCACTGCACCAATCCCGGTCCAGATCGTATAGGCTGTACCTAGCGGCAAAGTACGCATCGCATAAGCCAGTAAAGCAAAACTCAGTACCATGAAGACAATGGTAATAATACTTGGGGTAAGTCTGGTAAATCCTTCAGACAGCTTCATCGAATATGCCCAAACGATTTCAAAAATACCCGCAAGAATAAGTACGATCCAGGCCATGCAGCCTCCTCCTTTTATATAAGAATCAGGCCGTCCTGACGATTTTTCCTGTAAATTCCGATACGTAATTCACAAGGGAGGTCGTTCCTCCTCAATATCTAGATATAGAAATTTTATTAATTCGCGTGCCAACAATGTGGTCAGTGTTACAAAACATGACTTATCGAGATACAACTTAACTTTGCCTTACTCAAATCCTCACGACATTCATGGCTACTCTGGTTATGGTAGATGTTGAAAATGCCAGGTCAGAAATAGTTCTAATAATCGGGCAATTCATCCACAACAATTACATGAGAATGGACTCAGAATATTAAGTTATACACATCAATTAAATTTAAACTTTGTCTGGAGTAATTACATAATGAAACACAAATATGCGAGACATTGATCATTTTTTACTTGGTTGAATTATTAACTCTTGATTAACAAATAACCACTAAACATAAGGGTTATATGTAATAAAAAAGAACCCAATTCGAGTTCTTTTTATACAGATTTTGTCTAAATCGCAATCAATCAGGCTACAAACGATTACATTTTATGCAACATATCCATATGGTTATCAACATAGATATCTACACACTTATCCATAAAGTTATCCACATATTTATGCACTTATGAGTTTTTAACGATTACAATTGAACCTGTCCCACTCTCGCTAATTCCGCACGCATTTCATCAATCACAGCTTTATAATCCGGCTTGCCAAAAATAGCTGAACCCGCCACAAACATATCGGCACCCGCTTCGGCAATTTCACGAATATTGCTTGGCGTAACACCGCCATCAACTTCCAGACGAATATCACGACCTGAAGCATCGATCAGTTTGCGTGCCTGACGCAATTTATCCAAAGTCATTGGAATAAATTTCTGTCCACCAAAGCCCGGGTTCACACTCATGAGCAGAATTTGATCGACTTTATCCAGTATATAATCCAGATAATGCAGTGGCGTTGCTGGGTTAAATACTAGACCCGCTTTGGCGCCACCTGATTTGATCAACTGTAAAGAACGGTCAATATGATCAGACGCTTCCGGATGGAAAGTAATGATATCAGCACCCGCTTCAAGGAAATCTCCGATCATGCGATCTACCGGCTTAACCATCAAATGCACATCAATTGGCGCCTTAATCCCATAATTTTTCAAGGCCTTGCAAACACCCGCACCAAAAGTCAGGTTCGGCACATAATGGTTATCCATGACATCAAAATGGACAACGTCTGCACCTGCTTCCAACACGTTCTCGACTTCTTCACCTAAACGGGCAAAGTCAGCAGATAAAATAGAAGGGGCAATTAAATAAGGCTTGGACATGGGAGAACCTGGCTTGTTGAAATTGGATTTTTCCCATTATATCAAATCCACTCCGGCTACTGTGATTCGATGTTGCAAGATTAAAACGCTGTGTAACGCTTTGAGGCTTATGCCGGCATCACCGCTTGGTTTAAAGTGCAGGATAATGATGAATAGTGTAGAAAACTGATGAAAAGTATTGCCCATATCCAGACGCAACAAGCAGCACGAATTGCCAAACGCCTGGCCAATCACTGGAAACATAAATTTAATATTGATGAAACCGAACAAAATTTCCTGATTCATTTTCCAAATGCTGAAGTGATATTGGCTCCTGAACAGGATCATCTAACCGTAACGATTCAAAGTAATGATGAATCCACTGACCTGAATAAACTTGAAAATGTAGTACTGGATCATCTGATCCGTATGGGACAGGAACATCTGACTGCCGACTGGCAAAGATAGGGACTAAAAAGCCTTGATGATCAAGACATAGCAATGATCAGAAACTAAATACGATGATTCGCTTGTTCATTAAAGGCATGAATACGCTGAATCCTTTTATCCAGTTCGGGATGTGATTCCAGATATTTTTTAAACTTCCCGATCAGGCGAATCCATTTCAGTTCGGTTTCTGTCAGATGCCGGTCTTTTCCATCGATATTGAGAGTGAAATTTTTCATTTTTAAGGTTTGCGATTCCTCTGCCAGTATTCTGGCATTTTCCACCCGCTGCAAAAAATTAGACAAGTGAATACTGGAAATCTGCTGTTGATGCCAATGCTGCATGGCATAGTCATCGGCATCCAGTTCAATCGCCTGCGAATATCCGGCATCGGTCAACACGACTACAGATGCGGTGACCACATCACTTAAATCTCCAGTCACCAAGGCAAACAGTCCCGCCGCCCCCAGATTAGAAATCACTTTCTGCATGCTGTGCTTCTGTACCAGATGGCCTTGTTCGTGGGCCAGTACTGCAAGGACTTCCTCATCGGTGCCGCTGGTTTTCACCAGTTCATCAGTCAGAATAATGGTGTTATTCGGGATGGCTGCTGCATTCATGCTCATGCTTGATCCCCCTTGACGGAAAATAATTTTTGCAGGTTTTCCTACAGCAATCTTTTGTTCATACAAAGTTTTTAATCGCGTCTGCTGTTCTGCCGGGAGTGTACTTGGCTGGGTCTGGGCAATTAACTGCTGCTCTGTCCGGTTGCCTACTTCAATTAAAGTTTGCTCCGGAAGAAGTTTTGCCAGCTGTTTGGCAGTATAAGGAATCCCCCATTTTAAAATAATAATCACTGCACTAATCACGATGATCGTGGAAAAGAAAATCAGGATTGGTGAACGTTCAAACTCCCAGATCGCATGATAAATATCTTTATGTTTAATCCTGAGCCAATGCGGCGCTTTGCTTAAAAACTCAATCCGACGTTCTTCAGGCAGCTCAATAATCGGTTTACGACCACCGACACCCCCAATATAAGCCATGTCCGGATAAGCGAAATAAAAATCTGCATCACTAACTTGTGCTGGAACATCCTCATCAAGTTTCAGGGCAATCCCTTGTTGCTGATCCGGCACAATCCAGGCACGACGGGCTTCAGCGAGAATTCCATCATAAAACTTAACTTCGACAGGTCGTTTCATCACATTTACTCCTATAGCGACGCATCGAAATCAAATACGTCCAGGATTTCATCGGCTAAGGCACTCGGGTCAGGTTGCAAGATATGCTCAAGATTGGTTTCATCTTCAGCCACATATAGTTCTAAGTGTTTTAACTGATATTCATATAAACGGATGGCAACCCAAGGCGTCATTAAGCCCAGACTAAGAACACGCACTATCCAGTTGCTCAGCACAATCCAGCTATAACGCCAGGTAGTTACCCGTGTTTTAAAGTAACTTTGACCAAGCTCCACATGATTCCAGGTAATGAGGTATAAACGTGCAGAAATGACCAGCCAGACCAGCGCCAGACAAAGCAGATAGCTAAGCAGTAAACCCAGACTAAACAAATTGGTTCCAATCCGGTCCACCCAGTACACTACTGCTGCAAGCCAGCCAATACCAACCAGCAGGCAAACACCCAAGGGCAGATAAACGGCAGACATAAACTTGGACCAGTTAATATTCAGCTTGAATTGCAACTGACCAATCGATAAATGATTAAAGCAATAGCGTTTATAGAGCCAGATCATCACCGGACTAAACAGCAGCAAAGTAAAGATATTGAGCAGGATGGCTAGAAATAAGCCCCTATAAGCCTCGCGGTTGCTGCCATTAAAATAAAAACGCACATTGCCATATTTGCTATTTCTAGCCTTGAATTTCAGCGTCATCCGAATGAGCCAGGGCAAACACAGCGCAGCGACCATCAATAAAGAACTGGTGGCAAGGATTGAATAGTTGGTCAGTACAACGGTGACCAGATACAGTTCCAGTGCAAACAGACGACCCAGCAGGATCCGGCTCGGCATGGCCACAAAGTCGAAGCGATGTTTTAAAAATTGGGTATTGCCGTAGAAATAACGCATACGGCGTGCTTTGGCCCAAGGGCTGTACAAGGTCAATGTCACAATGGTCAGCATCAGATTCACCATCCAGATACCAAAATATTCGGATGCACTGCCATGAAATCTGAATCCATATCGCTGATATTTCGGTCTGACCGAAGGCGTGGCTTCAGTCGAAAAACTTGAAGCAGCTGGAAATAATGACTCACTGACACGAATACCGTCTGCTGTCTGCTGCATGACGACCCCAATTTTTTATACTTTTATACATCTGATATTAAAAGAAAAACCCCCAGAATGTAAAAACATTTTGGAGGTTTTTTAATCTTTTTGGCTTTGCTACATATCTGCAGTCCTACTTTAAGGATTTAACTGTACGGCATGGAATTGCAAATGATCATCTACGAAACTTTGAATAAAGTAATAACCATGATCATAGCCCTGATGTTCACGCAAAGTTAGCGGCTGGTTCACGCCATCACAAGCCTGCTGGAACAGGGCTGGATTAAGCTGGTTATAGAACTGGTCTGAAAAACCCTGATCAATCAGGATATCGCCAAACAATGCGCCCTTTTCCTGAACCAAAGCGGTCGCATCATGTTTCAGCCATTCCTCTTTTTCAGTACCCAAATAATTCGAGAATGCCTTGTCTCCCCATGGGCACTGACTCGGCGCACAAATTGGTGCAAAGGCTGAAACAGATTTAAATTTTTCTGGATATTTAAATGCCAGAGTCAATGCGCCATGACCACCCATAGAGTGGCCGAAGATGCCGATCTTGCCGGGATGGATTACGAACTCCTCAGTAACCAGTGCATAGAGTTCATCGACAATAAAGCTTTCCATCTGATAATGTTCAACCCAAGGCGCCTGGGTAGCATTGATATAAAAACCTGCACCCTGACCGATATCCCAGTTGTCGCCTTCTGCCACGCCTTCACCACGTGGTGAGGTATCAGGTGTAATCAAAATCAAGCCAAGCTGTGCCGCCAAACGTTGTGCATGCGCCTTGATGGCAAAGGTTTCTTCGGTACAGGTCAAACCAGCCAGATAGAATAATGCAGGACAGCTGTGACCTTCTAAAGCTTGAGGCGGCAGAAAAATGCCAAACTTGGTCGGGGTTTTAAGATAGCGCGAATCAAAACGATAAATCCGCTGTTCACCTTCAAAGCTTCTATTGTTCTGTATAAGTTCCATGGCTATTCCTTATTATTACAACCGGTCTGTGGATGACATTGATCTAGGGAGATGATGTCGCCGTAGTGGTCTGTGGAAATAAACGTTGCTCCAGTTGCGGCAACATCAATTCCATATTCTTACCAATCACCCATTGCGGTTCTGATGGCTCAAAACCTTGAGCTGATTCCCATTTTGCTACGGTATCTGTGGCCTGTGCGAAAGCGCTTTGCAAGCTGCTATTTTCACGCATGGCTTCATCAAAGAACGCACGACCAAAATAGGTATAATCCGCTTCATTCGAACAGCCAAAAGACTGCCGATCAGCTGCCGAAGCCGTAATCACCAAGGTATTGTCATTCTGTAAAGCAGAAGCAAAACTGCCTGAAAAACAGGCCGAGATTACGATCACGCGCCAACGTATGCCTGATGCATCTAGTGTTTCACGCAACCATTTTGGATCAACCTGCGCCAGATCCAGTGGGGCATTTTCCATTTCAAATACATTCGGCAAACCGTGAGAGGTCATATATAAAAATAATACGTCACTTTCACGGTTCATCTGCTGCCCCATACGGCGCAATGTCAGCTCCATACTGGTTTTGGAAGCAATCGGCATAGTGGTACGTGTCGCTGGGTGATTGACCAAGGCAATCGATCGGCCAAAAGTACCAAAACGGGTATCAAACTGCTCTTTAATCCGCTCAACTTCAGAATAGAATACATCCTGATAGCTCGCTCCGGCTACCCCCATGAAATACCAGTGTGACTGTGCAAATTCACCATACTCGATATTTTCCAGCGCTTTATTCAGCAAAGTTGGCTGGGCATAGAAAGCATCTTCGGCAAAACTCGGTGGAATTTCTTCGACTTTCCAGATCGGCTGATCTTTGACTGAAATCTGCCAAACTACTAGCGTAAACAAAGTCGCCAGCATAATCAGCGCACGTTCCCACCACGGCCATTTTAATTCACGTGAAATCACCCAGACCACTGCCAGACTTTGCCAGACAAACAGCATGACAAAGAGCGTTGGAATATAGTCGTAAAGGATATGAGGCAGATAATCCAGATCACCCAGATACTGAATCAGACACTGGAACAGCATGATATGGGTATCTAACACCAACCATAACAAGGCTGGCACCAGCATCAAGCGTGGATTATTGACCCGTTGCGAAAGAAAAATACCGACAATCAGGGCAATGAAAGGCCAAAGCGCATAACTAATCAAACCTTGAGAGTTAAAATCTCCCATACGGCCTGAACTGAGCCAGCTAAACAAACTGTTGGCGCAGCCACCCAAGATCCCCCAGAACACCAATTGCATGATGGATGGACGGACCAGTTGTAAAGAACGCCTCGACCCCAGAAATAACCACATCCCGGCAATTTGGTTGCTCTTAAAATCGTGCCAAAAATTAATGGAGGGTTTAAAGTCGATCATAGGATTTCAAGGAGATGAGTGGCTCGCTAATGTGCTGAATAAGTTTATGCTTGATAAGTATTTAATCAATGCTAATTTTAAATATATAACAAATCTTTGCTTAATAAAGAAGCCATTATCCTATTCAGCTACAAGTTCATGCTGAAAATACGCATCAAAGCGACAAGCATCGCCTTGCCATTGATGATTTGGCTCTTTTCCAGCCAGAAATACCGCCAGACGCGGACGTTTGACCACGACACGCTTGCCAATTTTCTGTGCCAGTTCTAAAAGGTTATCGCCCAGATCCATTTCACCATCTTCAGGCAATAACATATGCAACAGCTGCATCTGTTTTTTGACCTGTGCCTGCTTTTTGACTGCCTGCTGATTTTGATCCCGCTGTGGGAACATTGGATCAAGATAAACTACATCGACAACTTTATGCTGCTGGGCCTGTTGCTGCAGATAATCGGCTGAATCAGAAAAAACCAAATGAATCTGTGATACGACCTGACTCAGGAATGCATCCGACTGGGCACGTATATGGCTATCTTCAAGCAAGGTGAATAGAACCGGATGCCGTTCAACCAAGGTCACTTGCGCACCTAAATGTGCCATCAACAGACTGTCATGTCCCAGACCCGCAGTCGCATCAACCAAGCTTGGTTTTTCACTTAAATTACAGGCGCGTGCAATCATTTCCGATTTCAAAGATGCGCGTTTTAAGCGTCCGGTTTCCGCTTGCCAGTCCGGTTGCATCTTCATGCCGTTGGCACATAACCAGAGTCCGTCAGCATCGGCACAAAGGGCCAGTTCAGGATTTAAACGGAAAAAACGTGCATTGAGTTTTTCAACAATTTCAATCTCGACCTGTACCCCACGAGAAGAAAGCACAGCCTCGAAGTGCTGTGCTTTCTCTTGATAGTCAGATTCGGTATATAAGCGAATCGCGCTTACCATAGTTTCCAACCCGTATAGGCAAATAATAAAATCAGCAGACCCGAAGCAATACGATACCAGGCAAAGATCATAAAGTCGCGTTTAGCCACATAAGCGACCAGCGCACGGATTAATATCAATGCCGAGATAAAGGAAACCAGAAGCCCAACTCCGATCACGGTCCAGTCTTCAGTCGTATTTAAGACATCATAGCTTTGATAAAGGTCCAGCAGGCCAGCGCCGATAATGACCGGAATACCCAAGAAAAATGAAAATTCAGTCGCTGCCTTACGGGACACACCGAGGAACATCGCACCGATAATGGTTGCGCCTGAACGGGAAGTACCCGGTATCAAGGATAGAACCTGAATTAGGCCAATCCAGATCGCATCTCTAATGCTGAGTTCTTCAACTTCATGCACACGGACTTGTGGTGGATTCTTTTCAATCCAGATAATGATCAGACCACCGACAATTAAACCAATGGCAATCGCAATATCATTAAACAGTAATTGTTTGACGGTTTGTCCCAGCGTCATACCAATCAATATAATCGGAATAGAAGCCAGAATCAGGCCAATGCCTAAACGGCGACCTTGCGGTTCACCGCTGACAATCCCGGTCGCTGCACCCCAAAGACGTGCCCAATATTCATAAATAACGGCAGCAATTGCCCCCATCTGGATCGCGATGACGAATACATCACTCTTTTCCTTGGTCCAGAAATTCATTAATTCTGATGCCAAAATCAAATGGCCGGTACTGGAAATAGGCAAAAACTCGGTAATGCCTTCGATAATACCCATGATGGCCGCTTTGAGTAGCAGTAAAAGATCCATGCTTTATCCTAATTAATTATGCTTTGCCTTGTTCTGGAATTTTTTTCCACGCGTTATCGCGTAAATATACGGGTAATGCCAATTCTGCACTCACCCAGTTTTCTACTTGTGCCGCTGCACGTGCAATGCTGGCGATATCCTGTGCGGTCGCATGCACATCTTTATAAATTGAAGTTTCGCTTTGTACCAGTTCAGCACCTGAGCCAACCGGGGTAAAGCGCACAGCTTGGCTACCTGCTGCATAACTTAACAGTTGCTCATCATCGACCGGTTGCATAATCCCCTTCGCATCCAGTTGATAGCTTGCGATATAAACTTCGCTCATGCGGGCATCCAATACCGCAGACACTTGAGTCAACCCGTGCAAGCGGTAGGCTGCTTGTGCCAAAGCCTGCAAAGTCGAAACCGGAATTACCGGCACATCATTTGACCAAGCCAAGGCCTGAGCCACAGCAGCATTAATACGCACACCGCTAAAAGAACCTGGACCACGACTAAAGGCAATCGCGGTCAAATCAGCAATAGCCAGTCCAAGATCTTGCAAACCTTGTTCAATCATCGGGAGAATCGTTTGCGTTTGTGCCTTGGCGCGCGCATCAAGCTGAAAAAATAGTTCTTGAGTATCATTGATTACAGAAACGGAACACTGCTCATTGGCAGTCTCCAATGCCAGCACTTTCATGCACAACCTTAATTCAGAGAATATAAAAAACGCGGATATGATACTCCACTCATATCCGCTACGCGAGATTTTCCCGAAACAGATACAAAAATGCCTAGAAAATCTAGGCTTATGATTCACTCAATAAAAGAGTACCTTAGAGTTGCACTTCTTCCAAATCCTGAAATTTATGAAAATGCTCGGCATAATGCATGGCGCTCATTGTTAATTTTTGAATACTGTCTTCATCCAGCGTTTTTACCACTTTACCGGGTGAACCCATCACCACTGAATTGTCTGGAATCACCTTACCTTCAGGAATCAAGGCATTGGCACCAATAATACAATTCTTGCCAATCACGGCATGGTTCAGAATGACTGCCTGAATCCCGATCAGACTGTTATCTCCAATGGTACAACCATGCAGCATGGCCTGATGCCCAATTGTCACATAATTGCCAATACTCATCTCAATGCCTGCATCCGTATGCAACACTGCATTTTCCTGCACATTACTAAAGTCACCCAATTTAATTTTACTGTTATCTGCACGTACTACAGCCCCAAACCAGACACTGACTTGTCGTCCAAGTTCAACTTGCCCAATCACGGTTGCCGTTGGTGCCACCCAGCCATCCCAGGGCTGATGTATAGCGGTAGGTATATGTCCCTGAAATTTGTACAACATTGATAAAATCCTGTTCAATGGTTAAAAAAATTTGGAGCGTTTAAACGTTGGAGAATTAAGCAAGAATGGCCAGTCTTTTTTATAATCCAGCCCATATTGAAATAAAGAAATCAGCATACGCGCGGTCAAGCCCCAAACCACTTCATTTTCTACCCGCATACTCGGAAAATATAAAGATTGCTGGGCAAAGCGAACTTCATAAGGCATGGGCGTCACTTCAAGCAAATGCTGCAATGAGGCAAAGAAAATCCGGTCGATTTCCGTCGGTTGTGGAATCAGCTTCACTTGTGGAGGAATCAATCCCACAATCGGTTTGACCAACATGCCATTACGAGCTTTTTGCATGGGTAAATCACCCATTAAATGTACATCAAAAGGATTGAGTGCCGTTTCCTCATAGGCTTCTCTTAGAGCCACCACAATATTACTGGTATCTTGCGGATCGCGCTTGCCACCTGGAAATGAGACTTCTCCGGCATGATTATTCAAATAAGCTGAACGGCGCGTCAGCAATACTTTCGGGTCAGCTTCATCTGTAATTGCAATCAACACGGCAGCGTGCGCAGATCGGATACGCTTGGAAAAACGTAAGCGTTGCTGCAACCTTTGTGTCAATTCACATGCATCCATTCTCTCAACCCTAACCATGATCATAATTTCATCATAGCTGATTTTAGTCTGGGCGGGAGAGAAATGATGCCAAATTTTGCTTTTTCAGTTATCCTGAGCATACTTTTGTCATTGATGATGAATATGAACTTCTGTGTGAATTGTGGACATAAAACCACTGCTAAAATTCCTTTAGGCGATCAGCAAATTCGCAGCGTATGTGATTCATGCGGCTCTATTCATTACATTAATCCGAAAGTGATTTGTGGCGCTTTGGTCTTATTCGAAAACAAAGTACTGCTCTGCCGTCGTGCCATTGAACCACGCTACGGCTTATGGACTTTACCTGCCGGCTATATGGAACTGTTTGAAACCATGGAGCAAGGGGCTGCCCGGGAAACCCGCGAAGAAGCCGAAGCTGAAGTAGACATTGAACAGCTTTACTGTATGTATAACATTCCGCGTATTGGTCAAATTTATGTGTTGTTTAAAGCCAATCTGATTGATGGAAAATTTGGTGCGGGTGAAGAAACCATCGAAACGCGTTTATTTGATGAAGCAGATATCCCCTGGACTGAACTAGCCTTCCCGAGTGTAGAACATACCCTCAGACATTATTTTGAAGACCGTAAAAATAATATTTTTCCAATGCATCTGGAAACCTTAGGCACGCGTCTAGACCATACCGGTTAAATCTAATAGGCATAAAAAAATCCCATACTAAGATGGGATTTTTTTATTTTTAAAGAATATTATTTGGCTTTGACTTGATAGCAATCCGCAAGCTTAAACTCAACCGAACCACCGTTTAATTTTGCTAGGCTAATATCTGCCGGTGTTTCACCCTCATTGTTATTATTATAAACTTTTTGAAAACTCGCATAGGTATTGGCCCATTGTACCCCATCACCTGCCGAATTCAGGAAAGTTACACGCCCATTCTGGCCGACATTAGTATCTAACACATTAGACAAATTGAGCAGTGCACCACCGATCACAATCGAATCCCTAGAATCCGGTGAAGACTGGATACGTGAGTCTACCCCTACCAATGCGCCATTGATATTACCAAACTTTTCATTGGCCAAAATCAGGCGCATCGAAACCGCTTTATCAGCCACAAATGCACGTCCCAAAGTTCCAAGGCGATATTGTTGTATGCCTTGATGATCTAAGAGCGTAGCTGCCAACACATCACCCTTACAGCCTGCTACCGGATCAGTTGCTAAATTGCTGGAAGATTGCATATTAGTGCGTACATCACCATTACTGTCAATGACGATTCCTAAAGTAATTGGGCTGACAGTGGTATCTGTAAATTTAAATTCCAGATTGGCATACATTGGGAAAATGTATTTCTCCCCATCCGCGACGTTCTGCGCTGTTTTAAAGACCTGACGATCCAGATAACTAATTGGGAAAATCTTATATAGATCAACGCTTCCCGTATAGTTTTCACCATCGGCCTGCAAACGCCACAACCCCAAGTTGGCTTGATCGGAAGTATCCAGCGATTTTTTGTCAGTCACCATCTTATAGAAAGCTTCTTTACCGGCGATCACATAATCATTCAATAATCTGCCTTGATACAACTCAAGCGGAGTCGCATTATTTGCAATATTCAAGCGGTAAGGCGTGTTAATGGTTTTACTGGTTGGATGAATCCATGAACTTTGTGGATCAGCGGTCATTTGTACCGGTTTCACCTTACGGATGAGTTCAGCATTAACTCCCCCTAAGGAGGATAAATTTTCTTTCGCCACTTTTGACTGAGTATCACGCCATTGCAGGCCACTGCCAAAGGTGTAGCCCTGGCGATCGGTAATCAGCATAAAATGGCCAAATAAATATTTAGTATTCTTATTCTTAATATCACAAGGGCTTTGATTACAACCCACCAGTCCATCTGAACCCGTCAGGTTACTTCCAATCACACCGGATGTTGAAAATAATGAAAATTCTGGCTGATACATAGCTGCGTTGGCAATCGTCACCAGTTTTTTGACTGTGGTAAAAGCAACCTCATCCGAAATTGTGCTGATATCAACAAAATCTTTGATTTTAGTCGCCAAATCAGTATCAGTCAGACTAATATTTCCACTGATTTTAGCCAAATTTTTGCGCATCTCTTCAGTAATATATAAAGGCTGCACATCTGATGGATTAACAATACGCCCCTCTTGTAGCGCCAAAGCTTGCAGAATTTTAACCAGACGCATGGCAACCTGAACGGTAGGATCAGTAGGCACCAAATCACCTACGCGACGTCCGCTAATCCCAGTTGCAATATCGATTACACTTAAACGCGGCAACTGGGTCTGGGCACTAAAACTGGCATAATCACTGAGTTTTATTTGACCTAAATTGATCTTATTCGAACCAAAACTTTGAATAGACAACTCAATATTATCGGTCTTTTGACAGGTTCCAGAAGCTACCCCATTTTTACTGTCAAATAACGTAATAAAGGTATTTTCTGTATCGCCACTACAGTTGAAATTTAAACCATCAAGCGGATATTCCAGCCCCCATTCCACACAGTTATTTGTACCTGAGGTACAAGTACCATTGGTCGTGGCTTCATCGTTTTTTTCTGGAATGACATTGGCACTTTCCCCACCACACCCGCTCAGTGCCATTAAAAGTGTGGTTAAAGCAAATGGAAATAATATTTTATTTTTCATTTTTTGTACTCGAATAGTCCTTATCGAATGGCAACTAATTTTAGTTGTCCATGATTTGTCAGCATCTTGTCTTCAACATCTATCGCGGAGGCCAAAGGCGTCAATAATACATATCCACTTTGTGCAGGAATCTGGAGAACCCCTTCGATACGCTCATGTTGAATAATATTCGCCTGTCCTTCCTGATTTTTAAAACCGCCCGCTCCTTCAAGCACACAGCCACGACTGTCTAAAAATACAACAAAAGGCCAATAATACGTTGGATTTTTCTGGCTAGAGGCATAAGAGTTGATCTGAATATTCTGGATATCGGATTGAAGCTTGACCACTTCAAAATCAAATTCGTCTGCTTTAAGAGGCGCACGAGGCCACAGGTTAACTGCTTTTTTAAGGCTGATTTCTTTCGCTTTTTTAATTTTCTTATCAGTAAAACACTGCATGCCCAAGCTATCGATAGTCTCCGACTGTGAAATACGATAATAACTTTGAGCCAGTACCACAGGACCGGAATCTACTTCTGGAGTTTGAAACAAGGATTTTAATACGGATTGTCCCACCCCTTTTTCACGTTCAATTGTCTGGATCCGGGTAGTTCCGATATTTTTATCTACTACTCCTTCGGGCATGCTATAGAAACGTTTTTTGCCTTCCAAATTAAATTCTTTATTTTCCAGATACTCACTATCTACATATTCAATGCCTTCAACCTGGCTAAATCCCGTTTTTTGTATGGTAGCAACAGAAGATCCAACTCCAGCATCAGGAGTTTGAATAGTTTGAGATCCAAGTATTAATTGTGGTTTAGACTGAATCTTTTCTTGCGCAATATGCGGTTGTACTGGTTGTACTGGTTGTACTGGTTGTACAACCATATTATGGTCATGCTTAGGTTTGACTTGTCCATTTTTTACGACGGACACTTTTTCTAAGTTTTGCTTTACAGGTGTGGACTGAACTGCTGCAGTTCCTACTGTTTTCGACAATCGAGATTTGTCCTCAATTTTTTTCTCTGCATTATTACGGGGTACGACTAATGGTCGTCCATCCGGACCAATAATCGTAATAAATTCTTTAGCGCTTGTATAAAAAGACACGGATACCAGACTTAATGCCAGTACCGCTGTCAATCCAACGTTCCCTGTCTTGATCATTTTTCCCTTACCAACGCGTGCGATAATTCAAACCTAAAATTGTAATTTTGGTATCTGTTTTTACGTTTAAACCTGCATATGGGTTTAATAACAGGTTATTTACCCCTGTCTGGTTGGCTAAACTACTGGTATTTGCTGGAATCTGATCTTTGCTACGCAAGAAACCAATCGAGAGATCCAGATCAGTGTCTGCATCGAAACGGTAACCTACACCTAAACCAAAGAGCTGTGCACCATTGATCGGCACCATGGTATTACGCTTATTTTTTGGAATAGCACTGGTACGCGGTTCATAACCTGCCCGAAGCTTCAAGCGGTCTGTAGCGGCATATTCAATACCAATACCAAAGTTCCACGGCGATTCAAATCCCATAGGTAAAGCCAGTGAAGAATCAGTGACATTAGCAGACAAAATTTTGGCAATTTTTAGGGCTGAAATGGTACGGTCAAATTCGAATTTAAATTCGTCCCAGACCTTGTAATCTGTCCAGCCAATATCAAAATTGACTTGCAAATCTGGCATCACTTTATATTTGATACCTGCCTGAAAATGCGCCGGATATTCAAAATCCATCGACACCAGACCTGATTCACTTGATGGTATATAATTTGGAAAGCCAAGAATAGCCGCCAGAATCTGACCGGTTGGCGAGGTCATCAAACCTTTGATCATTTCCTGAGGGGCTTTGGCATTATCAATATGATATTTACCTTTTAAGCGCATTTTCGCAGAACTTTGGTAGACCATACCAAAACTAAAATCTTCGCGCGGTTCCCACAATATTCCCAGGTTATAACTTGGGCTTAAGTTTTGCTCAAGCTCCAGTTGCATTTGACCAAACTTGCCAAATGGATTCATCCCCTCATCCGCATTACAGATCCCGAGCAAAAGAATATCTGTAATAATGTCGGAATTTTCTTTAAACGGCGTACACACAACTTCGTCGATCATACGCAACATTCCGATCAACTCATTCGGGAAACGCAAGTCCGTTTTCATCCCAATGGCTTGATAAGACATCCCGATAGAAGCACCAATCGACAGCTGGTCATTAACCTCATAACCGATGGATGGTGACAGATAGGTAATCCGCTCTAAAGCAACCTGCTGCCCCATAAAGTTTGCCGGGTTACCATCTTCATGACCAAAACCTGCCATGAGAGGAGCATAAACAGCAGTCGCATACGTGGCTTTAGATCCAGGTGGGTTGTATGCAATCCCCATGGTCGGTGCAGTCAAAGGAAGGCCTTCCCCTAAATCCACCATTTTTTTCAAAAAAGGGACATAAAGGCTGACATATTCCACATCGCCTTTGACTGGGCCTTTAAAATCGGTACACAAATCAGATGAAACTTCAGGACCGTCATTACAGACAATAGGATCATCAGAATAGCCAAATACGTTATATCCGGCCGGTACTGAAAACTCACGCTGGATATCAAAATTAGCCACAATGATTTGCTGTTCGGTTTGCAGACCATCAATTTTAGTCAGTGCAGCCGGGTTAAAGTGGATGGCATTGACCCCTGGAGGATCTGCGGTGACGGCATTCCCCATGGATAGTGCACGTAAATCAACTGAAAGGTTGGTTCCCAATTGTGCAAAGGTATAACTTGAACAGCCCGCAAGAATAATTCCTGTCAATAACGGGCTAAGTCGAATGTTTTTCATACGACACCCCTATTAACTAATTTTTTTACCAAAACCTAAAATATCAAGTGGGAATGATAATCCCAACGAAACATCCGGTGCATCTTCGGTCAGCCCTAAGCCAACGGTACCATTAACAATGGTTTCTGGAGAGACTCGTACACCTAAGGAAATTGCAAAGGTAGAACTGGTCTGATCCGCAGCAGAATAGCTTTCACCCGTGTCATATTTAAATTCAGCACCGGTGTTAAAGCTTTGCTGATAGGACATGGTCATCGAAACGTCATAGTTAAATGAATATGCAAAACCAAAGGCAAAGCCTCCACTAATCCCCGGTTCGAACTCCTCAATCCCCCGTCTACCACGACGCTGATTCAGGCCCGATTCTTTAAAACCGTAATTTGCAGAGACGGATGCAAACAATACGACGGGGTCAATGTATTTACGCGTACTGGCACCCACACCAGCAGAGTAATAGCCCTTTCCTGCTGCCAGATCTGTTGCAGCATTAATTTCATAAGGGCTTTCACCGGTTTTTGTTGATAAATTACCAAATAAAATCAGAGGCAGACGACCCGCTTTTAGTGGAAAGGGTTCCCAGCGAGCACCCAAACTAATATCGCCTAAACCTGCAGTAGACGTATCTTTTAACAAGTCAGTTTTGGCCACTAAAGGTAAGGATGCAGTCAAGGTCAGGTTATCTTTCACGCCATATTGGAAAGTGAAAGTATTAGTCATACTATGTGTTGCATTTTCTTGAACACGTAGTTGATACAATTGGCCCTGAGCCATTTCTATATCGAGTTGAGTGTCTCGATAATAGGTATAATCAATATCGTAATATGATGAAATTTCGCCTTGTTTAATCAGGGAGTATTGACGTTCATTTGACGTAAATACTTCTTCCAGATTAGCTGCCTGAGTAGCATCCCCTTCTTGTTGCTGTAAAGCTTGAGATGCATCTACGACTTGGCCAGCCTGAGTCTCTACAGGTGATGCTGTTTCAACGACCGCCTCTTCAACTGCTTCATATTCACCTAGTTCTGATTCTTCTGCAGTCTGCGTTTCGACCTGCCCGGTTTGAGCCGGTACAGATGCAGCAGTTTCAACGACAACTTCCTCATCAACCGTTTCGTATTCACCTAGTGCTGGTTCTTCTGCAGCAAATGCAACGCCCATTACCATTTGAATGCTCAGTGCCAAGAACGTCTTGTTCATCCATTTACTGTTCATATCCATTTCACCATTTTAATTTTTATTACTGTTTTTCATTTTATTTATTCTTGTAATACAGTCTCAGGAAGTTATGTTGATATTCCCCAAATTTTTCTGACTCTGTATTACGATTACGGTCCATACGGATCGTAGAAGCTTTATCAGCAATTTTGTCCATATAAAATTGTGGATACTGCATGTCAACCAAGGCATAGCGATTGATCGTAGCATCTTCTACATGACGCATATCTGATTCTTTTAATGCTAGAAATTTTTTGCGATATTGTTCAGGTACATTAATCAGGAACAAAGTGTTATTTTCCCAAATATCCTGAAAACGCCGTTCCTCAAAACTGATATTACCAAGTGCTGGATCTGCAACATAAACCCGGCCATTTTTATAACCTTTATAAACTACAAAATGCTTAAATCCTGCATAGGAAATCGGAACAATGGCGGGCTGATCTTGATTAACTAAATCTTTGAACTCCCCTCGATAGCCTCCACTTTCCAACCCTAAGGCTGACACAAAGCGCTTCATATCAAGCAGAGAAAAACTACGGCGTTCAACAATTTTATCCGTTTCACCGAATTTCATCAGCCCACTCATGACTTGCTGCTCATCCAGCTGCGTACCGACATAACCATTGAGCAGGGTCGTAAGCGCTGCCGAACCACAACTATAATCATAAGCCTGACGTACAATGCCCTGAAACTGATCCAGAAGTGCCGGTTTTACTTCTACAGCTTCACGGTGCATACGTACAAAAGAGTCATTTCTTGAATCAAGAACTTCAGTATAGTGAACAGCACCATTTGGCTGTTTTTTGATATCCAGAGCTTCTTTGGCAGCGTAATACATCAATGCCGAGCCTAACGCGATCTCTAACATAATTATTAACTTTTCTTATAATGGGCATGATGCGCCTATTTTTCTTTTTATAGAGCATTCACTCTACTTCCTTGTAACTAGAAAGATACCTGCTTTTTCAAAAAAATACAGTATTTTTTTTATTTTTTGGATGAATGATCCAGTCATAAAAAAAGCGCGTGTAAACACGCGCTTTTTTAAAAGAAACTTAACGTCCAGAAATTGTGATAACAGCCCCTTTTGTATACGTTCCTGCTGAAGGAGACCAATAAGTTTGCAAACCTTGGACTTCCATATCTCCAATTGAGCCAGCATTACGGCTACCAAGATGGATGCCTTTAATATATTGATCCTTTGTTCCTGTATCATTGCTTACGATACGTAAATGAGCCGCTCTTTGTTCTCCTGTAAGAGCCCCTACAGCATCATTAAATATTTGAATATCAGAATTAATTGTTAAATCATTATCGTTAGCATCAGCAACTTTAATACTTTCTATAAAGATCTCGCCTGCCTCTGAAGTTAAAATATCTTCTGATGAAGTTGCACTAGTCATAGCAAAACCAGCTGCCTTACCTTTAGTAGAGTTATCTAGCAGACCCAAGTTCTTAATTTCCAAACCACCTGTCATAGTCGTATTTAATTTGATCATTGCACCTTGAGGAGCAGCACCTACTTGAATGTTCGCATCCATTTTACCTGTGACAATCTCTAAACCACTTAAAATCGCATTATAATTATTGTCATTACCACCACGGCGAAGCGATTTCGTTAAATCCTGTGTTCCTGAGGCTGTAACACCAATCTCACCAATATTAACCTTTAAACCTGACACTTGCGCTGCAATATTTAAGAAAGCTCCTCCATTATTTACATCGCCCGCATCAGAATCAATTTGTAGATCTGCAAGGTTTTTAGTTGTAAGTAAATGCGCCCCATTATCAGCATAGTTAGCACCAATCACAACACCGTGGGCCGCAGTAACCCCCTCGCCATTACCTTTAATTACAATTGCACCAGCATTGCTAATTGTACCATTCAAACCATCATTGTCATGAATAAATAGTTTTTCAATTTCAATTTTTGAAATACCGATACCAATACTAATACCGTCTTGACCCGTTGTTTCGCTTAGAGATGCATCATCCATTGCTTGCATCGCCATCGCATTGGCACTAAATGCAACTGAAGTCGCTAAAACTAATTTTGTAAATTTTTTCATTGTTTACTCTCCCAAGAGTACTATTTTTTTTGGTTGTGAATTACTCAGTGTTTAGGCTGTATTTTTTATTTTCTGACAGCTTAAGCATCTTTCCTTGAGTAATTTGCTAGCCCACTTAAATTAGCGTCGAGTCAGTTTTTGATCAACTGTTGTTGGTCGCAATCTGTCGCTTACCGATAAACGGTATTTCATGATTTAAAAATATTTTCCTGACTTCTTGATATAAAATAGTGAGTCATATTGAACTCTCTATAACTGAATGACCGAAGCTCTCTATCATCGTCCCTTAAAGTTTGAATCACATCTAGTTGCAGATCTATTATCCGCATTGAAGACATTGGATCATCTGGTGTATTTAAATAATAATGGTCAGCCTTTTATTGCCTGCTGCGCTCAAGAATATTTTGTGGCGCAGACATCACAAATTCAGTCTTTTAAAAGAACAGGGATTGAACAGTATCAACCCAGCCCATCTGAGTTTAATTTAGTGATTGATGCATTAAAAAATCCTCAAAAGAATGGATTTCATGGAGGCTATGTCGGTTTTATTGGCTACGATTATGCGGCTCAACAATATATTCAGTATCCAGATCGTCCTCAACCTGGTTTATTTATTGGTCAATTTCCTTCCTACATTAAACCAATCCCTGATGGCTGGATGTTCTATAGTGATGATCCACAGGCAGAACAGATTTTCAATCATATTCAGAACTTACTTAATCAAGATAAAATTCACCCGACATTTCATTTAAAAAATCCTTGTACCTCACGCTGGGCCAAATCTGTCTATACTCAGGCTTTTCAGAAAATTCAGGACTATATTGTTGCAGGTGACTGCTATCAGATTAATCTAACCCAAGAGTTTAAAGGTCGTGCCCAAGGCTCCCTCTTAGCGACTGCCCAAGCATTCTGGACATTAACCGAAGCGCCCTACGCGGGTTATTTACGTATTGGTGATTTTGAATTACTCAGCTGCTCACCCGAGTTATTTATTGACTTCGAAAAAAATCGAAAAATTATCACCAAACCAATTAAAGGCACCATGCCACGCTATAGCGATCCTGTGCTAGATGAACAATCTAAACACAACTTAAAAACATCGGAAAAAGATCAGGCCGAAAATGTCATGATTGTGGATTTATTACGTAATGATTTAAGTGTGTATGCGGAAACAGGTTCGGTTAAAACACCCAAATTATTTAATATCGAAAGTTTTAATCAAGTACATCATATGGTGAGCGAAGTTGAAGCGACCTTAAAAGCGGATGTGAATCCTTTCGAGGTGCTAATGTCAGCCCTACCAGGTGGCTCAATTACGGGGGCACCTAAAATTCGTGCCATGCAGATTATTGCTGAATTGGAAGGTGCAGCACGTGGAGCTTATTGTGGCTCAATGGGTTATTTTAATTTTGATGGTACGGGCTCCTGGAACATTCTGATTCGTTCCCTCCAAAAATATCAAGAAGATGTTTCTTTATGGGCGGGCGGTGGAATTACTATTTCTTCAGATTGTGATGCAGAATATCAGGAATGTTTTGATAAAGTTTCAGCGATGCTGGATCTATTAAATACATGGTATCAGCCTGAATAAATAAAAAAGCGAATCATTTGATTCGCTTTTTTATTTTGAATCCAGCCTAATCCTCATTTACCAAAGGAGGGAATCCTCTAATTCAGTAAAACTAAGAAGACCCTTCTTTTATAAAGAGGAGTTTGGGGAGATTAAGCTAAAATATCGTTTTTCAAGGTATCGACTAAACGCTGATTTTGCTCATCTGTACCAATAGTAATTCGCAAGAACTGGTTAATACGTGGCTTGTTAAAATAACGCACGATAATGCCACGTTCACGCAACTCCCTTGCAAGCTCGCCTGCATCCGTAGATGGCAATGAGGCAAAAATAAAGTTGGCACTCGATGGTAAAACTTTAAAACCAAGCTCATTTAATTGAGACACCAACTTTTCACGGCTAGCAATCACTTTTGCATTTTGTGCTTCAAAGTAGGCTTGATCTTCAAATGAAGCGACCGCTGCAGCAATCGCAAAACGGTCCATCGGATAAGAGTTAAAGCTATTTTTGACTGCTTCCAGTGCTGCAATTAAATGGGACTGAGCAATCGCAAAACCAACACGCAAACCCGCAAGAGAACGTGACTTCGATGTGGTTTGACATACGACTAAATTCTCATATTTCTCAACCAGCTTAACTGCTGATTCAGCACCAAAATCCACATAGGCTTCATCAATCACCACCACTGAATCCGGATTGGCTTGCAGAATTTCTTCAATCGCAGCCAAACCTAGATCAATACTGGTCGGCGCATTAGGATTAGTAATAATAATGCCGCCATTAGCTTGTTTATAGTCATCCACAACAATTTCAAAGTCATCATTCAGTGGCAAGATTTTGGTTTTGACGCCGAAAAACTGACTATAAACCGGATAGAAACTATAGGTAATATCTGGATAAAGTACAGGCCGTTCTTGAACAAAAAATGCTTTAAAGATATGTGCCAAAATCTCATCTGAGCCATTGCCGACAAAGACAGTGTCTACAGGTACATTTTGCTGTTTAGCGATCGCCTGTTTCAACTCTGATGCATCCGGGTCAGGATACAGACGCAAAACATCCGCCGAATTCGCAAGTACCTTTTGAACTGCTTCTACCACTTTGGGTGATGGTGGATACGGATTTTCATTGGTATTAAGTTTTAAAATATTCTGGATTTTTGGTTGTTCGCCTGGGATATACGGTTCTAATTCACGTACTTCAGGACTCCAAAAACGCATTTGTTCTGTTGTGATATTCATTTTGTATTCTCTTTAAACCCTCTCCTAACCTCTCCCTGAGCCATATATGGCGCAAGAGAGGAATTTTCATTACTAAAGACACAAGATTTTTGTGGTTTAAATTCTCCTCTCCTTTTAGGAGAGGGTCAGGGAGAGGTGGTAATGCTATTTATGATTGATAACGATAACGTGCTGAACGCGCATGCGCATCCAGGTTTTCTTGTTGCGCCAAGATATCCGCGGTTTTTGCTAAAGTTTTTACACCTTCTTGTGAGCACATGATCAGGCTTGAGCGCTTCTGGAAATCATAGACACCAAGTGGCGATGAAAAACGCGCAGTACCTGAAGTTGGCAAGACATGGTTTGGCCCGGCACAGTAATCACCAATGGCTTCAGGCGTATAACGCCCCATAAAGATCGCACCTGCATGACGAATGCTATCAGACATTGCTTCTGCATCATCTAAACACAACATCAAATGCTCAGGCGCCACCTGATTAATCAAATCTGACGCTTCTTGACGGTCTTTCACCAAGACCAAAGCACCACGATTGGCAATCGAGGTACGGGCAATTTCTGCCTTCGGTAATGTTGCTAGATGCATTTCAATCGCCTGCTCAACATCATTCAGCAACTGTTCATCTGGTGTGATGAAAATAGCCTGTGCCACAGTGTCATGCTCAGCTTGCGAAAGTAAATCCATGGCCAGCCATTCAGCATTATTTTGGCCTTCGGCATATACCAAAATTTCAGAAGGCCCTGCAATCATGTCGATGCCGACCTGACCAAACACTGCACGTTTCGCTGCAGCAACAAAACGGTTGCCCGGGCCAGTAATTTTATCTACTGCTGGGACAGTTTCTGTACCATAAGCCAATGCCGCAACCGCTTGCGCGCCACCAATGGTAAAGACACGCGTTACGCCTGCCAGATATGCAGCCGCCAGTACCAATGGGTTTAAATCACCATTCGGCGCAGGTACCACCATAATAATTTCAGGAACACCCGCCACATGTGCAGGCACCGCATTCATCAATACTGAAGATGGATAAGACGCCAGACCACCCGGTACATAAATCCCCACACGATCCAGTGGAGTCACTTTCTGACCGAGCGTATTGCCCAAGGCATCGACATAGGTCCAGCCGTCCTGTTTTTGTGCCTGGTGAAACTCGCGCACGCGTGCTGCAGCAAGCTCTAAAGCTTCGCGCACTTCAGTCGTCAAACCCTCGAAGGCAGCTTGCAGTTGCTCTTGGCTTAACTCTAAATCTGAAAATTGATGCGCCGGATGTCGATCGAACTGTTGAGTGAGTTTAAGAACTTGAGCATCACCATGCTGACGAACATCAGCAATAATTTGATCTACAGTTTTTAAAAGTTCAGGATCATTAACAGTTTCAAAAGCCAACAAGTCAGCAAATGCTTGCTTGAAGTTTTGATCTTGGGTCGATAAACGTCGCATCAATTTACCCATCAGGTTTGAATTCGAAGGCTTTAGTTTACCTGTTTTCCAGACTTTTGTCGGCAGCTATAGTGCTCTAGCCCTATGAGTTTTATTGGAAATAGCTTTTGGTAAAATTGATGAAAGAATTTACATCGTATTTATGTTCAATCGAATAAAAAAAACCGCCCTAAAAGGACGGTTTTTTATGCAAAAAATTTAAGCCTGTTTGGCCTTTTCACGTTCTTCTACGGCTTTTTCAAGCTGTGCCAGAATCGGATTTAACAACGCTTGCTTACGCTTGAAGCTGGCTTTATTCACGATTAAACGCGAAGACACTTTGCAAATTTCTTCAAGTGGCTCCAGACCATTGGCACGCAAGGTATTACCTGTATCTACGACGTCAACAATGTAATCGCCCAGACCGACCAGTGGTGCAAGTTCCATGGAGCCATACAGCTTGATCACATCAACCTGCTCACCCAAGCTGGCATAGTATTGACGGGTCAAATTCACGTACTTGGTCGCAATTTTTAAGCGACCTTTAGGACGTTGCATCCCCACCTTACCGGCGGTCATCAATTTACATACCGCAATTTTCAGGTCCAATGGTTCATAGACATTTTGTGCACCATGTTCCATCAATACATCTTTACCGGCCACGCCAATATCGGCTGCACCATTTTCAACATAAGTCGGTACATCTGAAGCACGTAAAATTAGAATACGAACCTGTTTATGCGTGGTCGGGAAAATCAATTTACGAGATTTATCAGGATCTTCTAAAAGATTAATCCCTGCTGTTTCTAGCAAAGGTAAAGTCTCTTTTAAGATACGCCCCTTACTTAATGCCAAAGTTAAACCATGATCAAAATTGCCCATTACGTCAAAGTTTGGATCATCGTTTCTCATATCGCTCATTAATTTACTCGCTTAATTTGGGCACCTAAACTTTGTAACTTTGCTTCTACATCTTCATAACCGCGGTCAATATGATAAATGCGGTCAATCAGCGTTTCACCTTCAGCGGCAAGTGCTGCCAGCACCAAAGAGAACGAAGCACGTAAATCTGTTGCCATTACGGGTGCGGCAGAAAGTTTTTCTACACCCGTTACCACAGCATCATTACCTTCTACCTGAATATTGGCACCCATACGTGCCAATTCAGGAACATGCATGAAACGGTTTTCAAAAATCGTTTCAGAAATTGTCGCAAAGCCTTGAGCAATGGCATTCACAGCCATAATCTGGGCTTGCATATCGGTTGGAAATTCTGGATGTGGTAAGGTTTGGAAGCTGACAGCTTTCGGACGTTTACCCAGCATATCCAGTTCAATCCAGTCGTCACCACGGGTCACTTCTGCGCCCATTTCTTCAAACTTGTCCAGCACCGCTTCCATCAGGGACGGATCAGTATGCGTGGTTTTGATACGACCGCCAGTGATCGCTGCTGCTGCCAGATATGAACCGGTTTCAATCCGGTCAGCAACAACCGCATATTCACAGCCATGCAGACGTTCGACACCGGTCACAATTAAAGTATCGGTATCTAGACCTTCAATCTTGGCACCCATCTTGATCAGCATTTGCGCAAGATCAGTGATCTCAGGTTCACGTGCTGCATTGCGAATCGTGGTCACACCATCGGCCAACACGGCAGCCATCAGAATATTTTCTGTCCCACCCACAGTCACCATATCAAAGACAACTTCGCCACCTTTCAGGCGACCATCGACTTTGGCATGTACATAACCGGCTTCGACTTCAATCTCGGCGCCTAAAGCTTCTAAAGCTTTCAAATGCTGATCGACAGGACGGGAACCAATCGCACAACCGCCTGGTAAAGACACTTTTGCACTGCCATAGCGCGCCAATAATGGACCAAGCACCAAAATAGAAGCACGCATAGTTTTTACGAGCTCATACGGTGCGAACTGGTTATCTAATGTAGAAGTATCAGCAACAACCGTATCGCCTTCATAAGTCATGGTGATCCCAAGACCAGCAATCAGCTTCACCAACGTATTGACATCTTTTAGATTAGGAACATTTCTGAGCGTAATCGGGGTATCAGCAAGAATCATTGCTGCCAATAATGGAAGTGCTGCATTCTTTGCACCAGAAATGCGCACTTCACCTTCGAGCTTGATACCGCCCTGAATTAAAAATTTATCCATTAAATGATTAAGCTCCAAATAAGCTTGCTTTGCGCCATTCTTCTTTTGTCATCGCGCGAATCGTTACTGCGTGAACTGCACCACTGGCAATATGGGCATTGAGAGGAGCATAAACAGCTTGTTGGCGTGCAACTGGACGCTTACCTTCAAATTGATCATCCACAATACGGAGATCAAATTTTCCGCCCTGACCACTCACAGCAACATCCGCCTCTGGAAAAGCGGCTTCTAAAATTTCAGCGAGCTGTTCATTATTCATCACAAGACCTCTTATAGGACTAAGGGTGTAAAACGAGCCATTTTACTATAAATAGCAAAAATAATTCATGGATCCATACATTATATATATAAAAAAAAGAGGCTTTTAAAACCTCTTTTTCATCATTTGTCCTTTATAGAGCTAAAGGATGCTGCTGTAAATGCATTTCCCGGTATCGATCAATCTGCCGTTTCAATTTTTCGGTCAATATTTTAATTGAGGTATACATATCATCTGCGGTGGCGTGAGCAAAAAATTCAATGCCCGGTAATCGGATAATAGCCTCTGCGATATGATTACTACTGCCCTTTCTAGAGCGTTTATCAATTTGATGATCTTTCGAGAGTTTCACTTGCATACTATTCACCTGATCTAGGTGCTTCGTCATCTGTGAAAACTTGGTTTTTATACTTTCTTCAATAGCTGGCGTAATCGATAAATGATGTCCACGAATTGTTATTTGCATAGTTCTATCCCTCACCTTCGTTAGGATTAGAAGAGTCTCAATATAAAATAATTTAAATACAGTAACTTATAAATAAAATATCCGTATTTTAAGTCCTGAATCAAATCAATCTTACTGATCCTCAAAAGAAAAAAGATTCATTATGTTGTCATAATGAATCTCTAGAATAGCCAGATTTCAAATTTTAGATCAAGACTTTTCGCTCAGAAGATGAAGGAATATGTAACGATTCACGATATTTCGCCACCGTACGTCGTGCCACATCAATGCCTTCATCTTTTAACATATTGGCAATTGCATTATCAGACAGAGGCTTACGGGCATTTTCTTCGGAAATCAGTTTTTTGATTTTGGCACGAATAGCAGTAGAAGATGCTTCACCACCTGAAGTAGTCCCGACATGACTCGAGAAGAAATATTTCAACTCGAACAATCCACGTGGGGTCAGCATATATTTATTGGTGGTTACACGAGAAACTGTAGATTCATGCAATTCGACTTCTTCGGCAATATCTCTTAAAACCAAAGGTTTCATGCCTTCTGCCCCAATTTCCAAGAACATTTTTTGATGTTCCACAATACAAGTCGCGACTTTCAATAAGGTTTTATGTCGTTCATCGATACTTTTGATAAAGTTCTTCGCTTCCAGCATCTGATTACGCAGGTACTGATTATCATCGCTTTGATCTGCACGACGAATCATTTTGGCATAAAAAGAATTGACGCGTAACTTTGGCAGCACATCCGAGTTTAAATTGACTTGCCAGCAGTTATTCTTTTTCATCACCACGACATCTGGCACCTGATAATCCGATTCCTTGTTTTCAAATTCCAGACCAGGATGCGGTTTTAATGTTTTTAGCAAATCTACGGCACAGCGCAACTGTTCTGGATTTAAGCCAGTCTGTTTGATCAGCTTAGGAAGCTCATTGGTAATCAACAATTCATAATGTTGCAGAAGTTTGATCGCATCATTTCGGCAAGGGGTTGACGCAGGTAAATTATCAAGTTGAACCAATAGGCATTCTGCCAAGCTTCTAGAACCTACACCTACCGGATCCAAACGCTGGATATGCTTTAATACAACGGCAACCTCATCATCTTCAATTTCTTCTTCAGACCCCATAGAAGAGAGTAAATGTTGTACTGATGCAGTAATTTCACTCAACTCAGCATCTAAAAAACCTTTGTCGTCCAAAGAATCGACTATGCAATAAGCGATTAATTTATCAACCTGTGAAAAATTCAGCAGATTAATTTGTTCTAGCATATATTCTTGCAGGCTCTGATGCCCTTGACGATTATCTTCACGCTCTTCGAACTCGGCTGCCCCCAGACTTGTAGGTTGATGGGTATAGACATCATCCCAATCGGTATCTACAGGTAAGTCATCAGGCAGATGATCGGCATTAAGTTCATTGGTTAGATCGTGATTTTCATTATTTGATTCAATTGTAGATAAGCTTTCAAGGGTAATTTGCTCTTCAACTTTTTCTAATAGAGGATTACTATCAAGTTGCAATTGAACTTCTTGCTCCAATTCCAGACTTGAAAGTTGTAATAGCCGAATTGCCTGCTGTAATTGTGGAGTTAATGACAGCGAGTTCGCAATTTTTATACCCACTGATAATCTCATTGTTACCCCCCTTAATAGAAAATCCCGTTTTATAAGCAATTTTTATGCCGTTTTATTTTTTATAACACAGATTTACCAAAAAACATACAAATTGGATTTTAAATTTCTAGTCTTTCGCGACTAATAATTGTTTAAATACTTAATTTTTCGCATAAAAAAAACACCCCCGGCCTTATGGTCGGGGGTGTTTAGGAATAATGAGCTGGCGATGACTTACTCTCACATGGGTAACCCCACAC
>NZ_JAMXXN010000010.1 GCF_024129435.1 Acinetobacter lwoffii | reverse complement strand
TGGTTGTGCGGTAGATTTTGTGTGTAGGCTTCTTCATTTGAAAATTATATCGCTGAAAAAGCCTTTACAGATAGGTTTGTGCAACAAAGCCCCTTACAGATAGAACTTTATTTTACAAGCCCGTAACTACAGGATTTTTCAAACGTCATTATTGAGTGATTTAGCTTGTAGCTATAATTTAGCTGAGCTAACTCCTCGTTCTTCTTCTATTCAAGCAAATAACTCACAAGATTTAAATAAAATCTATTTTTATGCAGATGTATGAAAGCATACAAACATCAGTCTAGAGATAATTCCTAATAGTAAAAATGACATATTTGATACAAATATTAAAAATATAAGTTTTTCAGTTATATAGAAAAATTTTAGGTGCTTGTTGATGCTATACACTTGCTAAATCAGTCTCTTAACGTTTTTGATGTAGTCAAAATATGGAGTCAATTGGTGAATTTAATCACAGTCTTCTTTGTTAAATCACATTTTGTCACATTTTTTTAGTGTGAGCTGTGTTGTATTTTATGAATTTTTATTTAAAAAAATTACCGCTACTTTTCTATATTTATTGAGGATATTTAATGGATACTATGAAGTGCTAATCATTCACGAAATAGCTTATTTTATTGATAGGAGAACAAAGATTTTATTGCAATATCAAATAAATTTTCATTTATAATATTTAAATTAAGGTTTTAATAAAAAAATACTAATATAAGATTATTTTTAGGTCGATAATTCCATCTAAGATATATTGCTACTTAAGAAATAAAACCCTTGATATGATTAATAAAAAATAGACATATCGAGGTGTTTATTAATGTATCTAAAAAAAGAAAAAGCTAAGATCAAAAATAATGAAGAAAATACTATTTTAATATATAAGCCTTTATCTGATAGAAAAAATACTATTATATTAAAAAAATATTCTAAAAATAAAGGAGAGTGTAAAAGTAAAATAATAAAATTTTCTTCAAAAAAAGATCAATTAGATAAAATGGGTAAAATAAAATCTAGACATTTTGTGCATAAAGATAATTGGATATCAAAAGAATCTTTCACGCCTCAAATTTATTTTTATTCTATTGCTGATTTAATGAGGAGTAAAGGAGAGGTATCTAAGCGGGTGCTTGATATAGTGATTGCATTCATGGCTTTGCTTATATTATTCCCGGTTTTTATTATTATCGCTTATAAAGTACGAAAAAATTTGGGTTCGCCTATTTTCTTTTACCAAGAACGACCGGGTAAAAATGGCAAATTATTCAGAATGATTAAATTTCGTTCTATGAGAAATGTACTAGATCAGGAAGGTAATCCTTTACCTGATAAATTTCGTATCACTGCATTTGGACAAAAGTTACGTTCTTCAAGTTTAGATGAAATGCCACAGCTGATTAATGTTTTGAAAGGAGAGATGAGTATTGTTGGGCCTCGGCCTCAAATGAAAGAATTTCTAGAGCATTATACTGATGAACAAATGCGACGGCATGAAGTTAAACCTGGTATGACAGGGCTTGCTCAGGTAAGTGGACGCAATAATTTATCCTGGGAAGAAAAATTTGCATTAGATGTACAATATGTTGAACAGCATAATATGTGGTTAGATTTTAAAATCATGTTTAAAACAGCTCAAGTGATGTTGAGCCAAGAGGGAATTAATGCTCCTAATCAGGAAGTCGGTGCTGTGCGGTTTTCGACTAAAAGTATTATCGATACCGATTTACTTACAAAAAAGTTGAAATAATTCCAATTATGAATAGGGTCTGTTGCCATTTCATAATGGCAACCAAATACAAGTAATATGCTAAAAAGACTGCCGATACATAACGTGACCCAAATAAATTACTGCCAAACCGCTGGAAACCTGATCAGAATTAAAAAAACAGGTAGGGGGTTCAGCGGATGCTTACATTAATCCTGATCTTTTTGGGTTTATAAGCATAGGCATCATTATAGTCATCACTTGAATTCTCCATTTTAAAGAAGACTTAATAGGAAAATAAGTCTTTTTCTAAGGGGAGTTCAATACCAATCGATATACCGCTATCATTGCCATGCACATCTGAGTCACTCACCCAGCCATTCAGTTTTAGTGGGATATCTGGGTGTAGATAATGTGTCCAGGTTAGATCTAGCGCTTTTAATTCATCTTGTTCTGGAAATGCGTAATTAGTAATACCTCTATCAGGTCTATTGGAAGCTTGGTCAAATTTCACAAATAATACCCGGGCATTGACACGGTTTATACGATCAAAATGAATATCGCCACCTAAAGACAGCATTTGGCCATCACCACCCATGGCATGCGCTAGGGGGTAGCCATGTTGGTAGAAACCATCAGTATAGTTGGTGTGATTATATGAAACCCCTAATGCTTTACCATTGGTACGGGTATCTGCCCATTCGGTATAGAGCTGGAAGGGCAGATTGTTATAGCTTGAAGAGTAATCTATCCCAGCCAAATACATTTTTTTGGCCGGCAAGCCTCCAGCTTCATCTTCCCCCACATATTGTGCATATATACCCATCGGAATTTGCATGAGTGGTTGTAGGTTTAACCGTGCATCAAAACCGGCAATTTGGTTTGATGGATCAGGTTCGCCTGTACCACCATTATCTTTATTGCCAACAAACGCATCCCAAAGTGAGCTCAGGCTTTCAGGCCTGTTTTCACCGCCCCACTGAATAGCACGCGATGCACCGAGTTCTAAATAGGGCACAGGTTGTGCAGTTAGGCGCAACCCAATCAGTTTTGCATCAGGTAAAGCATCGTAGTCATCCAGTTGTCCGGCAAAAGCTTGATATTGCCAAGAACCCATCCAGGACAGCCATTTGTTTGCAAAAGCATTCTGTTCGGCACGCTGCAGCGTCACCCCATAAACAGGGCGGCTGGCATCACCGCGAATTAAACTACTATCATGACTTGGTCCCCAATAGGCGGGAATCTGTCCAGCAATCAGCCATTGGTTCCATAATTTTCCAGCGATATAGGAACTTTCTACATTGATATCTTGATCAGATTCAATCTGTGGATCTTTTTCCGCATTGACACGAATTTTGGCATCCCAGTTCTGGTTACCTGCATTGAGTTCTACGCCTGACTGATATTGCGCTTTTTGCTGATCACCAAAGGCTTGAGGCATATTCTTCTGCTCAGTCTCTGCAAATAACGATACTTTGAGCAGTTGGTTATTGGCATTCAAGTGTGCCAATACCGTATCAAGCACTTTTTGTTGAGTATTATTGTTGATTTTAGCCTGAGCAAGGGCACGTTGGATTTCATCACCACTCATTGGCCAGGTTGAAGTGCTAATTTGAATCACCCCTTGCTGATTCAGCCAGTTTAAATCAGTGCGGAGGTTCTGCTCATTTAAAACGATGCCTTGGGCAAAGGCCAATGAAGAGCTTAATGCTAGGGTAGCCATCAGTGTTTTGGATAACATTCTTATCTATTCTCAGTAGTTTTAGACGGTAAGCACGATAGGGTTTTTAGTTGATTTTTTCAGCAATGATCATTTGAATTAAATATAATAAAGGGGCATTTCACACCCTGCTGAAGCAGAGTGTGAAATTTTAATAAAGTAGATTAATCCTTGTCTTTTGAAGCTTTATAGGCATAAGCATAATTATAGCCATAGCCATAGCCTGCACTTGAACGCTGAATATCATTCAAGATCACGCCATTGACCTTGACACCCACCTGTTCAAAACGATTGACTGTTAATTCCAGCTCTTTCATCTGAGTTTGTGCATAACGTGCAATCAATAAATTCACACCCGCGTGTTGCGAGATAATAATCCCATCAGTGACTGCCAGAATCGGTGAGGTATCAATCAGGATGTGATCATATTGACTGGATAATTGATTCAGCATTTCACCAAATAGTGGGGTACTGAGTAACTCTGATGGGTTTACCGGACTTTTACCCCGAATTAATAAATCTAATCCTGGAATATCAGTTGCTTTGATGACCTGATCTAAACTGGCTTGCGTATTTAAATATTCTGCCAGACCGGGTTGATGATCCTGCTTAAAGTATTTATGGATATAACCCCGACGTAAGTCTGCATCGATCAATAGCACACGTTTTTGACTTTGTGCCAATATTGCAGCCAGGTTGGTGGAAATAAACGATTTCCCTACTTCAGGTGCGGGACCTGAAATCATCACAATATTATTGCGAGCATTGCTCAAGGCAAAATGAATGGCTGTACGCATACTGCGCAGACTCTCAATCGCAATATCATCACTGTTTTTAACCGCCAGGATAGGAATATATTTTTTCTTCTTGGCCAGCTTGATATAGCTATTTTGTACAGGTGAGCGTGGTACTGTCGCATAGACAGGTAAATCCAACTCATTTTCAATTTGACTTGAATCTTTAATACCCGAATGCAACATGTGACGCAGTAGAGCCAGCAAGGTGCCCAGGAAACCGCCTATAAATAATGAAATGACTATAGTTCGCATTTTCTGAGGATTGATTGGTCCAAGTGGCTCGACTGCTGTATCTATGATACGTACATTACCAATCTCGCCTGCTTTGACAATACGAAGTTGTTGGTATGAGTTTAGAAGTGCGGTATATAGTTGCTGTTTTACTTCAACTTCACGGAATAATTGCAAATATTGACGCTGTAATTCTGGCAAGCGTTTTAAAGTACCATTTAATTCTACAATTTTCTTGTTAACAGCAGCCAGTTGAGCATTCATTTGTTGCATGGTTGGATGTTCAGTTGTATATTTGGCTGACGTTTCTGCTATTTGTTGTTCAAGTGTAGCTTTGGTGGATTCTAGTCCAATACTCTGTGAAATATAAAGGTTGGATTCTTGTGTCACATCAACAGTGTCATATTGCTCACGGAATCGGTTGAATTCACGTTCTGCAGTATCAAGTTGTTGTTTAAGTTCAGGTAGCTGATCTTCAAGGAATTTTAAAGTTTGTGCTGTTTCTGCTGTTTTTCGTTCAATATTTTGTTGACCATAAACGGCTAGAATAGCATTTAGTACTTGAGTAATATGTTCCTTATCAGTTCCTTGATAATTCAAACTAAGAATACCAGCTCCTTTACCTTTTTCATAAATTTGAAATTGGGAAAGAATAGTTGAAACAGCAGCCGGTAGATTCTGTTTACGAATATTATAGGTTGTATCAAAAGTATCTTGACTGAAAATTCCTACTTTCCATATACCATCTTCAGACTGAATTTGGCTGATCTTATTTAGGGGAGCTGAAAAAACTTCCTGCTGTGTAGATGTATCTGTAAGAATATATTGACCCTGTTCAAAACTCAAAGAAAGATTTTTGTTTGAAAACTTTGCGGGAATATCGAATTCTTGAACTTCAAAACTTTTTTGATTATCCTTGAATAATACTGATTTTTCTGAATATTGAGTTGTATATGTATTTGTTTTCAGTAAACGATTCCAAAATGAATTTTCTATTCCGGAAATTTTCATATCAAGATTTAGATGATCGATGACAGTCCCTAAGACTAAGCGTGATTTTAGAATCTCAATTTCTGCCTGAGCAGGTGACATTTGGTCAATTGCAGAAGAAAGACCTCCAGATAATACAGCTGAAGCTCCTTTACTATCCTCAACTTGTATTAGTGCATCGACATTATAAGTATAGGGAGTAATTCTCAAAGAGAGTAAGGCACATATTAAACTCAAAATAATACATAGTGTAATTAATTTCCATTGTGAAATTAGGGAAAAGAATAGTTCTTTTAAGTCGATGCTGTCTTCTGTATCAGTATTTTTGCTCATAATCGTCTTTCAGAAATTAAATATATTTTTTCCAGTCTTCAACACACTGTTGAATCAGCTGGCATGTGTCATTAAATACATTTTGGTCATATTGATAGGGGTCAGCAATATTTTGAGATCTCCAGTGGCCGAGAAGAAATGTTTTTCCTTTCGCAAAAGGCCACTGCTGCTCAATATGTTTTTGTTGGTTTTGACTCATCACGAAGATTAAGTCGGCCCATTTAATCATCTCGGTATTCAGTTTGCGAGCAACATGAGGACTCAAATCAATCCCCAAACGTTGCATGCATAAGCTGGCTTTTTCATCCGCTGCATGCCCAATCAAGCCAGCAATACCTGCAGACTCAATCTGTAAATGCGGATACTGCTGTTTTAAAAAGTATTCGGCCATAGGACTACGGCAAATATTGCCAATACAAACCACCAAAATACATTTAATCTGCATTATTGACCTAAACGCTCAAAACCTAAGAAGGTATTAGATAAAGGTAAAATTTGGTTAATAATACGTTGCCAGCGAACTAAACCAGTAGTATCTACATATACAATATCATTACTACGCATTTTAAACTGACTGGCTAAGCCAAAGTCACCAATATTACTTAGATCTAGTTGATATATTTGTGTCATTTTCTGGTTTTGTTGGCTGCGAAGGATATAAATTTTACTGCGGCTTGCAGTAAAAGGATTAATTCCTAAACTTTCACCTAATACGTCAGTCAAACTCATCTCTTCTACACGCATTTGTAAAGCCTGGTTTTTACCAGATTCACCCATGACATAAATTTTATGATTTTCTCTAGCATTCACATAAATTGTATCATTTGGCTGTATAAGTAAATTATGTAGGGAATAGCCAGCCTTTTCTAATTCAATAGTGTTTAAGCTGTAATTTCGGCCCTGTCTTATTAAATTAATCGATGCATTATCACCAATACCACCCGCCATGCCTAAAGCACTATATAAACTGACAGGTTGATCAGTTAAGTAATAGATACCACCTTTTCCAGCACTACCTTGAATCGAATAGTATTTACCTTGATAAGACAACACCCGAACAATTACATCTGGGGTTTTTAGGTAACGTGATAGCTGGTTGCGTAATTCGCGGTTAACTTGAGTCAGGGATTTGCCCGCCGCTTTGTAGTGGCCAATCATCGGGAAGTTAATAGAACCCCTTTGGTCAATTTGGTAGCCTTCACTTCCTGAAATCTCTGGATAGGCCCATAAGGAAATAGATAAAATATCACCTGGACTTAGGCTGTAGTGACGATGTGGCGTACTAAATAAATGCGCATAGTCTTGTTGAATGTTGTGTACAGCAGGCTGAACCGCAAGCATAGAATCCTGGGTGAGTTTAATCACATTGACCGACGTGCCGAGTTCGGTTTGATAAACACCTTCTACCGGTAGATCATAAGTTTGCAGACCAGAAGTCACTGCACAGCCAGTCAAAGCGAGACCATAAGTCAGAAAAAAAGCCAGTTGAATTTGTCGCACATGAGGTTCCATTATTAAATTTTTAAAATCATTTTAAATAAATTAAAGACATTTTACCGGATTTATAAAGTACGTACATAGCGATTTGAACCGTACCGGGTTTGTCAGAGACTTTTATTTAAGTTCGGCTACCTGACCTAACGGGTTAATCTTATCATAGTATATTGCCTCAAAATCAAAAGGTTATACAAAATTACAAAGGATCTTTTTTCTCTATGTATTTATAGAGTTTTAAAATTAACACCCTAAGTTTACTTTTTAAAGATCTTTTCACAATTATAGAAAAAGAGTTTTTAGCTTTGGGATAATTTATTACTTTATTTAATCCAGCAAGTTCTCTCTCTTTTTGTATGTGACTTGTAGAGAGATCTAAGGGATGATCTACAAAATCAGACAAATATATTTTCTTAATAATGCTACTTTTTGATAAATAACCCCAATCATCAGCAATTATAAAATTTGACTGAGACAACTCAATCATTTGATTAGCCAAACATGAGCTCATAAGATAACAGCAAGTTCTACATATAACATATTCACTTTTAATGGTTTTATGAAACTTTTGCCCTCCAATAAAATGATAATTTTTATTACTTTTAGTAATATGAGTTTGATTTAAGCCATTTTGCCCCCCTAGGATATAAAGCGCTTTTGGGTCTAATTTAGTATCTTGAAAAGTAGTAATAAATTTCTTGAATCTTTCATCTAAAATAACATCATCTTCTAAAATACATGCCCAATTAAGTTTGTTATCCAATATCTTTTGGTATGTTTTAATATGACTTAGTGTACATCCTATTTCGCCGGGTGTGGCCCTCTGTCCTCTCGTAAGAATTGCTCCTGTGCTTTTAGCTCTAATCGAATTCAATTCATTTTCAGAAAGCTCTTTTCCATAAACTGCATCAATAAATTCATACTGAAGGCCAAAGTCATCTAAAATCTTACCGATAGTCTTTCTTCTTTCTGTATCCTTCCTTAAGGAAACTATATAGATATTGAGCATATTATTTCTCTGCAATAGAAGTTATTTCTAAATCTTTAGTCCAGACTTTATAATATTCCGTGTTTTTTCCATAACTATTATCAATAATAGAAGAGGGTACATCGACTAAACAAGATAAAATATGACCATGTAAGCGTGATGTTACAATACTTTCATAACTTGAGAAAAATTTTGATGCTTTAAAAGTCAATGAGCAGGCATGTTTATACCAAATTTTAAAAATTAGTTTATTTAATGATTGTAGCTTTAGTATACGATTAATTTGAATTAGTCTATATGTGATAGAAAAAAATATTCTATCAAATTTAGTAATTAAATCATCCCAATCTAGACAATCATTTCCTTTAATTTTGTCTTGAATTTCAGATTGAATGGGGTTTTTTTCAATATCTTTCCTTAAAAAGTATAAAATATTTTTATTTTTTTTACTTTTGGGTAGTTCTCCATAAAGCGCATGAGCCATATCTGGCATTAAATATGTATAATTTGTGAATTCTTTAAAAATTTCATACGTCACCTGATCCCTGGCAAACATAATTATATTATTATGTTTTTGAAAAATTTTTCTTGATTTTTCTTGATTTTCATTATTGTTAAAAAAAACAGTTTGAGGCAAAATAATGATTTTATTGTCTGGGAATTCTTTTACTATCTTTTCTCTTAAGTTTTGGTGAGCGGTATAAATATCTCCAAAATTACCCCCACCCTGACATATTATCGTAATATTTTTAGTAATTATATTGGCTATATTAATATCATTAAAATTAATAGTTGATAAATATAATTTCACATTAATAGAATTTTTCTTAAAAAAGTTTATTGTTCCTGCCAATATCAGCAAATCTCCAACATTGTAGTAAAATGGGAAATCTACAAAAATCACATCATTCTTATCTTCTATAAAATCTAAAATTTTATTAAGACGTTCCTTTAATACAATCATATTGTTGAGCAAGATTATCTCCATTTTAAAAGATTAGCGTATTCAAATACGAAATACGACACATTTATATTTAGCTGAAAAAGTTAAGTGTATTAGAGTTATTGGGATTTTTTCAATTTATAATTGTAAAACACCCCATGAAACAATACGCCCAATGTTTTCAAGAAGAAAGATACGAAATTTATGTTTCTTTTAAAAGTAATTTTTCAGTTTTAACTCTCACAAGAGAGCTAAGTCTGAATAGCCACTAGAAATTCTAGCGTACATAACCATCTTTTGGACTGCCACCATTCTCCTAGACAAATATCGTCTATTCTTTTTGCATAAGAGAGAACATTATGAGTGGACAACGATATACTCCAGAATTTAAAGATGAAGCTGTTAAATTGATTACTGAACGTGGCTGCTCTGTCCCAGATGTCGCAGAACGTTTAGGTGTATCACAGCACAGATTTATAAATGGCTAAAGGCAGTACAACCTTTAGGTAACAACCCTGATGAACATGAATTGCTCGAAGCAAAGAAAGAAATCCTTCGTCTTAAAAGTCAGCTTAAACAAACTGAAGAGGAGTGGGATATCTTAAAGTGAAAGCACTGCTTTCACCCCGCATTTCAAGCCTGCTAAAGTAAAGTATCAGTGTATCCTTGAATACACCATCAATTTAAAATGATATGTAGAGTTCTAAAGATTGCTCGCGTTGGCTATATGAACAATAGACTTCTTGCGTTAGTCAAAATTTAAACAGCCCAAAGCTACATTTTATAAGGTTTTAGCCAATTCAAGAATTAGGTAAAACGATACTTTCGCAAGAGGTCTAATACGCCCTATACATTAGACCTATTTTTTGTTTTTTGGTGTTAAATCACAACAGAATTTTCATGTTTTTCTGCTAGTATACCTACCGAAAGATTTGCTCTTTATAAGTACAGTATATTAATAAGGCGTTGAAATGCTATCTATTGCAGATTTGAAAATTGCGGTGATTGGTTTAGGTTATGTGGGCTTACCACTTGCAGTTGAATTTGGGAAAAAAGTACTAGTGGTCGGGTTTGATATCTATCAAAAGCGGATTGATGAACTAAAAAGTGGTCAAGACCATACCCTTGAAGTTTCCCCAGAAGAACTCAAACAGGCAAATCAGCTCAGTTATTCAGCAAATCTAGAAGATTTAAAAAGCTGTAACTTTTTTATTGTCACTGTACCTACCCCTATTGATGAATTCAAACAGCCAGACTTAACGCCACTTGTTAAGGCTTCGACTAGCATTGGTCAGGTGCTTAAAAAAGGCGATGTGGTGGTGTATGAGTCTACTGTCTATCCGGGTGCAACTGAAGAGACCTGTATTCCGGTTCTGGAACAGGTATCAGGCCTGAAGTTCAATCAGGACTTCTTTGCCGGTTATAGTCCGGAGCGAATTAACCCGGGCGATAAGCTGCACCGTGTCACCAATATTCTGAAAATTACCTCAGGTTCTACGCCTGAAGTCGCTGAGTTTGTCGATCAGGTGTATAACCTGGTGATTGAAGCAGGTACGCATAAAGCAACTAGCATTAAAGTGGCTGAAGCAGCAAAAGTCATTGAAAATACCCAGCGTGATGTCAACATTGCCCTGATTAATGAGCTGGCCGTGATCTTTAATAAAATGGGAATTGATACGGAAGCAGTTTTGCAGGCTGCCGGTACCAAATGGAATTTCTTGCCATTCCGTCCAGGACTGGTAGGTGGACACTGTATTGGTGTCGATCCCTACTATTTAACGCATAAAGCGCAGTCTATCGGTTATCACCCTGAAATTATTCTGGCAGGCCGTCGTTTAAATGACGGTATGGGGGCTTATGTAGTGACCCAGCTGGTCAAGGCAATGATCAAGAAAAAAATTCAGGTCGAAGGTGCCAAAGTTCTAGTTTTAGGCTTAAGTTTTAAAGAAAACTGCCCGGATATTCGTAATACCAAAATTATTGATATTGTCAATGAGCTGACAGAATACAATATTGCTGCCGATGTGTATGATCCATGGGTAGATGCAAGCGAAGCTCAACATGAATACGGAATTACTCCAGTCGCAAATCTGGAACAGGATCAGTATGATGCTGTGATTCTGGCCGTTGCCCATGATCAGTTTAAAGCCATGGGTGCTGAAGCATTACGTGCCTTGGGCAAGTCCGCACATATTTTATATGACCTGAAATATGTACTGGATCAATCTGAATCTGACCTTCGTCTGTAATTTATAGGGACCCTAAACATGAGCCAATATCAAACTGTATGTGAGCAATTACAACAAGCACCAAAAACCTGGTTAATTACCGGTGTGGCAGGCTTTATTGGCTCAAATTTACTGGAAACCTTGTTAAAGCTGAATCAAAATGTGGTGGGTCTGGACAATTTTGCCACAGGTCATCAGCATAATCTGGATGAGGTGCAAAGTCTGGTCAAGCCTGAACAATGGGAAAACTTCAAGTTTTATGAAGGTGATATTCGTAATTTTGCAGACTGCCAGACCGCATGTGCAGGGGTGGGCTATGTCTTACACCAAGCCGCTTTAGGTTCTGTACCCCGTTCGATTGCGGACCCGATTACCACCAATGCAGCCAATATTACCGGCTTTTTAAATATGCTGACCGCTGCACGTGATGCACAAGTCAAAAGCTTTACCTATGCCGCCAGCAGTTCAACTTATGGTGACCATCCGGCATTACCTAAAGTCGAAGAAAATATTGGAAAGCCACTTTCGCCTTATGCAGTCACCAAATATGTCAATGAGCTGTATGCTGAAGTATTTGCACGGACTTATGGTTTTAAAACCATTGGCCTGCGTTACTTTAATGTTTTTGGCAAGCGCCAGGACCCGAACGGTGCCTATGCAGCTGTGATTCCAACGTGGACCGCGGCCATGATTGCTGGTGATGACGTTTTCATTAATGGTGATGGTGAAACCAGTCGTGATTTCTGTTTTATTGAGAACACTGTTCAGGCCAATATTCTGGCAGCTACTACACAAAATGATGAAGCTAAAAATCATGTCTATAATGTGGCAGTGGGGGATCGTACTACGCTGAATGATTTGTTTAATGCCATTAAAGCTGCATTAAATGAAAATGGTGTGATTTATGCAAAAGAACCAATATATCGTGAATTCCGGGCAGGAGATGTACGGCATTCGCAAGCTAGTATTAACAAAATTAAAACCTTATTAGGTTATGAACCTGAGTTTTTGATTTCTCATGGTATAGAGAAAGCAATGCCTTGGTATATACAGTTTTTAGGAACAAAGTAAAAGAGTTGTATTTGTTCTATAACTCATTTTTATATAGTTGGCTATTATGATTCCATGTTTAAATAACAACCTTTTTAGCTTTGATATCTTAATTTATGTATTTAAAGAATGTATGTGTGTTATTAATAATTTAGTTATTTTAAAATAGAGTTGTAGAATGTTGAAAATGATTCAAGAGCTATTTTCTCTCCTTAATGCTCGCCAACGAAACCAGTTTTATATTTTGCAAGTTTTAGTAGTAATTATGGCATTCGCAGAGCTTGTAGGTATTGCATCTATAGCTCCTTTTATGGCATTGGTTGGTGATATCAGTTTGCTAGAAAAAGAGGGTATCTATTCAAGTTTGTATCAGTTATCCGGTCTTAATAATCCAATGGATTTTTTATTCTATTTGGGTTTGTCTGTATTATTTGCTCTTGGATTTTCGACAATTATTTCTATGTTTACTGTTTGGCGATTATCTTTATTTGGTGCAAAAGTCGGGGTGGAGATCGCAGATCGATTGTATGAGCACTATATGCAACAAAATTGGTTGTTCCATGTAGGTGGAAGTAGTGCTCAATTGACAAAACAAATTTCAACAGAAGCAACACGAGTTACCAGTGGGATAATTCAACCATTAATGCAATTCAATGCAAAAATGGTGTTGGTTATCTTTATTACAATTACAATACTTATGATTGATCCCGTAATTGCACTCACGGGGTTGATGATATTTGTGAGCGCATATATTTTATTATACAGGTTGGTAAGAAAACGCTTACAAAAAAATGGAAAAAATTTATCTAATGTCTCTACTGAGCGTTTTCGATTAATGAATGAAGGCTTTGGTGGTATCAAAGATGTTTTGCTGCTTAATCGTCACTATGATTTTATTGAGCGTTTTCAAAAAACTGGACAAATATTTGCCAATGCTCAAAGTGGTAATGCTTCAATAGCTATGTTGCCTCGCTATTTTATGGAGCTCATTGCATTTGGTGCAATGATAGGCTTGGTATTATTGCTCATTAAATTGCACCAAGGCAATTTGGGGGAGGTGCTTCCAATATTAGCAGTTTATGCTTTAGCATCTTTTAAGTTACTTCCTGCATTGCAGCAGATTTATGGGAGTATTACCCAAATGAAAGGAAGTGCAGCAGCATTTGAGTCGATTAAAAAGGATCTTGAGCTGTCTCTAAAAACTCCACAGTCATCAATAAAGGACTCCGCATTACAACATATACAGCTAAAAGAAAAAATTAGTCTGCAAAATATAACCTTTAGTTATCCAGGTAAATCAAAGCCTGCCGTTCATAACTTAAATATGGTAATACCTGTCAATAGTGTTATAGGAATTGTTGGGTCATCAGGCTCTGGAAAATCAACAACAATAGATCTGTTGCTTGGCTTACTCACTCCGCAACAAGGCGATATCTATATTGATGACATACCTATTACAGAAGTTAATAAGTGTGCATGGCAACAATCTTTAGGCTTTGTGCCACAAAGTATTTATTTAGGTGAGGGAACAATTGCAGAAAATATTGCATTTGGTTTACCTGCCAAAGATATTAATCTAGATCAAGTACAGAAAGCTATTGAGTTAGCTAACTTAACCGAATTAGTAAAGCAATTGCCTAATGGTGTAAATACAAAAGTCGGGGAGCGTGGTGTACAGCTTTCAGGGGGGCAACGCCAGCGTATTGGTATCGCAAGGGCACTTTATCATGAGGCGAATGTACTTGTTTTTGATGAAGCAACTAGTGCTTTAGATGGAATTACTGAAAAAATTATTATGGATGCGATTCATGATTTTAGTGGTAAAAAAACGATTATTATGATTGCCCACCGACTAAAGACAGTGCGTAAATGTGACGTTATTTTCATGATGGAACAGGGTAAAATTGTTGATCAGGGGACTTATCAGCATTTGTTAGAAACTAACCCAAAATTTAAAGAAATGGCTGAGCATGCTTAGTCGTTATATTCATACAACTTTTATTAATGGTCTATTATGAGCAGTATTTTAAATTTAATTGGTCGCTCACAAGAACTTTTTACAAATGATATCCAAGCATGGGATGAAAAATTAAAAGAGATTGTCGCATCTTCGAAGTTTTTAGTACTTGGCGGTGCTGGATCTATTGGTCAGGCTGTAGTTAAAGAGATTTTTAAGCGTAACCCGGAAAAACTTCATGTAGTTGATATATCAGAAAACAATCTCACAGAAGTTGTCCGAGATATTCGTAGCTCTTATGGGTACATAGACGGCGATTTTCAAACTTTTGCATTGGATATTGGATCTGATGAGTATGATGCTTTTATCCAAAATGATGGTGAGTTTGACTATGTTCTTAACTTATCGGCATTAAAGCATGTACGTAGCGAAAAAGATCCTTATACTTTGATGCGCATGATTCATGTAAATATTCTGAATACTGAAAAAACAATAAGACAGTCAATAGAGAAAGGTGTTAAAAAATATTTTTGTGTTTCAACTGATAAAGCGGCTAATCCTGTCAATATGATGGGTGGCTCTAAACGTATTATGGAAATGTTCCTAATGCGTCAAAGCCAATATATTGATATTTCAACTGCTCGTTTTGCAAATGTTGCATTTTCAGATGGTTCTTTATTACATGGTTTTAACCAGCGTATTCAGAAAAACCAGCCAATTGCTGCGCCAAATGATATTCGCCGTTATTTCGTTACTCCAAAAGAGTCAGGTGAGCTGTGTCTCATGTCTTGTTTACTAGGTGAGAATAGAGATATTTTTTTCCCTAAACTTAGCGAGCACTTACACCTCATTACTTTTGCTGATATTGCAGTCAAATATATTAATAACCTTGGATACGAGCCGTATTTGTGTGAGTCTGAGGATGAAGCGCGTAGCGTAATTGAGACTTTACCAAAACAAGGTAAATGGCCATGTTTATTCACAGGAAGTACAACGACTGGTGAGAAAGATTTTGAAGAGTTCTTTACCAACAATGAAACTTTAGATATGCAACGTTTTCATAATTTAGGTGTTATTAAAAACGAACTAAATGTTGAAGAAGACAAGTTGCATGTATTTGAAGAAAAAATTCATGCAATGCTTTCAAATAAGCAGTGGAGTAAAGAAGAAATTGTTGATCTATTTAACTATATGATGCCTAACTTTGGACATAAAGAAACAGGTTTATATTTAGATGGAAAAATGTAATGGATACTTCTAAATTTAATCAATTTGTTCGGGATATTTATTGTACTAATAATTTTATTCCCTTACATGAACCTCGTTTTCTTGGTAATGAAAAGAAATATGTATTAGATACGATTGATAGTACTTTTGTTTCTAGTGTTGGTGCCTATGTAAATGACTTTGAAGCCAAGGTTCAACAATTTACAGGCTGTGCTAAAACTATTGCGACTGTGAATGGAACAGCTGCATTACATATTGCTCTTTTACTCGCTGGTGTAAAGCGCGACGATATCGTAATTACCCAAGCTTTGACTTTTGTCGCAACGTGTAATGCCTTGTCTTATATCGGTGCAGAGCCATTATTTATTGATGTTTCATTGAAGACACTTGGTTTGTGTCCAAAGGCATTAGATGTTTATTTGCAAGAAAATGCTTTTATTGATGACCAAGGTGTATGTAAACACAAAGCAACTAATAAGCGTATTTCTGCAATCGTTCCAATGCATACATTTGGTCATCCTGTTGAAATTGATGAGCTTCAACAGGTCGTAACCAAGTGGAATATTGCATTAGTTGAAGATGCTGCTGAAAGTTTAGGTTCTTACTACAAAGGTAAACATACTGGAACTTTTGGTCTAGTTTCAGCACTTAGTTTTAATGGAAATAAAGTCATCACTACAGGTGGTGGTGGTATGGTCTTGTGTCAAGATGAAGAACTTGGCATAAGAGCGAAGCACATTACGACAACTGCAAAAATACCACATCCGTATGAATTTTATCATGATGAAAATGGTTTTAACTACCGTTTACCTAATTTGAATGCTGCTTTAGGTTGTGCACAAATGGAAGGCTTGGAAGGTTTTCTGGCTAAAAAGCGTGATTTAGCTCAGCAATATCAAGATTTCTTTAAAGATAGTGATATTTCATTTGTTGTGGAACCTGAAGACTGCCGATCTAACTATTGGTTAAATGCCATTGTTTGCAAAGATAAGGCTCAACGAGATTTGATTTTGGATGAAACCAATTCAAATAAGGTTATGACTCGCCCAATCTGGACTTTAATGACCAGATTGCCAATGTACCAAACTGCATTACAAGGCGATTTAACTAACTCATTATGGTTGGAAGAAAGAGTTGTAAATATTCCAAGTTCGGTTCCTTTGGAGTAATGAGAATGAAAAAAATAGCCGTTTTTACAGGAACTCGAGCTGAATATGGTTTGCTGTATTGGTTAATGCGAGATATTCAGCAAGATTCAGAGCTAGAGTTACAAATTCTAGCTACGGCTATGCATTATTCACCTGAGCACGGTGAAACTTGGAAAACTATTGTTCAAGATGGTTTCGAAATTACCGAATCGGTAGAAATGCTACTGTCATCTGATACATCGTCTGCTGTTGTGAAATCAATGGGTGTTGGCTTACTTGGATTTGCAGATGCATTGAAACGAATGCAACCTGATTTATTAGTTGTTTTGGGTGATCGTTTCGAAGCTTTAGCAGTAACGCAAGCTGCTTTAATCATGCAGGTACCTGTTGCACATTTGCATGGTGGTGAAATCACTGAAGGTGCATATGACGAATCAATTCGTCATGCGATCACTAAAATGTCTAATATTCATTTTGCCGCGGCAGAGGAATATAAGAAACGAATTATTCAGTTAGGCGAGCAACCAGAAAAAGTATTTAATGTCGGCGCACTAGGCTTAGATCATATCCAGCGTACAACATTTAAAAATAGTGCAGAATTGAGTGAATTATATGATTTTGATTTTTCAAAACCATATTTTCTCATTACTTATCATCCTGAAACTAATTTACTAGAAGAAAATGTTGCACCGTTATTTGATGCACTTAAGCAAATAAAAGATGTCAATTTTGTCTTTAGTTATCCAAATGCAGATAATGGTAATACTAATATTGTGAGAGCAATGCTTGATTTAAAAGCACAATTGCCAGATCGAGTATTGCTTGTAAAGAGTTTTGGTATTCAAAACTATTTAAGTGTTTTGAAAAATGCTTTAGCTATGGTTGGAAACTCATCAAGTGGCTTATCAGAAGCTCCAGCATTACAGGTACCAACAGTAAATATTGGTGATCGTCAAAAAGGACGCTTACGTTGTGAGTCTATACTTGATGTTAGATTAGACGAAAGTGAAATTTTAGAAGCATTGCAAAAAGCAATTAATTTCCCAGACGATGAATTGAGTAAAGTTGTTCCACCATTAGGGTTAGGCAATACTTCTCAGAAAATAATTGAACTTATTAAAACGACGGATTTTAAAAAGAAGGCACCATTTTATGATCTTTAATCAAGACGAAATTTATGTCATTGCAGAAATTGGTGTAAATCATAATGGCTCTGTAGAGTTAGCAAAAGAGCTTATTTTAAAAGCCAAAGAATGCGGTGCGAATGCCGTCAAATTTCAAACATTTAAAGCAGATAGTTTGTTATCTGATCAAACTGAAATGGCTGCATATCAAAAAGAAAATACTGGTTCTAGTCAAAGCCAATTAGAGCTTGTAAAAAGTTTAGAGCTCACTTATGAGCAGACAGAAGAAATACAGAAATTTTGTGATGAGCATCAAATTACTTTTATTTCAACGCCGTTTGACGCTGATAGTTTGAAGTTCTTGGTGAATGAGATCGATGTACCTTACTTGAAAGTATCATCTGCTGATATTTCAAATTTACCGTTTCTCTATGAAATTGCATGTTCAAAAAAGCATGTCATTTTATCTACAGGAACAGCTAGCCTAGGTGATATTGAACAAGCATTATCAGTATTTGCTTTTGTTATCGATAAGGGAACGGAAGTTCGACCATCTCAGCAGTTATTTAGAGAAGCTTATTCTAAAATTTCAGTACGTAAACAGTTGAAAGAACAGGTTTCTATTTTACACTGTGTGACTCAATATCCAGCATTATTTGAAGAAAGTAATCTTAAATCCATTTCAACTTTAAAAAATGTATTTGATTTGGCAACAGGTTTTTCTGACCATACGCTTGATGAATATGCAGCGGTTATTGGTGTAAGTCTTGGTGCTCGCATCTTTGAGAAGCATATTACATTAGATAAAACGATGGCTGGTCCAGACCACGCAGCATCAATGGAACCAGATGAGTTTAAACATTATGTCGAAATTTTGCATAAAACATATGCAGCTTTGGGCGATGGTATTAAATTTATGCTAGAGCAAGAGAGCGATAACTATTATCTAGTACGTCGTAGCATTGTGGCTAAAACAGATATTGCGGAAGGGGAGCTTTTAACCTCTGACAATGTCACAACAAAACGAGCAGGTCGCGTTTGTTTAGAACCAAATAAGTATTGGGATGTTGTTGGTACAAAAGCAAAACGTAGCTTTAAAAAGAACGATTTTATTGAAATTTAAATGAAAAAACTGGCAATTTTTGGTTCAGGTGGCTTTGCAAAAGAGCTAGTAGATTTAGCAATAGATCAAGGCTACCGCCATATATTTTTTTTAGAAAGAAATGCCAAAGATGGCGACACCTTACTTGGTTTCCCCATTTTGCCAGAATCAGCAATATCGACATTAACGGATACGGTATATGCGATAGGTGTTGCTGATCCAAAGATTCGTAAAAGAATATATGAAGCTTATCCCGATTTACCTTATCCCAATTTGATTCATTCTCAATCATCACTTGGGTATGGTATTCGAGAGCTGTTAGAACATAGTAGAGGTGTGGTAATTGCGGCTGGAGCGAGAATTACAAATTCATGTCGTTTTGGTCATTTTATTATAGTAAGTTTTAACAGCACAATTGGGCACGACTGTATTCTAGAAAACTACGTTTCTGTCATGCCAGGTGTTAATGTGTCTGGTTGTATTCATTTGAAGCAAGGCACTTACATTGGAACAAATGCAGCTATTTTGCCGGGCAAAAGTCCAGAGCAATTGAAATATTTAGGTGAAAACTCCGTTATAGGCGCGGGTGCTGTGGTTGTGAAACATACGGAACCGAATAAGGTCTATATTGGATCACCTGCTAAGGAATTAAGTCGTGACTAGAGATGTTAATAATATAATTTTGCATAAAAATGATTCAATTTTGAAAGCATTAGAGCTACTTGATTTATATGCTTTAAGAATTGTTTTGGTCGTTGATGATCATAATCAATTGATCGGAAGTATTACAGACGGTGATATTCGTAGAGGGCTTTTAAAAGGCCAAGATGTGCATGCAGCTGTTGAAACAATCATGCATACTAATCCTTATAGTATTGAAGAAGGTAGCTTAAATAACCGCCAGATTTTCGAGATTATGCGTGAAAAAAGCTATCTGGCATTACCTGTAATTAAAAATAATCAACTCGTTAATATTATTACGCTTGATGATTTGATTCGTAAAAAACGTAAAGAAAATCCAGTGTTTATTATGGCTGGTGGTTTTGGAACTAGATTACGCCCTTTAACAGATAACTGTCCAAAACCCATGCTTCCTGTGGGGGGGAAACCTTTACTAGAAACAATTATTTCTAGCTTAAAGATTCAAGGTTTCTATAAGTTTTATATTTCAACCCATTATTTGCCTGAAATTATTCGTGAGCATTTTGGCAATGGCGAAAAATTTGATGTTCAAATTCAATATGTGCATGAAAATGATCCACTGGGCACGGGTGGAGCACTTGGTTTATTGCCAAAAGATAGACCTAACTTACCGATTATTATGATGAATGGTGATGTTCTAACTAAACTAAATTATGCAGAGCTGTTGAGTCACCATGAAAAAAATAAATTTGATGCAACTCTTTGTGTGCGTGAAGATGAGTATCGAGTACCTTTTGGGGTTATAGAAACAGAAAATCAACTGATTATTAATATGGTCGAGAAACCGACGTATCATTATAAAATCAACACAGGTATTTATGTTTTAAACCCTGAAATTATTGATAGTGTACAAGTAGACCAATATATTGATATGCCTACCTTGTTGGAACAGCATAGGAAGGATAATAAGCGTATTGGAACTTATACCAGTTATGATTACTGGTTAGACATCGGGCAAATGAAAGATTACCATAAAGCGCAACTAGATATTGAAAGGCTTTTTAATGAAGATAGCGATTATTCCTGCTAGGGGCGGGAGCAAGCGGTTACCAGGAAAAAATATTAAGTTATTGGCAGGTAAGCCAATGATTGCTTGGACAATTGAAGCTGCATTAAAAAGCAATGTGTTCGATCACGTATTTGTGAGTACTGATGATCAGGAAATACTAGATGTATCTAAAAAGTATGGTGCTGAAGTACCTTTTTTAAGACCTATTGAATTAGCATCAGATGATGCAACGACTAATGATGTAGTAACTCATTTAGTCGAATGGTTTGAGCAAAGTAGTGGTCAACAAGTAACGACAGTCACGATTCTTCAGCCAACATCCCCATTAAGGAACAGTCAGCATATAAAAGAAGCTATGCAATTAATGGAAGATAAAGCTAGTAAGGCTATTATTTCAGTTTGTGAACTAGAGTATCCAATACAATTTTGTAATCAACTTGGATTTAATCACTCTATGGATGGTTTTGTTAAATCAGAGAATATTAAACGTACACAGGAATTAGATTCTTATTATCGATTGAATGGGGCTATATATATATTTGATAGAAAATATGTCGGTCGATTAATTGACCTATATAGTAAAGGAACACATGCTTTTATTATGCCTACAAAATTTTCTATTGATATTGATACTGAAGACGACTTTTCTTTGGCAGAATTCTATTTTGAAAGGGTAATAAATTAGTGTTCACTTTTGATTTATTAAAAATATTAGGCTTTGAAAAATGAAAGCACTCTTAGTGATTAGAACCCCATTTCAAGCTTGGTTAGCTCAGAAGGTTTTAGAAAAAGAAAAAGTTAGCAATTTTGATCTTGTATACTTTACTCAGAATAACTCTGATGAAGATAAATATTATTATGCTCAGCTTTCTATACAAGCAAAAAGATCACAATATATATTTATTCAACGTCAACGTTTTGATATATTCTCTCATCTTTTATTTAAGATAAAAGCAATAAAATGGTATTTTTTTAAAAATTATGATCTTGTAATGTATGCTAGTATTAATGCATTAGTTCCCAATTCTTTAGTATCTAAATATAATCAATCAGAACTTATTACGTTTGATGATGGTGCTGCGAATATAGTTAAGCAGGGTATTTTTTATAATGAACCAGATACATTAAGAGCTAAATTATACCGGATTATTTTAGGTGCTAAATCACTTGATTCTATAAAAAAAAGAATTAAAAAGCATTATTCAATTTATCCTCATAATCCAAATATAGTTGAGTCCGACAGATTAATTCATATTGATGGTTGGGAGAGTGATTCTAATAGATTACCAGTTGAGATACGTACTTATTTTATTGGAGCACCATTTGAAGAAGTTATGAATTCTGATCAAATAGCGAGAATGGTAGATTATTTGAGGCAATTAGATATAACAGCTTATGTGAAACATCCTAGAGAACGAAATATTTTAGATCTTGGTGTAAAGCAGCTTAACAAGAATAGTCGTATTGCTGAAGATGCTATTATTGCTGATGCACAGGGTAGGTCGATTAGATTGATTGGATGGTTTAGTAGTGTGATGTTTAGTTTAGAAGCTGTATGTGTACAAAGGATCATTTTGCTTCCTAAAGATTCTTCTCAAAGTGTAGAACTTGCTGAGATATGTAAAAAATCAGGATGTCATCCAATATTTATTTAATGAAATATAGAGTGCTTTAAATGTTTAGTGTGGTAATACCCTTATATAATAAGGAAAAGTACATAGGTCGTGCTGTCGAAAGCGTATTAGCTCAAACCTATCAAGACTTTGAATTAATAGTGGTTGATGATGGCTCAACTGATTCTAGCTTGCAAACAATTAATAATATTACGGATCCTAGATTAAAAATAGTCACCCAAAATAATCAAGGTGTGAGTGCTGCTCGAAATACAGGCATTAAAACAGCAACTCAAAACTGGATTGCTTTTCTAGATGCAGATGATGCATGGTTAGATTACCATTTAACTGAGCTTAATAATATTATTAATACATATCCAGACGTGGGTATGGTGTCTACAAAAATTAAAGAAGTATTGGATAGTAGTGAAGTTTCAAATTTAACTGTACTCACAAAGAGTTTATTTCGCCACGTTGACTATTTTGATGAAGCATCAAATTATATAGGTGTAGTAAATAGTTCAGCTGTAGCAATAAAAAAAGAATTTTTTAATAATCTTGGAGGTTTTATTGCTGTTAAAGCTGGAGAAGATTTAGAATGCTGGTCCAGAGTTGCGCTACACTATCCTGTTGCTTTGTCTGATCGTATCACTTGTTATTATTTCAGAGATACAGGAGGCGTGATGCAATCACTTGCTGCTAAAAAGTCTACAAAACCAGTAACGACTTTGTCAGATATTTCTCCTTCAGTAAATATGTTGGTTCAACAAAGTAAAAGAGATTCCTCTATTCTCCATAATCAAAGTATTCGACGATATATCAATAGTCGCCTTTTTAATGGAGTCAAGGCAAGTTTGTTTAAAAATGAATATTTAAATGCAAAGAGTGTCTCTAGATTAGCACTACCTCAGTTGAATTTTTTATACACCTTGCTTTTTATCTTCTCTTATACCCCAACCTTTTTTTTAAAAGCCGGTGTAAAATTAGTACAATTTTTAAGGAATAAGAAGAGAGGGTAATATGATACAGCGTAAAATATTTTGTTTTTGGACCGGGGATAATGAAATCCCAGAGATTAGAAGAAGAGGGGTTGAGTCCCTTGCCGACTCTGGGCTTGAGGTTGTTTTAATCACAAATCGTAATCTTCATGAATTTATCCCACAAGAAAAACTGCACCCAGCATATTATGCTTTGAATTTAGCCCATAGAGCAGACTATTTAAGAGCTTATTTTATGCACCATTTTGGCGGAGCATATTGTGATATCAAGCCATTAACAAGCTCTTGGATCGCTACTATTGAACAGTTGGAAAATAATAAATTTCTTCTAGCTGCCGGATATCCAGAGGTTGGCCGTTGGGGTGTTGGGAACTGTTACCAAAGTGCAATTCTATTAAATGAGGGTGGAATATTTAATAAGTTATACTACTACGTAAAATACCGTTTTTTGCAGTTAAACTATACTAAGCTTATTGGTAATGGAGCTTTTATATTTAAGCCTAAAACCTGTATTACTCAGGCATGGTGGAATGAACTCAATTCTCGATTAGATAAACTACATGATAAGTTATTAGCACATCCTGCTAAATATCCAAAAGAGCGTATGGGACATGTTTATGATGGAGTTGTTTCCCAGTACCCAGTGCCATGGAGTTATTTATTAGGTGATATTCTCGCTCCCATTATATTAAAACACTCCTCTAAAGTACTAAAAAATTTACCTCCACCATCATTTGAAAACTATGAATGATTTATAAATTAAATATAGGCGATTTAAAAATGATATGTATTTATTCCCCGAGTTCGAATATATGGGGTGGGGGACAGATTTATATAGAAAACTTATGTCGTTATATGAATGAGCATGGCTTGCCTACAGTTATTTCAACATCAGAGCCAGAGACTTTTTCTTGTCCAACTATATCTATGCCAGCAGTTTCCTCTAAAATTAAACGATTATCTACATCATTTTCTTTAGCGAGGTCACTCAAGAATCACGGTATTAAGATTATAGTACTGAATGATCTTTCATCGCTTTGGTTGGCACCTATATTTCGATTATATGGTTTAAAAGTGGTTTCACTCTTACATATATATTTACAGAAGCAAAATTCTGCGGGTTTAGGTCATGGAACTATAGAATATTATTTATTAAAATTTTCCAGTTTCTTCTGTAATAAAATATTTACTGTTAATAAGGAAAATATGAGGGTATTCCCTAAAGATATGGAATTTGTAGGGAATTTTATCTCTCCGTGGTTTTTTAGTTCACCTATTCAGCCTAAAAAATATGATATAGCGATTATCTCAAGGCTTTCAAGAGAAAAGAATATTCCTTTATTTATAAAATTGGTTGCAAAATTAAATACAATAAGTAGCAAGCCGATTAAAGCATTGATTCTTGGTAAAGGAAGTGAACGAGAAACAATCCAAAAAGAGATTGAGACTCTAAATCTCCAAGATAATATTGAGTTACGTGATTGGGCAGATCGAAAAGACTTACCTGCTATTTACGATAGTATCAAGTGTTTTGCGATTACCAGTCATCATGAGGGGTTTGCGACTACTTTACTTGAAGCTCATGCAAGAGGAGTGCCAGCAATAACGACCAAGAGTGCAGGTTATTGTGCTGAATTCTTAGAGAATTTGGGTGTAGTTACCGGACTGTCTTTTATTCCTGAAGATGTGGCAGATACCGAATTTCAAAAGAAGATGCTTGTGTTGATTGATAATGCCCAAGATTACCACGATGCCTGTATTGATAAGGCAAAGCTGTTTAGCGAGGAAAATGTTTTGGGGAAAATCAGTACTGGTATTGAGTCCCTTTTGAAAAATACCAAAGAGTGATTTAAATGAAAATTCTAATGATCATAACCGGGTTAGGGATGGGCGGGGCTGAGCATCAGGTGTGTAACTTAGCAGATGACCTAACGTCCCGCGGTCACAGTGTTAAAATTGCTTATTTGTTGAAGCCTGTAATCGTAAAACCTAAATCGGAAAAAATTGATTTAATTTGGTTGGGGGGGGGTAAATCATCACTCTCTATATTCAGCGCTTTTTTTTGTTTAGTAAAAATTATCAAAAAATATAAGCCTGATATTGTTCATAGCCATATGTTTCACTCCAATATTTTGTCGCGTTTAGCGAGAATATTTAGTTTTATTCCACGTTTAGTTAATACTTCCCATAATACTAATGAAGGCGGAAAATTAAGAATGTTAGCCTATCGAGCTACAGATCGGCTGTCTGATGTGTTTACTAGTGTAAGTTTAGAAGGCGTTCAAGCTTTTGAGAAGAAAAAAGCTTCATTTATTGGAAAAATGATTTTTGTACATAATGGAATTAATACGGATCACTTTAAATTTAAGCTCGATAGTCGGAATAATATAAGAAAAGAATATAATTTAGAAAAAGAAATAGTATTTATCGCAATTGGTCGGTTTCATGAACAGAAAGATTATTCTAATTTAATCAATGCTTTTTATCAGTTGCAAATAAATCAACCACAAATTCACTTATTAATAGTAGGTGATGGTGTTTTACGTACTAGTATTGAGAATATGATTATAGATAAAAAACTAACTGAAAAAATTACTTTGTTGGGTATTCGAGATGATATTCCTGACTTATTATCTGCAGCAGATGTATTTGTTTTATCTTCAGCATGGGAAGGTTTTGGCTTAGTTGTTGCAGAAGCTATGGCTTGTGAACGTACAGTTGTTGCGACAGATTGTGGTGGAGTAAGTGAAGTAGTTGGTGAAGCTGGCTTTCTTGTTTCACCCAAAGATTCTAAAGCTCTTGCTTCTGGACTGGATCAAGCTTTGAAATTAAACCCTGAGGAGCGAAAAAAATTAGGTGAAACTGCACGATTTAGGATTGTGCAACACTATGGATTAGAGGCAGCGACAGAAAAATGGTTGTCAGTTTATTCAGCACGATCATGAAATGTAGTGATTGAATCAAATCATGTGTTTGAGATTTAACCTTACATAACTAAATTAAATATCAGTTATGAATAGTATAGTTTGTGATGTTTTTAAATATTTTATTCTGAATGTTAGTATATTGATTTGTTTAATTCAATTTACTATAAGTGATCATTCCTGTTAAAAACACATCCTATTTAACCTTGATTATTCGTATCAGTCTTATTTTAATACGGATCTCATTAATAATAAGTGGTATTCATGGCACTATTTTCAACAGCATGGCATTTAGTTGGGATATTTTTTGTTTTCTTGTTAGGGGCATTAATTGCTCTTAGTATAAGGCGTTTGTTTTATTGTAATCCTGTTCGCACATTAGCTCTTTATTGTTGGCATGCTTTTTTTTCAATAGTCTATGCAATTTATGTTGTGAATAAAGGGGGAGATGCAACTAGATACTATAATAATAGCTTATTAGATGGAACAAGTTTTGCGTTCGGAACACGTGGTATAGAGTTCTTTACATCATTTTTTAGTCAAGGTTTAGGGCTATCTCTTCTAGGTACTTTTTTTGTCTTTCAAATTTTTGGTTTTATTGGTTTATTGGCTTTTGATGCAGCTTTAAGAGAGGTCACAAAGAATAAAACAAAAAAAACCCGCCAGCTTGCAAGTTTGATAGTTTTTTTACCATCAATTAGTTTTTGGTCAGCTGCTATAGGTAAGGATTCTTTATCCTTTATGGCAACTGGTTTAGCATTATGGGCAGCTTTAAAGCTTAATAAGCGTATTGCCACTATGGCTGTTGCTATATTAGTTATGTTATTTGTTAGACCACATATAGCGGCAATGATGGTAATTGCTTTAGCTGGCTCATTTGTTTTTCAATCTAACATTCCTACTTTGCAGCGTATTTTTTTCGGTTCTATTGCTTTGGTTTCAACAGTCATGTTAGTGCCTTTTGCCCTAAACTATACTGGGATTGGAGATAATGCTGGTGCAGAAGACGTAATGACTTATATTGAAGGTCGACAAGCTGAAAATTTATCTGGTGGTTCAAGTGTTGATATTGCCAATATGAGTCTTCCAATGCAATTATTTACTTATTTGTTTCGCCCTATTATTTTTGAGGCAAGGAGTATTTTTTCTTTATTAGCGGCTATAGATAATTTAATTTTACTTTATTTGTTCGTTATCGGTTTTAAAGCCGTAATTAAAAAACCTTTACCTATTCATTTATTAGAACATAATAGAATGTTTTTATGGATTTATTCTTTATTGGCATGGTTTATATTGGCTTCGACTACAGCCAACTTGGGAATTGCAATTAGACAAAAATGGATGTTTACACCGATTCTAATTTTCTTATTGATCTCACTGATTGGTAAAGAAAGAAAAATGAATAAAGGGGATGATCTTGCATCCAATAAACTCTCTTTTAGAAAGTGAAATAATTTATGAAGTTTTTAATCATTTCAAGTTTTCTCCCTTCCGTCTTAAACTTCCGTGGAAAGTTACTCGAAGCGATCCGTCAGCAATGCTATGAAATCCATATTATTGCACCTGATTTACCTTCTTTCCCTACCGAACATGAAAAACTCCTAGATTTAGGTTATTTCATACATGAAGTTTCCATGCAACGCACAGGCACTAATCCAGTAGCAGACTTAAAAACCTTACAAAGCATGTATACGCTCATAAAAAAAATCAAACCTGATTATGTTCTATCTTATACGATCAAGCCAGTGATCTATGGAACACTCGCCGCGTGGCTCGCTAAAGTACCGAATCGGTATGCCTTAATTACAGGTTTAGGCTATGCATTTCAAAATGTAGAAACTCAGACTAAGCGTAGTATTTTCCAGAAACTGGTTCATGGTTTATACCAGCAGGCATTGTCGCGCAGTCATAAGGCATTTTTCCAAAATCCGGATGACTTAAAACTTTTTCAGGATTTAAAGCTTTTAGCCGTTCAAACGCCTACAGTGGTAGTGAACGGTTCTGGGGTTAATGTTGCCGACTTCAATGTATTGCCTTTACCTCTAACTGCTGATCAAAAAATTAAAATATCCTTCTTGCTGATTGCACGTTTACTGGGAGATAAAGGTGTTCGTGAATATGCCGAAGCAGCAAAAATTATCAAACATAAATATCCGCATGTAGAATTTAATCTGGTGGGCTGGATTGATGAAAATCCTTCGGCCATTCGCCAGCAAGAATTGGATCAATGGGTGGCCAGTAACACATTAAACTACTGGGGGAAACTATCCGATGTTCGCCCTGCAATTGCAGAAAGCTCAGTGTATGTCTTGCCGTCGTATCGCGAGGGCACACCCCGTACAGTTTTAGAAGCCATGGCAATGGGCCGGGCAATTATTACCACGGATGCCCCAGGTTGTCGTGAAACTGTTACGGATGGCGATAACGGCTTTCTGGTTGAAGTAAAATCCGTAGAAAGTTTAGTAAAAGCAATGGAGAAACTCATTCTTCAACCAGAGCTTATCGCTAAAATGGGAAGTCGCTCCCGAGAAATCGCACTTCAAAAATATGATGTCCATCAGGTAAACACACATATGATGCAAGAAATGGGTTTGATCTAAATGCTAAAACGCCTTCTCGATATTATCATCGCTTCCATCGCCCTGATCCTGCTTTCACCACTTTATGCCTTTGTTGCTTACAAAGTGAAAAAAAATCTGGGCTCTCCGGTCTTGTTTCGCCAGGTGCGTCCCGGTTTACAGGGCAAGCCGTTTGAAATGATCAAGTTCCGGACCATGAAAGATGCTATAGACGAGCAGGGTAACCCATTGCCGGATAGTGAACGTTTAACGCCTTTTGGTCAAATGCTGCGTTCTACCAGTCTGGATGAAATGCCAGAACTGTGGAACGTGATTAAAGGCGATATGAGTATTGTTGGCCCACGCCCACTGTTGATGGAATACCTGCCGCTTTATAGCCCCGCACAGGCCAAACGCCATGATGTACGACCGGGCATGACGGGGCACGCGCAGGTCAATGGCCGCAATGCGATTGGCTGGGAAGAAAAATTCAAGCTGGATACCTGGTACGTCGAAAATCAGTCCATTTGGCTCGACTTCAAAATCATGTTTAAAACGGTACATAAAGTTTTAGCAAAAGATGATATCAGTGCCGAGGGTGAAGCGACTATGACCAAATTTACCGGTACAAAAACGGACAATCTCCATGACTGAAATCTATGCAGTCTATGGCGCTTCAGGTTGTGGCCGAAGCTTGATGCCTGTGGCTCGCCAGCAATTACAGCGTCAGAATATAAATGCCGAAATCTATTTTATAGATGACAGTCTGATCGAAGAAATGACGGTTAATGGACATAGAGCGTTAAATTATGCAACATTTAAAAATCTAAAGGCTGATAGAAAGTCAGTTCTCATTGCGATTGCCAATAGTCAGATCCGTGAAAAAATAGCTAAAAAACTTGAACAAGATGCAATTGAGCTATGGGCAGTTCAGGCAGATAATGTCGTGCGCATGGATGCAATAGAAATTGCCCCCGGTGCTGCTTTAAGCCCGTTTGTGACCCTGACTTCCAATATCAAGATTGGTAAATGTTTTCATGCCAATTTATACAGTTATGTTGAGCATGATTGCATCATTGGCGATTACGTCACCTTTGCTCCCGGAGTGAAATGCAATGGCAATATCCATATCGAAAATCATGCCTATATTGGTACAGGTGCTGTGATTAAACAGGGTACACCTGACCAGCCTTTAGTGATTGGTAAGGGGGCGGTGGTCGGTATGGGGGCTGTGGTCACCAAGAGCGTTCCACCGGGCGTAACGGTGATTGGCAATCCGGCAAGAATTCTAGAGAAAAAATAAGTTTTTAAATTTTAAAAATTCAGGAAACATCATGTTAAACACTGCATTTGAACCATGGCCAAGTTTTACTCAGGAAGAAGCGGATGCGGTTTCCCAGGTTTTGTTGTCGAATAAAGTCAACTACTGGACCGGACAGGAATGCCGCGAGTTCGAAAAAGAATTTGCCCGGTTCGCAGAAACCCGGTATGCAGTGGCCTTAGCCAATGGAACAGTAGCACTTGATGTCGCATTGAAGGCATTAGATATTGGCGCAGGGGATGATGTGATTGTTACCTCACGTACCTTTCTGGCCTCGGCCAGTTCTATTGTCACGGCTGGGGCAAACCCGGTCTTTGCCGACGTCGAACTGGACTCCCAAAATATCTCCCGCCGTACCATTGAAGCGGTCATCACACCCAATACCAAGGCCATTATCTGTGTGCATCTGGCAGGCTGGATGTGCGACATGGACCCGATCATGCAGCTGGCTACCGATAAAGGCCTGTATGTAATCGAAGACTGTGCACAGGCGCATGGCGCGAAATATAAAGGTAAATCTGCTGGTTCAATCGGTCATGTTGCGGCCTGGTCCTTCTGTCAGGACAAGATTATGACGACAGGCGGTGAAGGCGGCATGGTGACCACCAATGATGAAATCCTGTGGAAAAAAATGTGGTCCTATAAAGATCATGGCAAGAACTTTGACAGTATTTATAACAAGCAGCATCCACCGGGTTTCCGCTGGCTGCATGATTCATTTGGGACCAACTGGCGCATGATGGAAATGCAAGCGGTGATTGGTCGTATTCAGCTGAAAAAAATGCCGGAATGGACTGCAAAACGCCTTGCCAATATGGAAAAAATTTATGCGGCATTTGCAGACAGCCCATATTTTAGCGTACATCGTCCATCCGATGATTATGTACATGCTGCCTATAAATGTTATGTGCAGGTCAATATCGATGCTTTGCCTGAAGGCTGGTCACGTGACCGCATCATGCAGGAAATCAGTGTGCTGAATGTGCCTTGTTTCAGTGGCTCCTGTTCAGAAGTTTATCTCGAGCATGCGTTTGATGATACGCTATGGCGTCCAGCACAGCGTTTGAAAAATGCGCAGCAATTGGGTGAAACCAGTCTGATGTTTTTAGTTCATCCTACTTTAAGTGATGAAAGTATTCACAAAACAGTCACCGCAATTCAACAAGTTATTAATAGAATAGTTGCTTAAACTTTTAGAATATAAGTGCACCGTATTCGGTGCATTTAACTTATATAGAATATGTTTTTAAGTTACTCATCGCATTGTGACTTATTAAAAATTTATTAGAATTGAGACAACGCATCCAGTGAAATCGATCATTACGCCTTTCGTAGAATCACCACGAGCCGCCAAACTTGCATTTTTAATTATTCTAGATTTTTGTGCTTTTCCTGTCTTGATCTGGCTATGTTATGCCATTCGCCGTTTTGATTTAGGCGCAGAAGTGGTACCGAATCTGGCTCTTGGTACGCTATGGGTCAGCGTAATTGCAGTAGCCTCACTTTTTATCTGTGGGGTGTATCGCTTTATTGTCCGTACTTATAATGAAGTGTTTATGATCAAGATGGGGCTGGCGACGGCATTGACTGTCGCTGGTCTTTATGCCCTGGCTTATTTTACCCCGGCATTTATTCCGACCTCTATTCCTCTGATGTTCGGCTTTATGATGTTTGCCTGGATCTGGTTTAGCCGGGGCATCATCCGTTTTATTATCCGTTCCTACTTGCAGGCCGACGTACAGAAAAAACGCATTGCGATTTATGGTGCGGGTCATGCCGGTCAACAGGTTGCTGCTGCACTGTATCGTTCCAATGAACATTTGCCGATCATGTTTATTGACGACAAACGCTCGCTGGCGGGACAGCAGCTGGGTCGACTTAAAGTCTATGATGCCCAGACTGCCTTAAAACTCATGCGCAAGCAAAAAATTGACGAAATCCTAATTGCCTTGCCTTCGGTAGGGCGGGTCCGTAAAAGTGAAATCATCAAGTTTTTAGAACCGGCTCATTTAAAAATTACTGAAATTCCAGGTCTGACCAAACTGGTGGATGGTGAAATCCGAATTTCTGATATTCAGGAAGTAGATATTATTGATTTACTGGGGCGTGATCCGGTTCCGCCGGTTCCTGAGCTGCTGGCCAGAAACATTAAAGATAAAGTGGTGATGGTCACAGGCGCGGGTGGTTCGATTGGTTCAGAGCTGTGCCGCCAGATCATTAAAAACCAACCGGCCAAAATTATCATTTATGAACTGACTGAATTTGCGCTCTATAGTATTGAAAAAGAGTTACGCCTCACGGCAAGCTGTGAAATTATTCCGATTCTGGGCTCTGTACTGGATGAATCCAAGCTGGAACGGGTGATTGAACAATATGGCATACAGACTGTTTATCATGCTGCCGCCTATAAACATGTACCGCTGGTCGAGTGTAATCCTCTGGCAGGGCTAAAAAACAACGCTGTCGGAACCGCCTTTAGTGTGAATGCAGCGGTGAAGAAAGGCGTCGAAACCTTTGTGTTAATTTCAACCGATAAGGCGGTACGTCCAACCAACGTGATGGGGGCGACTAAACGTATGGCAGAGTTGTACTGTCAGGCTATGGCAGAGGCTCAGGATCAGACTCAGATCAGTATTGTGCGCTTTGGCAATGTACTTGGTTCTTCGGGCTCGGTGGTGCCGCTGTTTAAACAGCAAATTGCCAAAGGTGGTCCGATTACCGTGACTGATCCAGAAGTGACTCGGTTCTTTATGACTATTCCGGAAGCCTCACAACTGGTAATTCAGGCGGGTGCTTTGGGTACAGGAGGCGACGTGTTCCTGCTGGATATGGGCGAGCCAGTACGGATTCAGGATCTAGCTCGTCAAATGATTGCCCTTAGCGGACTCAAAGTCAGAGATAATAAAGACCCGAATGGTGATATTGAAATTCAATATACTGGGCTACGTCCAGGCGAAAAACTCTATGAAGAACTGCTGATTGACGAAGAAAATACAGAAATTACTGCGCATACGCGTATTCTACGATCTGTCGAAAAACATTATCCATTGGCAGAAATTCTGGCAGTATTTAACCGTATACATGAACTTACCGCGACTCAGGCTGATATTGAATGGGCACTGGCACAACTGGAATATTATGTCGACGGTTATGTACGCGGTAACGAAATTAAAGTGAACTAGGTTTTTAGAGATATGATTAAGAAAGCAATTCTCCCTGTGGCTGGTTTAGGTACGCGTTTCTTACCTGCCAGTAAATCTATTCCCAAAGAGATGGTGACTGTCGTGGATCGCCCTGCGATTGAATATGTGGTGCGTGAAGCAGTTGCTGCCGGGATTGAGCAGATTATTCTGGTGACCCATTCTTCCAAGGCCTCGATTGAAAACTATTTTGATCGTAACTTTGAGCTTGAAACCACCCTCGAGCAAAAAAACAAGACCGACTTACTCAAAGAAATTACTGAAATCTTGCCTGCAGGTGTGAGTGTGATTAGTGTACGTCAGCCTCAGCCTTTAGGCTTAGGCCATGCCGTACTATGTGCCAAAGCGGTGATTGGTGATGATGATTTTGCGGTATTGTTGCCGGATGTGCTGGTCAAGGATCAGGATGTGCAAAATGATCTGGCACGTATGATTCAGCGTTATGCTCAATCTCAGGCTTCACAAATCATGGTGGAAGCGGTGCCTGAACATCTGGTCGACCAGTATGGCATCGTGGATGTTGCTGCATCGCCTGAGGAAGGTGAAAGCATCGTCATGCAAGGCATTGTCGAGAAACCGGCAGTGGGTACCGCACCATCAAATCTCTCAGTCGTAGGTCGTTATATTCTGCCGGCCAAAATCATGCAGCTTTTAGAGCAGACACCACGAGGTGCAGGCAATGAAATCCAGCTCACAGATGCGATTGCCATGCTGCAGCAGACAGAAGCTGTAGAAGCATATCGTATGAAAGGCCAGACCTTTGACTGTGGTAGTAAGTTAGGTTATCTAAAAGCTGTTTTACATTATGGCGTCGATCATCCTAAACTCGGTAGCGAGTTTAAAGCATTGATTCAGGAACTGGCTTTGTAAGAAAAAATAAGAAAAAGGAATATCATGAAAGTCGCAGTATTGGGGAAAACCTTATTTTCCGGAGTCATTTCAGCTCTTTTATCTGAATGTGGTCATCAGGTGGTCTGGTGTAATAGCTTCAATGTAGATGAGTCAGCTCGGCCCTACTTCCAGGATGAATCTCTTCAGCTATTACTGCAAAAACAGGAAAAATCTGGTTTTTTAAACTGTTGCGATTTTCAGCATCTGGATTTTAATCAGGATGCTTTTTTCTTTAGTTTTAATGCGACTGAAGAGCAACAGGCGTTTCAGATGCTGGACACGATCCGTCATGGCTGTTTTGCTCATCCTAAACTGATGGTAAATGCTTCAACCTTTGGCTTGCACGGGACTCAACGATTCCAGCAACTTTTGCCGAATGATGACTGGATTTATCTGCCAGATATTATTCAGGAAGGTAATGCACTGCGTAGCTTTACTCAGGCCACCCAGCTGATTGTGGGCTGTGATCATGCAGATATCCAGCCTAAAATCAAAGAACTCTTACGTCCATTATTTCCACGCGCGCAGCAGTATCTATTTATGCCGGTTCTGGATGCCGAATTTACCAAGTTGAGTATTTCCGGCATGCTGGCCACCCGGATCAGTTATATGAATGATCTGGCCAGTGTGGCAGAAAAGCTTGGCATTGATATTGAACAGGTACGGCAAGGCATGGCTGCGGATAACCGGATTGGTTCTGCCTATCTGTTCCCCGGCGTTGGTTTTGGTGGAGAGAATTTCTCCCATGATATCCGGACGCTTACTCACGCCGTGGCAGATTCAGGGGTAAAAAACCAGTTGCTGGAACAGGTCTGGGACATTAACGAACAGCAAAAAGAATTACTGTTTCGTAAACTCTGGAACTATTTCCGTGGAGACTTGAAGGGTAAAGTCATTGCGATCTGGGGTGCAGCCTTTAAGGAAAATACCCCAAGTATCCAGCAGTCTCCGGTACATGCCATGCTGACCGCTTTGTGGGCGCAAGGCGTGACGGTCAAGCTGCATGATCCTCAGGCAATCGCAAATATTGAAAAGGTCTATGGGCCACGGGAAGACCTGATCCTGTGTAAAGACCAGTATCAGGCTGTGGAAGGAGCGCATGCCTTGTGTCTGATTACGGCATGGAAACAGTACGGCAGTCCGGATTATCCGTATTTAATCAAGCTAATGCAGCATCCCCTGATTCTGGATGGGCGTAATCTGTATGATCCGACGTATGTCAAGACACGTGGTTTTAATTATATTGGGGTGGGACGTTAATGTTGAGCCATTTTAATCCAAATCTCGACACTGAAACTGTGTGTCAAAAATTAGCCTCAAACAAAGAACAACTTCAATCTGAGCATCTGCGGGAACTGTTTGCTGCTGACCTGGAGCGCTTTAATCGATATTCCATTCAGTTTGAACAACTGCTATTTGACTATAGCAAACACAGAATCAATCAAAATGTGCTACAAGGCCTGATCGAATGGGCCGATGCACAAAACCTCAGATCCTGGATTGGCTCCCTATTTTCCAATCAGGAAATCAACTATACCGAGCAGCGTGCTGCCATGCACTGGGCACTGCGCCTGCCCAAACAGGATCAACAGCATGCTGATCTGGCAGCTGATGTACATGCCCAGCTGGAACGAATGTATGCGCTGGTGGAACAGATTCATGCCGGACAGCGTCGCGGTGCCACCGGGGAAGTCATTCAGGATGTGGTCAATATCGGGGTAGGGGGATCAGATCTGGGTCCCTTGATGGTCACGCATGCTTTATCTGATTTTAAATACCAGTCTGCTCAGCCACTGAACGTACATTTTGTTTCAACCATGGATGGCAGTCAGCTGTCCGAGCTGTTGCATCAGCTGCGTCCGGAAACGACACTGTTTATTATTTCCTCCAAATCCTTCGGCACCATTGATACCCTGACCAATGCCCAGACGGTACGCCTGTGGCTGGAAAAGGCATTAGGTCAGCATCCTTATATCCTCAAGCACCATTTTATTGGGGTATCGACCAAGCCGGAAAAAATGACCGCATGGGGCATTGCGCCGGAAAACCAGTTGCTGCTCTGGGACTGGGTCGGCGGGCGTTATTCACTCTGGTCCTGTATCGGACTGCCAGTTGCCTTGAGTATCGGAATTGAAGGCTTTAAGCAGCTGCTGGCTGGCGCCTATGCCGTGGACCAGCATTTTCAGTACCAGCCTTTTGAACGCAATATTCCAGTATTGATGGGATTATTGGGGGCCTGGAATACCAATTTTCTGGATATTCAGACCCATGCAATTCTGCCTTATGATGGTCGGTTGAAATACTTTGCATCTTACTTGCAACAGCTGGAAATGGAATCCAACGGTAAGTCGATCCAGCGTAATGGCGAAAAAGTCCAATTCGATACCTGCCCAATTATCTGGGGTGAGGTGGGTCCGAATGCCCAGCATGCCTTCTATCAGTTATTGCATCAGGGAACTCAGTCAGTCAGCTGTGATTTTATTGCGCCGGTAGAGCGTTATAACAGCCAGCAATATACTTATGCAGACAGTGCCGAAGCATTGGTAGAACAACATCATTTGGCCTTATCTAACTGTCTGGCGCAATCGCGCTTACTGGCTTTTGGCAATGAAGCACTGGATCAGGCTGAATTGGCAAGCTTGCCGGCCTATAAGCAGTATGAAGGTAATCAGCCAAGCAGTACACTGTTGCTGCAAGAGCTCAATCCATACAGTTTAGGTATGCTTATTGCACTCTACGAGCATAAGGTATTTGTCCAGTCGGTGCTGTGGAATATCAATCCGTTCGACCAGTGGGGCGTAGAAAAAGGCAAGGAAATTGCCAACCAGTTACTGCCCATCCTGAATGGTGAACAGACTGATCTGAATGGTCTGGATGGTTCAACCCAAGGTTTAATTAAAGTTCTATTAGGAAAGTAAAATGGCGAAAATTCTGGTCACAGGCGGGGCAGGCTATATTGGTTCACATACTTGTGTAGAATTGCTGAATGCCGGACATGAGGTCGTTGTACTGGATAATCTGTGTAATAGCTCCTCGGAGTCCTTAAGCCGGGTAGAAAAGCTGACCCAAAAAAGCCTGACATTTATACAAGGTGATATCCGTGATGCTCAATTATTAGATCAGGTATTTCAGCAACACTCGATTGATGCAGTGATTCATTTTGCCGGTCTGAAAGCCGTCGGAGAAAGTCAGCAGATTCCATTGGCTTATTTTGACAATAATATTGCCGGTTCAATCAGTCTGGTACAGGCCATGCAACGCGCACAGGTTTTTAAACTGGTGTTTAGTTCCTCAGCAACGGTGTATGGCGAAAATAATCCTTCACCTTTAAATGAAGAAATGCCTACCGGAATGCCGACCAATAACTATGGCTATACCAAACTTATTGTTGAGCAGCTCTTGGAAAAGTTGTCTGTGGCGGATGAACGTTGGTCGATTGCCTTATTACGTTATTTTAATCCGGTCGGCGCGCATAAAAGTGGCCAGATTGGCGAAGATCCACAAGGTATTCCGAATAATTTAATGCCTTATGTAACTCAGGTGGCAGTAGGGCGACGTGAAAAACTGTCGATCTTTGGTCATGATTATGACACGGTGGATGGGACTGGTGTGCGCGATTATATACACGTAGTCGACTTGGCCAATGCACACTTATGTGCTCTCAATAATCGTCTAACTGCGCAAGGTTGCCGTGCCTGGAATATTGGTACAGGGAATGGGATTTCAGTGCTACAAGTTAAAGATACGTTTGAGCAAGTGAATGGTGTGGCGATTGCATTTGAATTAGCCCCTCGTCGTGAAGGCGATGTGGCCACCTGTTTTGCAGACAATACCCGTGCAGTCCAAGAGTTGGGCTGGCAACCTCAGTATGGTTTAGAGGATATGCTCGCTGACAGCTGGAACTGGCAGAAGCAGAATCCGAATGGTTATCGCTAAAATCTTTATAGCGATATAAATAAAAATGGGAGCTTTTGATGAACAGCTCCCATTTTTATTGTACTGTATGCGTGAAGATTAACTCTGAATCAGCTGAGTCAATTCATCGACATAGTCCTGCATTGGTCGTGGATTATGATCACGACGGCTTTCAATATTTAGACGCAATAGCGGTTCAGTATTCGATGCACGCACATTAAAACGCCATGCACCAAAATTAAGGCTGACCCCATCGGTCTGATCGATCTCCGGCTGCTGATCGGCATAATGATCGAAAAGTTTTTGGATGGTTGCTTGGGTATCGGCGACTTTAAAGTTGATTTCACCACTGCATGGGAACTTGGCGATCATCTCCTCCACCAGAGAAGATAAGGATTTTCCTGTTTCAGACAGTACTACTATCGCCAGTAACCATGGAATCATGCCGCTATCGCAATAGGCAAAGTCACGGAAATAATGATGGGCACTCATTTCCCCACCATAGGCCGCATTATGCTCACGCATCACATCTTTAATAAAGGCGTGACCTGATTTTGACTGAACCGTGATCCCTTGGTATTGCTCTACAATATCCAGTGTATTCCAGACCAGACGTGGATCATGTACAATTTTTTCGCCAGATTGCTTCAGCAAGAACGCTTGAGCCAGAAGGCCGACAATATAATAGCCTTCAATAAACTGGCCTTTTTCATCGAACAGGAAGCAGCGGTCAAAGTCACCATCCCAGGCAATGCCCATATCTGCGCCATGCTGAATGACCGCATCACGGGTGCTATCACGGTTTTCAGTTAAAATCGGGTTGGGAATCCCGTTCGGAAAATTGCCGTCAGCTTCATGATGAATCTTGATAAATTCAACCGGAATATTGAGTTGTTGAAATTTTTGTTCAATCGCATCGACCACATGGCCTGCTGCACCATTCCCGGCATTCATGACCAGTTTCATCGGACGGATTTTTACCGGATCAATATAGCTCATCAGGTGATTTACAAATTCAGGCAGAATATTGTATTTTTCAGTATTGCCTTTATTGCTGACGTCAATAAATTCATCTGATTCTGCTAAAGCCTGAATCTCTTTAAGACCAGTATCGGCACTGATTGGACGGGCATTTTCACGTACCAGTTTCATGCCATTATAGTCCATCGGATTATGGCTGGCCGTGATTTCAATACCACCTTGCACATCCAGATGGAAGGCGCCAAAATAGACTTCTTCCGTGCCGGTCATGCCCAGATCCAGAACATTGACACCCGCATCATTTAAACCGTGAATGGTGGCCTGTTTTAAACCTTCACTGCTGAGCCGGATGTCACAGCCAATGACCACCGTTTTAGGTTGATAAATCTGTCCATAAGCACGGCCAATTTTATAGGCAATCTCTTCATTGAGCTCGGTGCCGAGTTTGCCGCGAATGTCATAGGCTTTGAAGCAAGTCAGTTTGGTCATTTATAGGCTCTCCATTCAGAAGAAAAAAGGCCGGTTCCCCAGCCCTGATTCAATTTTAATTATTCTACCGTAACCGATTTTGCCAGATTACGTGGCTGATCGACATCTGTACCACGCAGCACTGCCACATGATAAGACAGTAACTGCACCGGGATGCTATATACAATCGGTGCCAGCACTGCATTGATTGCCGGAATATGTACCACATGCTGACGCTCTTTGGCTTTAATGCCGCTGTTTTCATCGGCAAAGACAAACAGTTCGCCACCACGTGCCTGAACTTCTTCCATATTGGATTTCAGTTTATCCAGCATGTCATCTTGCGGTGCCAGAATCACCACCGGCATGTCATTGTCGACCAGTGCCAATGGGCCATGTTTCAACTCACCTGCAGCATAGCCTTCAGCATGAATATAGGAAATTTCTTTCAGCTTGAGTGCACCTTCCAGTGCGATCGGGAAGTGCGTACCACGGCCCAGGAACAGGCAATGCTGCTTTTCAACAAACAGCTCAGACAGACCTAAAATTTCATTATCATGACGTAAAGTGTCCAGAATCACTTTAGGCAAATGCCAGAGTTCTGTGCTGATCTTCGTCATCTGTTCTGTAGAAATGCTATTTTTGACCGAACCAATTTTTAATACCAACAGCATTAAAGCAGCAAGCTGGGTGGTAAAGGCTTTGGTAGACGCCACACCAATTTCAGGGCCTGCCAATGTCAACAGACTATGCTGGGTCTCACGTACCATCGATGATGTAGCGACATTACAGATAGTCATCGTAGTGATGTCTAGCCCTTTGGCCGCCGCACGTTTCTGTGTATCACGTAATGCAGCCAAGGTATCGGCAGTTTCACCGGATTGGGAAATACACACATAGAGTGTGTGATTCACAATGACTGGCGTACGATAACGGAATTCGCTGGCAATCTCGACCTGACACGGCAGATCAATCAGCTGTTCAAACCAGTATTTCGCAATCATGCCGGCATGATAACTGGTACCACAGGCAATAATCTGGATTTGCTGGATTTTTGCGAAGTCCTGTTCTGCACTGGCAAGGAAGTCTTCGCGCAAGTCATTACCATTTAAGGCTTGGGAAATGGTCTGTTTGATCGCTTCAGGCTGCTCATAAATTTCTTTGAGCATGTAGTGCTTATATTCACCTTTAGAGGCATTGCTGACCGCAGCATCCAGTTCCTTGACCGGACGATCGACCAGTTGACCATCGACAAAAACTTCAATCGTGGTGCGGGTCAAACGGGCAATATCACCTTCTTCCAGGTAGATAAAACGGTTGGTAATCGGGAGCAGCGCCAGCTGGTCAGAACTGATAAAGTTCTCGCCAATCCCCACACCAATGACGAGTGGCGAACCTTCACGTACGGTAATCAGTTCATCTGGATGATCAGTATGTATGATACCCAGTGCATAGGCACCTTTCAGTTGTGGAACGACTTGGCGTACAGCTTCTAATAGGCTCGGGGTAGATTTCAGTGCATCATTGATCAGATGGGCAACCACTTCAGTATCAGTCTGTGAGGTAAACACATAGCCCAAAGCTTCAAGATCATCTTTGAGTTCCTGATAGTTTTCGATAATTCCGTTATGCACCACTGCCACATTTTCAGAAATATGCGGATGGGCATTTTCTTCAGTCGGTTTACCATGGGTCGCCCAGCGTGTATGCGCGATGCCGAGTGAACCGCTAATCTGTGATTCATTCACAGCTTGTTCAAGGTTCGCGACCTTACCGACACGGCGTTCACGTAGGACTTGGCTATTATTGATAAGTGCCAAACCTGCTGAATCATAACCACGGTATTCCAGGCGTTTTAAGCCTTCGATCAAAATATTGGTAATGCTACGTTCTGCAATGCCACCAACGATACCACACATATTTATTCCCCTTATTTCTTGATTTTTTGTGGACGTGGATAGTTTTCTTTGGCAAATTGCTTAGAGCGTTCTACTGCCAAACTGTTGTCTTCCACATCACGGGTAATCGTTGAGCCTGCACCCACTGTAGCACCATTGCCAATTTTCACAGGTGCAACCAATGAACTGTTCGAACCAATGAAAGCCTGATCACCAATGATGGTTTTAAATTTATTCGCACCATCATAATTGCAGGTAATGGTACCTGCACCAATATTAGAACCGGCACCGATTTCAGCATCACCGAGATAGGTGAAGTGGTTGGCTTTAGAGCCTTGACCAATCGTGGTATTTTTGACTTCAACGAAGTTACCGATATGTACCTCAGCTGCGAGTTTTGCACCTGGACGGAGTCGTGCAAAAGGTCCAATCTGGGTATCTTCACCAACGATGGCGCTATCGAAAATGCTATATGGCTGAACCTTGGTGCCAGCTGCAATCTTGGTATTCTTGATGATACAGCCGGCGCCAATTTCGACATTGTCGCCCAGCTCGCAATCACCTTCGATAATCACGTTGATATCAATGCGAACATCCTGGCCGACAGTTAAATTACCACGCAAGTCAAAGCGGCTTGGATCAATCAGATGTACGCCTTGCTGCATCAGCTGTTTGGCTTGATAAGCCTGGAACTGACGCTCTAAAGCAGCCAACTGCACACGGTCATTTACCCCTTCAACTTCAAAAGCCTGCTCAGGTTCTACAGATGCAACTTGCATACCATCTGCCAAAGCCATCGCGACAATATCAGTCAGGTAATATTCACCCTGCGCATTGTCATTGCTTAAATTTGGCAGCCATTCATGTAATTTAGCATTGCTGACGGCATAAATACCGGTATTGATTTCCTTGATCTGACGCTGTTCTTCGGAAGCATCCTTGTGCTCCACAATGGCCTGGATTTCACCATTTTCACGTACAATACGACCATAACCATTGGCATCCAGCAGGGTAAGCGTCACCAGACCAATACCGGTTTCTGCAGTGGCATCGAGTAATTTTTGCAAGGTCACAGGATTAATGCAGGGTACATCGCCGGAAAGAATCAGCGATACGCCGTCGTGAGGCAGGACAGGCAAGGTCATCTGTACCGCATGTCCGGTACCCAGCTGTTCAGCCTGTTCTACCCATTTAATATCCTGTTGTGCAAATGCTGTTTGAACAAGGTCACCACCATGACCATAAATGGTAATAATATTATCTGCGTTTAATTTTTTTGCCGTTTCAATGACATGACCCAGTAAAGGACGTCCTGCAAGAGGTTGTAATACTTTCGGTAAGCTTGAACGCATGCGCGTGCCTTTACCTGCAGCAAGAATAATAACAGTCGTTGACATGTTCTAATCCTAAATATGGCTTATGCCACGGTGAAGTAAAAATAAAGCAAAATACAAATAGCTGCCCAAAGGCCGGCAATAATGTCATCCAGCATGATGCCGAAGCCACCGTCCACTTGACGGTCAACCACCCGGATCGGCCAAGGTTTCCAGATATCAAATAATCTGAATAGCGCAAAACCGATGAATAACCATAACCAGTTCATCTGACCTAAGTAGATCAGGGGCAAAAATGTGATGGATTGTCCTGCAAATTCATCCCAGACGATGCGGCCATCATCATGAACACCCATGACCTTGGCAGTATGTCCGCAGATATATATGCCAATCAGGGACATGATAGCAATGGCAAAAACACTGTTTAGAAAACCAAGATGCAGCCAAATAGGAATAAATAAAAGTGCAAAGGCCGACCCAAATGTACCGGGTGCTTTAGGTGCCAGACCGGAACCAAAACCAACCCCACTAAAGACAATCAGTCGGTCGATCCATGACATGGCTTTAAAATTAATCGCAGGTTTATGCAAAATGTTGATACCCATTAAATTGAAGTGAATGATCTACGCCATCTTTTTCAAAAGTTAAGCCGTGTTGCTGCTGAATTGTGCCGATCATACTAATCGAAACATCAAGTTGTTTTTGCAATAATTTTTCGTAATTTTGCGGGCTTATTGTAAAGCATAATTCGTAATCATCGCCACCAGCGAGGGCATATTGCCATTTTTGCTCATCGTTTAAAGCATGCAGGGTGGGACTGATCGGCAGGTTTTCAAGTTGCAGCTTGGCACCGACTTGAGAGGCTTTGAGAATATGTCCAAGATCTTGGGCCAAACCATCCGAGACGTCAATCATGCTATGCGCCAGACCTTTTAGGGCAGCACCGAGCTGACAACGTGGCGTTGGATAGTCCAGACGTTTTTGCAGTGGATGACCAAGATGCTGGAGTGCAAAAGCTGCATCACCGACAGTTCCACTGACACAGATCAGATCACCGGGTTTCGCACCTGAGCGTGGAATGGCTTGACCAATATCCACCCAGCCCAATGCTGTGACAGACAGGGTTAAATGAGGACTTTGAGTGGTATCACCACCGATTAAGCTCACACCAAATTGATCGCAACAATCATATAAACCCTGACTAAAAGCTTTTAGCCAGTCATGATCAATTTGGGGTAGGCTCAATGCGAGTAAAATACTGTGCGGGGTTGCGCCCATCGCGGCAATATCAGATAAATTGACAGCCACAGATTTCCAGCCAATCGCATGCGGATTGGTATTCATTGGAAAATGGCGTCCAGCAATCAGGGTGTCGGCACAGATGACCAGTTGTTGCTGAGGAGGAGGGGTGAGCAAGGCTGAATCGTCACCGACGCCCAGATCGACAGAATGGGCATTCTTGCGATTGAAATAGGTGTCGATAATCGAAAATTCAGCCATACAACAAATCTACGCTATTAGTTAGACTGCTGTTTTTCTGCTGCACGCAAAGTTGTCGCTAAACGATCCAATACACCATTGATGTATTTATGGCTATCGGCACCGCCAAAATGTTTAGCCAGCTCGATCGCTTCATCTAGAACCACGCGATATGGAATCTCAAGATGTTCTTTGAGTTCATATGCACCAAGACGAAGGGTCGCAAGTTCAACACCGTCAAGTGCTGAAAGTTCGCGATCGAGTACCGGGATTAAGAGCGCATCCAATGCTTCATGATTGGCAACCACTTGAGTCAACAATTCATGATAATAGCTCAGATCCACTTTGTGCATGGCATTTTCCACACGAGTACGTGCTTCAATCTCATGCACCGGATTGTGGCTCATTTGCCATTCATAAATTCCTTGTACAGCAAAGCGACGTGCTTTACGTTTTGCTGCATAAGTTGCTTGAAGTGTTTGCGACATAGCGTTAAATAGCCTTTAACAAGTTAACCATTTCAATCGCAGTCAGGGCAGCTTCGCTACCTTTATTGCCTGCTTTTGTTCCAGAGCGTTCAATCGCTTGTTCAATACTGTCCGTAGTGAGTACACCGTTAATGACAGGCAAGCCAGTGTCGAGGCCAACTACGCCCAAACCTTTGGCACATTCGCCTGCAACGAAATCGAAGTGAGGCGTGCTACCACGAATCACGGCGCCAAGCGCGATGATGGCATCGAAACGATCTGAAGCTGCCAGTTTTTTCGCAACGACAGGAAGTTCCCAGGCACCAGGTGCATGAACAACAGTGATATTATCCTCTGATACACCATGACGTTTCAATGTATCAATGGCACCTTCTAACAGATGTTCAACCACAAAGCTGTTAAAACGACCAACTAAAATCGCATAACGGTCTTCGTTCGCGAGATGTAACATACCTTCAATACGGCGAACTGCCATAACAACCTCGATGATTTCTTAAGATGTTTGTTGTGCGGTGATGTATTCCACCACTTCTAAGTTAAAGCCTGAAAGGGCATTGAAACGCAATGGAGAGCTCAGCAGCTTCATTTTTTCAACGCCTAGATCACGCAAAATTTGTGCACCCACACCAATGGTCTGATACTGCTGAGACAGTGCAGAATTTGATTTTACATTTTTTGGCGCTTTAAGGGTATCTAATGCTGGACCCAAATCCTGTAAATGGCGCTGGCCAATCCAGACCAAGACACCACGATCACTATTGGAAATTTCTTTCAGGGCACGATCCAGGTTCCAGGCCGGCTCGCCATCCTGTTTCTTCAGTTTGAGCAAGTCGCGGGCCGGGTTAAAACCATGTACACGTACTGTGGTCACACCCTCTTTAGGCTCACCTTTGACCAGGGCCAGATGGATATCCGGGTTACCCAGTTCACGATAGCGGTACAGGTCAAAGCTGCCGTATTCAGTCTCAATACTTTGTTGATCGATACGCTCTACCGTTTGCTCGTTGGTCATGCGGTAATGAATCAGATCGGCAATCGTACCGATTTTCAGGCCATGCTTTTCAGCAAACACTTCAAGATCGGGACGGCGCGCCATCGTGCCATCTTCATTGATGATTTCACAAATGACTGATGCTGGTTCCAGTCCTGCTAAACGAGAAAGATCGCAACCTGCCTCAGTATGTCCGGCACGGTGCAATACACCGCCTGGCTGCGCCATCAGCGGGAAGATATGTCCCGGCTGTACAATATCTGCCGGTTTGGCATGAGCAGCCACAGCAGTTTGAATTGTATGGGCACGTTCAGCCGGAGAAATACCGGTAGAAATACCTTCAGCCGCTTCAATCGACAGGGTGAAGTTGGTTCCATGCTGGGCACCGTTGGCATCTACCATCAACGGCAGATTCAACTGCTGACAACGCTCTTTACTTAAAGTCAGGCAGACCAGACCACGTGCATGGGTGATCATGAAGTTGATATCTTCAGGACGTACGTGTGTGGCAGCAATCACCAAATCGCCTTCATTTTCACGGTCTTCATCATCCATCAGGATGACCATTTTTCCTGCACGGATATCTGCTACAAGCTCTTCAACAGTATTGAGCGGCATCAACCTTCACCTTCTTTTTTGATCTTGATCAGACCGAATCATGACATTATTGGGTACATAGTCTAACGCTTTTTGCGTAATTTTGCCTATGCTTATTGCTTTCCCTCTAGTGGTTCATTGTTATACACAGTCTTGATAAACATGAAAAGCCGACTTTAAATGAAAGCCTGAGCTTTATGCAGGTTTTTTGAGCAATTAAAAAGCATAAAAAATGAGAAACTTAGGTGAAATCAACATAAGCCCAGACATTAAGGCGTTTTCAGAAAGTATTTTAATTTATTGTCAGTCATTCAATGGAATTCTGGACGAACAATGCTGGAAAATTTTACCTAGTATTAAAATTTTAAAAAATATCAGGTTAAAAGCGAACCGAAGTCCGCTTTTAATCATCAGGTTGTTTAGAAGAAACCAGCAGGCTTGGTCGAATAGCTGACTAGCAAGTTTTTAGTCTGCTGATAATGATCCAGCATCATTCTATGGTTCTCGCGTCCAATGCCGGATTTTTTATAGCCACCGAAAGCCGCATGCGCCGGGTAGATATGATAACAGTTGGTCCAGACCCGACCAGCCTGGATGGCACGACCGGCACGATACGAGGTATGTGCCGAGCGCGACCAGACCCCGGCACCGAGTCCGTAAATGGTATCGTTGGCGATCTTGATTGCATCATCGAAGTCTTTAAAGGTAGTCACGGCCAGCACGGGACCAAAAATTTCTTCTTGGAAGGTTTTCATATTGTTGGTGCCCTTAAAGATGGTCGGCTCAATATAGAAACCTTGACCCACTTCCTGACGCGCCTCACCGCCTGTGAGGATTTGTGCGCCCTCTGCACGGCCAGTGGCAATACAGCCGAGAATCTTGTCCTGCTGTTCCTGAGAAGCTTGCGCGCCAATCATAGTATCAGTATCCAGTGGATGACCGGTTTTAATGCGTTGTACCCGTTCTACTGCACGCGCTAAAAACTCATCGGCAATACTTTCCTGTACCAAGGCCCGGGAAGGGCAGGTACAGATTTCACCCTGGTTAAGGGCAAACATGGCAAAGCCTTCCAGAGCTTTGTCCAGATAGTCATCTTCCTGATCCATGATGTCGGCAAAGAACAGATTCGGTGATTTACCCCCCAGTTCCAGCGTCACCGGAATAATATTTTCGGTGGCATATTGCATGATCATCTGACCGACGGCGGTGGAACCGGTAAAGGCAATCTTGGCAATGCGTGGGTTGGTGGCTAGCGGGCGACCGACTTCAACCCCATAACCATTGACGATATTCAGGACACCCGGTGGCAAAATATCCTGAATCAGTTCAGCCAGCACCAGAATGCTGACCGGAGTCTGTTCTGCAGGTTTCAACACAATGCAGTTGCCCGCAGCCAGGGCAGGTGCCAGTTTCCAGGCAGCCATCAGAATCGGGAAGTTCCAGGGAATGATTTGTCCGACTACACCAAGCGGTTCATGAAAATGGTAGGCGATGGTATCTTCATCAATTTCGGAAATGCCGCCTTCCTGTGCACGGATACAGCCGGCAAAATAACGGAAATGGTCAATGGCCAGCGGAATATCGGCAGCCAGCGTTTCACGGATCGGTTTGCCGTTGTCCCAAGTTTCTGCCACAGCCAGCAGTTCCAGATTTTGTTCCAGATGATCTGCAATTTTCAACAGAATATTGGAGCGGGTGGTCGGTGATGACCGGTTCCATTGCTCTTTGGCTTTGTGTGCTGCATCAAGCGCCAACTCAATGTCTTCTACAGAGGAACGCGGCACTTTGGTAAAGACTTTGCCATCTACCGGAGAAATGTTGTCAAAGTATTCACCTTTGACTGGAGCGACCCATTCGCCGCCAATGAAATTATCGTATTGTGCTTTAAATTGAATTTTTGAACCGTCAGTATTGGGGTCTGCATAACGCATAATCTATTCCTTTATATGATTGTTAGTGGTGCAGGCTGCGCGCATGTTGCCGATCAAAAAATATAGGCGCTTCTGCATTCAGCTCTACTATAAAGAGGGAAAAAGACGGGCGGTTGTTTGTTTACAGGCTTGCTACAAAAGACAATATTTGGAGACAAGCAGTAGAAGAATAAAAGTTATAAATTCTCAAGTCTTAAATTTAAAAACAAGGGTTTATAGCACTTATAAACCATCGAAAAATTGGCATATTTTCAATGTGCTTAATTACATTCCAACCTAATAAGGATTCAAAAGAAGCCAAGCAGGAGAAATGAGGGCAAGTTTCATTTCTCCTTTCGCATTTATCTAAAGCCCTTTGTCATGCAGCCATTGAAACAGTTGCTGATAAACCTGCTCACGCACAGATTGCTCTGAAAGTACCAGATCATGTAAACCGTTCCGGATACTTTGAACCGTGACATCGCCTTTAATTTTTTTGGCATATTTCTGAATGTCTTTAATCCCTAAAATTACATCGCTGCTCTGTGCGGCTTTACCCCATTTTTTAGGATATAAAGTCTGATGTGAATGCATGATAAGTACCGGAATATCGAGCTGAACACCGCGATGAATTTCTTTCTGTGCCTCATGAATGGCACGAATAAAACTGATCCGAACCATCGGGTAGCGGGTCTTTTTCCAGTCCAGACTGAAGTCCCATTCGCCTTTTAAATCCTTATGCAGGCTGGTGGCATACCACTTGTTCAGCTCGCTTGGAAATTTAAGATTGGGAAAAATTTTAGCCAGTCTGCTCAGTTGCGGAATGCCAAGCGCACGTTTGATTGGATTCATATTGAAGTCATAAAATGGACTATTGACCCAAAGCGCTTTGATTAAAGGGTGCTGCGGATGATGTGCCGCATATAAGGTCGTGGTCAGGCCGCCGGTAGAATGACCACAGAGCAGGGCAGCATCGTGGCCCTCAGCTGCTATAATGTCGAGGGCTTGGGTAATTTCTGCATCATATTCAGCTAGGTCATACACGTTATAATATTTTTGATGCGGCAGAATCGAACGTCCGTATTTTCTTAAATCCAGCGCATAAAAATCAAAACCATGCTGATTAAAGCGCTCTGCCATTTCAGTCTGAAAAAAATAATCGATAAAGCCGTGAATATATAGAACTGCTTTTTTTGTAGGTTGGGCTGCTTTTTTACGGATCAGGGTTGCTACGACTTTGCCCTCATAATCATCGGGAAAGTTTAAGGTCGCTTGCTCATAACCTGTCCCCAAAATATCGGGCTGATAAAGCGGTTGCAGTTCACTCATTGTTATACTCGTTGGTCTTATTAAATTTATGCTTTATCCTTGATGAGCTGAGGTTTTTTGTCAAACAGATCTTGCTGCCGATTTAAATTAAAAATACGAATAGGGATTAATTTTAGAAACCGTCCAAAACCTAGGCCGAAAATGAGTGTTATCAGATTATAAAATCCTGCTACAAGTATTATAAATTTGCTAAATGACCTAACAGCTTAAAATCAGGCTAAGCTATATAAAATAAACAAAGTGATGTGACTATTTTGGCAGAACTGCCGAAGATTGATTAGATGAGTTAAATAATGCCCAGAGAAAATTTGAACAGTAAACGCCCTTTATATATTCCTTATGCTGGAAATACTCTGCTAGAACTCCCACTACTCAATAAAGGCTCTGCATTTTCTGAAGAAGAGCGTAGAAGCTTTAACTTGCATGGCTTGATTCCTCATGTCACCGAGACGATTGAAGAACAAAGTCAGCGTTCTTATCAGCAGTATTGTGCTTTTAGCAGTGATATTAACAAGCATATTTATTTGCGGAATATTCAGGATACCAATGAGACCCTGTTTTACCATCTGATTGAAAATCACCTCAGTGAGATGATGCCGATTATCTATACCCCGACTGTGGGTGAGGCATGTCAGCGCTTTTCTGATATTTATCGCCGTCATCGTGGGATCTTTATTTCCTATCCTGACCGTGATCAGATCGACCAGATTATTCACAATATCAATAAAAAGAACGTGAAAGTGATTGTGATTACAGATGGTGAGCGCATTTTGGGTCTTGGAGATCAAGGCATCGGTGGTATGGGGATTCCCATTGGAAAACTGGCACTCTACACCGCATGTGGCGGGATCAGTCCGGCCTATACCTTACCGATTACTCTTGATGTCGGTACCAATAATCAGCAGTTGTTAAATGACCCGATTTATATGGGCTGGCGTGAACCACGAATCAGCGGCGATGAATACTATGCTTTTGTCGAGACGGTGATTCAGGCGATTCAACAGCGCTGGCCAGATGCCTTAATTCAGTTTGAAGACTTTGCACAGAAAAATGCCATGCCTTTACTGGAAAAGTATCGTGATCGAATCTGTTGTTTTAATGATGATATTCAGGGCACCGCAGCAGTGTCTGTCGGCAGCCTGATTGCTGCTTCGCGTGCAGCCGGTAAACACCTCAAAGATCAGGTGGTTACTTTCCTGGGTGCTGGTTCAGCTGGTTGCGGGATTGCAGAACAGATCATTAAGCAAATGGTTGCTGAGGGCTTAAGTGATGTTGAAGCACGTGCACGCGTGTTTATGGTTGACCGTTTTGGTCTGATCACGGAGAATCAGCCGAATTTACTGGACTTCCAGCGCAAACTGGCACAGCCGCTTGAAAATGTAGAAAGCTGGGCAGATGCTGAGAGCATGATTTCTCTGCTGGATGTGGTCAAACGTGCCAAGCCGACAGTATTGATTGGCGTATCTGGACAGCCAGGTTTATTCACTCAGGAAGTGATTGAAGCCATGGCTGAAAACAGTGTGCAACCGATTGTTTTCCCTTTATCCAACCCGACTTCCCGCGTAGAAGCTGTTCCGGCTGACATCTTGCAATGGACTAATGGCAGAGCATTGATTGCGACGGGTAGCCCATTTGCCCCAGTGAATTATCAGGGACACATTCATCATATTTCACAATGCAATAACTCTTATATTTTCCCGGGTATCGGTTTGGGGGTAGTTGCTTCAGGTGCGAAACGTGTCACGGATAATATGCTGATGGCCTCGAGTAATGCCTTGGCGGACTGTTCTCCGAAGCTGAAAGATCCTCAGGCAGATTTATTGCCGAATCTGGATTGTTTACAGTCAATTTCGAAGCAGATTGCCTTAAAAGTGGCACTTGCTGCGATTGAAGATGGGGTAGCACCGAAAATCAGTGTAGAAGAATTACAGCTAGCAATAGAGCATAATTTCTGGACACCGCAATACCGTGACTATCAGCGGATAACCTTTTAATTGAACTCAAGATGAACGCTATGTCGTCGCTAGTGGTTTGCTCACCAGAGTTCATCTGATGCATGGATAGAATTTAAAAAAGCCCTGATCTTTTGATGAGGGCTTTTTTTTACATCTAGAGGTGAGAAAGGAGATTCGAACCTCAGACTTTGAACTTAAAAAATACTGTTTTTTATGATTACTGACTAAGGTGGAAAATGATTGAACAGAAGTATTACCGGGCTAGTTTGTTTTTGGTTATAATTTTTTAAAATATTGGTCGAATACAGAACAGGGTTACTTCAATTGAACTTCTTTAAAAATAATGTCTTTGAAAATATTAAAAAACTAGATCAGCAAAAACAAAAAAAAATAGCTGCAGCTCAGGAGTTGGGCAAGATATTGGTTAAATCTCCAGGAAAATTTATATGGGACAGTATGGCTTTGATCACACAGTCCAAATCCTTCGAATCTAATTCTATATTAGGGAATTCCAAATTAAATCAACTCGGTTTACACCGTTTTCGGGTTCAGTTTGCCGCAAAAATGGCAGCACAACGTAGATTGAAGTTATCAAAGTTCATTCATCCGGCAGATGTCGAAAGTTTTCAAAAAAATGGGTTTATATTCAAAGAAAATTTTTTAGCTACAGATGAGTTTGCACAATTAAAACAAGAATTACTGATGACTCCGCTAGAAACACGGGAAACCCTACAAGGGGATACGGTGACTCGCCGTATGGCATTAGATGGCAAAACCTTGAAGCACATGCCTGTCACCCAACACTTCCTATATTCAGATGAATGGAGAAACCTGCTGAATTATGTTGCCAGTTTTAAAGTTCAGCCCATCTCTTATCTGCAAGTTATCTTTTCGCATGTCAGAAAGGCCAAAGCAGATCCTCAAACGAATTTACATAGTGATACTTTTCACTCCAGTGCAAAAGCCTGGCTATTTTTAGAAGATGTTGCTGAAGATGAAGGCCCTTTTGTCTATGTACCAGGCTCTCATCATTTGAATCCTGAACGCTTAAATTGGGAACAGCAGAAATCTGAGTCAATCACAGTAAAAACGGATGCCATGACCCGTCGAGGTTCTTTTCGAGTCTCTGAAGAGGAGGTACTTGAATTAGGCTATGCAAAACCGCAAGCTTTTGCTGTGAAAGCAAATACATTGGTGATTGCGGATACCTATGGTTTTCATGCCAGAGCAAAAAGTCTCAAACCTTCGGTGAGGATTGAACTATGGGCTTATGCACGTCGAAATCCATTTGTGCCTTGGTTGGATGGTGATCCACTTTCCTTTCCTTTTTTGAAATCAAATTTAGTGCCTTGGTATTGGGCAAGTCTGGATTTCCTGGAAAAGCGGTATCAGCGAAATAATCCTTGGAAAAAAGTAGGTAAAAAGTGTGCAGCAGATCCTGCTGTTCTGACCAGTAAATAAGAAACGTTTTGAACTTAGAACACTGGATCGACCTTGAATATGGACAAAAAAGCTCGTATTAAATAAAGCATAGATTGGATCTTTTCTCATTCTGCTGTCTACCACTTAAGTATAGGCAGGTTTATTTACTGGGGGTTTAACTTTCTTCTCTTTATTGATCGCTGTATGATAGTGAAAATTTTACATAATAAATTTACAAGTCATCGTCATGGAACCACAGCATCAGATGCCATTAAGAAAACTACCGCGATTGAAAGCGCGTGGTGGTTTACAAGTGATGTATGCATCGATACGTGCATTATTGCTTCGGGAATTACAAACCCGCTTTGGTCAATACCGTCTAGGATATTTATGGGTTTTTTTAGAGCCTTTATTGACTATTGGGATCATGGTGGTACTTTTTGGGACCGTCATGCAAAGAACACTACCGGGGATGGATTATGCTGTTTTTTTAATTAATGGCATTATTCCTTTCTTTATGTTTAGAACGGGAGTGACTTTGGGGATCAGTGCCACTGAATCCAATCGGGGTTTGTTTAGCTATCGCCCAGTCAAACCGATCGATGCTTTACTTGCGCGTAATATTCTTGAGTTTTTGCTTAAATTTACTGCTTATATTGCTTTTACTGCAGCCTTTGTATGGTTTGGCTATCACATCAGTTTTGAACAAATTCCACAACTTCTAGGCTATTGGACGCTCTTATTTATATTCATGTTGGCGTGTAGTCTTATTTTTATTGTGATTGGCGATTTTTCAAAAGAATTAAATAAATTTCTTTCAGTATTCTTTTTAATTCTTTATTTTTTATCGGGTATTTTATATTCCATTCATATTATTCCAGTGGAATATCGCGAATATTTACTTTATAACCCCCTGATTCATATCTTTGAGTTAATGCGCCATGCGGTTGCGCCTACTTATAGTTTGGTGCCGGGAATTAGTCTAAGTTACTTCATGATATGGATGATTATTTCTTTATTTATAGGTTTACTTCTGTATAAGCGCTTTGAACGCCGTATGGTGAAATCGAAATGATCGAACTCAAAAATTTAACCAAATCATACGCAACGCCTAAAGGTCGGCATTATGTATTTAAAGATTTAAATGCGATTTTACCTGAAAACAAAAGTGTGGCCCTTTTAGGAAAAAATGGTGCCGGCAAGAGTACCTTGCTCCGGGTTATTGGAGGAATTGACTATGCTGATTCTGGAAGGGTAGTTACTAATAAAACCATTTCCTGGCCAGTCGCGTTGTCAGGTGGATTTCAGGGAAGTTTAACGGCCCGACAGAATGTGCGCTTTGTCGCCAGACTTTATGTAAATAGTCATGATGAAGTTGAACATGTGGTAAATTTTGTTGAAGAGTTTGCTGAAATTGGTAAATACTTTGATATGCCGATGAAAAGTTACTCGAGTGGTATGCGTAGCCGGATTGGTTTTGGTTTAAGTATGGCCTTTAATTTTGATTATTATTTGCTCGATGAAGCGGGTGCTGTAGGGGATGCGTCCTTTCGAAAAAAGAGTCAGGCTTTACTTGACGAACTTAAAGAAAATTCAAATATTATTATGGTTTCTCATGACTTAAAAGACTTGACCCGCAATTGTGATGTCGCTTTCTTGGTGCGGGATGGTAAAGCAGAATATTTTGATAATGTGCAAGATGCAGTAGGGGTATATAAAGCGTATGCAAGCTAAAATAAATAAGCGGCTTTGGATTGCCTATACCTGCTGTGTTCTTATTCCGGTATTGATTATTGTTTTTTATCTTTTTGCCTTTGCGAAAGACCGTTTTCAGTCTTCTTCGATACTGTTGGTGAAGCAGGTGGCAGATACGCCAGTGGCTGATACTGCAGGAATAGGCGCTTTGTTGGGCGTGCCCAATACTAGTCGTGAAGACTCTCAAATTCTGAAAGAGTATATTGGTTCTCGCGATATGATCGAGAGGCTGGATCAAACGCTGAATCTGCGCAAAGAATTTTCATCGGTCAGTGACCCAATCTTTGCACTACCTCAAGATGCCTCAATCGAAGACTTGGTCGAATATTTTAATAAAATGATTAAAGTCGAACTTGATGAGCAAACCATGATGCTACATGTGCATGCTCAGGGATTTTCGCCAGAGTTCTCACTGAAACTCAATCAAGAAGTATTAAAGCAAAGTGATGAGTTTATCAATGAAATTTCCCAGACCATTGCGCAAGAGCAACAAGTATTTGCAGAGAAACAATATACAGAAGCAACAGCGCAGTTAGATGAGGCTCGTCAGGCGGTACTCCAGTACCAAAATGAAAATGAAATTTTTGATCCTGAATTACAAGCCAAAGCGGTGGCTACACTGATTGCAGGTTTACAGAGTAGTTTGGCACAATTGAAAACTGAAGAGCGCACTTTACTTAGTTATTTGACGCCTGAAGCACCTCAAGTGGTGGCGTTACGGAGTCAGATCGCAGCCTTGCAACAGCAAATTAATACTGAAAGTTCAAAACTGACTTCACCAAATAATTTAAAATTGAATAAAAATGTAGCGGACTTTGAAGCCCTGAAAGCGCAGGTTGAATTTGCAGCTGATCTTTATAAAATCTCTTTGGTCTCTTTAGAAAAAGCTCGATTAGAAGCCTCACGTAAGCTCAAGAAATTGGTGGTGATTGCGACACCGCGTTTAGCCCAGGATGCTTTATATCCGCGTAAAGTCTATATCAGTCTAACTTCATTTATTTTGTTGAATATTATTTTTGGTATTGGATTGCTGATCCATTCGATTATCCGTGAGCACAGAGAATAAATTATGAAAAAAATTGCGTTATTATCAGTTTTATCATTGGCCTGTGCGACGACTGGTTATGCATTTGATCCAAGTTTATTGCCAAGCGAAGTATCTCAGACCTTCAGTGGCGGAAATTTCGATACAGCAAGTGCTAACAGTACTGCCCTGTTAAACAGCCAGTCTGTGGTTGAGCTTTCTCCAAGCAGCTCAATGAAATATCCAATTCAAAACAAGATGTTTGGTTCGCAGCTTTTTAAAGGGGCTTTTGCCTCAACTGCGGGATCGACCTTCAATAGTAGTTATCAAATAAATCCGGGCGATAATATTAATTTACGCCTCTGGGGTGCCTATCAGTTTAACGGCACTCAAAGCGTCGATCCACAAGGCAATATTTTTATTCCGAATGTCGGACCGGTCAAAGTAGCAGGTGTTCGGAATGGCAGTCTACAGTCGGTAGTTGAAGCGCAGGTACGACGTATTTATGTGTCTAATGTCGGCGTGTATGCCGCCCTTGAGCAAGCTCAGCCGGTAAAAGTGATGGTTACTGGCTTTGTGAATCAGCCCGGTAATTATGGTGGTGTGGCGAATGATAGTGTTATTGCTTACCTGGATCGTGCGGGTGGGGTAGATCCAGAACGTGGCAGTTATATTGATATTAAAGTCATGCGCAATGGCCAAACAGTTCAGCAGGTCGATTTGTATGACTTCTTGTTACAAGGTCAAATTCGTCCTTTTTCCTTCCGTGACGGTGATGTAATTGTGGTCGGGCAGCGTACCCATACCTTTAATGTCTCTGGTGAAGTCTATAACCAGAATGATTTTGAGTTTAACTCACCTGCGGTTACGCTGGCACAGGCTTTGGCATTTGCCAAACTTAAACCCGGAGCAACTAATGTCAGTATTCAACGTCGGCAAGGCGCAGAATACCGCAGTGAATATTATTCGTTGAATCAAGCACCGAATATCATGATTGAGGATGGTGATATTGTCACTGTAACGGCTGACCGTTATGCAGGTACGATTCAAGTGCGTGTTGATGGTGCTCATAATGGCGCCCATGCTATTGTTTTACCTTATGGGGCTAAATTGAGTGATGTGTTGACCCAATTACAGCCTAATGCTTTGGCTGAAGTGGAATCTTTGCAATTGTTCCGTCCTTCTGTGGCCAAGCGCCAAAAAGAGATGTTAAATGTCGCTCTAGATAAGTTGGAAGAAACCACATTTAATGCACGCTCAAGCACGCAGGAAGAAGCAGCTTTACGTTTACGCGATGCAGAATTGGTCAAGCAGTTTATTGCTAAAGCGCGTCAAGTAGAGCCTAAAGGGCAGGTGGTGCTGAATCCAGATACTTTTCAAGATGTGATATTGGAACAGGGTGATATTTTACATATTCCAGAGAAAACCTCCGTGGTCATGGTGCATGGTGAAGTTGCTTTCCCGAATGGTATTGAATACAGAAATGGTTTAAGTGCTAAAAATTACATTGAGCAGGTTGGAGGTTTTAGTCAAAAATCGAATAAGTCCAAAGTAATTGTGATTCGTCAAAATGGTAAAGCTGAACTTGTACGTAAAGGTGAAAAAATTCAGCAAGGTGATGAAATCCTAGTTTTGCCTAAAGCGCAAACCAAAGGTATTGAGTTAACACGTGGTATTACACAAGTGCTCTATCAAATTGCGGTAGCAGCTAAAGTAGCTTTGGATTTATAAATATATAAAACTAAACTAAAAATTTAATAGTATTGTTTAAAGAGGGAAGTTTTTTTGGATACCATTAATATTAAGCCAGAAAATATTAATATACTTCATGAAGTGCTTGTAAAGCACTTTTTTGGAAATGCAATGATAGAAAGTATTAATATTTATAAAAATTCTTTAGTTTATCTGACGATTAAAATAAATAATATTCATTTTTCTTTAGATGTATATTTAGACTCTACTATTGATATAGTTTTTAGAAATGATGAAACAAGGAAATTTTATTCTGAATACTTTAAATGTAATTTAAATGTTAAAAATAATATTCTAGGAAAAGAAGAAGTTTTAAATAAAGTTTTTCAAGTTTCGGCTAATAGTATTCTTGATATTGTAGAGGAAACTTTGGATTTTTTGGTTTCAATAGAAAATGATTCAAATATGAGATTAAAAAAAATAAATGAAAGTGTATTTATTTTAAGTCAGCAAATTATCGAAGATAATAGAAATAAAACCTTTTTAGATATGGATTTATTTTTAAGAGATAAACAATTATCAATATTAGATACTTTAAAGGTTATTAAAGAAAAAGAACTAAGTATAGCTAGATTTGGTGATGGTGAAATTCGCTGCATGATTACTAAAAATGGTTGTGGTTTTCAAAAGCATGATTGGAAATTAATGTCCGAGTTAATGGAAATTAATCGAGAAAAATCAGATTTATTGGTTTGTTATCCAGGTTTTTTAGTATATGAAAACTTTTGGTTGAATTTTTGGAGGGAGTATTGGGCTAGGGTAAAATGTTATATTAAGCAAGATGTTTTAGGTGATGCCATGATAACTAGACCTGAGGCATTCTATCTACATGGGCATGATATCTCTAAATTGTGGATTGATATATGGGACAATAAAAATATTTGCTTTGTAACTGGGAAGTCTTCACGCTTGAATTCCAACCATCATTTGTTTTCTAATTTAAAGAATGCTTCTTATGTTTATACAAAAAATAATAATGCTTATGAATGTATAGATGAGATTTATAGTAATTGTCTTAAAGAAAAAAATATTGATATTTTTTTAATTGCATTAGGTCCAACAGGAACTGCTTTAGCTGCAAGATTACATAATTCCGGTAGAAGAGCATTAGATATAGGGCACCTAAATAATAGTTTTGATACTGTTTTTGAAGGGTGTGTTAGACCAGAAAAAGTCAAATATGAAAAAAATATATACTAGACCTTGCTAAAATATGCTCTTACCTAATTTTTGAATTAGCTAAAACCTTATAAAATATAGCTTGTGGCTGTTTGAATTTTGAATAGTACAAGAAGTCTAATATAAATAGTTTTATTGTGGTTTATACTTATTGATACATTTATTTGAAATTATTGTGATATGGAGATAGTTGAAGTTAAAGTAGAGGGGATTAGTTAAGACTTGTGAGATACTGAAGAAAGTATTTCAAGTATATCGTATATTAATATTAATCGGAATTTTTTATGAATGAATTGGAAAATTTAAAAGTTAAACTTAATGAATTCATTAGGGAGGAAAGTTTTTTTAAAAAAATTAGTCATAAGACATGGATTTATAATTATAATACTCTAGTCTTAGATTGTGATTTAAGTGAAAAGAAAATTGCATTTGATTTTTATTTTAAAGATAACTTATTATATGTGGATTTAATCGATAGAGATTTGAACAATAAGAAAAATATATATTGTGATTCTATTAATAGCTATGAAATTGCATTTTTAAAATTTCATAATGAAATTCAATTTTCATTTAATGAAATTAGGGAAGGTTTTTCTTTTATAGTTTCAATAATCGTACCAGTTTATAATAGAGAAAATTTAATAAAAAGCTGTATTGAAAGTATAAATAACCAAAAAACTTCATTTGAAAATTTTGAAGTCGTATTTGTTGATGATTACTCATCAGACTCTTCTATAAAAACGATAGAAAATTTAATTAGTAAAAAAGTCAATTATAGGATATTAAGAAGACCTATTAATTCAGGTTCTGCAAGTTCACCCAGAAATGATGGAATTAAAGCATCAAAAGGGGAATTTGTCTTATTCTTAGATTCTGATGATTATTTATATGATTATACAATTGCTGATTTGTTGGATTTAGTAGATAAAGAAAATTCAGATATTATATATCTTAAAATTAACGGAGATAAGGGCCGGCCTTTTGGTATTAGACCATATAAAAAAGGCGATGTATTACAAGCTTCTATTGATAAAGATCATTTAGTAAGATCTCTAATGCCTTCTAAGTTAATTAGAAAAAGTTTATTAATTAAAAACAATATTTATTTCCCTATTGATATTAAGGTGGGTGAAGATCGTGTATTTTTAATACAAGCTTTATCTAAGGCTAAAAAAATTAGTATATTAGCAAATAGGCCTTATTATTATTTGGTTAATCATGATCAAGAAAGATTAACTTTTGCCCATCAAACTTTAGAGCAGGATCTAGAATTGGTTTCTAGGACCATGAGGTATATTAGCCGTTCCAATTTAAATATAGAAGAAAAGAAAAAGTTTTTTTCATCTTGGATGAATGTTATTCTAGAGTCATATGTGAAAAATAGGATAAAAAGTAATAAAAATAGTAGGAAAAATAAAATAGCTTATATTAAAAGTATTATTAGGGAGTATAGTTTTTATCCTGAATTACATGATGATTCTTGTATCTACCCAGAATTTAAAGTTCTATATAAGTATTTTGTAAGTTATGATTTGGAAAATTTATTTAAAGTTAATGTTGAATGATTTTAGGAAAAATAATTTATGTCTAAGTTAAAGAAGCTTATAAAGAATCCAGAACTTTTTTTAAATGATTTTATGGAAAAAAGATACCCTCCCGGAATTAAGTTAATAGATGTAATAAAAAAAAGGTTCATGACTCAAGAAAAATCTATTTTAAATAAAGGTTCTGCGAGTGTTATTACATCAAATATTCGCCTTTTTAAAAAAACAGTTCACCTTTTACATACTGGTGAAGGTTTAACTCATGGCCCATCTCATTTAGATTTATGGGTAGAGCATTTTGCTAAATCTGGTGAAGAATTCGCAATATTGGTACGCAATAAGGCTTTATTTGATTGGGCTATAAAAAAATACTCTTATTTAGATATCGTCTATGCAAAAAACCCAAGTGATGTAGAAAATATATTAAATAAGCTACCTTTTATTAATGTAATTTATTATTTTTCGAATACAGGAAATCTAATACATACTTTAAGATATAATCGTTATAAGCATGTATTCTTGGGTCATGGCGATAGTGAAAAAGCTGCTAGTGCACACAAATTTTTTCGTGTATATGATGAAATTTGGGTGGCAGGTCAAGCTCATATAGATCGTTTTAAAAATACTGATTTTAATACTGATCATATCAAATTCGTTAAGATCGGTCGTCCGAATTTAAAGAATACATTAACAGTACAGTACGTACCATCTAAAAACCAAAGAAAACGTTTGGTTTATTTACCTACATGGGAAGGAGTTTATGAGGAGAATAACTACTCATCAGCTCATTTGGCTCCAGTAATGTTAAATACGATTTTTAGTAAATTTAATTATTTAATAGATATTAAGCTTCATCCTGTTCTTGGCTCAAGGGATAGTACTTTATTGAATTTGCCAATGACACTAGAGGAAATATTTTTCCAAAATAAAGATGATGTAACTTTATTCCCAAAAGAAGTTTCAGTTGAAAAAATCATTAAACATGCTGATTTCTATATTTGCGATATCTCTGCGGTAGTCAGTGAGTGTATTTCTACATTAGCACCTATTTTCTTGTTCATGCCTAAAGATAGAGAAGTCGTCATATCTAGTAGTAATATGCAGTATAGTGAATACACTTATATATTTTCTGATATTGAAGAGCTACTAGAACTTTTAGAGAGCGTTATTGTTCAAGGTAACGATCCATTAGCAGATGCACGTTATAAAGCCTTAGACTATCTGTTAACAATAGATGCTACCAAGAATGATGAGTTTACCAAGCAATTAAAGAAGATTTCCGAATCATCAACTTTATTGAACAATAGTCGTGAAAAAGTAATTCAGTAATTGAGATTTTAAATGAAAAACATAGCAGTAATTTTATCTGGTGGTTCAGGCTCACGCTTTGGAGGTGCTTTACCGAAACAGTTTACAAAGCTTGCAGGTAAGGCGATTATTGAATATACCATTGATGTTTTTCAAAACTCAGATGATATCGATGAGATTTTTATTGTCTCCCAGACCCACCATATTAACCGCACATGGGACCTGATCAAAAAAAACAAGTGGTCTAAAATTTCCAAAGTAGTAACAGGTGGGGATGAACGCTTTGATTCAACCTATTCGGCTTTAACAGCTTTAAAAGAATATGATGACTCATGTAATGTGCTCTTTCATGATGCAGTTCGACCTTTAGTCAATCAAGAAATTATTAGTAACTGTGTCGAAGCTTTAAAGGATTTTGATGCAGTAGATGTTGTTATTCCTTCAGCGGATACTTTGGTTGAAATTTACGATGATGGATGTATTGCCAATATTCCTCAACGCTCACATATGCGTCGAGGCCAAACTCCACAAGCATTCAAACTGGGCTCAATCCAATTAGCTTATAAAAAAGCATTGGAAAAAAATCGTAAAATCTTTACCTGTGACTGTGGTGTGATTCGGGCAATGTTGCCGCGCACTCGTGTAGCAACTGTAGAAGGAAGTGAACGCAATTTAAAAGTTACTCATCCTGTTGACTTGTTTATTGCCGAAAAGTTTCTTCAATCTGCTCATGGAATCCCTTTCCGTGAAGGGGATAATTTTGATTATCTAAAAGATAAAAATATTGTGATTTTTGGTGGCACCAGTGGTATTGGCCTGGAAATGAAAAATATTGCAGTATTGCATGGTGCTCATGTTGAAATTGCAAGCCGCTCATACAATCAAATAGATATTTGTAATTTGCAAAGTGTAAAAAGCTATCTTGCAGATATGAAAATAAAGCTAGGACATATTGATTATATTGTGAATACTGCTGGTTTGTTGATTAAAAAGCCAATTGATACTTTGACTATTGAAGAAATTACCGCATTGATTGGGGTGAACTATACTGGTGCAGTAAATGTAGCAATTGCATCTAAACCTTATTTACTAGAGACCTCAGGTATGCTGATGAACTTTACCTCTAGTTCATATACACGTGGTCGTGCATTTTATGCGCTCTACTCTTCAACGAATGCGGCAATCGTGAATTTTACTCAAGCAATTGCAGAAGAATGGAGTGATGAAGGAATTCGCGTTACTTGTATTAATCCTGAGCGTACAGCAACACCAATGCGTACAGCAAACTTTGGTATAGAGCCAGCGGAATTATTGCTCTCGGCCAAGGAAGTTGCAATGACTAGTCTTAAAGTGTTAGGAACTAAAAATACAGGTATAATTGTTGACGTTCGTAAAGACGGTCGCTAAGAATTTGAATATGCCTGAAAATAATCTGTACTATATCTATATAGATTCAAAAATTGAAGGAACTATAGATCAATTGATGGGTTATTTTCAGGCTAATATTTTCCATCCTGATGATTGTATTTGTATTTACTTCAAGTTTTATAAAGATATTGAAAAGTATATTCATAAACGATTTAAAAGTACTTCTATTCGATATAAATTTATGCGTAAAAATTCAGATTTTTCTTTTCAGAAAAATAAAGTTGTTTTTTATCTCTTTAATGCTCAATCTAATTGCCGTGTAGTTGCTCATCGAGACTTAGTACATATCTTTGTGACACACGGGGAAAGCCATAAATTGGCATCTATAAAGCCCATCATACGCATTTACGATTTTGTGATAACCTCAGGGCAAGTGGGTGTAGATCGTTTTTTGAAAGCTGGTATTTTTAACTCATTTAATATCCAAAATGAACAACGTGTTATTCCCATGGGAAATACGTTTATCGGCCAGCATTCCTATTATGCTGATGTAAATTCTGATGCCATGTTGTATGCACCAACTTGGGAAGGGGGGATTCCAAGTGAGAACTATTGCTCAATAGGCACACATGCAACGAAAAAATTAACGTGGCTTATTCAGATAAACAAAATTAAGAAACTTTATATTCAAGTACACCCCAATTTGGGCCATAGGGATAAAAGATACCTTGATTATCTTAAAAAGATGGTTAAAGATCTAAATAAATTAGACATTGCTGTGATTTTGATCAAATCAAATTTTCGATTTTTTGAACGATTTAATTATTTTAGTTGTGAGTTACAGACATCAGATGATCTCAAACCGATTGCTTTAAGAGGAGCTGTTGTTGATATTTCAGCGATGGAAATGCAATTGATTAGTGAACACATCCCAACCCTAGTTTTATATCAAGAAAAGCAGTTAGATGGTTTAATTATTCCTAAACGCATAGCTCATCTATACAATGCTAAAAACTCTTTAGAAGCTTTTAATATTGATGATACTGGTTTCCAAGCTCGAATGAAGGAGATATTAAATCATTTCGATTATTTAATAGATTATCAAGAAAGTCATTTGGAGCAAAAAAGTTTTCGGGAGCGAATACATTGGCTGTGCCATTTCGCTACACAAAAAAAGATTAAATTACAAAGACAATTATTGAGCATGTATTAAATGATTCTAAATCAATATTTAGAAAAGCATAATTTAAGTAATTGGAAAAAATCCTTAAATATCTATCATGAATTTCATGCTGGCTGGGGCCGTAAAAAAAGTTTCTTTAAAGCTCAAGCTCTTGCTGAAAAAAAGGGTTTAAAGGCGCTGTGTCTTGAGGATGGATTTATCCGTTCTTTAGGCCTCGGCAAAGACGGTTATGCCCCTCTTTCCCTAGTGGTAGATGAAATAGGGATTTATTTCGATGCCTTACAATCCTCCGACTTGGAACAACTGATTCTTCAGCCTGAAAATGAAGAATTAAACTTACGGGCCGCATCTGCTATTCAGACCATTTTGCGTCATAAAATCACCAAATATAATCAAAAATTCCTAAGTGTAGAATCAGGAAAATTTAACCAAAATACTAAGCATATTTTAGTTATTGATCAAACCTTTGGAGATCAATCCATCAAATATGCAGGTGTGACATCAGAAACATTTAAAACCATGTTGGCACAAGCTTGTTCAGACCATCCACAAGCGACCATTTGGGTGAAAACCCATCCAGATGTATTGGCAGGCAAAGCACAATCCCATTTTCAAGCACAAGACTTCACATCTGCAAATATTCAGGTCTTAACGGATGCTTATAATCCGATTGAATTATTGGGCTATATCGATGAAGTTTATGTGGTCAGTTCACAGCTTGGCTTTGAAGCCTTGCTTTGTGGCAAGACAGTTCATTGTTTTGGGGTGCCGTGGTATGCAGGTTGGGGACTGACAGATGATCAATATGCACCTTTGGAAATCTTAAATGGAAGACGTGGTGTCAAACGTTCCCTCAACCATTTATTTGCATCTGCTTATTTTCATTATGCACGCTATGTCAATCCAGTTACCCGTGAGCGCTGTGAATGTGAAGATATTATAGATCTGATTATTCCGAATATTGAATTTCAAAAACATCTAGGTCAATCCTATATTGCGTATGGTTTTAGTCCCTGGAAAAAGAAATTTATTGCGGACTTTTTAAGCTTTCCAAAGCTTAGTTTAAAATTTCAACGCTATCTAAAGCCTAAAAAAAATCAGCCGACTCTTGCTTGGGGCAAAAAAGCGCAACGACTGAAAGATCAGAATTATCTAAATGTGATTACTGTAGAGGATGGATTTATCCGATCTGTTGGATTGGGCGCCACTTTAATTCGACCATGTTCGCTCGTTTTTGATGATGTCGGTATCTATTATGACGCGACAAAACCATCAGGAATTGAGAATCTTCTCAATCAAGTTAATCTTACCGAACAGCAGCTTCAAAGAGCACGTGATTTACAGCAAAAGCTGATCGATCTGAATATTTCAAAATACAATGTAGGTGAGTCAAGGCCATTAAAACGTCCTCAGCATTCGCGGGTTTTATTGGTCGTGGGGCAGGTTGAAGATGATATGTCGATTCAGCTCGGTGGAATCGGGATTAAAACTAATCTGGATTTGCTGAAAAAGGTGCGGGAAGATCATCCGGACAGTTATATTATCTATAAACCCCATCCAGATGTACAAACGGGTCTGCGGGTCGGAAAAATTTCCGACCAAGACATGTTGACCTATGCTAACCGAGTTGAATTAAACACCTCTATTTTAGAATGTTTTGAAATTTGTGATGAGGTACATACCATAACCTCACTCAGTGGCTTTGAGGCCTTGATTCGAGGCTTAAAAGTTTATTGTTATGGTTTACCATTTTATGCAGGTTGGGGATTAACACAGGACTTGTACTCATCACAAAGACGCAACAATAAAAATGTGACATTGGAAACTTTGTTATATGTAACTCTTGTAGAATATCCAACATATAATTTACCACATACTCAGGCGTCGGGTATTCCCCTGGTTCGCCCCGAGGATGTGATCGCTTATATTAAAAGTCAATTGGATCAACCGCTAGATCATGATCATCAGTATAAGCGTGTATTATTACAGTTATATAAAAAGTTTAAAAAATAGGCCAGTTTTTTATGTCAGTCCATGTGAATCGTTTATTGCTCTCTGAACGGGTTCTGTTGTTACAGGGGCCGATGGGAGGCTTTTTTAACCGTTTTTCTGCTTGGCTAAAAGATCATGATATTCAGTGTTTTAAAGTAAACTTGAATGGTGGAGATCAGTTTTTCTCACGTTCTTTTGAACATAATTTTGATTTTACCGGTCCTTATGCCGATTTTTCAGCGTGGATCGAAGACTTGCTCTTATCTCAAGAGATTGATGCAGTGGTATGTTTTGGAGACTGTCGTAAGTATCATCAAGTTGCAAAAAAAGTCGCATTAAAACATCGAATTAATTTTTTTGCTTTTGAGGAAGGCTATATTCGACCAAACTATATTACTTTTGAGCAAGGTGGAGTTAATTTCTTTTCCAACTTTTTGTCGCATTTAAAATTAAAAACAAAAAAACAAAAAAACACTCAAGCCCAAGAAGTCTCTCAGGTCAATAATAGTTATCGCTCGATGCTGATCAGTGTCATGGTCTATTATCTATTTATGCTGCTTTTCTCCTGGAAATATCCACATTATAAGCATCATCGACAGATGAGCATTTGGGCAGAAATTTATTATTGGATCTGGTCGGGTCTACGGCGTATCAAAAATTCTTGTGTGGAGGAAGCGCGTTTTAATGCATTGATGAATGCTTATAAAAAGCGTTATTTCGTTTTTGCTTTACAGGTACATAATGACTTTCAAATTCGAACCCATTCCGATTTAAAATGTATGAAAAAGTACATTCACATGGTGATTCAGGATTTTGCGCAGCATGCCGATCCATACCACCATTTGGTGCTCAAGCATCATCCGATGGATCGCGGTTATCGTAATTATGCCTCTTACATTCGTAAGCTGGCGAAGTCCTACGATGTTGAAGGGCGTATTCATTATTTTTGTGATATTCATTTACCTACGCTATTGAAAAATAGTCTGGGTTTTGTGGCGGTAAATAGTACTACCGGAATTCAGGCCTTATATCATCATATTCCGGTCAAGGTATTGGGTTATGCGCTTTATAATTTGCCTAAATTGACGAATCAACGTCCTTTGGCTAAATTCTGGAGAAATCCAGGTAAAGTCGATCAGGTGTACTTTAACTACTTCCGCGAAGAACTGATTAATTATTCCCAACTGAATGGAGCTTTTTATGGCGCTTCACCTTGGATGAATAATTATGATATGTCACATATCGAGGTTAACGTTGAAATGCAGCAAGCCAATAATCCTGTTTCCATTTGATAGGATGAGATCATTACTGGTTTATATAAGTAATTATTTATAAAATTTAGGGGTCTTTTCTAGGAAAGATCCTTGAGTACTTTTGTTTAATCTTTACTAAAAAAATAATGATAATAAGAGATTTAACACAATAAAAAAGCCCCGATCTTTCGATCAGGGCTTTTTTAGAATCTGGAGCGGGAAAGGAGACTCGAACTCCCGACCCCAACCTTGGCAAGGTTATGCTCTACCAACTGAGCTATTCCCGCGGAGTCTATAAAGTTTTTTAAATGAAAAAACTAAATGAAAAAATTTTGAGCGGGAAAGGAGACTCGAACTCCCGACCCCAACCTTGGCAAGGTTATGCTCTACCAACTGAGCTATTCCCGCATGCCGTGTATAATACAGCATGCAAAAATGTGGTCAACACCTTTGTTAAAAATCTTGCATCAATTGCATAAAATAAAAGCAAAATGCTGTAGACCAGACAATAAATAACCAATATTCATATAAAAATCAATAAATTTTCGCCACAATCAACGGATTGCATCTGAACAGATTACCGAAATACTCGGCAGAACAAGGTATACTGAGACCATATTTTTGAAGATTGGAGTCAGGCCATGAGCTTAGAACAACAACTGAAAGATCGTTTGGCACAATTATCCCCAACCCATTTGGAAGTGGTAAATGAGTCTTCGGGTCATGGTGGTTATTTCCCGGGAAAAGAATCGCATTTTAAAACCGTGATTGTGAGTCAGGCATTTGCCGGTTTGCGCCCCGTCCAGCGTCATCAGAAAGTTTATGCTGCTGCGGGTGATCTGCTGTCGAAAGACAAGATTCATGCGCTGGCTATTCATGCATTTTTGCCTGAAGAATGGGCAGGTCAGGATACGACCAGTCCGGCTTGTGCACACGCACCAAAAAACTAAGAGGAAATGATGGAAACCCAACTTTTAGTCAAGATTATCCATATGTCGGTAGCAGGACTGGCGATTGTCGCCATTCTTGCCCGTGCCTTGACCTTGTTTGTCGGTACACAAGGGAATTTACCTAATCCGGTGGCACGTATAGCGCTAGTCGCTTTACAGCATTTAGCTATCACGGTGATTGCACTGACCGGCATTGTGTCGCTCGTCCTCAAAGACTTTGATGTACAGCCTTGGTTTTATGCCAAAGTCATTTTATTTTTGGTACTGGTGTCCTCGTTAGGCAAAGCCTATAAAAAAGATGATTCTATCTTGCTATCGCAGCGTCGGGCTGGCTTAGTTATTGCTGTAGTTTCGTTGGTGTCTATTCTGGCTTTGGTAATGATCAAGCCGAATTTTGGCTAAAAGCAAGCTGGCTGTGATGATCAGCACAGCCAGTCCATGCAAATAATTAAAAAATACAAATGTGGTAAAAGTAATTAAAAATGTGAGGAGGGGGACATGCGTACACGTGTGGTATTTAATCAAAAGGGTGGGGTAGGCAAGTCGAGTATTACTGTCAATCTGGCAGCGATCAGTGCACATCAGGGTTTAAAAACCTTATTGATTGACCTGGATCCGCAGGCCAACTCTAGCCAGTATGTGCTGGGTGATGATGCGACGTATTCTAGTGACAAGCCGGCACTCGAACCGAATATCGAAAACTATTTTGAAGATGTACTCGGTAATCAGCAAAGCAAGGGCTTGCTTGGTAATGCGATTGGCTCGATTTTAAAAAGTCGTAGCAAAGGTCTGGAAAGCTATGTGCATCAATCTTCTTTTAAACATCTGGATGTTATTCCGGCTAGCCCGACACTGGGTGCATTGGCCCATGCACTGGAGTCCAAGCACAAGATTTATAAGCTACGAGATGCCTTGCAACAACTGTCGGGGCATTATGACCGGGTATTTATTGATACACCGCCTGCATTCAATTTCTTTACCCTCTCTGCTCTCATTGCGGCGAACCGCGTGCTGATTCCATTTGACTGTGATGTATTTTCTAAACGTGCCCTACAGACCCTGATTGAAAATGTGATTGAAACCCAGGATGACCATAATGAAGGGCTGGAAATCGAAGGGATTGTCGTGAACCAGTTTCAGGCACAGGCCAAATTACCGCGTGAAGTGGTACAACAGCTCAAAGATGAAGGCTTACCGGTCCTCGACAGTATGTTGCCACCCTCGATCTTGATGAAAGAATCTCATCAGAAAAATCAGCCTTTGATTCATTTGGCTACTGATCATAAATTGACTCAGGCCTATCAATCGTTGTTCAATGAGATAGAGCAGAATTAAGATCGAGTTAGCTATGAAACTTGTGAAAGTAAGCCTGAGTATTGCTGCACTGGCATTACTGAGTGCCTGTGCAACGCCGGTAAAACCGACTTATGTGTCGCCCACCCTCTATCAGACTTTGGGTTGTTCGCAATTACAGGGTGAATATAATCGTATTCAGCAGTATATCGACAATGGCGTTGAACCACCGAAACGTACTGGCATCGGTGTGGGCGTTGGTCTTGGCGGTGGTTGGGGTAGTCGCGGTGGATGGGGTATTGGCCCGAGTGTTTCAGTCAATATGGGACAGTCATCCGATACCAAAAGAACCGAACTGGCACGGCTTTTAGGCGAGCAGGAAGCGATTGTACAGGCCGCGCGTTATAAGAACTGTCCGATCATCGTTCGGCAGTCGACGCCTAAATAAATCATTCAACATTAAACGGATAAATGCTGACTTCGGGTCGGCATTTTTTATTGCTTTCACCAAGAATAGGGCGGTTTACATTAAGATAAAACTCACTGGAAATTGACCAGACTGTATATAAATCTGAAATTTATAAGCTTGTTATCCCACTTCCATATTGATTAAGCTACAACCTTGGCCCGGAAAAGTTCATTGCGATGATTGAAAATTGGTTATTTGTTTTAGGACTCATTGCTGTATTAATGGTTCCAGGGCCCGCCAATGCCTTGGTGGCCAGTTCTGCTCATCAGCAGGGGCAAGCCAGAACCAGTCTCTATCTTCCTGCTATTTTACTCGGCTATTTTTATGCCATTAATGTCTGGGCCTTGTTGATTCATCTGGCGTCACCGATCTGGCCAAATTTTAAAGGCTTGGTCTATGTACTGAGTACCATCTGTGTGGGCTGGATGACCTTGCATTTATATAAGGCTCAGCAGTTAGAACATTACAGCAAGACCCATCCGCAGATTCGCCCCTGGCAAATGTTTACCACTACCTTAAAAAATCCTAAAGCAGCATTGTTGGCCTCTGGAATTTTACCGATGGAAACCTGGCAAAGCCCGACCAACTTCGTTCTGGTTTTTGCTGCCTTTAGCTTGAGTACCGTTCCGGTCGGGATTTTCTGGATGGTCTTTGGTCAGGCAATTCTCACCAGTCCATCTGAAAAAATAAAAGCCGGCCTCATTTATAAAGGCGCGGCTTTATTTGTTCTGCTTTGTCTGATCCCACTCCTGATCAAGCTCTGGGATTAAACGCACAGGCTGTAAAAGAATCTTAATGTAAAAAGTTCTTAAGCTGTTTTACTTTTTTTGAGTTTTTGTTGAATAAAGCCAATCACACCTGGCAATACACTTAAAATAATGATGCCAAAAATTAGATAGGTGAAGTTGTCTTTGACGATCGGCATATTGCCAAACATATAGCCCAAAATGACAAATGAGCTAATCCAGGCGAATGCACCTACCACATTATAGGTCAGAAAATATTTGTAATTCATGCTGCCAGCACCGGCGACGAAGGGTGCGAAAGTACGGGCAAAAGGAACAAAACGCGCAAAAATAATGGTTTTACCACCATGTCTGGCAAAGAATTGCTGGGTCGCCAATAAGTGTTTTTTATTGATGAAGCGCGATTCGATCTCGAAAACCCGAGGACCAATATATTTACCAATATGATAATTCAGGGTGTCACCCAGAACTGCCGCAACAAACAAGAGTGGAATCAGCACCCATGGATCCATTGCACCAGTAGAGGCTGCCAGTGCACCTGCTGCAAATAGCAAGCTGTCGCCGGGCAGGAACGGCATCACCACCAGACCTGTTTCTACAAAGATAATCAGGAAAAGAATGGCATAAATCCAGATCCCGTAATTAGTGATAAATTCAAGCAAGTGATCATCAACATGCAAGATAAAATCAATCAGTTCCATGAGCCCAGTACAAGCAAAAGTGTGGTCAAATCCTAACAGCCCGGGGCATGAAAGTCAGTACCAGAAAGTAAAATAATTAAGGCTTCATCCATCTTCAATTAAGCAAAAATTTCTCTTACATATTATCTTCGGATTTTTATAAAAACAGGCTTAATTGGATTAAATCTTGAGCTTAAAAATATAAAAATGACAGACCAATCAAGGCATCCAAAGGGATGCTTTATTCTGCTAGAAATATAATGCAATCAACTAAATGCATACCTCATGCGAATTGTGTGCTTAATGCGCTGAAAAATGTTAGAATACGGCGCTTATCTTTCGTTTGCCTTTCATAGTTGTTCGTCATGACTACCAATACTCAAATTACTGAAGATCGTATCCTGATTCTGGATTTCGGTTCTCAATATAGTCAGCTCATCGCACGTCGTGTCCGTGAAGCTGGTGTATATTCTGAAATGTATGCCTATGATATGTCTGAAGAAGACATTCGTGCATTTAATCCAAACGGTATCATCTTGTCTGGTGGACCTGAGAGCGTTCACCTTGAGGGCAGCCCGCGTGCGCCGCAAGTGGTATTCGAGCTGGGTGTGCCGGTATTGGGTATTTGTTATGGCCTGCAAACCATGTGCGAACAACTTGGCGGTAAAGTTGAGCCAGGTACTGTGCATGAGTTTGGCTATGCAGAAGTAGATATTGTTGTACGTGACAAGCTGATCGGTAATTTACAGGACCGTGAAAACCAGCTGCATGTCTGGATGAGTCATGGTGACAAGGTTGCCCGTATTCCAGAAGGCTTCCAGATCACTGCACAGACGCCAAGCTGTCCAATTGCGATGGTTTCTGACGAAACTCGCCGTTTCTATGGTATTCAGTTCCATCCTGAAGTGACACATACTTCTAAAGGTGCAGAATTACTGTCGAACTTCGTGCATCAAATTTGTGGCTGTCGCGGTCTGTGGACGCCAGAACACATTATTGATCTACGTGTAGAACAGCTTCGCAAACAGATTGGTGATGAAAAAGTATTACTGGGTCTTTCTGGTGGTGTGGATTCATCTGTAGTGGCAGCGCTGTTGCATAAAGCGATCGGTGATCAGCTGACCTGTGTATTTGTAGACAACGGTTTGCTTCGTTTGAACGAAGGCGATCAAGTGATGCAAATGTTTGCTGACAACATGGGTATCCGTGTTATTCGTGCTGCTGCTGAAGAGCGTTTCTTGACTGCGCTTGCGGGTGAAGTTGATCCTGAAGCAAAACGTAAAATTATTGGCCGTGAATTTATTGCTGTCTTCGCTGAAGAAGCACGTAAATTAGATGGCGTAAAATTCCTTGCACAAGGTACGATTTATCCAGACGTAATTGAATCTGCTGCAAGCAAGCAGGGCAAGGCACATGTGATTAAATCACACCATAATGTGGGTGGTTTACCAGCAGATCTAGCGTTTGAACTGGTTGAACCATTACGTGACTTATTTAAAGATGAAGTACGTAAATTGGGTACGACTTTAGGTTTGCCGCACAGCATGATCTATCGTCATCCATTCCCAGGTCCGGGTCTAGGTGTGCGTATCTTAGGTGAAGTGAAAAAAGAATATGCAGACATTTTACGTCTTGCAGATGACATCTTCATGCAGGAACTACGTGACAGCGGCTGGTATGACAAGACTGCTCAAGCATTTGCAGTATTCCAGCCAGTAAAATCTGTGGGTGTTGTGGGTGATGGCCGTCGTTATGCATGGGTAATTGCACTGCGCGCAGTAGAAACTGTGGACTTTATGACAGCTCGTTTCGCGCATCTTCCATATGAACTTGTAGACAAAATCTCTACGCGTATCATGAATGAAATTGCTGACGTTTCTCGTGTGACTTATGACGTATCGTCTAAGCCACCTGCAACGATTGAATGGGAGTAATTTAGGGGTTTCGGACAGCACTGCTGTCCGCCTAAATTACGCCAAGCGCTATGCGCGCGGCAGTATCTGATTTATCAGATATAACCTAATAAAAAAGAGCGCTTCGGCGCTCTTTTTATGCTTTTCGGAAAAGATGCTTATGCCGGTTTAACCTGCCAGTTTTGCATCTCTCCAGCTAAACTTTGCTCCAGATCCGGATCATAAGCTTCAACCCGATTCCGGCCATTGGCTTTAGCCTGATATAAGGCAATATCGGCTTGCTTAATTAGGGTCATCAAATCCGTTTCACAGCTTTCCAGAATGGCAGCACCAATCGAAATGCTAAAACTGAAACGATGTTGGCTGTCCAGATCGATCACAATATTTTCAATTTTATGCCTTAAACGCTCGGCAACTTTTAGCGCTTCATCCAGAGAGGTTTCAGGTAAAAATGCAATAAATTCCTCACCGCCATAGCGTGCCAAAATATCATGCTGCCGCATTTCGCTGTGTGTATTTAGAGCAATCGTCTGTAAGACCTGATCTCCGATATCATGACCATAACGATCATTAATCTGCTTAAAATGATCGACATCAAAGACCAGTAAACTCATAGGCACCGGTTGATCAAAATTCTGTTGTACCAGTTGTTGCGCGAGATATTCAAAACAGCGACGGTTATTCAGGCCAGTGAGTGAGTCGGTATGAGCCATATTTTCAAAGGCCTGCCGATTATATTCATTCAGGGTATGCTGCAAAAATACCATGCGTGATTTTAAGGTCGAGCTCCAGCTAATATATAGACTGAAGGTCAATACTGGCAGATAAATCAGGGAAAATAAAAACATCTGGTACAGGTCAGATCGAGTATTGAAATATACACCGATGTAAATCATCAAAGTAATCAGACTCGAAGTAATCAAAGACGGCCAGAACCGGATCTGCACACATAAATTGGCCAACACAATAAAAACCAAGGAGGCATATTGATAAATGAGGGTATAAGCACTTTCAGACTGATTTAGATTAAAAAACCAGATGGCACTTGCGCCAATAATTGAGGTAGGTAAGAGTAAATCAAACACAGGTAAATTGCGGTAAGAGTGATACATCCAGATCGTGATCAGTACGATCAGAATGGTATAGCTAATTTTGGTCAAAATGAGCAAATTGAGAATATCATGCAGCACCAGAATATCGGCGAGGGTATAAGAGGCATATGCCAGCTGTGCGAATAAATTGACCTGTAATAGGTATTTTAAAGTGAGCTTCTTTTGATGGGCATAGTAGGCCGGTTTTAGAGGCGCAGGAATACGAACAAGCGGATCTTGAAGAGCCTCCTGAATCAGGGTACGTGATTCTTTTTCGTTATCATGCGGCATGCAGCCTTCCCAAATTAAAATATATAAAAATGAATAAGATGAAATTTATATATAGTTGTATAAAAAATATTCTATTCTTTTGTTGGATATTTTAAAAGTGGAAGAATCAAATTTATTTTATAAAATGAAATCCCCGATTAGTGCATTCTAAGGATGATCCTAGCTTATAGAACAGACTAATGATCCAGCTTTAATTCGCCGTTGACTGGGCTGGTTGAGTGTCTGGCTTAAATACATTCCAGGGATTTTCTGTCGCAGGCTTGGGCTTATTCAGCATATCCGGATGATAGACTTCAATCCGGTTTCGGCCAGACTTCTTGGCCTGATACAAGGCAATATCGGCCTGTTTGATCAGATCTTCCAGAGTCTGGGTATGGGATTCCAGTTCTGCTACACCGATCGAAATGGTGAACCGGATGGCATGATTGGGTTCGACATAAATATACTGCTTTTGAATTGCACAACGAATTCGTTCTGCAATCACCAAGCTGTCTTGCAGCTGAGTATCTTCCAAGAGGGCAATAAACTCTTCCCCACCAAAACGTGCCAGTACATCGCTATGCCGCATTTCTTTACGGGTCACCTCAGCAATCAGTTGTAGCCCCCGATCACCGACATCATGCCCATAGCTATCATTAATATTTTTAAAATGATCCACATCAAACATCAACAGGCAGCTACTGGCATGTTTAGGCCATTGATGAATAGAGCGTTCAGCCATATCGACAAAATGGCGACGGTTGTAGAGCTGGGTCAAATCATCGGTATGGGCTAGATTCTTTAAGGTTTGATAGTTCCATTCATCAAGCAGGGAGCGCAAAAAAGAACGCCGCACATTTAGAATATTATTCCAGTTAATATAAATACTAAAAAACCACAGTGGACTAAAGACCACGCTAAAAATAAAGGCTTGAGAAGCACTCATGAACTGGGATACCCCAAGCATGATAAACAGGGCGATCAAGATGGAGCAATAGACCGCGACTTTAAACTGGGTCTGTATACAGAGATTGGCGATGAGAATAAAGATCGCAGAGGCGTAAATATAGGTGGCAACATGGGGACTGGTTGAAAGCGCGAGTAAGCCAATCCAGGCCGCTGCAGCCACAGTGGTGCCTATCGGCAAGATTCTGTCCAGAATCTGAATATTTTTATGTTTTTTAAACAGGTAATAACAGCAAAACATGGCGCCCAGAACCAGAACGACGCGCATCAGACCAGAAATAAAAAACATGTCTGGAATAATCAGAATATCGGCAAAGAAATACAGTAAAAAGGCAATTTGCGCCAGATAGTTAATTTGACGCAAGTTATGATGACTATGCGTATAGACATAATCATGAAAATACTGCTGAAACGGGGCAGGAATACGGGCATGAGGATCTGTTAGCGCCTGTTCAATCAGCTGACGGTTCTGCAGATCACATTCAGATAATTTCAGTGATTTATCGGTCGTCGAATTTTGAAAAGATACATTCGCCGTTGAATATATATTCTCATTCTGAGCAGACATGTCCTGGTCCAGTATTATTTTTATAGGTGCCTATTATGCCGTGGTTGAGTAAAAAATAACCTCCCAAAAATTGGGTATCCGGGAAGTTTTTAAAGCTAAAACGTAACAAAATTTGTGTTTTGTAAAATTGAAAGTGATTGAAATACATGAACAATCATCTTATTCATTGGGATATTTGGTTGTTATGGATTCGTTTCACGTGAAACATAAATGACATTCCTGATCTTCAGTTTATTTAAACTCATAACGCCATGTGCCTAAATCATGATTGCCTTGCTAAAACTTAATTTTGGGGGCTTTGGATACAAATCCCATCTGCCTTTCAGGATTTAAATTAATGAGACTAGTGAGGAGTTTTATACGTATCTAAATATTTCCAGGGATAGATTTTGCCCATAGACCCTGTACATTGTCCTGAACAGAGAGGCATCTTGAATCGGTCAAATGCATGTCTCACCCACTCAAAAGTAGAATGAAAATGCCGAGGTAAGCTCAGCCATGTCGAATAATAGTGATATTGAACTGTCGAATTCCGATGATTGTGAAAAGTATGTGAATCAGTTTATTCAGGAGTTTCCTTTACGTCGCGCGGAAATCGGACAGGGCACCGTGATTAAACGTGCCTTGCCAAGCAGACATAAGCGCATGATTGGTGCCTGGTGTTTTCTGGATCATGCGGGTCCGGCCATTTTCCCGCAAGGAGATGGTCTGGATATCGGACCACATCCGCACATTGGTCTGCAGACCTTTACATGGATGATCGAAGGCAGCATGATGCACAATGACAGTCTGGGAAATCAGCAATTGATTCGTCCCAAGCAGGTCAATCTGATGACCTCGGGTTATGGCATTTCACATACCGAAGTCTCTCCCGAGAGCGAAACGCATATGCATGCAGCGCAGTTATGGATTGCCTTGCCGGATGACAAGATCAATATGGCACCGGGTTTTGAACATTATCCTGAATTGCCGGTCGTCAATGAGCAAGGCATTGAATTTACCGTGCTGGTCGGAGAATATTTAAAAACGAGATCACCAGTTAAAGTACATAGCGAACTACTCGGAGTAGACTTGTATGCAGCTCAAAGTACTAGTGCGCGCTTGCCTCTGAATCCGAAATTTGAATATGGCTTTATGGTGCTTGAGGGGACGGCCAGTATAAATGGGCATGAACTGACTGAAGATAATATGCTGATCCTGGAGCCCGGGTTGCAACAGGTCAATGCTGAAATTCATGCCGGGAGTCGGGTATTATTGATTGGTGGGGAACCATTTGAACGCCCGATTTTACTGTGGTGGAATTTGGTCGGGCGCACGGCAGAGGAACTTAAAGTTGCACGAGAACAATGGATTGAAGGTCATGAACGTTTTGGTTCCATTCCTGCCTATGATGGGCCACGTTTAGAAGCACCTGCATTTCCAGACCAGATGCGGGCTTCCCGATAAATGCTAAAAATGATGGGAATATGGAGTGCTGTCTGAATTGAACTCAAATAGCGAATCTGCAACATAGGATACATATCATTACAGTCATCAAAAATTGAGCTATATTCGGCTGCTTTTTGTTATGCTCAGTGAGCAAGAACAATAAAATCATGAGTCTAATATGCGTGTTTTACATCATCTCGAACAATCACGATCATTTCGTATCCTGTGGGCCATGGAAGAATTAGGACTGGATTACGAGGTTAAATACTATAAACGTCAGCCCAACCTTTCTGCGCCACCAGCCTTAAAACAGATCCATCCGCTGGGCAAAGCTCCGATTCTGGTCGATCAGTCGCAGGTACTGGCAGAATCTGCAGCGATCCTGGAATATTTACAGGAAACCTATGACGAACAGCAGCAGTTTCGTCCCGAAGATCCTGCCGGCAAAGCCCAGTACCGTTACTGGATGCATTATGCAGAAGGCTCATTGATGCCACTGCTGGTAATGCAACTGGTAATGACCACAGTGCCTAAACATACGCCTTTGCTGATTCGGCCTGTGGCCAAGAAAATCTGTGATGGAGTGAAGAAACAGTTTGTACAGAGCCGTTTAAAAGATCATATCCAGTTTCTGGAAAGCTATTTAAGCGAGCATGATTATTTTGCCGGGCATTTCAGTTTTGCAGATATTCAAATGAGTTTTCCTTTGGAGGCTATGCAGAGCCGGACAGGCCAAAGCTATCCAGCGATTCAAGCCTATCTGAAACGGATGTCGCAACGTGCTGCCTATGCGCGTGCACTGTCCAAAGAAAAACAGATCAGCTCTTAAACGCTTAAAAGAAAAGGTGCCGATGGCACCTTTTTTGAGGGTTATCTTATTCTGGAAAGCTGAGACGCTCTTTGGGGAAAATCACCTTAAAGGTAGAACCTTGATTTTCCTTGGACTCAATTTCCAGATGTGCCTGATGCTGCATCAGCACATGTTTGACAATCGCGAGTCCCAAACCGGTACCGCCAGTACGGCGGCTGCGGTCTGAATCGATGCGGTAAAAACGCTCGGTCAGTCGTGGCAGATGTTTGGGATCAATACCGATGCCGTTATCTTGCACCACAAAATAGGCGGATTCACCATCATCATGCCAGCCGATGGTGATGGTGCCGCCTTTAGGCGTGTACTTGATGGCATTGGTGATCAGGTTGCTAAAAGCGCTGGCCAGTTCCATATCTGAACCGATCAGATCGCAATGACTGTCAATGTCCAGATTCAGGGTATGACCATAATCAATATTGTAGGCTTGGGCATCATCGAATAGCTGGTTCATCAGACTCGGCATTTCAATGATCTGGTTTTTGGCAATATTCTTGTCATTTTCCAGACGTGACAGCAGCAGCAGGTCGTTGACCAGTGCATTCATGCGTCGGGTTTGCGACTGCATCTGATCAAAAGCGCGTTTCCAGCGTGGATTGATATCTTCCTGATCGGTAAAGGTTTCAATATAGCCACTGAGCACGGTCAAAGGAGTGCGCAGTTCATGTGAAATATTGTCGACAAAATCCTTTCGCATCTGTTCGAGATTGTGCATCCGGGTCACATCATAAGCGACCAGTACCCGACTTTCTCCGCCAAAACGGGTCATTTTGACCTGCACATAATGGTCTTCAAACAGCGAAGAACGCATTTTCAGGCCGTCCGGGGATTCATCAATATGGTGATAGTATTCGATAAAGCTTGGTTGGCGTAACAAGGTCAGGATATTACGGCGACGGTCATCACTGGAGATTCCGAGCAGACGTTCGGCTGCCGGATTCCACCATTCAATCTGCTGGCTTTCATCAAGCAGCACCACAGCTTCTTGCAAGGCCACCAGTGAAGACTGGGCACGGTCGATCAGTTCGACCATTTCCGCCTGAACAATCCGTTCCTGACGTTGGGCGCGATAAACATTGAAAAGTAGCGCACCCCAAATCCCGCCAATATTCGGCGGAACATCATAAGGACGATTGGAAATCCATTCATTGACCAGATATAAGGAACGCATTTGGGTCGCAAAGAACGCCACGAAGGCAATTACGATACAAATCCAGAAATACCCAATCCCAAAACCGATAAAGCTGGCGATAATCAGGAAAAAAGCCAGTAGGCGTAAATCTTGCTTCGCAAAATCCCATAAACTGCTGTAACGGATTCTTTTGTGTTCGCGTGCCAGTTCGGGGACAGGGTAGGGTTCATACATAAAACAAGATTTACCTTAAAAGATATTAACCTAAAGCGACATCTGAACGGGTCGAGAAACGATACCCTGTTCCGCGAACAGTCTGTACAAAACGGTCTACACCATAAGGTTCCAGCACTTTACGCAAACGGCGGATATGCACATCGATAGTCCGGTCTTCAATATAGACGTTACCGCCCCAAACCTGATCCAGCAATTGCGCACGGGTATAGGCACGTTCCGGATGGGTCATGAAGAATGCCAGTAAACGGTATTCAGTCGGACCCATTTCCAGAATGTTGTTACCAAAATTCACCCGCTGGCTGACCGGATCCAGAATCAAGCCGTTGGCATCAATAGTTTTTTCACCGCTCAAGGCATTGGCACGGCGCAGTACTGCTTTAATCCGGGAAACCAATTCCCGGGTCGAGAACGGCTTGGTCATGTAGTCATCGGCACCAGCATCCAGACCTTGTACCTTATGGTCTTCTTCACCACGCGCTGTGAGCATGATCACCGGAATTTCTGACAGGCTTTCATCACGTTTCAGACGACGACATAAGTCCACACCGCTGACACCACCCGGCATCATCCAGTCCAGCAAAATTAATGCCGGACGCTGATCCACAATCATCTGATGCGCCTGCTTGGCATCTTCTGCCTGTAAGCACTGAAAACCGGCCATATCCAGAGAGGTATGGATCATTTCCCGAATCGGGAGCTCGTCATCGACGATTAATATGTAGTCATCTTTCACAACGCAATACCCTATTTCATGTAAACGGTGAACCGTTTTATATTTATGACAGGCTTATTACAAAGACTAATTATGACAGTATCATTGCAGAAAGGGAAAAACTGCTGAAATTCGAAAAGATTTGTGACAAATATAGCGCAGAAACTTGTTAAAAAATCATAAATTAATTTTACTCATTTTCGTAGTACAGCATAAATCTTCAACTCACTGGTAAATGCAGGAAAGCCGATTAAGCACAGGATTTAACAGCTATTTTTTCTCGGAAAATGACTCGAGCAGCGCCAAAAAAACCACACTACAAGACGATAAAACTTCCTCAAGCGAATGCTTAAAACCGCTCATCACCCAACGAATAGCAATTTGGGTGACATAGCCATTTAAACCAGTCGAAACCAGGGAAATTTCCTGCTCGCTGCGATTTAATTGCGGCATCATCAACATGACAAAGGCATGAATCATGCGGTCGAAACGTGACATGGTTTCATGAATAGTGGCCTGATTATGCAGCTCCTGTACCAGCATGGCATCGATATAAATGATCCGTGCCATGCGCGGATTGTCACGCAGGGTAGTGAGTAGAGCAGTCAGACCGGCTTCGATCATTTTTTTCGGATCGGTCGATGCCTGCATCATGGCCTGCATCACATTCTGTTGCAGTTCATCAATCAGTTTTAGGAAAATGGTCTGAAACAGATGTTCGCTTTTCTTGAAAGATTCATAAAAATAACGTTCAGTCAGTTTGGCTTCATTGCAGATATCTTTGACGGTAACTGAAAAAAAACCATAACTACCATAGGCTTCAATCCCGGCTTCGATGAGCTTTTCACGACGTGCCTGCTGCCGTTCAGCCATCGACAGGCCTTTAAACTGACGTTCCTTAGTTTTGGAGGGTCGTGATTTTGCTGCTGAGTCGATTGAATCGGTCATAAGGCCTGTGTGCTCATCTGCATGAAGATTTTGAATATCTTAACAATAAATCACGCTTAGACCTATATGGAAATGCTGCCCTGAAATTTGGCCTCTAAGGATATGGGATAATTATTGACAATATATATTGTCAAAACTATATTGAGGATCTGTGCTAGCTCCTGAAACAACAGAACAAGATCCTGCTGTCATGGAATGGCAGTTCTTTACATAAGGAAATTGAATGAAAAATTTTAACAATAAAGTTGCCGCAATTACCGGGGCCGGTTCAGGTATTGGCCAGCAACTGGCGGTATTATTGGCTAAGCAGGGTTGTCATTTGGCGCTGAGTGATATCAATGAACAGGGTCTGGCGCAAACCGTGGAATTACTCCAAGGGACTGATGTTCGTGTCACCATTCAAAAAGTGAACGTGGCTGAACTGGAACAAGTGCGTAACTGGGCGGCACAGGTTGAACAGGATCATGGCAGTGTCAATATGATCTTTAACAACGCTGGCGTTGCGCTGGGTTCAACCGTTGAAGGGGCATCTTATGAAGAACTAGAATGGATCGTCGGAATCAATTTCTGGGGCGTGGTGTATGGCACCAAAGAATTTCTGCCACTGATCAAGAAAACTGGCGATGGCCATATCATCAATATTTCCAGCCTGTTTGGTCTGACTGCTCAACCGACCCAGTCTGCTTATAATGCGACCAAGTTTGCGGTACGTGGTTTTACTGAATCCTTGCGTCAGGAACTGGATCTAGAAAATTGTGGAGTGAGTGCACTGTGTGTACATCCGGGCGGCATCCGTACCAATATTGCCAATGCGGCAAAAATGAATAACAGCCTGCTGACTTTAGGTATGAATCCGGAAAAATCAGCCCGTAATTTTAATAAATTATTGCGTTGTCCACCTGCAGAAGCCGCTCGTCAAATTCTGGAGGCGGTACAAAAAGACAAACGCCGTCTGCTCATCGGCAACGATGCCAAAGCAATTGACCTGATTCAGCGAATCTTGCCGACTGGTTATCAGCATGTCACTGCACTGGCGACCCAGTTTGGCAAAAAGAAGAAAAAGTCTGCTTAAGAAATTGTAAAACAGACCCGCGAAAGCGGGTTTTCTTTTATGACGATAATTATAGTCTGACTCTGTGGCAGGTCAGTATCTGAGGTATTGTAAGGCTTTTGAGTTATAAAATTTTTATCTATATCAAGGTCTCAATGGTCTTTTTCTTCCAGACAAACTGATAATACAGTCCCTGCAAAATACACAGGCTGACAAAGGCCAACGCGTACGCATACCAGATGCCTTCCAGGCCCCACCACCGGCTAAACAGATAAGCGGCAGGAACTTCAATACAGAGAATGGCAAAAATATTGATCAGCATCGGCACAGTCACTGTACCGCTTGAGCGCATGATTGAAGCAAAAATGGCACTGGCGCCAAAAAACAGAATTGACCACAGCACAATAAACAGCAGTTGTTGTCCCAGTACTACAACCTTAGGATCGGTAATAAACAGCGCCATCAGATATTTGGAGAACAGGTAGGCCAGAATCACCAGACCGCCGGTAAACAGGATATTCATACTCAGCGCAGTCCGGGTGACTTTATTGAGCAGATCTGATTTACCTGCGCCAATCGCTTGAGCACCAAATACAGACGCGGCAATCGCAATCGACAAAGCAGGAAATTGAATATAATTTAAGACCTGATTGACCGCGCCATAGGCCGCTGTTGCTTCTGCACCATAGCGGTTGACCAGTCCGACAATCACCAGTCCGGCAACTGAAGTCGTGACCATTTGCACACCCGTAGGAACCCCCAGTTTCAAGATCATTCTGCTCAACTGTGGTTGATGACGAATATTTTTTAATAAGGCCCAGTCCAGCTTGAGCGGATGTTGCCTATAGTTCAAATATAGGATTAGAAACAACAGGACCGCCAGATTTCCCAGAATGGTGGCAATCGCCGGTGAGATAATGCCCATTTTAGGAAAGCCAAAATAACCTGCAATCAGTACCGGTGTCACCACCAACCCGACCCCAATGGTAAGTGCGGAAGCAAACAGGGGGGTGGTACTATCCCCAACACCGCGCAAGATGGAAGTATAAATAATATAGATAAAGATTAAGGGGCTACCCGCCAGCATCCATTGCACATAGGGCAAGGATAAATGCATCACATCCGGATCTGTGCCAAGCGCCAAGAGAATATTCTCAGCAAAAATTACCCCAAAAAGTGCAATCAAGCTGCCGCCAATCAAGGTCATAAATAAAGTTGAACCGACCACACAGCGCACTTTTTCTATATTTTTCCCGCCCCAAGCCTGGCCAATCAATACGGTAGAGCCGGCCGATAAACCAATCACAAAGGCCATCAGACAAAACAGGATCGGGAAAAAAACGGCAACAGCAGCAATCGCATTCACTCCGAGCATTTGTCCCACAAAAACCGTATTGATCGTGCCGGAGAGACTTTGCAGGATATTGGTCGCAATTAATGGCAACAGAAATACCAGAAAGGCTTTCCATAAATTCTGTTGATGAATCAGTGAGTGCTGTGCCATGCGACATCCTGTGATTGAATTATCATCTATTTGTTGATGCAGCTATTATTCGGCAGAATATAAGAAAAAGCCTTAGCTTTTAAGTAACTAAGGCATTTATTTTATGAGATTTTTAGTTAAAAAATGAGTTAAACCTTTGAAAGAATTTGACCTGCCTGGATCAAGGTTTGTTCTTTTTTTGCAAAGCAAAACCTGAGCAAGCGTAAATCTGTAGGAGGATGCTGGTAGAACGCAGAGACTGGAATCGCGACAATCCCATGTTGTTCTGCCAGAAAATGGCACATGGATAAATCATCGAGCTCAGGCCGAATCTCTGAATAATCTAAGTTCTGGAAATAAGTCCCTTGAGAAGGTGTCCATTTAAAGCGTGACGTTTCAATGGATGAGTTAAATAAATCCCGTTTGTTTTGATAGAAAGAGGACAGTTCAGGTATATGCTCAGGATGCAGTTGCATATATTCCGCCAAGGCAACCTGAACGGGCGTCACACCACAGAAACTGGCAAACTGATAAATCTGTCTGAACATTTTCATCAGTGCGGGTGCAGCAATACAAAATCCGGTTTTCCAGCCAGTGACATGGAAGGTTTTACCAAAAGAACCAATCACAAAACTCCGCTCACGAAGTTCTGGAAATGACCAGGCCGAATAGTGCTGAACGCCGTCAAAAACCAGATGTTCGTAGACTTCATCGGACAGCACCACAATATTGCGCTCGCGAATCAGCTCGATCAGTTGCTGCCAGTCTGCCTTGGACCAGACACTACCACTCGGATTATGTGGAGTATTTACCACAATCATGCGGGTACGGTCATTAATGGTATCTTTGACCTGATTCCAGTCCACAGAAAAATCAGGATGCTGCAAAGCAATATGCACTGGCTTTGCCCCGACCAGTTGTACCGCAGGGCCATAACTGTCATAGCTCGGGTCGAAAATAATTACTTCTTCACCGGCGCGCACTGTGGCCTGAATGGCACAAAAAATCGCAATCGTGGCCCCAGGCGTAATCGTGATTTCCTCGAAAGGATCAATCATCAGTTGATCACGCTGCTGATAGAGATCTGCCACCAGACTTCGCAAGACTGGCAGACCATCTCCCGGAGCGTACTGGTTAAATCCATTCTGGCTAGCCCGGTTTAAAGCTTCAATCAAGGCAGGAGGCGCTGCAAAGTCTGGAAATCCTTGAGAAAGATTCAAGGCTCCGAGTTTTTGTGCCAAGGCCGACATGGTACTAAAAATGGTCACGCCCAAATCGGGTAATTTAGAAGGGAGTTCCAGCATGTCCTTGGCCTTGAAGAATGAGATCTGAATGAGTGTAGCAGCAAGTTCCGTATAGGATAATCGGAAAAATAGGGAATATTGAGCAATATTTTTAATTAAGATGTACCACATGCAATTTAAGATTTTTAATTGAAGGGCCATAAATTAAAGGCCTAATTATGTGAAATGCATCGTGAACTGGACGAAATGGATAACTTTTCCTAAAATCTGCCGCACAATAATAAAGCTTAAAATTATAACTATAAAATGCCAAAACCTATCCATATGCTGGTGGAGCAGCTCGGGCCTAAGCGACAGCATCGTGCGCTACATTTACAGTTTTCACATCCTCCTTTAAATCATCAGGTTTTGATTCAGCGTATTGAGGGTCAGCATCAGATCAATCAAGGCCTGCAGGCTGAACTGATCTGTCTTTCCACTCATGCTCATATTGCCTTGAAACAATTTATCGGCTGTCGGGTGGCCATTGATCAGGTCACAGACCGGGGTGAACTTTTCCGGACTACGGGCATTATTACTGCAGCCAGTCAAGGACAAAGTGACGGGGCTTTAACCTTGTATAAACTGATGCTGAATGACGCGACTGCACTCTGGCAAAAGCGCCGTAATAGTCGGGTTTTTATGAACAAGACGGTGCGCGAGATCAGTGAAATCCTGTTCAGTGAATGGCAAAACAGAAGTGCGTTATTCGCGGCCAGCCTCAGCCTGAATTTGACAGGACTCAGCCGGGACTATGATGTCCGGCCTTTTGTGATGCAGTCGAATGAATCGGATTATGATTTTCTGACCCGTTTATGGCGTAGCGAAGGAATTAACTGGCTGATCGATGAAAAGCAATTAACTGTGCCTGTATCAGCCAGTGAGATTCAAGCTCAGCTTTTAAAATTGGTAGATCATTCCCAATATTTTTCAGCTTTAAAACGCCGTTCCATCCGGTTTCATCGCAGTCATGCCACCGAACAGCTGGACACGCTGAACAGTCTGATTGCGGTACGTCAGCTCAATCCGAATAGTACCCAGACCCAGCGCTGGCATGCCCAGCAACTTGCCCAGGATCAAAGCCAGCCTTTATTCAGTAATCATCAGCAAAGTGATATTCATGCAAATGCCACTCTTCAACTTGAAGATACGTGGAACATCAGTCCGGCCTGGACCGGCGACTTAAATCATGAGGATCAGGTAACAGCATCTGGTATAGCGCAATTGGATCGACTCAATCAGCAGCTCAGTGACTATCATGCTTTGCAGTCCAAATATTTTAAAGCCAGTAGCAGCGTACGAGATGCTCAGGTCGGATACTGGTTTGAACTGCAACAGCATCCTGAAATTGATCAGCATCCTGCCCATCAACGTGAATTTCTGATTTTAGCTAAGCGGTTTTATAACCAGAACAATTTACCCAAAGATATTTTATCGCAGCTGGACAGTTTGCTTGAGAAGAGCGGTTGGCAGATGGCACAGGAGGAACGACAAGCCAATGAACTACATATCGTGCGCCGTGAAATCCCGGTCGTACCTGAGTATCAGCCTTTTATTCATCGGCCTGTTGCATATCCGCAACGGGCTCGAGTGGTCGGACCTGAGGGTGAAACGATTCATGTCGATGCATGGGGAAGGGTAAAAGTTCGCTTTCTATTTACCCGGAGCGAGGATCATCAGCATGATGGCGGTGCAGGCAGCAATGACAATGATAGCGATTCTGCCTGGGTGGATGTTTTGACCCCTTGGGCGGGTGAAGGTTATGGCATCAGGTTGCATCCACGAATTGGAGAAATTGTGGTGATTGATTTCTTTGAAGGTGATATCGACCGGCCCTTTGTGGTGGGGCGGATTCATGAAGCAGAACGGCATCCGACCATGTTTGATGCGAAGGGAGAACTTCCTGCGACCAAAAAACTCAGTGGCATCCGTTCTCAGGAGGTCGATGGTAATGGCTTTAACCAGTTGCGTTTTGATGATACCTCTGAACAGATTAGTGTGCAGCTGCAAAGTAGTCATGCAGCCAGCCAGCTCAATCTGGGAAATCTAAGTCACCCAAAAGAAAGTGAAAGCAGCGAAGGTCGAGGAGAAGGGTTTGAACTAAGGACGGACCAGTGGGGTGCCATACGTGCAGGAAAAGGCTTATTAATTTCCACTTATCGGCAAGATTCAGCCGCAGGCAATCACTTGGAGGCTGACTCAGTCAAAGAACAGCTTGAATCGAATCTCAATCATAGTAAAGCCTTGAGTGATATTGCAGAAAAACAGCAGGCTGATCCATTGGAATTTTTTGATAGTTTAAAACAGTTTCTGAGTCAGATTGAAGCTGAAGATCAAGCCAAGGCTGCCGCATTTAAACAGGCCGTGATGTTATTAACTGCACCCCAAACGATTGCACTGAGCACAAATGAAAATATTCATTTATCCGCTGATCAGCAAATCAATCAGAGTGCCGGGAATAATATTCATTTATCCACACAGAAATCTTTAGTTGCTCATGCACAGGACAAGATCAGTTTATTTGCTGCTCAAGAGGGTGCAAGTCTCTATGCTGCTAAAGGCAAAATTGAAATACAAGCCCAAGATGATGCGATTGAAGCGATTGCCCGCAAGGTAATCAAGCTTATTTCGACTGAAGACAAGATCGAAATCACCAGTCTGAAAGAGATTGTACTGACCGCTGGAGGGTCTCAAATTAAGATCAATGGTGGTGGAGTGGTGGTCACAACTGGTGGGAAATTTGAGTGTAAGGCCGGGCAGCATCTGTTTACGAAAGGTCAAAATATTATTGAACAAAAAATAAATCTTCCAAAAATGAAAACATTATTCAGTAATAAAATTAACTATCAGTGGACTAACCAGTCTGCAGGAGAAAAAGAAATTTTTATTCTAAATAGGTTGGATGGGAACTTAATTAAAACTAAGAAGTCTGTATTAAATGAAAATAATCAATTAAGTACTTTAAGATTCTATACCTCTCAACCCACAGATTTCGTGGCTTTAGGATTTAATTCTTTACAAACTCATCTCATTCAAGACTTAGATAATGAAAGTATTGATGAACTATTGAATGAGATAGAAGAAAGGGATTTAGAGGATGATGTATATACTGAAGAGGATGTCGAATGATGAGCAATTTAGTTACCATAACATCAAAAATTTATGATGCTTCAGGAAAATATGTCATTAATTTAAAAGTTAAATCACGCTATAAAGGTTCATCGAGAGAAAATACAAATAAAACAGATAAAGATGGTTTATTTATATTTCAGGGTTCACCAAATCGAACTGTGGAAATTTTAGCTAAGCCACCTAATGTGGAAGATTATATCGTTATTAAAACGATTGATTCTTCAATCATTTCTTCTAGAAAGAATCCTGTAAAAGTATCCTTGCCTAAAAGTATAGAGGAGTATCATAAAGAAAAAGTGATGCCTACTACAAAAGGTATAGTTACGACTTTATTTAAAATAATAGACTGCAATGAGAAAATATTAACGAGTTTCCCGGTAAAATCTCGCCCTAAAGGAAAACAAAGTTCATTTGAACGTCATACCAATGAGCAGGGCATTGTAGAGGTGGTATCTTCACCTAATCGAGATATTGAAATTCTAGTTTTGACTTCAAATGATGAGTTTGCTCTAAAAGGTGCTGTTAACTCTGAGCATGGCTCTCAAATACCACAAATAATTAAACTAGACGAACCCTGCGAAAACTTTAAAAGTGAATCAAATATCCAACTTCTAGATAGAGAAGGAAATAATTATATCGTTGAAAATACAAAGATCGAGATACTTTATCTAGGAAATAAGATAACAAAAATTTCAAATACCTCTGATGGTAAATTTTCATTTCCAAGCATGATTGGAGAAAAAATCCAGATCACGGTATTTAAACCTGATGGTAATCCCTTGGAACCGAAAACTCATGTGGTAAAAAGGATTAAAGAAGATGCCATAAAAATGAAATTAGATGTAGATCTAATTAAAGGGAGTACTGTAGAGGGTAAACATAGTATTGATAAAATGATTGAAAATACTAAGTGTTCTGACAAATGTACTGTAGAGACGCTCTCTTTTATGACTACACCAGGCCCATATGTTATATCAATGGAGACTTGGAAAAAGATTTTAGAGTTTGAAAGATATGAGTCGAAACCATATCATCCAGGAGATAGCTCAAGTGGTGTTACATTAGGAATAGGGTATGACTTGGGACAACAATCAAAATCTCAAATTAAGGAAGATCTATCTCCATTTTATACTTCTGGGCAAATTGCAAGGTTATTAGAGGCACAGGGCAAGAGTGGATATTCCGCTGCAGCATTGATTCCTAAATTAGCGGATATAAGAATTTCGAAAGAAAAGGCATTATATTTAGCTACAGCCTTAAAAACTAGATACGCAAAACAAGTTCTTTCTATTTATCCAAAAACACTTGAACTTCATCCTCATTGTCAAGGGGTCTTACTATCATTAGTCTTTAATCGTGGACCGAGTTTAAGTGATAGAAAGGGAAATGTTACTCGAAAGCATATGCGTCAAATTAAGGAGGCTTTTGAAAGTAACGAAATAGAAAAAATACCAGATATTTTTAGAGATATGTCGAAGCTATGGAATAAAACTGGTCCTAAAGGAAATAGTGGAGTAGGAAAGCGTCGACGAGAAGAAGCAGAGATATTTGAAAGAGGATTAAAATGTGATTGTTATAAATAATAAATTAATTGTTTTTTTAATATTAATGATTACAACAGCATGCACCAATGCTAACGAAGCCCAATGTATTCCTCACAGTGTTGTTTTTAACGATATTATGAATTGCTATGTGGAAGATTATAAAAAATATGATCGAAAATTAAATAATTTATATCAGAAAAAAATATTAGGTTTATCAAAGGTTGAAAAAATTAAGTTACAAAGTTCTCAAAAAAAGTGGATTCAATTAAAAGAAGAAATATGTATTGCAGATGAAGAGAACTATGGTAGAGAAAGCCATTTTGATGCAATGATCTGCCAAATTGAGATGACGCAAAAAAGAATTATATATTTAGAGAGGTATTAAATAATATATGAAGGACTTAATAGTAATTTAAGCCAAATTTAATTTATATAAGAAAGGGAGTTATACTCCCTTAACTCACCCTTCCAAAACCTCTTCCAGCAACTCCTCACTCGGTGCAAAGTAATAGGCACCATCTAGAGGTGTTACGAAATGAAGCAGACGATCATGAATTCCATCGCCAGAGGTACCAAACATACGTTCTAACATAGCATCGATAATCGTAAGGTCTTTGGTGTAGGCAATAAAGAATAGACCCTGGTCACCACGTCCATCACCATAAGGCAGAGAATGACGTAGGATTTCCATTTCTTCGCCTTCTTCATCTTCCACTACAGTACGTGACACGTGCGCATTTTCAGGTTTGACTTCATCATCCAGCTCAATCGATTCAAGCTTGGTACGACCCATAACCTGTTCCTGAGTATCAACTTTTAGCTTTTTCCATTTTTCCAGGTTATGCGCGTAACGTTGGGCAAAAATAAATGAACCATCTTGGAAAATACCTGAATCTTCACCTAATAATGCGACTTCAGCACGATCATCCGGGAATTGCGGATTTTCAGTTCCATCAATAAAGCCAGTTATGTCACGACCATCAAAATAGCGGAAGCAAACCCGCTCATCCAGCACCTGAACCTGAACCTGAATGCCTTCAAAAAAAGCCTGACTGAGCGCAAAACAGATATCAGCACGGGCACTGGCAATATGAATGATCATATCTGCCGGAACCACTGGCATTTCAAATGAACCATGAATGGGCTCAAGCTGTTTAAAGCCTGCAGGAGCTTGATCATAAAGTTTTGCCCACAGTTCAGGACCAAAAGCCACTGCCGTTTTAATTTGTGCTTGAGGATGTTGCGTAATAAGACGATCACGCGAAGTAAAAAGATGTTCGAGTTGTTCTTTTAATTGTTCAATACTCAAATCTTTAAGACGTAAAACAATAAAACGGGCATGATCTGAAGGAAGTGGCAAGATTACCGATTGGGCTGTCATTCATGGCTCCTGTAAGGATAGATCCTGTTTTTAATGTACATATTGTGCCTGAAGCTAGACAGAGTGAATAGTGCAATGCCTTATATTTAAGCAGGTTTTTAGCCTGATTTTATTGGAAAATTCATATAATATTGGGCAAGTTTTGCTGAGTTAAATATTCATGTCCTATCAAATGTGGTTTGCCTATATGTTGGCCTGCTGGGTGATTAGTGTCTCTCCGGGTGCTGGTGCAATTGCATCGATGTCGAGCGGATTGAATTATGGTTTTCGGCATGGTTACTGGAATGCGCTGGGTCTGCAACTGGCTTTACTGGTACAGATTGCAGTGGTTGCAGCAGGCGTGGGAGTTTTGTTTGCGACAACCCCATGGGCATTTTTAGTGGTGAAATGGTTTGGTGTCGGCTATTTATTGTATTTGGCTATTTTGCAATGGAAAGCACCTGTACAATCTATCGAAATTAAACATGAATTGGCGCGAAAATCGAGAGGGAAATTGGTACTGCATGGTTTCTTGGTTAATATCACTAATCCTAAAGCCATCGTATTTTTACTGGCCGTCTTGCCGCAATTTCTGGATTTGTCTAAGCCACAATGGATTCAGTATTTGATTATGGCTGCGACAATGGTGACGATTGATCTGATTGTGATGGCGGGTTATACCGGATTGGCTGCTAAAGTTTTAAGGCTGCTTAGATCGCCGAAACAACAAAAAGTCATGAACCGGACTTTTGCCGGGTTATTTGCCGGCGCTGCATTTTTATTGAGTTTGGTGCATCAATAAAGAGTCTTTGCTCTCTCCTTAAAGGAGAGAGGCGGAATAGATCATTAGAAAATCATAATGATTTAACAGAAAGATTAATTCAGCTTTTTAAACTTCTGCACACAGAAGATCAGTGCAAATAGCACCGCCATGGTCAGTACAATGGTTAAACCAGTCGAAGTATTGAGACCGGCACTCGACCATAGGCCCACGGTCACCCCAATTTGCGCAATCACGAATGCCCAGATCACCATTTGTTTGGGTGAGTGTGCAAGGAGTCGTGCGGTCAGGGCAGGGATCACCAGTAATGCCCCCATCAAGAGTGAACCGACTGCTTTCAGCGCAAGCACGGTAAACAATGCCAATAACAACATAAAGATCAGGCGTTGCCATTTGGCATTTACACCTTCACTGACCGCCATGTCCGGATCAATTGCGATTTGAATCTGCGCTTGCCAGCTTTTATAGAGAACGGCTAAGGCCAGAATAATCACGATAGCAAAGGTGGGTAAGTCCGCCCAGGAAATCGTCAGTAGATCACCAAATAGATAGCTGAGAAGTTCCGGTCTTAAACTCGGTAAATGCTGAATGAACAATAGACCTGAGCAAAGCAGTGTTGCTGAACACAGCGCCAGCAAGGCATCATTCGGCAGGCGCGGATCATGCAGTACCCACAAAATCCCTACCAATAATAAGGCAATAAAAGTGACTCCCATCCACAGCGGTAAACTTAAAGCCCCAGCAATGGCAACACCGAGTAAAGTACCGTGTGCCATAGTGTCAGCAAAAAATGACATACGTCGCCAGAGCATGAGACAGCCCAATGGGGCAGTCAGAAATACCAATAGCGTACCCATGATCCATGCAGGTAAAAGGAGTTGTAACCAATCCATCATGGTTTAAGCTTCCGGCTCGGGGTGAATATGAGGACGTGAGTCATGCTGACAGGGGGTGGCAGAATCACCATGTGCGCAATGATCATGATGATGCTGATAGAACACCCGGTTAGTGCCAAAAATTGCCTGGTATTCCGGATGTTGCTGCACGCTTTCTGGCAGGCCGCTACAACAAATATGTTTGTTTAAGCAGACCACACGAGTCGTACCTTGCATCACCCATTGCAGGTCATGTGAAACCATCAGTACGGCACAGCCATATTTTTCCGGCAAGTTACGCACATATTCATACAGTTCAGCTTCGGACTGGATGTCTAGACCCTGCATCGGTTCATCGAGAACTAAAATGTCCGGTTGGCGTAATAAGGCGCGAGCCAATAGCACCCGCTGACGCTCACCGCCAGACAACTGCTGAACTTTAGAATCTTGCAGTTTACTAATGCCGGTATCGCGAATAATTTCGGTTTTAATCTGGGACGGGCATTTTTCTAGTGCTAATAAATCTTTTACCCGTAGCGGCAAGCTATGTGAGGGATTAAATTTCTGTGGCACATAAGAAAATTTGAGCTTGCGCGCAGTTTTGATTTCACCTGATCGCGGTTTCAAAATGCCCAGTATGACTTTAATTAAGGTCGATTTACCAGCACCATTGGGCCCAATCAATGTGACAATTTCTTTCTCTTGTAACGAGAAATCAATGGCTTTTAAGATATCGCGCTCATCGATTTTGACCCAGATCTTGGAGAGCTGAATCAGGGGAGAGGCACTTAAGCTTTGTTGCGGCACTGCTGACAAATTCCTGAAATTTCGATAATGCTGTGATGTGCCGCGAAGTCGTCCGAGCTGGCCAGTGCATCGAGTTGATCGAGCAGGCCCTGAGCCGACGCTTCTTTCACGGCTTTACATTCGGTGCAGATTAAAAAAGCAGCCTGATGACCTTCACGCGGATGGCAACAGGGAATATAGGCATTGATCGAGGTCAGGCGATGAATCAGCCCTTTGCTTAATAAAAAATCCAGAGTGCGATACACCGTTGGTGGGGCTGCAGGACGATCACTGGCATTTTTCATTTGTGCCAGCAGATCATAGGCGCCCATCGGGCCATGCGCATTCAGAATGAGTTCCAGCACTTCTTTACGTAAAGGTGTAAGGCGTGCGCCGCTTGCTGCACAAAGACTTTCCGCTTCAGCAAGACGTTGTGCGACATTGGGATGGTCGTGCACGCCGTGCAATGCGTTGTGGTGTTCGTGCGAACAGGAACCCATAGTTCACCTCAAGTGCGAAACTGAAAATTAATAGATTTCAAATCTTAACATGAAGCGTTCTGAGTTTCGATTGGGCATAGGTATTTTTGTATTTTTGTTATATTATAACACTTCCTGATTTTATCGTTTTTAAGTGATTTCTACTCATGTTCCGTCTCCTTGCAATCAGTCTGCTGGCGCTGTTCAGCACACTCAGTTGGTCACAAAGTCTGGTGGTGTCTACGCAGCCGATCTATCTGATTGCCAAGAAAATTACCCAGGGTGTGGAACAGCCGACTTTATTACTGGCTAACCAAAGTGGACATGATGTGAGTCTGACTCCGGCGCATCGAAAAACTATTCAGGATGCAGGACTGGTGATCTGGTTGGGGCAGGCGCATGAAGCACCCTTGGCGAAAGTGCTGAATGAAAGTAATAAAGGTATCGCACTTTTAGACTCCGGAATTTTGACTACCTTGCCGATGCGTAATCCGCGTGGCGAGGCCTTAAAAAATACGGTAGACACGCATGTCTGGCTCGATCCGAATAATGCGGTACGGATAGGTTTCTTTATTGCGGCGCTACGTTCGCAGCAACTGCCGGAGCATCGTGAACGCTACTGGAAAAATGCCCGTGACTTTGCACAAAATATGTTTGCTACGGCCCAGCGTTATAGTTCAAGCAACAAAGCCAAACCCTATTGGTCTTATCACGATGCCTACCAGTATCTGGAACGCCCGTTAAATTTAAAATTCATGGGGGCATTGACCGATGAGCCGCATGTTTCGCCAACCGTGGCGCAAATCAAGTTTTTACAGGATCATCGTCCACAGCGCAAAATGTGCCTGCTGGCCGAAGGTCATGCCAGTGAAAACCAGTACCGCAAACTCAATCCGGTACTGTTCCAGCATGTCGATGAAAGCATGAGCGGGGCAGGGGACTTTGTGCAGGCTTGGCAGCAATTGGCCACAGAAACCCAGAAATGTGTACTAAATGCACGCTAATGATTTAAAAAATAGACAGATTTTGATTAGTTTAACAGCAGTGACCCGATTTAAAAAAACACGACTAAGGTCGGGAAAAGATTGCATGTTCAGGGGTGTAACTCTATAATGCCTGCGATTAAAAATAATCACCTGTTAAACTTGTCAAGCATGATTGCTGTGAGTGAATAAATAATGAGCCGAACTAGTCGCTTGATTGACCGACGATTAGCGAAAGCTTTGGTCCTCCTGCAAGCCTGTATGATCCCTGTTTCAGCCTTGATCGGCTGGGTCGTGAAAGACTCAACCGCAGCCTTGAGTGCAGCATTAGGTGCACTGGTATGTTGGCTCGCGACTTGTTATTTTTCGTGGCAATCGTTTCGAGCAGCAGGAGCCCGCGCGTCTAAACAAGTTCTTTCGAACATGTATAAAGGCTTGATGGGAAAGTTTGCCATTGTGATTGTTGGTTTCATTTTAATTTTAAGCAATGTTAAACCGTTGTCAGCGGTGGCGTTGTTTTGTGGTTTTATACTTGTTCAAGCCATGTCGTGGGTCGCTCCGTTTTGGGCGTCACGTCTACAAAAATGAGTATAAGCACAACAAGAAATTGAAAAGTTTTTCAGGAGCAGGCGAGATATCAAGCAGCACGCGATATTCGTTTGTTCTATTAGTTTTTTGACATTGACCAGGTGTGATTTATGGCTGCTGAAGAACATGCCCTTACTTCGACCGAGTATATCAAGCATCACTTGACCAACATGACCTATGGCAAAATGCCGGACGGTACGTGGAAATTGGCCGAGAGCGGTGCTGAAGCTCAACAGATGGGGTTCACTGCTATTCACTTGGATTCAATGGGTTGGTCTATCGGACTGGGTCTGATTTTCTGTTTGTTGTTCTGGTTGGTTGCGAAAGCGGCTAATGCTGGTGTTCCTACCAGGTTCCAGTCTGCAATTGAAATGATTATCGAGTTTGTAGATTCAAGTGTACGTGATACCTTCCACGGGAAGTCTCGATTAATTGCACCCTTAGCATTAACCATTTTCGTGTGGATTTTCCTCATGAACTTGATGGATTTGATCCCTGTTGACTTTATTCCTTATGTAGCTCAACACGCGATTGCTTCTATGCTGGGTGTAGACCCTCATCAGGTTTACTTTAAAATTGTTCCGACTACAGATCCAAACATTACCCTCGGTATGTCTATTTCTGTATTCTTCTTAATTATTTTCTATAGTATTCGTGAGAAAGGTGTTGGCGGCTTCGTTGGTGAGTTAGCACTGAACCCATTTAACCCAAGTAATCCAGTTGCTAAAGTGCTTTTAATTCCATTCAACTTATTGTTGGAATTGACTACTTTCTTGGCGCGACCAGTTTCATTGGCTCTACGACTGTTCGGTAACATGTATGCGGGTGAGTTAATCTTCATTCTTATCGCGTTATTACCGTTCTGGATCCAGTGGGCGTTGTCTGTGCCTTGGGCGATTTTCCACATTTTGATTATTACGCTACAAGCATTCATTTTCATGATGTTGACTATCGTGTACATGAGTATGGCAAGCGAAAAGCATTAATGGTATTGCCTAACTGTCAACGGATGGTTGGGCACACAATTTTTTAACTTAATTTGGTATAAAACCTAACCTCTGAGGAATTATCATGGAACTCACTTTAGGTCTAGTTGCAATTGCATCTGCTATCTTGATCGCTTTCGGTGCTTTAGGTACTGCGATTGGTTTTGGTCTTCTAGGCGGCCGTTTCCTTGAAGCTGTAGCTCGTCAACCAGAATTGGCTCCACAACTTCAAACTCGTATGTTCTTAATCGCGGGTCTTCTTGATGCTGTGCCTATGATCGGTGTTGGTATTGGCTTGTTCTTCATCTTCGCTAATCCATTTGTAGGTTAATCAGCTTAATTCCGAAATTCACTATTTGAGGAATTTGCAATGAATATCAACCTCACATTGTTTGGCCAAGCGATTGCGTTTGCGATTTTTGTCGCATTCTGCATGAAGTTTGTATGGCCACCACTAATCAATGCGATTAGTGAACGTCAGCGTAAAATCGCTGATGGCTTAAATGCTGCTGAAAAAGCGAAGGCTGACCTTGCAGATGCGCAAGCACAAGTGAAAGCTGAGTTAGACGCGGCAAAAGCACAAGCGGCTCAATTGATCGAACAAGCGAACCGTCGTGGTGCACAATTGATCGAAGAAGCGCGTACCCAAGCTGCGGCTGAAGGTGAGCGTATTCGTCAACAGGCTAAAGAAGCTGTTGATACTGAAATCAATGCTGCTCGCGAAGAATTGCGTCAACAAGTGGCTGCTCTTGCAGTAACTGGTGCTGAGAAAATTCTTAGCCAGCAAGTTGATGCAGAAGCTCACAATGCCATGCTGACTCAGCTGGCTGCTAAACTTTAAGAGAGGCGGATTATGGCTGAACTCTTGACGTTGGCACGCCCATACGCTAAAGCAGCATTTGCTTACGCTTCTGAGCAAAGTGCAACTGACTCTTGGTCAACAGCACTTGAATTGCTCAGTGCTGCGGTGCAAGACGAAGCATTTTCAGCTTATCTAAATCGCCCTGAGCTTACACCTGCTGAGCAGGTGGCTCTTTTTGCGAAAGTTTTAGGTGAAGACCAAACTGCAGCAGTGTCTAACTTCCTGACATTGCTTGCAGAGAATAACCGTTTGGTTCTTCTTCCTGAGATTGCAGCAGAATATGAGCAGCTTAAATCACAGAATAACAATACTGTGGATGTAGTGATTGAATCTGCATTCCCATTAACTTCTGTACAGGAACAACTTCTTACTCACGCATTAGAGAAAAAATTCGAAGCGGCGGTAAATGTTTCTGTAGAAGTTAACCCAGCGCTGATTGCTGGTGTAGTTATTCGTGCAGGCGACCAAGTGATAGATGATTCTGCGCTTAACAGGCTTGAAAAAATGCGTACTCGTCTTCTTGCTTAATTGCATTTAGAAGACTGAACTTTAAAAAGATTGAGGTATAGCGCAATGCAACAACTGAATCCATCCGAGATCAGTGCGCTCATTAAACAGCGTATCGGCGATCTGGACACCAGCGCAACCGCTAAGAACGAAGGAACCATTGTTATGGTTTCCGACGGTATTGTGCGTATTCACGGCTTAGCTGACGCTATGTACGGTGAAATGATCGAATTCGACGGCGGCCTTTACGGTATGGCACTGAACCTAGAACAGGATTCAGTGGGCGTCGTTGTTTTAGGTAACTACTTAAGCCTTCAAGAAGGTCAAAAAGCGCGTTGCACAGGTCGTGTATTAGAAGTTCCGGTTGGTCCAGAACTTTTAGGCCGTGTAGTAGATGCTTTGGGTAACCCGATTGATGGTAAAGGCCCTATTGATGCAAAATTAACTGATGCTGTTGAAAAAGTAGCACCAGGCGTAATTTGGCGTCAATCAGTGGATCAACCTGTACAAACTGGTTATAAATCAGTAGATACAATGATCCCTGTAGGCCGTGGTCAACGTGAGTTGATCATTGGTGACCGTCAAACTGGTAAAACAGCAATGGCGATCGACGCAATCATCGCTCAGAAAAACTCTGGCATTAAATGTGTATACGTAGCAATCGGTCAAAAACAATCGACTATCGCTAACGTTGTGCGCAAGCTAGAAGAAACTGGCGCTATGGCGTATACAACTGTTGTAGCAGCAGCTGCAGCTGATCCAGCAGCAATGCTTTATCTAGCTCCGTACTCTGGCTGTACAATGGGCGAATACTTCCGTGACCGCGGTGAAGATGCGTTAATCATTTATGATGACTTGTCTAAGCAAGCTGTTGCTTACCGTCAAATTTCATTGCTTTTACGCCGTCCACCAGGTCGTGAAGCGTATCCAGGTGACGTGTTCTATCTACACTCGCGTCTACTTGAACGTGCTTCTCGTGTATCTGCTGACTACGTTGAGAAATTCACTAACGGTGAAGTGAAAGGCCAAACTGGTTCATTAACTGCATTGCCGATTATTGAAACTCAAGCGGGTGACGTATCTGCATTCGTACCAACCAACGTAATTTCGATTACTGATGGTCAGATCTTCCTTGAAACATCATTATTCAACGCAGGTATTCGTCCTGCTGTGAACGCGGGTATCTCTGTATCTCGTGTTGGTGGTTCAGCGCAAACTAAGATCATCAAGAAATTGTCTGGTGGTATCCGTACTGCTTTGGCGCAATACCGTGAATTGGCAGCATTTGCTCAGTTCGCTTCTGATCTTGACGAAGCAACTCGTAAGCAACTTGAACATGGTCAACGTGTAACTGAGTTAATGAAGCAAAAACAATATGCTCCTTACTCAATTGCTGACCAAGCTGTTTCAATTTATGCATCTAACGAAGGCTACATGGCTGACGTAGACGTTAAGAAAATCGTAGACTTTGATGCTGCGTTGATTTCTTACTTCCGTTCAGAACATGCTGCGTTAATGCAACAAATCGATGCCTCTGGTGATTACAACAAAGACATCGAAGCTGCAATCAAAGCAGGTATTGAAAGCTTTAAAGCGACTCAAACTTACTAATTTCAACCTCTGTTGAATTTAGTGTCGGTTTGGTTCACGGAATCAACCTTCGGAAGCTCGCAAGGGCTTTCGAATACTAGGTTAAGCGTATGGCAAATTTAAAAGAAATTCGCGCCAAAGTAGCTAGTATCAAGAGCACGCAGAAGATTACTCGAGCGATGCAAATGGTAGCAGCTTCTAAGATGCGTCGTGCGCAAGAGCGCATGGCTCAAGGCCGTCCGTATGCCGAAAATATGCACCGTGTAATTGCTCATTTGGTCCAAGCGAATCCTGAATACAAACACCGTTATATGGTTGAACGCCCGGTTAAGCGCGTTGGCTATATCATTGTGTCTTCAGATCGTGGCCTTGCTGGTGGTTTGAACATTAACCTGTTCAAGAAAGTGGTTAAACACGTTCAACAGCAACAAGAGCAGTCAATTGAAGTTCAATTTGCTTTAATTGGTCAAAAAGCGGTTTCGTTTTTTAAAAACTACGGCGGTAAAGTGCTTGGTGCGACGACGCAAGTCGGCGATGCCCCAAGTCTTGAGCAGTTATCTGGTTCTGTACAGGTGATGTTGGACGCTTATGATAAAGGCGAGTTAGATCGTATTTATCTAGTGTCAAACGGCTTTGTCAATGCCATGACTCAAAATCAAAAAATCGAACAACTTGTTCCTTTGGCTGCTGCTGAAGAAGACAAGAATCTGAACCGTCAATACGGTTGGGATTACATCTACGAGCCTGAAGCTGAAGAGCTTTTAAATGGCTTGTTGGTTCGCTATATCGAGTCTGTGGTGTATCAAGGTGTGATTGAAAACATCGCATGTGAGCAGTCTGCACGTATGGTCGCTATGAAAGCAGCGACAGACAACGCAGGCGAGATCATTAAGAGCCTGCAACTTATTTATAACAAGCTGCGTCAAGCCGCGATTACTCAGGAAATTTCTGAGATCGTTGGTGGTGCCGCTGCCGTTTAACATTATTTTGAATTGAGGAGACAGCAATGAATAGCGGTCGTATCATTCAGATCATCGGCGCGGTTATCGACGTCGAGTTTGAACGCAACAGCGTTCCTAAGATCTATGACGCTCTCCAAGTAGATGGTACTGAAACTACTTTAGAAGTTCAGCAACAGCTTGGTGATGGCGTAGTTCGTACTATTGCAATGGGTTCTACTGAAGGCCTTAAGCGTGGTTTGAACGTAACCAACACTAACGCGCCGATTTCTGTACCAGTAGGTACAGCGACTCTAGGCCGTATCATGGACGTTCTTGGTCGCCCGATCGACGAAGCTGGTCCTGTTGCGACTGAAGCGCGTTTACCAATTCACCGTCAAGCGCCTTCTTATGCAGAACAAGCGGCTTCTACTGACCTTTTAGAAACTGGTATTAAAGTCATCGACTTACTTTGCCCGTTCGCGAAAGGTGGTAAAGTTGGTCTGTTCGGTGGTGCCGGTGTTGGTAAAACTGTAAACATGATGGAGTTGATCAACAACATCGCGAAAGCTCACTCAGGTTTATCTGTGTTTGCTGGTGTTGGTGAGCGTACTCGTGAAGGTAACGACTTCTATCACGAAATGAAAGATTCTAACGTTCTAGACAAAGTAGCAATGGTCTACGGTCAGATGAACGAGCCACCGGGTAACCGTTTACGCGTAGCGTTGACTGGTCTTACTATGGCTGAATATTTCCGTGACGAGAAAGACGAAAACGGTAAAGGCCGTGACGTACTATTGTTCGTAGATAACATCTATCGTTATACACTAGCGGGTACTGAAGTATCAGCACTTCTAGGTCGTATGCCATCTGCAGTAGGTTACCAGCCTACACTTGCAGAAGAGATGGGTGTTCTTCAAGAACGTATTACATCGACTAAGTCTGGTTCTATTACGTCAATCCAAGCGGTATACGTACCTGCCGATGACTTAACAGATCCATCGCCTGCTACAACGTTTGCTCACTTGGACGCAACTGTTGTATTGAGCCGTGACATCGCATCTTCTGGTATTTACCCAGCGATCGATCCACTAGACTCAACTTCACGCCAGTTAGATCCGTTAGTTGTTGGTCAAGAGCATTATGAAATTGCACGTTCTGTACAGAACGTATTGCAACGTTATAAAGAGCTTAAAGACATCATCGCGATTCTTGGTATGGACGAGCTTGCTGAAGAAGATAAACTGGTTGTTTACCGTGCGCGTAAAATCCAGCGTTTCTTCTCTCAACCGTTCCACGTAGCTGAAGTATTTACTGGTGCTCCTGGTAAATTAGTATCTCTTAAAGAAACGATTCGTGGCTTTAAAGGTCTTCTAGCTGGTGAATACGATCACATCCCAGAACAAGCGTTCTACATGGTTGGTGGTATTGACGAAGTTATTGCTAAAGCCGAGAAACTTTAATTAGCTACTCTAATTTAGGAGATTCTCATGGCGACTATGCAATGTGATGTTGTAAGTGTTCAGGAGTCTTTGTACTCAGGCACTATAACTATGCTAATTGCAAAAGGTGCTGGCGGTGAGTTGGGTATTATGCCTGGCCATGCTCCGTTGGTAACTTTGCTCCAACCTGGCGCGATCCGCGTTATTTTGGAAAACGGTACAGAAGAGTTGATCTATGTATCTGGTGGTGTTCTAGAAGTTCAACCGCATGTTGTTACGGTTCTTGCAGATACTGCAGTCCGTGCAGAAAACTTAGATGAAGCAGCTATTGTTGAAGCGCGTAAACACGCTGAAGCATTGCTTGCGAATCAAAAGAGCGATTTGGACTCTGCTGCTGCTTTGGCTGCTCTTGCAGAAACTGCTGCACAGTTGGAAACGATCCGCAAAATCAAAAACCGCGCTCAATAAGAGACGGTTTGAGATTGAAAAAACCACCCGAAAGGGTGGTTTTTTTATGCCCAATTTTCTTGGAAATTTGCACCTTCCGAATTTGGTTTTATTGTTGGCTTTTTAATATTTATGGTCAATGGGATAGGAAAGTCATTCCCAATAATCACAGCCTCACCTGGTTGTAGGCTTGGTAGGAAGTCAGAAGCAGCTTTATCAATTTCACCACAGGCTCTTTCTACAATTTCACGATCTCTATCGTTTGTAAGGCGATGAACGATCAATGTACCAAGCTGACTTAAAACACCTTCAGTAATATCTCTTGGTCTTTGAGTAGCAAGACAGATATTTAACCCAAACTTACGACCTTCTTTAGCAATAAGCTCAAAAGCATCGAGTTTGGCTAAAGTATCTTCATTACCAATTGTTTTACCAATGAAGTTATGTGCTTCATCAAGAAAAATAACAACTGGTTTTTTTTGAAAAACTCTTTGGCGAGACTCATTTAGTAAGGCACGTCCAATACAATTTGCAATGATTTCACGTGCTTTATATTCAAAAGGAATCCCGCTTAGATCGATACGTAAGAGTTTGTGACTTGGATCTGTAGATGATGAGAATCCTTTGATTTTTTCTATTAAAGAAATATTTTTAGGAGTTGGATGGAAAAGTGTATTAAATGGCGGTGAATTAATAATTGTTGTAATTCTGCTTATTAAAGAAAGGCAATTAGCAAAAGATTGTCCATCATGATTCCCCCATCTTGTAATATCTTTGATTGGTTTTTTTTCGATCCAATTGGTTGCATCTGGAAAAATACATTCTTGTTCAATTTGAAAAGATAGGTGGCTTAAATTGAAACTTAAAGTTGGATCATCAAGATTATAGCTTTTATATAAACTATTAAAATCACCTTTAGGTTGATCAGTCTTTAAAATATATTCAGATGCATATAAATCATTTCTTATTCTTGCTAACTTTAAACTTTTTAGCGCTTCTCGAAATTTAGGTCCTTGAACTTTTCCTGAAGGTTCAAATAGTGCAAGAAAGTCAGTTTCTAAGAAGCATTCAGGAGGTAGATAGCATTCTGTAGTTTTACTGGCAGGGTTGATAGAGTTTCCGAGATGTAAGTGAAATACGCCTTCTTGATCAAAATCTTTATATTCACCAGTTGCATCCAAAAGAATTATTCTTGGATGATATCTAAGGCATTCTTCTAAAATTTTAGCAGTTGTATAGCTTTTCCCTCCACCTGTAGATCCTAATATACCAAGATGACGACCAAATAACTTTTCAGGTGTAACTGTAATTTTACAGTCTCTATCTAGGTCTATGGATCCAATTTCTAGTTCAATTTCTGGGGTTATATGGTTCATCCTGCGAGGAATTTCTGCTATGAAGTCATGTGGTGCTGAATAGATTAAGTCATTGATGCTTGGGTAGTAATCAATACCTGCTGTAACTTTCAGATTATCCATTTGGATAGAACCAAGAAGTTGAATTCTTCCAACAATATCTAAATTTGAAAGTTCTAAATCGGCTTTCTTTATTTCGACAATGCGGCCAAGAATTAAATTAATCTGACTTTCAATAATGACGAATTCACCAACTTCACCTTTACCATACCTACGACCTTCAAAATAAGCAGGTTCATGCTGTAGGTTAATGAATTCGAATTGTAATGAGTTTGCTGAAATTGCATTAACTTTACCGAACAGAAGTTCAGAACGTACAATTCCTGTATTTTCTAATTCACCCATTAGCTACCCCCATGAATAACTTGATAAAGACTTTCTGCAGGGCTCAGAGCTTTGAGGTCTGGAATGTTAATTGCAAAATTTTCGAAATCAGCTTCAATAAATAAAATATCTAAGCCTTTATCAGCAAGTGCTTTAAATTTTTTCCAGTATGGTGAAAAATCATCTGGATTTTTAAACTTTCGTTCTACAGAGCGATCTACGATGATTAATTTTAAGTGTGGATTAGATTGTAATGCAGCATATATCGGTTCAGATAAGTGATCGTCATTAAAACCAAAACCTGTTGTTATTAAACAAGTGTTTGGTTCACGTATACCTTGAAGGAATTTAGCTATCAGCTCTAGGTGAGGTTGAATGTATGACTGTTGATATTTGCCTTTTGCAGGAAAAATCATGCATACATTTTTAGCATCATTAGATTCTTTTTGCTCAATAACAAAACTACCATCAGTTTCCGTTCTTTTAAACCAATTAACAGAGCCGTGTAATTTATACATATGAAATACACCATCCAAATATTTTGGTGTGGTTGACGTATTAATAGAATCTCTTTTAATAATGTCATAATCAAAAAATTGAGGACTATAAATTCTAGGCGTAGAGAAAGTGAATCCATCAATTATTGTAATTCCAAGTTTTCCTGCAGCTTCTTCAAAGCAAGTATCATAATTTGTGGTAAAAAGTTTAATCCTATTATCTTTACTTTTTCGTCTAGCAAGTTTTTTTATAAACTCCATATGTGCAAATAAATCAGATAGAGGTTTATCAAATTTACATTTATCTAAGATAATTTCTTTTGATTTTATTAAGAAAGCCTCTAATTCAGGACATTCTTTAATCTGTTGATATGCTTCACAGTATGAGAGAAATTCTTCAATATTCTTCTTAGTAGGACTAGTAAGATCATAGTCAATTTGCGCAATGATTTTGTCTGCGTCAGTCTTCCTAGATGGATCTTCAATACAAAATGTCCATAAGTCAGGCATACTTGGGCCTTTTACTTTACCGAGCGAAGTTCCACTACCAGCTAGTACCATAATATTGGGCATTTGAAGTGCTGTTTTAAGCTTGATTTTGAGATCATTTAAGTCATTAGTCTGTTGCTCAGTCTCGTCATCTCTATGAGGGATAAACTTCTCATTAGGTGTGCTTCTATAAAATCTGATGCCCATTAATATATTCTTGTAAAGTAATTGTTTTTATTATAATTTTATTATATTAAAAAAATAGTCATATTCTAGATTTAATTAAAAATTTTCTATTCTCTACAATCTTTACCTTAAATATGTCATCAAAATTTTTATCCAAACTTGATAGCTCTTAACTTTTTATAAGTTGCTCAAATTTCATTTTGTACCACTCGATATAACTTTTACCTGCTCTCAGTAATGTTTTGAACCAATCTGTAAGCAGACACACGCGATAAAAAAATCAGTGATAAGTTAAATAATTCGAATAGATACACGCTTGTTATAACTTGATGCAATTGGGTTTTGAACAGGCAAAACTTATAATTGAAAAAGGGAAAATCATGGCTTATCAATCTATTAATCCATTTACCAATCGAAAATTGAAAGACTACCCATCGCATAGCGATCAAGATATTCAACATGCACTCGATACTGCAGAAAAAATTCTAAAGTCAGAATGGTCACAGCAGGTCGATATCCGTATTGCAGTACTGCGTAAATTGGCTACCAACATGCGAGCGCAAAAAGCTGAACTGGCCAAGCTTATGACCCAGGATATGGGGAAACTGATTAAGCAAAGTGAAGGTGAAATCGAAACCTGCGCCAAAATTGCAGAATATTATGCTGATCATGCCAAAGAGTTTTTAGCGCCAGTGTCCTATGAAACGGAACTAGGAGAAGCTTGGGTCGAGCATCATCCACTGGGTATTATTATGGCAGTTGAACCGTGGAATTTCCCGTTTTATCAACTGATGCGGGTTTTTGCACCAAACTGTGAGATTGGTAATCCAGTTTTGGCAAAACATGCCAGAATTGTACCGCAATGTGCAGAAGCCTTTGAGCAATTGGTCTTGGATGCAGGCGCACCCAAAGGTGTCTGGACCAATCTGTTTATCAGCAGTGATCAGGTCGCTGAAGTAATTGCAGACAAGCGTGTGCGTGGTGTAGCACTCACAGGTTCAGAAGGTGCGGGCAGTGCAGTCGCTGAACAGGCGGGCAAACATCTTAAAAAATCCACACTGGAATTGGGCGGTAATGATGTGTTCATCGTACTGGATGATGCAGATCTGGAACGCGCGATCAAGTTAGGCTGTCAGGCGCGGGTCAATAATGCCGGGCAGGTGTGTACGGCGGCGAAGCGATTTATTCTGCATGAAAAAATTGCCGAACAATTCAAAGCCGGCATGCTGAAAGCTTTTGAGCAGTTAAAACTGGGTGATCCGCTTGATCCTGAAACCACTTTAGGACCACTGTCTTCAAAAGACGCACTGGAAAAACTCACCAAGCAGGTCGAAAAGGCCGTAGCGCAAGGTGCGACCGTAGTTACTGGCGGTAAGGCTGTAGAACATCAAGGCAATTTCTATGCGCCAACTATTCTGGAAAATATCACGCGTGAAAATGAAGCCTGGTATGAAGAATTCTTTGGCCCGGTGGCACAAATCTATGTGGCGAAGGATGATGATGAAATTGTCGAAATTGCCAATGATTCTAATTATGGCTTAGGTGGCGTGATTCATTCACAGGATATCGAGCGCGCTAAAAAACTGGCGTCACGGGTAGAAACTGGCATGATCTGGATCAACTGGTTTACTGACACCACGCCCGAATTGCCATTTGGTGGAATCAAAAATTCCGGTTATGGGCATGAACTGTCGATTGATGGTTTTAGAGAGTTTGTGCAGAAGAAACTGGTCGTCGTCAAAAGCCCGAAAAAATAATATGAGCTGATCCGATATCAAATAAGCCACTATTCAGTGGCTTATTTGTCTGGATATTCTTCACGTTTGCCACCTTCATAACTGGCAAAACGTGGGTGTTCTGGTGGAAATGACGGTTCAGCACTTGGCCAAGGCCAGCCACCAAACTGGGTTTCACGATAACGACGAAAAGCAGTCTCCAGCTCTTGAGCACTATTCAGCACAAAAGGCCCATGCATAGCCACCGGTGCACCGATCGGTTCACCCTCCAGCCATAAAATATGCGATTCTAGTAGGCCGCCTTTGAGGTGGATATCCTGATCTGGTTTCAGTTCTACCAGATGCTTGACCTGTATTTTTTGTCCTTCCAGCTCCAGACTTTTGCCTTGATAGAAATAACAAAACCGCGTTGCACTCGCAGTGCTTGCCGGAATAATCAGCTCTGCCTCAGGCGCAAGCGTGATCATATAAATATTAACCCTGTTTTCAACGGGTGCTGCCCAGGAATGTGCTGGACGGTCCAGTACTTCAGTTGTTTTAAACTGCCCTGAAATGACCCGGATCTCCGCTTTACGTCCGGCCGCATCGGCTGAAAATACATGTGGAATCTGTTCACGCCACAACATTTTATAATCGGCCGGCTGCTTTTTCTGTTCCGGTGAGGAATTCAGCCAGATTTGAAACAGCTCCAGAGGATTGTCCTGATCCTGATGGACTAAGGGAAACATCTCGCAATGCTGCACCCCATTGCCGGTAGTCAGCCATTGCACATCACCCGCGCCATAACGTCCTGAGTTTCCTAGCGAGTCAAAATGATCGACATAACCGCGCTCGACAATGGTAATGGTTTCAAAACCTGTATGCGGATGCTCCGGAAAGCCGGGAATACTCTCGCCATAATACATGTCATATTCATGCTGCTGTGGCGGGGAAACTGGGCCTAATTTAGAATTGCCTTGCGGATAATGATCTTGATGATGAACTGTAAAAATAAAAGGATCTTTCAGATCAAGCCGGGATGTGACTGGAACCACAGAATACAGCACTGAATTCGACATGATTGAACTCCTGATTATCTGATTAGATGAAAATTGTTGATCTAAATGTAATTTTTATAATCCATAACAGTGTATAGCCTGCAAGGCGATTGAGGAAGACATGTTTCGATCAATCGCCTCAAAATGAGATTTTTAGGTATTTTAAGTATTATCCTGATCAGTATTGCTCTCTGATTCCTGATCTGGATTCTGGATCAGCAAGCCGGCCAGTTTGACCATTTCGGATTGCACATTAACCATCTGGGATTCAATCTTTTTCAAGTTCACTTGGCTGAAATCCACCTGACCATTTAAAAGAGGAGAAGCCAGAACTTGCTGATTGGCGGTCATAATGTTGTCACGAATCTGGTCAATTTCCTGACTTTTCAAGTTCAGGTTGCCTAACACCTGATTAAAACTGCTGAGTTGCTGTTGTAGCTGGGTCGCAGTGGACTGCAGTTGCTGGGTATCTTTAGCTTCGACCGCCATTTGCAGTTCGGTCTGGGTCTGTTTTAACTGTTCTACATAACTGCCGGCCTTGAGCTGCAAGTCGGCGACATCACGAACCATATAAAACATATTGCCCGATTTAAGTTCGGTTTGTGCTGCTGAACTCTGTTGCTGAGAGGCTGGTTCCAGATCTGAGGTCGTGGTATCTGCCTGTTCAGCCGGTGCTTCGACAGCCTGTTCACAGCCCATCAGTAAAATTCCAGAGCTAAATAATGCGAAAGGAAGGACAGCATTGGCAAGAATCTTGGACATGGAATCAGGGTCTCGATACAGGTGATGGAATTTGAGTAGTATTTAATATAAGGACAAACTATGGAGATAAAAAAGATTGTTGCAAACTCATAACAATTCTTCTGGGTTGCGAACGTTGCTCTATTCAAAAACAAGAAAAAGATTATTAAAAGCTGGTAAAGAAGTACTTTGCTCTCACCAAATTGGCTTGTTTGGCCTGCAATCACTTTGAAAATGTTTTTAGGTGAATTTTAATGCAATTAAATAGGGTGTGTTGACACTTTTAGCTTAAAAAAATAGCGAAGTAGTAAAATCAAATCGCCAAACCCAATTTTACTATTCGCTATGCCTCGTAC
>NZ_JAMXXN010000009.1 GCF_024129435.1 Acinetobacter lwoffii | reverse complement strand
TCCCTTCCCGAACTCAGAAGTGAAACCTCTTAGCGCTGATGGTAGTGTGGGGTTACCCATGTGAGAGTAAGTCATCGCCAGCTCATTATTCGAAATCCCCCTCCGCCAAGGCAGAGGGGGATTTTTTTATGTGCGGGTTTTTAGATAAGATATTTAACATATCTATACCTCAAAGTTGATCAGATTCTTCTGAGACAGAGGACTCCTGTTAATTTGTTTGACGTATTAGGATCTCTGTAAGGCTGGCTCTAAAAGAGTTTATAAGCTGATTTTGTAAATTTTGGCACATAAAAAACCAGCGAATCGCTGGTTTTTTACTGCTGGCTATTTTATCCAAACACACGCATTACGGCTGCAATTAATACCCAAAGAATGGCAATCGCTACGATTGGTTCAACAATCTTTGCCCATTTTGGGGTGTCGACAACAATCACTTCTTCGATATCTTGATGCTGCTGATTCTGGCTTACCATTTGATTAAACTCCTTCATTGATGCTTCCAATGATAGCTCTTCTTGCACAATTGGTTTAGAGCCTTTGAGTTCTGTTAGCTTGTTTGTTGTCCAAACCCAATCATCTGCTTGACCAGATAAATGTTCAATTTGCCCGGTCAGTAATTCCTGAATGCTATGGATATTATGGTTGCCGGTATCATGCAGTTGTTTTAATTCAATAAGCTGTAAATGAAAAATTTCTGAAGTGCTGTGCTCAAGTTGGGCTCGATCCAGAGTGGATTGATTTTCCGGACTGGTAGCGAGATGACGCACGATTTCCAGGATATATAATTCATCAGGATGGTTGATTTCATTATAAATTTTTTGTGGGTTATGACGCCATTCAGTAATAAGTTTACCTAAAGTTAAGGCATTGATTTCTGATATATATTTTCGTCTTTCTTCTTTTGTATAGTCTTTTAGAAGCTCAGGCTTTTGAGTCTCTATCTGTTCAACAAAATATTGTACTAAATCAAAAGCCATTCACTTGCTCCATTATTTTTAATCTAATAGTCTTAAAGTCGGTTTTTTCTTTGGTTGTTCAGTTTGTTCTTCAGTGCTTGATTTTAAAGCATCTTCATCATTTTGTGTATGCTCATATTCACTTGGATCAAAGAATAAACCTTGACCATTTTCACGTGCATAAATACCGAGTACTGCTGCCATAGGAACATAAATATCACGAGAAACGCCACCAAAGCGAGCCGAGAAGCTAATGGCATCATTGCTCATATGCAGCGCATGTACGGCATGTGGCACAATATTCAGGACAATCTGTCCGTCTTTAATAAACTGCTCAGGAACCATGGTATTTGGGCGTGTGGCATCCACCAGCAGGTAAGGCGTCATATTGTTATCGCAAACCCACTCATAGATTGCACGTGCCATATAGGGACGGGTAGGGCTAAGGTTGAATTCTTGTTCGGACATGAGGTTTCTCTACGGGTGCTTGAGTTGCGCTGAATAACGGTTCTTTTCCTGTAATGTCATGGATTTTACAAAGGCAGGACGACTGAAAATTCGTTGGCAATATAAATAAAACGGACGGCATTGCTGCTGTGGTAATTCTACGCCCATCTGTTTCAGACGGATAAAAATTGGTGCCAGCATACAATCCAGGATACTAAATTGTTCAGACATAAAATAGGGAAAATGCTGGAATAGTGGCATCAGTGAAATCAGAATATCCTGTAACTGCTTTTGTGCCTGAGTTCTGGCTTTCTTATCCAGCGTATCAGGATGGCATAACATGAGATCAGCCAGCTTTAACCAGTCATTTTCAAAGCGCCAGATGTATTGTCGTTGCTCTGCGCGTGGTATTGGGGCATCGGCATACAGTTTATTCTGGCGATAACGATCATCTACATATTCTGAGATAATTGAAGTATTAAATAATTTGAGTTCATTTTCGATCAGCATCGGCAATTGATTATAAGGATTGAGACTGGCCAGATCCTCATCATCGGCATCCACCAAAATCAGGTTATATTTAATCTGTTTTTCGGTAAGCACATAGCGAATCCAATGGGAACGAAAGTCATCGGCATGACTATAGAGAGTGATTCCTTGAAGAGGCGCGCTTTCGACTGACATAAATCCTGATGAGCTTCTAATGAATAGACTAGAATACTAAAATTCAACCTAAAAAGCACCAAGCATCAAAGATCAATCGGCTTGAGCCGAGGTAGATTATAAGAAAAACAACTGGAGGAAAATAAGATGCTGATCAAGCTTCCTGTCATTTTGCTGTTTATCTGTATTGGGATCGCAAATTATTATTTGATGAAGTCATTCTGGTGTCACGAAGGGGTATGGGGTAAGGATGTACATGAACAATAACAAGAAAAAAGTTCTAAATGACCCACTAACCGCTATAAAAAAACCCTGGAAAATCCAGGGTTTTTTGTCCGATTCGGTAAACGAATTAACGTTTAGAGAACTGAGGACGTTTACGAGCTTTACGTAAACCAAGTTTCTTGCGTTCAACTTCACGAGCATCACGAGTAACGAAACCAGCTTGACGAAGAGCAGGTTTTAAAGTTTCGTCAGAAGCGATCAATGCACGAGTAATACCGTGACGGATAGCGCCTGCTTGACCACCAATACCACCACCAGCAACAGTGATGTAAAGGTCATATTTGTCAGTAGCTTCAAGAAGCTCAAGTGGTTGGTTAACAACCATACGAGCAGTTTCACGACCGAAATACTGTTCAAGAGTACGGTTGTTAATTACGAGTTTACCAGTACCAGCTGATAGGAAAACACGTGCAGTTGCGGTCTTACGGCGACCTGTACCATAATTAGTAGCCATGTGCTGTTATCCCTTAGATGTCCAAAACTTGTGGCTGTTGAGCAGCGTGTGGATGCTCAGTACCTGCATACACTTTCATTTTCTTGATCATTGCATAACCAAGAGGACCTTTAGGTAACATACCTTTAACAGCTTTTTCTAGAACTGCTTCTGGTTTGTGAGCGATTAACTTTTCAAAGTTAGTCTCACGGATACCACCAGGGAAACCAGTGTGGCGATAGTATTTCTTATCTTGTGACTTTTTACCAGTCACAGTGATTTCTTCAGCATTGATAACAACGATGTAGTCGCCAGTGTCAACGTGAGGAGTATAAGAAGTTTTATGCTTACCGCGTAAACGACGAGCGATTTCAGTCGCAAGGCGACCTAAAGTTTTGCCAGAAGCATCAACAACGTACCAGTCGTGTTGAACTTCAGCTGGCTTAGCGCTGAGAGTTTTCATTAAACCACTACCTATTATAGTTGGTTTGGACTATGGAATCTGTCCAAACTAAAGGAGACGCGATTCTAAACGAATACGTGAAGAATCACAAATGAAAATTAAAATTTCAAGCGCTGTATTTTATCTAATCTCCCTGGTGAAAGAAAGACCTAAGCCTTTATATGCTACAAAAACTGCAACTATATTTGTAACCATAGTTTCAATGGTATCAAAATATTGATTTATAAGTACTCTTTGCAATGATTACTACAGCGTAGGCGTGATCGGGTTATAATATTTCTCAGCTTTGCCAAATTGAGAAGATGATGCTGCCTTTATATGTCACCAGTGGGGAACCTGCCGGAATTGGTCCTGATATTTGCCTGAGTCTTGCAGATCGTGTTGATGAGCGCCCAATTGTGGTATTGGCGGATATTCATATGCTCGAGCAACGTGCTCAGATACTCAAATTATCGGTTGAGCTGATTGAATATCAAGGACAGGAGTCATCTTCAGGCATCGGTCAGCTATTTGTAGAGCATGTTCCCGTGCAGCAAGACGTCGTATTGGGTGAGCTGAATCCGAACAATGCGGCTTATGTACTGGAGCAACTGCGTCGATCCGCAGACTATGCCATGTCAGGAAAAAGTGTCGGCGTCGCGACTGCGCCTGTACAAAAGTCCGTGATAAATGAAGCGGGCATTTCTTTTAGTGGTCATACCGAGTATTACCAGGAATTTGCTGGTGTTCCACGTGTAGTCATGATGCTGGCCACCAAAACTTTACGCGTGGCCTTGGCCACTACCCATCTTCCGCTTCGTGCCGTGGCAGATGCGATTACGCCTGAACGCTTGCATCAGGTGATTGATATTCTGATTCACGACCTGAAATCCAAATTCAAGATTGAACAGCCGAATATACTGGTTTGCGGTTTAAATCCGCATGCCGGGGAGGGCGGTTATTTGGGGATGGAAGAAATTGAAGTGATCAATCCGGTACTCGAAAGCTATCGTGCCCAAGGTATCAACATGAGTTTAAGCCTACCTGCTGATACTTTATTTACTCCAGAAAACCTAAAAGATGCTGATGCTGTTCTGGCGATGTATCACGATCAGGGCTTACCTGTGTTAAAATCACAGGGCTTTGGTGAAGCCATTAATATTACCCTCGGCTTACCGTTTATTCGAACTTCTGTTGATCATGGCACAGCACTCTCCCTTGCGGGGACGGGACTTGCGAAAAGTTCCAGCCTGCACGTTGCTGTCGATTTAGCCCTCGATCTGGCGCGCCACTGATTATTGTTCATCACTCACGTTGGAAATGTTTTTATGTATCAAATTAATGCCTTAAACCCAAAAGATGAAGGGCATCAGGCTCGAAAAAGATTTGGTCAAAACTTTTTACATGACCAGCGTGTCATTGCCAAAATTGTACGCTCAGTCAATCCGCGTCCAGGTCAGAACATTCTGGAAATTGGCCCGGGTCTGGCCGCTTTGACTTCACCTTTAATTGGCGAATGTGATGCCTTAACCGTACTTGAGCTGGATCGTGATCTGGCTGCTGGTCTGCCGGGTCGTGTGCCGCATCCGGAACGTTTAACCATTATTGAAGCCGATGCCTTGAGATATGATTATTCTCAATTGTTTCAGGAAGATCGTCCACTACGTGTCGTCGGTAACTTGCCTTATAATATTTCTACGCCATTGTTATTCCATCTTTTGGAATTTGGTGACAAAGTGCAAGACATGCATTTCATGCTGCAAAAAGAAGTCGTGGATCGCATTACCGCATCACCGAATACCAAAGAATATGGCCGTCTGTCGGTGATGATTCAATATTTCTGTAAACCGACTTTCTTGTTTGAAGTGCCACCAGGCTCTTTTAATCCGCCACCAAAAGTGACCTCAGCGGTATTCCGCTTAGAGCCTTATAAAGTTAAACCGATTGTGGCGAAGAATGAAAAAGCGCTAGCACGTCTGGTATCGCATGTATTTACCCAGCGTCGTAAAACTCTGCGTAACAGCTTGAAGGGTATGCTGGTTGAAGAGGGTTTTGAAAAAGCGGGTGTTGATCCGATGGCACGTCCAGAAACCCTGACCCTTGAACAGTTTGTTGCACTTTCAGATCAAATGGTGGCTTAAATTACGATGAACCGCACTGCTCGATATAATTATGTGATTGGGGATGTTCAAGGCTGTTTTGAAGCCTTGAAAGCTTTACTCAAGGAAATCCAGTTTGATGCAGAACAAGATTTTATCTGGTTTGCTGGAGATTTGGTTGCACGTGGTGAAAACTCAATTGCAGCATTGCGGTTTATCAAAAAGCTGGCTGAGCAAGGTGCGGCTGCGACGGTCTTGGGAAATCATGATTTGACTTTGCTGGCTTATGCCCGCGGCATCAAACCGGTGAAAGAAAAAGACAATGTTCGTGATGTGATTGATGCGATCGACAGTGATGACTTGATTGACTGGCTGCGCAAACAGCCAATGTGTCTATTTCCAAATGAGCAGACTATCCTGACGCATGCTGGGATTCCGAATATCTGGAGTGCAGAAAAAACTGCTCAATTGGCACAAGAAGTCGAAGCGGTCATTGCTCATGATGACTTCGAGGTGCTGGATGATTTTCTGAAAGAAATGTTCGGGAAAGAACCCGCACTTTGGTCGGATCAGCTACAAGGCCATGAACGTATTCGCTGTATCGTGAACTACCTCACCCGAATGCGTTTAACTGACGCTGAGGGACGTCTGGAATACAGCTTTAAAGATGCGCTGGATGATCCGATGCCGGAAGGATTTAAACCTTGGTTTGAGTTTGAATCACAGGCCGCACAAACTCATCAGATCCTGTTTGGTCACTGGGCCGCCTTGAACGGTAAAACCATTTCGAACAAGATTCAGAATGTAGATGGCGGTTGTGTCTGGGGTAATCAACTCATGGCATTCCGCCTAGAAGATCAGCAGATGTTTGCAGTGGATAATCCGGTGATGTAAGTAAAGCTATTAAAAAAGCCACGTGATTACGTGGCTTTTTTAGTTTTAAAATTTAGTCTGCTCGAATCCAGGTCTGGTTACGGCCTAGAACTGAAACGCCTATGCTGGCACGTAAGGTTAAACGTTTACCGGTATTGTTTAAACGCATTTTTGCATCATAAATTTTACCTGCCAATGGATCGATAATACGACCTTTATCATAGTTCTTGGTGCCTTCAACCAGTTTTAGGCCTTTTAAAATGGTCATGCCTAAAATAGGCTGATTGGTATAAGGTGCAGGGCAGTTATTGCATTTTTCACGTGGATTATAGTCTGGGCGAGGCGTGATTTTTACAATTTTGCCTGAATAGGTATTATTTGCTTCTTTGCTAATGACGATAATCGCTTTAGCCGCCCCCGTTTTATCATCAATTTGTTGCCAAGTTCCAGTAATATCGTCTGCCCAAAGACTGGTCATGCATCCTGCTGTAAGCGCGGCAAGTAATATTTTTTTAAACATAGAGAGTCATTCCAAAGAATTTTTATCATCGCCCGCTCATGTTAGAAATCTTACTAAAATAGTCAACACTTATCTGAATACTATAGAGTTGATACACTAAAAAAAAGCTGCCAATTTGGCAGCTTTTTTGAATAATGAGAATTAGGTACTAATCTTGGCGAATCCAGGTCTGGCTACGGCCTAAAGCGGACACACCGACATAACCACGCAAGGTTAAACGTTTACCATTGGCATTTAGACGCACTCGAGCATCATAAATTTTACCTGCCAATGGATCAATCACTTTACCTTTCTCATAATTATTGGTGCCTTCCACATGTTTTAAGCCAGTCAATACATCCATGCCCAAGATCGGCTGGTTGGTATAAGGTGCAGGACATTTACTACAGGTTTTCTGTGGGGTATAGCCTGGACGTGGAGTTACTTTAATAATTTTTCCAGCAAAAGTCCCATTATCATTTTGACGAATTTCAATAATCGCTTTTGGTGAGCCGGTTTTATCATCAATTTGCTGCCAGATGCCAGTCAGATCCTGCGCATAAGCAGTCTCAGTCATCAGTGCAGCGATGAACAGTAATCCTAATTTAGTTTGTTTCATTATATTTATTCCTTTTTTATAGATGAATAAAATATCCTCAACACAAAAGTGCTGTTTTTATTAATCCTGGCGAATCCAGGTTTGTGTGCGACCAATCGCAGATATTCCGATATATCCACGTAAAGTCAGTCGTTTCCCATTGGCAGAAATCCGCCCTTTTAAATCATAAATTTTACCGGTTAATGGATCGAGTACCCGGCCATGTGCATAGTTATTTGTAGTGGTGGGTTTCAGTCCTTTAATGACGTCTAATCCCAAAATCGGTTTATCTGTATAAGGAGGTGGACATTTGACACATTTTTCCCGTGGCGTATAACCTGGGCGAGGTGTGACTTTATTAATCGTTCCGGTATACGAGCCATCAGCCTGCATTTTCATGTCAATCAATGCTTTAGGTGAGCCGGTTTTATCATCAATCTGTTGCCAGAGACCAGATAACTCCTGAGCAAAGGCCATAGAGCCTGTGAATAAAGAAGCTGAAAAAACAGTTAAAATTGCGATTTTATACATGCGATATCCTTATCCTTATTTTTTTATGAACATTCACCTAATTCCATGTGGTGAATGTTGACGCAAACTACGTTAATGCACTTTCATAATCTATATTGCATGAAAAAAGCATATGTTTAATATTCATACAACTTAATGCATTAAAATGCAAGCTTCTATCTACTAAAGCATAACCCCGTCACATTTTATTTAATAAAGCAGGAATTAATCCTGCTTAATCCAGGTTTGACTACGGCCTAGTGCTGAAACGCCGATATAGCCGCGTAGGATCAGACGTTTCCCATTAGCACTTAATTTTGCTTTGGTGTTATAAAGATTCCCTGATAATGGATCAAGCAGCTTGCCTTGAGCAAAACTGTTATTGCCGACGTGCTTTAAGCCAGTGAGCACATCCAGGCCGAGAATAGGTTTATTGGTATAAGGTGCAGGACAGGACACACAGTTTTCTTTCGGGGTATATCCAGGACGCGGGGTGATTTTTGTGATCTTGGCAGCATAGACGCCGGAAGCCGTCTCACGAATTTCGAGGAATGCTTTAGGTGAACCAGTTTTGTCGTCAATATTTCTCCATGTCCCTGAAAGGTCAGAGGCCAAAGCCAGATGGCTGAAAGAGGCTAAAAGTAAAGTTGAAAAGAATTGAACCTTTTTCATATATCTGTTCCTAGGTGAGATTAGTGTTCTTACTCTATAGTAAGAACGATTACCCTATAAAACAAATGATTAATTTGATTCACTAGTCACATTTTTTGCAAATAAAGTATAAACGTAGGCAACCAGACCGCGGTAAAGACTGCATTGACGGCCATACCAAATGCGGCATAACGTCCTGCAATACTGCCACGCTGCCAGGCCTGAGCTGTACCAATGGCATGTGCGGCTAGTCCTAAAGCCAGTCCAGAAGCGCGCTCATCATTAATATGTTTGAGAATAAATGGCGAAAAGGCTGCACCAATCACGCCAGAAAGAATCACAATCAGAATCACCATGCTGATGGGTGCATCCAGCAGGGTGGCAATATTAATCGCAATTGGAGTAGTCACGGCACGGGTAGCAAACGCCATAATGTCTGCAGAGGACATATGCAGCAGATAAGCCAGTCCCATCGGTAAGGCGACAGCACTGATACTGGCAAAAACCAAAATGCCGATAATGGCTTTGAGCGGCAAGTCATCGTAGCGCATCGCGGCCAGAGGGATAGCCAGGGCGACGGTCACATAGCCGAGTAAATGGTTGAAAAGCGGATTAACTTCATCCATGTAATTTTCATAGGGAATGCCCAGCACAAATAAAATCACCAGTACAAAGAACATGCTGAACACGATGACGGGAATTTGCGGTATGAACCGGTTACAGGGTTTGGCAATCAGATAGGCGCTGAGCGTAACCGCAAAGCCATACAAAATAGATAACATGCGGAACTCCTATAACCAGCGCTTGGCCATTTTGGCGTAAATCCATAAAGGAATCAGGGTGCTGAAAAACATGATGAACAGAAAGGCCGGAATTTTCTGGCCCATATGTACCAGCATCATCAGTGCACCTGCACTGACAGGCAGGAAAGCAAAGGCACTTTCCTTCATCAGTTTGTTATTGGTATCTACGAGGCGGGCGGGGAGTTTGCCGAAGTAGCGCCAGGTAAACAGCGCAATTAAAAGGCTCAATAACCCGACCAGATTGCCTAATTCAGGATGATTCAGTTGGGTCATTAACCAGACCGAAGCTTCCCGAAAGACAATAATCAGTAACAGGGTGCCAATCCATGCTGGCCAATCTATTCGTTTTATCCAGTTCATTGCTATGATCATTAATATTAATAAGTTTACTTATCAAGTTTTACTCGATCTTTGACTGGATTTCAAACGCTTCCAGTGGACGCTGAAATTGCTGCGCCTGTTTGCCTAGAATTTCATCTACAGGTAAATGCGCCTGTTTAATCAACTGTTCCAGTTTTTGTGGGGCAATTCGAATATGCAGATGTAGCTGACCTTCATCATCATAATGTTCAGACTGGATCACATTCAAACTATAGAGCTGGTTACGCAGCTTGCCATAAGCGGGTTTCAGGATTAAATCGAAGGACTGTAGTTGCCCCATCAAGGACTCATGTACCGCTTTACGCAGCAGGTCGATACCTTCGCCACTATGTGCCGAAACATAGACCCGTTCCGGTTCACCTGGACGTCGATAAATAATTTTGGCTTCTTCACCGCTACAGTCAATTTTATTGTAAACCTGCAGGATCGGAACATCGGCTCCAATTTCTTTCAGCACTTTTTCTACAGCTTCAATCTGCTCCAGCATTTCTGGGCTGCTTGAATCAATGACATGCAGTAACAGCGTGGCTTCTACGGTTTCCTCCAAAGTTGCTTTAAAGGATTCCACCAGAGAATGTGAAAGATTACGGACAAAACCGACCGTATCGGCCAGCACCAGATTGCCGATCCCATCCCATTCCAGACGCCGTAAAGTAGGGTCCAAGGTTGCAAACAGCTGATCGGCTGCATAGACATCGCTGTTGGCGAGTAAATTAAACAGGGTAGACTTACCAGCATTGGTATAACCCACCAAAGATACCGTCGGCACAGCCGCTTTTTGACGAGCAACACGGCCTTGCATCCGGGTCTGGCGGACTTTATCAATGCGTGCCTTGAGCTGTCCCATACGGATACGCAGCAAACGGCGGTCTGTTTCCAGCAGGGTTTCACCCGGGCCACGTAAACCAATCCCGCCTTTCTGGCTGTCGAGATTGCCACGACTACGAATTAAACGTGAAGATAAATGTTGTAACTGTGCCAGTTCGACTTGCAGCTTACCTTCATAGGTACGGGCACGCTGGGCAAAAATATCCAGAATCAGTTCAGTACGATCGACCACGCGGCATTTGATCACCTGTTCCAGATTTCGGGCTTGGGCCGGGGTCAGGGCATGGTCAAAAATGACCAAATTGGCCTCCAGTTCTTCAACACGTTCAGCAATTTCTTCTGCCTTGCCGGAGCCGATAAAAAATTTGGCATCGGGTTTCACCCGCTGAGCATAAATATGTTCGAGAATTTCAGTATCTGCAGACTGGGCCAGCAAACGAAACTCTTCAGCATCAAGGTCATCCAGCATTTGTACGCTGACACTCACCAGAATGACGCGCTCTTTCCCTCGATGTTGTTGTAAATATTCCACTCAGGCCAATCTCCACTTGAAAACTTTAGTGTAGTTGAAAAAGGGCTGAGCAGATACTGAATTAGCGCGGCTTTGGTTTAAAGTGCGCTGATAAACAGTTGTGCAAGTGTTACCAGTACCACGGCATAGATGAAAGTGCCGCCCAAAATATATTTGAGCACTTGTAAAGGCTGAGGTGTGTCGTTCGCGGGCTGGGTTTGATCTGGCATGGCTACGATCCTTTTCAATCTAATATTTCGATAGTTTTATTTTGAATGATTTTTTAATCCAATTAAAATTGAAGATATAGATGTTATTGGCCGATTTTTATTATCAATGCAAGTTGCGGATGAACAGTATAGAATGAGTTTAATTCGTGGATATTCCCTGTATCTCGCTTAGGATTTAATGACGTTTTTATGAACTCAACTGTACAAAACCAGACTCCAGATATCGAAGGCTTGGCCAAGTTTTTCCTGTATAGCCGGAAAATCACAGCTTCATTGGCTACCATTAGTGAAGGGTTTTACTTGGTTTTTCGTCATGGCTTATATAAAAATCCGAACAACCCGACCAATACCCGCTATGTGCAACATTTTTGCCGCCAGTTATGCAAAGTATTCAATATCGAAGTGCAGGTGCATGGCGAGATTCCGCGTGAACCCGCCTTATGGGTCAGTAACCATGTGTCCTGGCTCGATATTGCAGTTCTGGGTTCCGGAGCGCGCGTATTTTTTCTGGCAAAAGCAGAAATTGAGAACTGGCCGATTCTAGGCAAATTGGCCAAGGGCGGAGGTACCTTATTTATTAAAAGAGGTTCAGGAGATTCCGTCAGGATCCGTGAACAAATTACCGGTTTTCTCAAACAGAATATTCCGGTGCTGTTCTTTCCTGAAGCGACAACTTCTGATGGGCGAGCCATCAAAAAAGTACATGGCCGGATTTTAGGCGCCGCGATTGAAGCGCAGCGTCCTGTACAAATCTGTCTGATTTGTTATGTGAATCAGCAGGGCGAACTGGATATGGTTGCACCGTTTGTCAATGACATCAGTTTTGCTGCCCATGTCAAAAAAGTACTGAAAATGCCGCAAGTCATTGCACATTTAGTGGCTTTACCTGCAATTGCCACGGAAGGGCATACGGTTGAAAGCCTGACCCGTGTGGTCCAGGAAAAAATGCAGACTGGCCTGGTTGAACTTCAGTCACGGGTATTAAAAAAGCCTCAATAAGAGGCTTTTTTATGGTTTCTATTCAAAGAATCAAGCTTACATAAAACCTTCAATTGGCAGCCAAGACAACAGCTTAAGGCCAGCTTTCTGATACCATTTCATTTTTGGTTCTTTGGTAAATGTTTGAACGTCACCATTGGCTTTCTTGATTTTCCAGTTAATGTTCTGATTCGCATCCAGCACAAGTTTATACGCATATTTACTCAGATTTTTGTCCATGGTGTCATGTACTGCACGTGCCAAAGACGGACTGTTTAGCAATACGCCAATTTCAGTATTTAGATAAGCCGAACGCGGATCAAAATTAAAAGAACCAATAAACACCTGTTTTTGATCCAATGCCATCAACTTGGCATGCAGGCTAGAACGACTCAGTCCTTTCAGGCTGACTTTGGCTTTTTTCGAAATTTCTTCAGTATTGGCATTTAGGTGATTGGCTTCTGGCGCTGCCAGAAACTCATAAAGCTGCACGCCATTTTCCAATAGATCCTGACGATATTTAGCATAAAAGGCATGCACCACGGCAACGTCATTGGCCTTAAAAGAGTTGGTCAGGACGCGAACTTTGATATTCTCATTCGCCAGTTTCTTTAAACGGTCTGCACCATTTTTTTCCGGAACAAAATAGGCAGAGACAATATCGACACTTTGTTCAGGTTTTTCCAGACGCTGTAATAACTGGAAATTCAGGTGTTCTTCGGTTTTGGCCTTGGCTTTGATTTTGCTCGGTGGATCTTTGACCACTTCGGCTTCCACCCAATCCAGCTGAATGTTTTGTTCCAACCATTGGTCAAAGGCTCTGGAACGATTGGCCAGATCCAGATAATTTTGAGTCGCTGGATCCTGACTATGGGTTTCTAGCTGTTGTTTTAAGCTTGGAAAACGTAAGCCATGATGCCGTGGATCCACAACCTCTTGTACCGGATAGGCATAATCATCATTCCAGTATTCATCGAAGGAATGAATGATTTCATCCGATGCTGCACCGACCAGCATCACATCGACATCAGAGAACTGATAGCTTTCACTGACATTATAATACTGGTTGCTCATATTGCGCCCGCCAATCAAGGCAATCTGGTTATCGGCAATAAAGCTTTTATTATGCATGCGGCGGTTAATGCGTTTTAAATCCAGAACCATGTCCATGGCGCGGTATTTACGGAAGCGATAGGGGTTATACAGTTTGACATCGATATTCTGATGCTGGTTTAAGGCCAGATAAATCCCTTCCATTTTCTTGGCATTATTGTCATCCATCAACAGGCGCACTTTTACGCCACGATCCGCTGCCTGAATAATCGCATGCAGGGCGAGGGCACCGATCCGGTCGTTATCCCAGATGTAATATTGCAGATCCAGACTGCGTTCCGCTTTATTAATCAGCTGAATCCGCGCAGCCAGTGCTTCAAGCGGATCATACAGCACGCGATAACCGGTCAACCCGATGTTCTGATCACGTAAAGGTTCAACAATTTGTGCCAGGCTGGTTTGCGATGTATCCGTTTCAAATGCCATCTGGCTTGGCTGTTCGGTTTGCTTGGGTAAGGTGCTACACGCAGGTAGACCCAGAACCAGACTACAGCTCAGTAAAATGCCGGCTTTATAGCGATGAGTACGTATAAAACTTGAGGATTGAAGATGAACTTGATCGCGGGGAGCAGTGGCCATATAAGTCGAAGAATGAAAAATTAGAATTGAGTATAATTGCCAGCTATGAAAAGATAAATATAAAGCCAGTAATCTGCTGCTCGACTGAATAAGGCCAATTTATGTGGGATTCGAATTCCGTACTGTTTTATTTTTATTTGGGAATGGCGATTTTAGCCATCTGGGCTGTGGCTCAGGCATGGTCGAGCCAATCACGTACCGAAACCATTCATCCCTTTAAAGCTTTTGGTCATTTGCTGGCTTTTTATCTTGCCTATTTATTAATCCCTTTGGTTTTCTTCAGTATTTATGCTGGATGGACGGGGTATTATTCGCTGCATGAAGCTATTTTTGTATTTTTGCTTAGTGGGGTTTTGACTTATGCACGCTTTATCGAGCCGCATTTAATTCAAGTGAAAACGACACAATATCAGATCAATGCAGATAAACGTTTAAAGCAGCCAGTAAAAATCGCCCTGATTGCAGATTTGCATATCGGTCTGTTTTCGGGCCATGAGCGGCAGTTGCGACAAATTGTACACAAATTAAATCATATTCAACCTGATTTGGTGGTGGTTGCTGGCGACTGGACTTACGAGCCAGAAAATAAACTGGCACAGGAACTGGCGGTTTTAAAAGAGATTCACGCTCCGGTCTATTCGGTCAATGGCAATCATGACGAACAATATCCCGGACCGCCGATTCGGGAACTGTTGCACTATGCACTACAAGTCAATCAGGTCATGGATATTGAAGGTCAAATTGTCGAATTTGATGAATTCCGACTTTTGGGCGTGGGTGATCTCTGGGCTGGAAAAGCCGACATGCGCAGTTTGCCAGACTTGCCTCAGGACAAGCCTTGGGTCATTCTTTCGCATAACCCGGATACGGTCGATATGATTCCGAAACTGCCGACACGTCCTTTAATGCTGTCCGGGCATACCCATGGCGGACAGGTGGAGCTGCCTTGGCTGACCGATTACGTCATGAAAAAGGTTTCAATTTTGGGACATAAAAAGGGCATGTACCGTCATGAACATGCAGATGTGTTCGTGACTGTCGGTACCGGTTTGGTCGGTGTACCTTTCCGTTTCCGGGTGCCGCCTACCATTGATATTATTGAACTGATTTAAATTCAGCCGGCATTCTGTACCGCGTTAACTGATGATCCAGACCAGAATCAGCAAGACCACTGCGACGGCCGCCATCATCCAGATTTTCTTTTCAATTTTTCGGGTTGGCACATTTTCACGTAATTGTTGCGCAGTGATTTCAGCTTCTGTGGATGTGCTCAAACTAGGATGGGTGGGGATTTCCAGTGGCGGTGTCACCAGGTCGATATCACCGGCATCATCACTAAAGCGTGGACCGGTACTCTCATGCTTCATGACCACATCATGTTCCTGCACAATTTCATCAATCACTTGCAGCGCCTGAGCTTCATCCAAGGGTGTATTCTCGGTGATATAGCGAACAGCTTCTAATTTTTTATCATCTTCCAGCAAAATAATGATATTGACCAACTGCTCCTGCGAGAGGTATTCAATAAGATCCTGCATGGCCTTGCCTCATTTTTTTAAATTGAGTTCATTTGATTGTTGAGCAAATTTAACAAGATAAGTAGCCGAATTTTGTTGTGAAATCATAAAAAAGCCAGCATCGAGTGCTGGCTTTTGAATCAATCTAAAATCTTAGATCTGATTGTTTACATCATCATTTTTGGTTTCACGAATCAGTAAAAACGCGACAAGCGACAGGATAGATGCTGCGGTCAGGTAATAACCGACTGCAGACAAACCATAGGCCGTTGCCAGCTTGGTTGCGATTAGCGGTGCAAATGATGCACCGAAGATGCCTGCCAAGTTAAAGGTTAATGCAGAACCCGTATATCGTACTGAAGTCGGGAAGATTTCAGACAATACCGTACCGATTGGCCCATAAGTTAAGCCCATGATCGCCAGACCAATACACAAGAACAGGAACACCACCAAGGTGCTGCCAGATTCAAGCATATCTGCAAAGAAGATACCGAAGATCGCAGAAATGACACATACCGCAATCGAAGTAGTCTTACGGCCAAATTTCTCTGCCAATACTGCTGAAAGCGGGATGAATGCAGCAAAACACAGAGTTGCAACTAACTGCAATTGCAGGAATTCTTCACGAGAATAACCAAGTTGTTTGGTTCCCCATTGCAGCGCAAATACCGTAGTAAGATAGAACACAACGAAAGTACAGATTGCAGCAATCGTACCCAGAACCAGCATGCGGGAATGCTTTTTGAATACCTGAACAAAAGGAACATTCACTTCTTTCTGTTTATCCAGCACTTTTTGGAAAGCAGGTGTTTCATGCAATTTTAAACGAATCCATAAACCCACAATTACCAACAAGGCACTTGAGATAAACGGAATACGCCAGCCCCAAGCCATAAAGTCAGCTTCAGACATGAAAGCGCCAAGCGTCAGGAAAGAACCTGTTGCCAGAATAAAGCCGATTGGAGCACCCAGTTGCGGGAACATGCCATACCAGGCACGCTTGCCTTCAGGGGCATTTTCAGTTGCAAGAAGTACAGCACCTGACCATTCACCACCTAGACCCAAGCCCTGACCTAAACGGCACAGTGCAAGTAACAATGGCGCAGCAATTCCGATTTGCGCATAAGTTGGTAACAGGCCAATCGCAACGGTTGAAATCCCCATAGTTAGCAAAGCTGCAACCAAGGTGGCTTTTCGTCCGATCCGGTCACCTAAATGACCAAATAATGCTGCACCAATCGGACGGGCAATAAATGCAATGGCAAAAGTCGCAAGAGACTGAATGGTTGCGGTCATTGGATCTGTACTAGTAGGGAAGAACAGATACGGAAAAATAATGACAGCAGCGGTGGCATAAATATAAAAATCGAAGAATTCGATTGTGGTGCCTACCAAGCTTGCTGTTAAAACGCGAAATTTTGAATTTTGTGCTGGCTGAGCAGCAGAATTAGACGACGCCATGGAAAACCTTACACTTACTAAAAATAAAAAAACTTAGTTTTAAAAGCGTAATCTTTTTAAAAAAGGCGTAATTTTTTAAAAAAACAACTGCAATCTTCTCGCTTCAACTCGCTCAGGGTCACTGAAATGAAAAAGGAGATGATTAAATCACGTAAAGATAGATAGACAGAAAATGTGATCCTGCGCCTATCAATACAAATATGTGCCAGATAGCGTGGGTATATCTTACTCTTTTTAAAGCGTAAAACAATGCACCCACGGTATAAGCGAGTCCACCAATGATGAGAAAGGTTAAAGATTGAGCACTTAAATATTGCTGCATGTCATCAATCACCAGCAGCGCCAGCCAGCCCATGGCCAGATAAGCCGCCAAAGAAAGTTTCTGGAAACGATGAATGAAAACGAACTTGAAAAGTGTGCCAAGAAGGGCAATCACCCACAGCGCAATCAATAAATACTGGGCTTTGGCGGTCGGAATGGCAATTGACAGGAAAGGGGTATAGGTTCCGGCGATTAAATAATATATCGCAGTATGATCGACTTTTTTATAAAAATAACGGCGGTCTGCTGCAGTGGCCATGTGATAGAGCATAGAAGCAGAAAACAGCAGAATCATGCTCAGTGCATAAACCCACAGTCCAATCCATTGTCCAGTACTTAGGTAAGACCCTTTAATAATCAAAAGAATACCAGCAACAATGGATAGCCCGGCACCTACGCCATGACTAATATAGTTAATCCGTTCCTCATTTTGATCATAATCTGGAACCAGTGGAGCATTCTGCATGATTGTCATTCTTCTTCAAATATACACTTGTATAGTAATTCAATTTTGCTTTTAGGTTAAGAAGATTTAAACTTGATGCGCAATTCATTTCAGGTTTTATCTATGTCAACGTTGGCAACTCTCTCAGATCAGGAACAGCAATTCTTGGACACCTTTCAGCAAGCTGTTGAAAGGGATCAATTTGATCGCCTGATCTTAAGCCAGTATAAAGGTGAACTGCAGGATTTAGAAAAAATGACCTTGCGAGTCATTACATTAAATGAACAGCGCGTATTGAGCTGCCTGTATCGTTACAAGACGCAGGATGTCACCAAGAATTATCCTTTGGATGAAGCATTATTTCAGGTTACTTCACTACTGGCGTGTTGCAAACAAGCCAATCTGATCACCGTCGATGAAGAATTACAGCTGAAAAAAAACAAGAAAAAAGCCATGTTAACGCGCAGTAAACATAAAGTAGCGATGAATCAGGCGAAGCCTGCTGAACAAGGTCATGACCGGATTAAACAACGTTTTGTCGATCAGGACAGTATCTTTCTCCAGCATCTCGGGATTACCGATCAAAAAGCGCAAATTATTCCGAGCATGGCGCGCAAATGGAAGCAGATTAATAAGTTTGTGGAAATTTTCTCAGGTGCCCTGGCGCAGATTAAGCCACAAGCCGAAGGCCTGCGCGTGGTGGATTTTGGTTCGGGTAAAGGCTATCTGACCTGTGCTTTATATGACTATATGCAAAAACATGGTCAAACGCCGCATGTCACGGGGGTAGAGCTTAATCCGAAAATGGTTGAATTCTGCCAGAATGTCGCGCAGCAATCTGGTTTTGATCAGCTGGACTTTTTCCAGGGGGATGTGCGTACTTATGCGCCAGAACGTCTGGATGTGATGATTGCCTTACATGCCTGTGATGTAGCAACAGATTTTGCGATTCATAGTGGCATTCGCCTGAATGCGCAGATGATCATGTGTGCACCGTGTTGTCATAAGGAATTGCGTCCACAATTACAAGCACCGAAAGTCCTCAGTCCGATGTTGCAATTCGGTATTCATGCGGGACAGCAGGCCGAAATGCTGACCGATACCATACGTGCTTTACTACTCAAAGCTTATGGTTATGAAACCAAAGTTTTTGAATTTGTGGCGCTAGAACATACCAGTAAAAATAAAATGATTCTGGCGACAAAACGCAAAGACTATCAACAACCTGATCAGGCGGTTCTGGCACAAATCCAGGCCTTAAAAGAGATGTATGGGATCCAGAAACATTCACTGGAATTGTTGCTTAATGATCAATGGGATCAGCAGGGAATCGGATCTAAATGCTAAATAGTCCAGAACTTAAAATAATTTTCGGGAGCTGGAAGGATTTGGCAGAATATGCCAAAGTGATTCGTGAAGCTGTGTTTATTCAAGAACAGCATATTGCAGCTGAAGATGAGTGGGATGCTGAAGATGCGGTTGCTGTACATTTCATTGTTTTTCAGCAGGATCAGGCGATTGCTACAGCACGATTATTGTCAAATAATAGTATCGGTCGGGTTGCAGTCCTAACCACAGCACGCGGTTTAGGTGTTGGTCAGCGCTTGATGCAGGCCGTGATTGACTATGCGCGTACCGAGCAGCGTGAGTTGGTCAAGCTGTCTTCACAAGTACATGCCATTGGCTTCTATCAAGCGCTGGGATTTAAAGCTCAAGGCGAGGAATATCTGGATTGTGGCATTCCACATATTGATATGTATTTAAAGCTTTAATTTTCAGCCATTCAAATATAAAAAAGCGAGGCATTGACCTCGCTTTTTGATGCATAGCCTGAATCTGGATCAGTGGCCATGTGCTGGATTTGAGCTGTGCTCGGCATTATCCATGTTGGCATGTTCTTCAGCTGACATATGATGCTCAGCGGCTGTCGTATCTGTAGGAGCCACATTGGCAGCTTCACGTGCTTCACGATCCGCCTGAGCTTTGGCAATGGCTTCTGGAGACATCGTAGGCGCATTTTTAAAAGCGTGTTGCTGGGTAGTCTGTTTATTTTGCTGGCTTGGCATGTAATCCGGCTCATTACTTATCGCGAGCCAAAAAATAAGCATGAATAATCCACCTAAAATACAGAAGATAATAAGTGCTTTCCAACCCCAAGGAGATTTTTCAGGTGAACTGTGATCAGTCATAGGTCTTACCCACGTGGATATCAAACTTATGTAACTTTATAACATAAATTGATCAAAAAGCAGATCGAAATCTGTCGTCAGATGAGTCTATCCAGTGCATGAAGCAAATCCAGAAGATAAAAAAGAGGAAACACGTTCCTCTTTTTATTTAAGTGCTCAAATTATTGAATCGGCTGGGCGTGTGCTGCGCTATCTTTGAGGAGTTGTGGGGCTTTGAAGCGTTCGCCATATTTATTTTCAAGTACCTTGGCACGGGTCACGGCTTTGGCCAAACCATACTGATTCAGGAATTGTACTGCACCGCCCGTCCAGGCGGCAAAGCCAATACCAAAAATGGAACCCACATTGGCATCGACCACAGATTCCAGGACACCTTCTTCCAGACAGCGAACCGTATCCAGTGCCTGTACAAACAGGAAACGGTCAATCATTTCCTGTTCAGAAATATCGTTGTCTTTTTTCCAGTGGCTGAGACCAGACCAGAGCTGCTTTTTGGCATCGGCCGGATAATCATAAAAACCTGCGCCTGAAGCCTTACCTTTACGGTTAAATTCGTGAATCATGCTATAAATCACCTCATCCGCAGGTGATTTAGTGATGGTCTGACCTTGTACTTCTAAAGCTTTGTATCTTTCATTGGCTACATGTTCAGACAGGGTCAAGGACACTTCATCCTGAATCGCCAACGGGCCCACCGGCATACCGGCTTTGAGTGCAGCCATTTCAATTCGCGCCGGATGTACACCTTCTGCCAGCAGGCGTAAACCTTCCTGCACAAAGGTACCAAACACGCGGCTGGTAAAGAATCCCCGGCTGTCATTCACCACAATCGGTAATTTGCCAATCTGCTGCACGAAATCGAAAGCTTTGGCCAGCGTTTCTGCCGAGGTATTTTTACCTTTGATAATTTCCACCAACTGCATTTTATCGACCGGACTGAAGAAATGCAGGCCGATAAAGTTCTGATCATTTTTTGAAGCCTGGGCTAACTCTGTAATTGGCAGGGTCGAGGTATTCGAAGCCATTACGCCGTTGCTGGCAAGATATTGTTCTGCCTCTTGCGTAACTTGAGCCTTGAGTGCGGGATTTTCAAAAACTGCTTCAATGATCAGGTCGCAACCGGCTAGATCTGCATTAGATGCAGTTGTTTGAATCAGGCTTAAAACCTGATCTCGTTTCTCGGCTGATAAACGCCCTTGAGCGAATTTTTTATCCAGCAGTTTCTGGCTATAGGCTTTGCCTTTTTCAGCTGCTTCAATTGAAATATCTTTTAATACTACAGGAATGCCTTTGCTGGCAGTGGCATAGGCGATCCCAGCACCCATCATACCCGCACCTAGAATACCGACTTTAGTGGCTTTCCACCTTTCAAGACCTTGAGGGCGACTGGCGCCGGACTTGATTGCATTCAGACCATGCCAGAAAGTGCCAATCATATTTTTAGAAATTTGACCGGTCGCCAAATAAGTAAAGTAACGCGATTCAATGGTCAGGGCAGTATCGACATCGACCTGTGCACCTTCTACCGCAGCCGACATGATCGCTTCAGGTGCAGGGTAGCAGCCTTTGGTTTTATCGCGCAGCATCGCCGGAGCAATTGCCAGCATCTGTGCAACTGCTGGTGTCGAAGGGCTACCACCCGGAATTTTATAGCCTTTTACATCGAATGGCTGCTGAGATTTTGGATTGGCTTTGATCCAGGCAATGGCCTTTTCTAGCAATTCATCTGTACTGTCTGCGATCTCATGAATCAACCCTAAAGATCTGGTTTTATCGACTCCAAACTGTTTGCCTTCTATCAATAAGGGAAAGGCATTTTGCAGACCGAGCAGACGGATCATGCGGACGATACCACCACCACCAGGTAATAATCCGAGTGTGACTTCAGGCAGGCCAAATTTGCTTTTAGGGTCATTCAGGGCAATACGATAATGGGCACACAGGGCAATTTCCCAGCCACCGCCAAGCGCCGTACCATTCAAGGCAGCAACGACAGGAATGCCACGAGTTTCGATATAGCGCATTTGTGCTTTCATCTCTTCAATCATGTTGAAGAATTCAGTCGCATGCTCAGGCGTGGCTTGAATCAGTTCATCCAGATCGCCGCCAGCAAAGAAGGTTTTTTTCGCAGACCGGAAAATGATACCGCTAATGTTTTCATCGGCTTTAAGTTTTTCTACAGTTTCAGCCAAGGCAGCACGAAAATCTGCATTCATGGTATTGGCAGACTGGTTTGGAGAATCAAAAGTTAAAATAACAATATTGTCGGCATTTTTTTCAAACTGAATTGCGCTCATTGTTTTTCTCCTTAAACCAGTTCAATAATGGTGGCGATGCCCATGCCGCCACCGACACAAAGTGTAGCCAGACCGCGTTTTTTCCCCTGGCGTTCCAGCTCATCCAGCAAAGTGCCTAAAATCATGGCTCCAGTCGCACCGAGTGGATGTCCCATGGCAATTGCACCGCCGTTGACATTCACCTTAGCAGAATCAACCTTCATCTCATTGATAAAGCGCATCACCACTGCAGCAAAGGCTTCATTAACTTCAAACAGGTCAATATCATCAATGGTTAAACCCGCCTTAGCCAAGGCCTTACGAGCAGCCGGGGCAGGGCCAGTCAGCATAATGGTTGGATCTGCACCGACCAGTGCAGTGGCCAGCACTTTGGCACGTGGCTTCAGACCTTGTTCTTTTACTGCTTGTTCCGATGCGATCAAAACCACCGCTGCACCATCGACAATGCCTGAAGAATTCCCGGCATGATGCACATGATTGATAGCACCGACTTCAGGATATTTTTGCAGGGCAATTGCATCAAAGCCCATTTGCCCCATGATGGCGAAACTTGGATTGAGTTTGCCCAAGCCTTCTGCGGTCGTTGTCGGTTTGATAAATTCATCTTTGTCCAGAATTATTACACCAGCTTTGTCTTTTACCGGGATAACAGAGGCGTTGAAATAACCATTGGCTTGAGCAGCAGCTGCTTTCTTTTGTGATTGTTCGGCAAACTGATCTACATCTGCACGGCTATAACCGTCAATCGTGGCAATCAAATCTGCGCCTATGCCTTGCGGAATAAAGTCACAGGCCATATTGGTTTCAGGGTCCAGTGCCCAAGGCCCACCGTCGGAACCCATTGGCACGCGGGACATGGATTCGACTCCACCTGCAACGACCAGATCTTCCCAGCCCGAACGGACTTTTTGTGCGGCCAGATTAACCGCTTCCAGACCGGAAGCGCAAAAACGGTTAATTTGCACACCCGCTACATCATTGTCCCAGCCGGCAGCGATGGCAGCTGTTTTGGCAATATCGGCACCCTGATCACCAATTGGGGTGACACAACCGAGCACGATATCATCCACTTTTGAGGTATCAAATTGATGACGTGCCTGAAGTTCGTTGAGTAAACCAGTCAGTAATGAAATGGGTTTTACCTGATGTAAAGATCCATCTTTTTTGCCTTTTCCGCGTGGCGTACGAATGGCGTCAATAATATATGCCTCGCTCATAGCATGTCCCTTTTATTGATTTGATGAAAATTATTCTAATGACTCGAGTGTAATACTTAATTTTTGAAGTGCAATGACGAGAACGAGTCAGATCATTTGAGCGATTTAGCCAATTTTAGTTATAAAAAAGCCTAAGCGAAGGCTTAGGCGGAGAGAACTGGTTTTATTATTAAATGTTATTTCGCAACATCATTTGATTAATGATAGCCATGTAATTGACGATACAGACCCGGGGTTACACCAGTCCATTTCTTGAAGGCACGGTGGAAAGTACTGGTTTCACTGAAACCGACTTGTTGTGCGACATCTTCAAGGGTCAGATCCGGATTAAGTAATAAGTGAATCGCGGCATCACGGCGCAGGGCATCTTTCACACCTTGATAGCTTTTACCTTCGGCTGCCAGACGGCGACGCAAAGTTTGCGGTGATAGATAAAGCATCGACGCGACATCGTTTAATGTCGGCATTTCTTCGCCAATCTGGCTTTTCAGTACATCACGAATACGTGAAGTCAGTGAGTTGGTATTTTTGAATTTCACCAGCAGTTGGGCCGGCGCTGCTTTCAAAAATTCTTCCAGAGTTTCTTCATTCTGGCGAATTGGCAAATCCAGATAATCCGCAGCAAAAGTGATTTCGGTACGTGGCATATCGAACTGCATTACCGGCGCAAAGAATAAGGCATCATATTCATCGGCATGGTCTGGACGAGGATAGCTAAAATGCACGCGTTCCAGTGGCAGGCGACGTTCAATGAGCCAAGACGCTAAGCCATGCCAGATCATCAGCATGCTTTCAGTAATGAAATGATCCGGATCCATTGCGTTTGGAATGAGTGGTACCAGACGGGCTTCGTGTTTGTCGCGTTCCAGAGTCACCGACCAGTCATCACCAAAGAGTTTGTAGAACTGGGAAGACAGTTCCAGTGCATCACCCAGAGTTTTGGCATGAATAATCAGCTGGCACATGATCGCAAACGTACCCAAACGGCGTTGCTGTTTGTCAAAGCCGACATGCTCGTCTTGGGTCACCATCCACAACATTTTTATAAAGCGGGTATATTGTTCAGGCGAAATACGGGCTTTGGGCTGATGCAGCAGCTCTGCTTCAATCCCGACGTGAGACAATAAAGTATCGACATCCATGCCCAGACGTTTAACGCCAGATAGAGCTGCATTGACGAAATGGATACTGATCGTATCACGACTCATGTTTAATCCTTCAGTCTCTTTAATGTTCACTAATAATTGACCTAAATGACGAAAAATAATAAAGCAATGGCAATTTACAAGAATACCTTTGCCATTTTCTTACATATTAGATTGCCGAAACTATCAAGGTAAATGGCTGAACATGACATTGTTTTTATGCATTTATGTGCCTAAGATGCTGAAAAAAGCAATATAAGTAGAGCAAATACTCCAATGTCATATGCATTAAAAGGATTGAAAATCCTAGATTTTTCTACACTTTTACCCGGCCCGTTTGCCACATTATATCTTGCTGATTTAGGTGCAGAAGTTGTGCATATTGAATCACCAACCCGACCGGACCTGTTGCGATTAATGCCACCCTTTGCCAATGGACAGGCCACTTCACAAAGTTATTTGAACCGAAACAAGCAATCGGTTGCACTGGATTTGAAAGATCCTGCGAATATTGAACTGGTTAAATCCAAGATTGCAGATTATGACATTGTGATTGAGCAATTCCGTCCCGGTGTAATGCAACGTCTTGGGCTAGACTATCAAACCTTAAGCGAAATTAATCCGAAACTGATTTACTGTTCCATTACCGGTTACGGCCAAACTGGCACATATAAAGATAAGGCAGGGCACGACATTAATTATCTGGCTTTGTCCGGAATTGCCGGACACAGTGGCCGGATTGAAAATGGTCCACCAGCCTTGGGAATTCAGGTCGCCGATGTTGCAGGTGGTTCCATGCATGCCGTGATTGCGATTCTGGCCGCGGTGATTGAACGCCAACAAAGTGGCAAAGGCCAGTACATTGACATTTCCATGACCGATTGTGTGGTAACGATGAGCAATCTGGCAGCTTCTGCCAGTCTGGCTGGCAATCAGCATCAATCTCCAGAATCCGGCTATCTGAATGGTGGAACTTTCTATGATTATTATGAAACCCAGGATGGGCGTTATTTGTCGATTGGTAGTCTGGAACCACCATTTATGCAGGGGCTGGCACAGGCTTTAGAGCTGCCGATTCTCCTGGACAAAGGCGCTTCTTATGCCGCTGAAGATCATGCTGTGGTGAAGCAGGCGATTCAGAATAAAATCAAGACCAAGTCATTAGCTGAATGGCAAATGCTGTTTGCCGCGCTGGATGTCTGTGTCGAACCGGTGCTCAGACTTGAGGAAGCGTTACATTCTGATCTGGCTCAGCAGCGGGGATGGATAGTACAGGTGCCACTCAAATCCAGCAGTCAGCAGACCGAAGCACAATTGGCTTGTCCGATTAAATTTTCACGTTCTACGATACGCTATGAGTTTGTAGGACAGCAATTGGGAGAAAGTCAAAATTGGTAATATTCTTAACGTGTTAATTAGATTATTAATGAAATGAGAGGAAATTTTTCCTATATGAAAATAAGTAATAATAATTGAAGATTTTCATCATTATTACTTTAAATTTAATCCAGTGCTGTAAATACCGAGATCCGTGAAACTTTGTCAGGCTTATCAATAAAACCGCTATGAAATATGTATAAAAAGCATTTTATTGATAGGTTCAATCTCGCTATCCTTGCCGGCGATATAATAGAAACTACTAGCTGTACGCCATGTATTTATATACTGATTTTGATCAGCAACTGATTAATGAACGTGTTGCACAGTTCCGTGACCAAACGGAACGTTATTTAGCCGGTAAACTCACTGAAGATGAGTATCGTCCGCTTCGTCTGCAAAATGGTCTGTACGTACAGCGTTATGCGCCAATGTTACGTATTGCCGTGCCATATGGTTTGATGAACTCAAAACAACTTCGTAAAGTGGCTGATTTGGCAAAAGAATATGACCGTGGCTACGCGCATATTTCGACCCGTCAAAACATCCAGTTTAACTGGCCTGCGCTGGAAAATGTGCCGGATATGCTGGCTGAACTGGCCACTGTGCAAATGCATGCGATTCAGACCTCAGGTAACTGTATCCGTAATACCACGACGGATCAGTATGCAGGTGTGGTTGCAGGTGAAATTGCCGATCCACGTCCGACTTGTGAATTGATCCGTCAATGGTCAACCTTCCATCCGGAATTTGCTTTCTTGCCACGTAAATTCAAGATTGCAGTCTCTGCGCTTGAAGAAACTGACCGTGCAGCCACTGCATTCCACGATATCGGTGTGTATATTGTGCGTAATGAAGCAGGCGAAATGGGCTATAAAATCAAAGTCGGTGGTGGTCTCGGCCGTACGCCAGTGATTGGTAGCTTTATCCGTGAGTTCTTGCCGCGTGAAGACCTGATTGCTTATCTGGAAGCAGTCCTTCGTGTGTATAACTTGCATGGCCGTCGCGACAACAAATATAAAGCACGTATCAAGATTCTGGTAAAAGCTTTAACACCAGCAGTATTTGCCGAGAAAGTTGAAGCTGAATTTGCGCATACGATTAAAACACTGAAAATCGATGCAGACACCTTGGCGAAAATGGATGAGAACTTCACGCCATTTGACTACCAAGATTATGCAGATGAAGATTTCACTGAACTATTTGCACAATATCCAAAATTCAAACAGTGGTTCAACATCAATACCAATGCACATAAAGTGAAAGGTTATCGTATCGTGACGATTTCACTGAAACGTGCCGGGATTGCACCGGGTGATGTCAGCACAGAAGAAATGAACCTGATTGCAGATCTTGCCGATCAGTACACTTTCGGTGAGCTGCGTACCACGCATGAACAAAACATTTCCCTGGTCGATGTCCCACAAAAAGATTTGTTCGCTGTATGGCAAACCCTTGACCAAAACAACCTGGCACGTGCGCATATCGGTTTCTTGACCGACATTATTTGCTGCCCGGGCGGTGATTTCTGTTCATTGGCGAATGCGAAATCGATTCCGATTTCTGAAGCAATTTCACGCCGTTTTGATGATCTGGATACGATTTATAACCTAGGTAAACTGGATCTGAATATTTCAGGCTGTATGAATGCCTGTGGTCACCACCACGTTGGTAACATCGGTATTTTAGGTGTAGACAAAAAAGGCGCTGAGTTCTACCAGATTACGCTTGGTGGAAATGCGGATCATGATGCGTCGATTGGTGACATTCTTGGCCCATCATTTGCAGCCGAGGTCGTACCAGATATCGTAGAAGAAATTTTGAATACTTATCTTGACCTGCGTCAGGAAGGTGAAGAGTTTATCGATACTTATCGCCGTGTCGGCATTCAACCATTTAAGGAGCGTGCATATGCTTAATACCGCACTTCAAGTACTCTCTAAAGATGGCACGATTGCAGACAATACCTATCAATTGATGGGTGAAGATGGTGTTTTGCCTCAGGGTGATGTGGTATTAACTGTTGAACAGTTAGATCAAATTACCAATGTGACAGGCAAAAAAGCATTGTACTTAACTGTAGATGCTTCGCCTGAAACCAATGATTTTCCGCTCGATCAGCTCGATGCAATCTTTATTGAGTTTGCCGGTTTTAATGATGGCCGTGGTTATTCATTTGCAGCACTTCTTCGCCGTCAGGGTTTCCAGGGCGAATTGCGTGCTACTGGAGATGTATTCAAAGATGTACTGAATTACATGAAGCGTTCTGGTTTCGATACTTTTGTGATTAAAGAAGGTAAGGATATTCAGGAAGCTGCTGCTGGTTTGAATGATTTCAGAAATCCGTATCAGGCATCGACTGCGGTTGCACAGGCACATTATCAAACAGGTGCATAATTTAAATTAAGTTACTGTCAAAAAGCCGGATTGATTCCGGCTTTTTATATCTTGATAAAAACCTTTAATTTTCTTCAAGTTGACAGTTGATCATCCAGTGAATTCCAAACTGATCGCTAAAGGCAGCATAAAGTGCGCCCCAAAAGGTCTTTTCTAGCGGCATCTCAATTTGACCATTCACCGATAAAGCATCAAAGAGTCGTTGTGCTTCAGCTTGTTCGCTGGCATCTAAGTTAATGGAAATATAGTGGTTATTACCTTGAGTGAAAACGGTATTGTTTTGTGCACAAAATTGATCATTCGTATCGGATGCCATCAGTTCTGTAAATTCGTTAATGGGAAGTGAGATATGCAGGATTTTATTTTGATCCGCTTCCGAGAGTGTGACACCTTCTTCAGTTGGCATTTCACCATAACGACTCAGACTTGAAAATTCGCTTCCAAAAACTAATTTATAAAAGTTAAAGGCTGCTTCAGCCTGACCTTGGAAATTGAGGTAATGATTCAGTTGCATGGGAGAACTCCCTTTTTATTTTGCTTGCTTTAATCTACGCCACTTTGCGGTATTTTGCGCGAGCAAGCTTTATCAAAATGTAAGCGAAAAAAATCCTCCAGATCAGGAGGATTTTTAACTCCCTCTCCCTATAGGCGAGGGATGGGGTGAGAGAATAGGTTAAAGTAATTCAATCGCCACAGCTGTCGCTTCACCACCACCAATACACAGGGCTGCAATCCCTTTTTTTCCACCGGTACGTTTTAGTGCATGAATCAAAGTCAGGATAATACGTGAACCGGTTGAACCCACAGGATGACCGAGTGCACATGCACCACCGTTAATGTTGACTTTTTCAGGATCCAGCTTGAACTCATCGATTGGACACATGGTGACCATGGCAAAGGCTTCATTGATTTCCCAAAGATCGACATCAGAAGCGGTCCAACCCGTTTTATCCAGTACTTTTTGGATTGCACCGACTGGAGCAATGGTAAATTCAGATGGATGTTGCGAATTCGATGCATAGGCAACAATTTTAGCCAAAGGATTCAACCCTTTTGCTGCTGCATTGTCAGCCGAGGTAATTACTAAAGCTGATGCACCATCTGAAATCGAGCTGGCATTAGCCGCCGTAATCGTACCGTCTTTAGCGAAAGCAGGACGCAAAGTTGGAATTTTATCGATGTTGGCATTGAACGGCTGTTCGTCTTTATCAACGACTACATCACCTTTACGGGTTTTAACTGTTACAGGCACGATTTCATCAGCAAAGTAGCCTTCATTGACCGCAGTTTGCGCACGCTTTAATGAGCGAATCGCAAAATCATCCATCTGCTCGCGGGTATAACCTTTAGTATTTGCCATATCTTGGGCAAATGAACCCATCAAGCGACCTGTTTCAGCATCTTCCAAGCCATCCAGAAACATATGGTCCTTGATTTCACCGTGACCCATACGGAAACCGCCACGTGCTTTTGGCAATACATAAGGAGCATTGGTCATGGATTCCATGCCACCTGCAACCACAATATCAGCAGAACCTGCTTTAATCATGTCAGCCGCTTGCATGACGGCTTTCATGCCTGAACCACATAATTTATTAATGGTCACAGCACCAGTAGAATCTGGAAGACCAGCTTGACGCATCGCTTGACGTGCAGGGCCTTGCTTTAAGCCTGCCGGAAGGACACAACCCATAATGACTTCTTCAATATCTGCTGGTTGCAGATCCGCACGGGCAATGGCTTCTTTAATGGTGACCGCACCTAGTTCGGGCGCAGTTACACTTGCAAGACTCCCCTGAAAGCCACCCATGGCTGTACGTGCACCATTGACAATTACGATGTCAGTCATTGTTCTCTCTCCGTATGAGTTTTAATCAATTTTTTCAAACTTAAGCAGTATATTGAAAAAAACTCAGGATTGAAGCCTTAATCGCAGCGAAGCATAAACTGGATAGTTCTGTTAGCAAGATGAGAGACTTTCAATCCTGATATGGCCCATTTTGCTGAGTACAATACGCTGTTGGCTAGAAAGATGGGTAGAACAATAATAGAAACTGCCATTTGAACCAATCGGCAGGGCAGTGTGCGCTTGATAAGTGACACTCGGTAAACTCAAAGTTCCTCGCCAACTTAGGTTACCGTATTTGAGGTTCAGTGCATCAATATGTAAAATTTGTTCGCCTGCATCCACTTGCCTGTTTTTATTGTTATCAATGAAAACCAGCATGTTCTTATTCCATTGATTGGCTTGGCAACTCAGAGAATCTTGGCTGGGACAGATCACAATATTTTGGTGAAACACTGCAGCCTGGCTGCGTGCATAGCGATTAATTTGAGATAATTTGATCGGAATACTTTTGGCTTCCTGTTTCGATCGATACTCATGGAAGTACGGTAGGGCGATACTGACGAGAATTGCGATCATTGCAATACAGATAATTAACTCAACAATAGTGAACGCTCTTGTTATTTTTTTATACATAGAGTTACCTGATTTATATATTATTTTTATAATAAAGATGTTATTAATTATACGTTTTTTATGCTTTATTGAGCGTGTAAATCAGTGCTTACTTAAGTTTCAAGAAAGCTGTTAAAAATAATTGGCAATCACAATAGGTCATTCAGAATAAAAAATTGAGTAAAAATTTACCGAATTACAACGGAAATTGTAAGTAATTTTGTCAATAATTTACTTGATTAGATTTATCAAGCACTTGGAAAAAGAAGAAAGTGTTTGTATGATGCCATGTGAATAGCTTAAGAATAATACTGGGGTAATAAAAAGCCTATCTCAGGATGGCCTAATTACGGGCTTGAGCTTGAACAACAATTGTTATCTCTGGAGGATAAATCCATGAAAATGAGTCGTATTGCTTTAGCTATGCTTGTAGCTGCACCTTTTGCTGCTGCCAATGCAGGCGTAACTGTTACTCCGTTAATGCTTGGTTATACTTGGCAGGACACTAAACACAACAACGGTCAATCACAGTTATTATCTTCAAAACTTGGTCAAGGCGAAATGAAAGACGACTTGTTCGTTGGCGCTGCGATTGGTGTTGAACTAACTCCATGGTTAGGTTTCGAAGCTGAATATAACCAAGTGAAAGGCGATGTTAGCCAAATGAATGGTTCGCGTAATCGTGAACAACGTCCTGATACACAAGTTCTACCTGGTGCTGAGTACAAATCAACTCAAATCAATGGTAACTTCTATGTTACTTCTGATTTAATCACTGGCAACTATGACAGCAAAGTGAAGCCTTATCTATTAGCAGGTGCCGGTCACTACAAATACAAATTTGATGGCGTAGGTCGTGAGAACTCTGTAAATGCAGCAAATGCGATTGACCGTGGTAACACTGAAGAAGGTACTCTAGGTAATGCAGGTATCGGTGCATTCTGGCACATTAACGATGCATTGGCGCTCCGTACAGAAGCTCGTGGTACTTATCACTTCGACGAACAGTTCTGGAACTATACAGCACTTGCTGGTCTTAACGTAGTTCTAGGTGGCCGTTTGAAACCAGCTGCTCCAGTGGTAGAAGTTGCTCCAGTTGAGCCAGTAACGCCAGTTGCTCCAGCTCCACAAGAGTTGACTGAAGACCTGAACATGGAACTTCGTGTGTTCTTTGATACCAACAAATCAAACATCAAAGATCAATACAAACCAGAAATCGCGAAAGTTGCTGAGAAGCTAGTTGAATATCCAAACGCTACTGCTCGCATCGAAGGTCACACTGATAACACTGGTCCACGTGCATTAAACGAACGTTTATCTCTAGCGCGTGCTAACTCTGTTAAATCTTCACTTGTGAACGAATACAACGTTGACGCATCTCGTTTGTCTACTCAAGGTTTCGCTTGGGATCAACCGATTGCTGACAACAACACTAAAGAAGGTCGTGCTATGAACCGTCGTGTATTCGCGACGATTACTGGTAGCCGTACTGTTTTAGCTGAACAGCCAGTTGTAGAACAACCAGCTCAATAATTCGTTATTGAATACTGATTAAAAAAGGCGGCTCTTTGGAGTCGCTTTTTTTATACCTGTATTTTGACTACACTTAGCCCGTTAAGATGTCGTTGAGTAAAAATATGAGTGTCGAAATTCCTGAAGACTTGCACAATCTGGAAGCCAATGGTGGAATTTTTGCAATATGGATGATTTTTCATCATTATGGAATTGATTTGAATATTCCTGATTTAACTCAGCTCTGTCAACATGACCCTGAAATGGGAAGCTCCAGCATCGCACTTGCGGTTGCTTTAAAAACACTGGGTCTGGATGTCGATTTTTATACTGAACATGATGCAGATAAACAGCCAATTGAAGTCGATTTCTATCAACAAGCCCATCGCTTAAATATTCCTGTTACAGAGCAGCCATTGTCTTATACAGAAATTCAGGAAAATGTAGAAGCAGGCCGTTTTGTGATTGTATTTTACGATACCCTAGAAGGTGTGGGTAATCATTCATTAGTTTATGCAATCGATGAAAATGAAATCAGCTTCTTTGATAGCTTTGAGGCAATGCCGGCGCATGTGTTTGAGCAGCAACGTCGGGTAGACGGAATTTGCCAGCAAGTGATTGTGATTGATGATCGCAATTTCGTGATGCGTCATAGTTAATTCAAGAAATAAAAAATCAGCCCGTAAGCTGATTTTTTAATGAATAATTTTTTATTCCTGATCAAGTTTCATCGGCTGCACATCCATCTCTTGATAAGAGACCAGTTTGGTTTTTTTCTTCCATTTGTAGCCGAACCAGATGGCCAGGAATAGCGGAATACTGATATAAGTCGATAGCACACCCATCCATTGACCGGCCAAAACATCCTGATAGTTCTGTCCAAGGACGACAATCGCACACAGGATAAACGCAAACCAAGGGGCGAAAGGAAAGAATTTAGCGCGATAAGCCAGATCTTCCAGTTTATATCCTTGTGCCAGATACCCTTTACGGAAACGGTAATGTGAAATGGCAATCCCGAGCCAGACAATAAAGCCACACATCCCTGACATGTTTAGCAGCCAGTTAAAGACTTCCTGTTCACCAAAGAAAGTGGTCAGAAAGCACAGAGCTGCGATCGCCGTAGTGGCATAGAGTGCATTCATCGGCACACCACGCGGGTCCAGACGCGCAAACATTTTAGGTGCACTGCCTTTACGCGCCATATCAAACAACATACGGGTAGATGAATACATGCCCGAGTTACCTGCAGATAGAATAGCGGTCAAGATCACCGCATTCATAATACTGGCGGCAAAGGCAAAACCGGCTTTTTCATAGAGTAGGGTAAATGGCGAAAGCGCAATATTATCTGTTGCAGCGGCCTGTAATAAACGTGGGTCATTATAGGCAATCAAGGTGCCGATAATGAAAATACACACGATATAAAACAACAGGATACGCCAGAAAATCTGTTTGATAGCGACCGGAATGGTTTTCTTTGGATCTTTCGATTCACCTGCCGCGACACCGACCATTTCGGTACCCTGGAAAGAGAATCCGGCAATCATGGCCACGCCAATTAATGCCTGGAAACCACCGACAAAGGGTGCATCACCAATGCTCCAGTTGGCAAATGCTTCTGCACCCGGGGTGAGCATGATCTTCACGATCATCCAGATTCCGATGATGATAAAGGCAATGATTGCGAGAACTTTCACCAGAGAAAAGAAAAACTCAGATTCGCCAAAGCCTTTTACCGTCAGTGCATTAATCCCGAAAATAATAGCAAGGAAAATGGCGCTCCAGTACACGCCCGGAATATCTGGAAACCAGAATTTCATAATGAACTGAACAGCAACCAGCTCAAAAGCCACGGTAATAGCCCAGTTGTACCAGTAGTTCCAACCTAAAGCGAAACCAAAACCACCTTCGACATATTTGGTGCCGTAAGTGAAAAATGCACCTGAGGTCGGATTGTGCGTGGCAAGTTCACCCAAGCTGGTCATCAGGAAATAAATCATGATCCCAATCAGTACATATGCAAGTAGTGCACCGCCTGGTCCAGCATTGGCAATGGTCGCCCCTGAGGCCAGGAATAGACCTGTACCAATTGATCCGCCAATGGCGATCATATTCAGATGACGAGCACCCAGCTTACGCTGCAGCTGCATCGTGTTTTGCGTTTCGCTCATCATGATTCCTTAACATTTTTTTGAGTGCTGGCGAAGAGCACTTTAAAGCCTTGTTGATCCGCTTTTACTGTGCAGCGACCAAAGTTTTGTTCAATCAGGGTCGGGTAGTTCAAGAAACGGTTGGCCACGATCCAAAGCTCGCCGCCCGATTTTAAATGACGACGTGAGGTTTTACACAAGGTTTCGCTTGCTGTGTAATCGGTCTCGATTCCCATATGAAAAGGCGGATTACTGACAATAGCATGTAGGAACAAGGGTGCATCCTCAATCCCAGTAACCGCTTTGATTTCAATCTGTTCAGGGGTGAGCTGATTTTCTTCAAATGTCATTTGTGTAGAAGCCAGTGCAAAGGCATCAACATCCATGGCAAAAATCCGGTTTTTCGGATTCAACTTTGCCAGATACGCACTAATTACACCTGCGCCACAACCAAAGTCGGCAATCTTACCTGAAGTAACTTGTGACAAATAAGGTAATAGGGTGGCAGTTCCTACATCCAAACGGTTTTGACTAAAGACGCCTGGAAGTGCACAAATATTCAGGTCGCCATTTGGTGTCGATACGGTATAACGCTGTGCCCAGTCTGCAAGTGCTTTTTTCTCGACCGTATGGTCTAGAACCAATTGCCAAAGCTGGCAATGACGTGCGCTGTCAAGTTTGAGTGTTTTACCAAAAGGCTGCAACTGTTTGGCTGCGCGTTCTATCCCACCTTTCTTTTCACCGACCAGGAAAATACTGCTGCCCGGTTTAAGCTGCGCTGCCACGGTGTGCAGTAAATAATTCAGCAGTTCTTTAGACTTGGGTACAAAAATAACCGCCTGATCAAACTCAGCTTCAGGCATCTCCGCACCAAAATGCACATCTGCTTGTTGTGACTGGAAATATTGAAAATCGTTAAAATTCCATGTCCAGACAGCGGGATTGATAGAGGCATCGAATTCAGCGAGTAGATCATCTGTCGGTGCATTAATCAGTAGGATGCGACCCGACAAAAAATCATATTGTCTTAATAAAACTTCGCTTTTAGGATCCATAGGTATCTCTCCAATATAAAGAACACTGCCTAAGTCTGACCTAGACAGTGTTCTTTGGACATGAAATTACTTCTTTGTTTCAGGAAGTACTACATTCAGAATAAGGGCAGCGATACCACCAGTAGCAACGCCTGAGCTAAAGATATTACGGAATAACTCAGGAAGATGCTCAAGAATTTGTGGAACTTGTGCAACACCTAAACCCAGCGCCAGTGAAATCGCAATAATCAGCAGGGCACGACGGTCCAGATGGACACCAGACAGAATGTTAATACCAGATGCTGCGACTGCACCAAACATCACCATCACTGCACCACCCAGTACCGCTTGTGGAACGGCCTGAATAATACCAGCAACTGCAGGCAGCAAACCAAGAATAACCAGCAAAGCAGCAATCCAGATGCCGACATAACGGCTCGCTACACCTGTTAGCTGAATCACACCATTGTTCTGTGCAAATACCGAACTTGGGAAGGTGTTAAAAATACCGGCAAGGAATGAATTCGCGCCATTCACCAGTACACCACCTTTAATGCGCTTCATCCATTTTGGACCATCAACTGGCTGGTTGGAAAGCTTTGAAGTCGCAGTGATATCACCAATCGCTTCTAAAGACGTCACCAGGTAAATGAATGCCATCGGAATAAACAGGCTCCAGGAGAAGCTTAAACCGAAATGCATTGGGGTTGGAATCTGTACCAGAGGTGCATCTTTTAGACCAGAGAAATCCAGATGCCCCATAAAGCCTGCCAGAACATAACCACAGATCAAGGCGATTAAAATGGCAGAGCTTTTTATCCAGGTAATCCGGATGCGGTTCAGGATAATAATCAACGCCAAGACGGTACAAGACATGATCAGGTTGTCAGCATTGGCAAAAGTTTTATCGCTCATGGCCTGATAACCACCGCCCATACTGATTAAACCTTCTTTAATTAAGGTTAAACCAATCAGCAGCACCACAATCCCGGTGACCAAAGGGGTAATCAGTTTTTTGATCCAAGGCAGAATTTGTGACACGCCCATTTCAATAAATGCACCTGCAATCACCACACCAAAAATAGAAGCCATGACTGATTCTACAGGTGTACCTGCAGCCACCATGGCTGAACCAATACCAATAATTGGACCGATGAAGTTAAAGCTGGTTCCCTGAACGATCAGCAGACCGGCACCAAATGGCCCCACTTTTTTAGACTGTAAAAAAGTCGCGATGCCCGAGATCACCAGGGACATGGACAAAATCATGTTGGTGTCTTCTTTGGAAACACCAAGCGCCAGACAAATCAGCAGGCCAGGTGTCACAATCGGGACAATAATAGCTAATAAATGCTGGAATGCAGCTAAAAAAGCAATCAGTGGTTTTGGTCGATCTTCCAGACCGTATACCAGGTCAAGTTGATCTTTAGAAGGAGGAGATTGATTAAAATCAGACATGTGTCAATGCAAATTAAGGCTGGGTGGCGCTATTCTAATCGAGTTACACGTCTTTACAAAATCAAAAAAGCCCCAACGGAGCAAAAAAAGTTGAGGAGTGTGGTTACAGTGACTATAAAAGTTTTGTATTTTTCTGTATAATTTGCCCTCAAATTACATACGCATTGAATTTACATGTCAGATATTAAAACTCTCCGTAACATCGCCATTATTGCGCACGTCGATCATGGTAAAACCACTCTTGTAGACAAACTTTTGCAACAATCAGGTGCTCTCGGTGATCGCGCGGGTGAGATCGAGCGTGTCATGGATTCTGGCGCTATTGAAAGCGAACGTGGTATTACCATTCTTGCAAAAAACACTGCAATCAAATGGTTAGATGAACGTACCAATACTGAATACCGCATTAACATCGTGGACACCCCGGGACACGCCGACTTCGGTGGTGAAGTTGAACGTGTAATGTCGATGGTTGACTGCGTACTTCTTCTTGTAGACTCACAAGAAGGCCCGATGCCACAAACTCGTTTCGTAACGCAAAAAGCGTTCGCACGTGGTTTGAAACCAATCGTGATTATTAACAAAGTAGACAAGCCAAGTGCGCGTCCAGACTGGGTAATTGACCAAGTATTCGATCTGTTCGATAACTTAGGTGCTTCTGACGAACAGTTAGACTTCCCGGTTGTTTATGCTTCAGGCCTTCGTGGTGTTGCTGGTCCTTCTCCAGAAGAACTTGCTGAAGACATGACTCCGTTGTTTCAAACGATTGTAGATATCGTTGAACCACCAGCGGTTGACGTTGATGGCCCATTCCAAATGCAAGTATCTTCACTTGACTATAACAGCTTCGTAGGCGTTATCGGTATTGGTCGTATCCAGCGCGGTTCAGTGAAATTAAACACACAAGTAACTGTAATCGATAAAGATGGCAAAACACGTAACGGCCGTATCTTAAAAATCATGGGTTATCATGGTCTAGATCGCGTTGACGTTGAAGAAGCTTCTGCAGGCGATATCGTTTGTGTAACGGGTATCGATGCACTCAACATTTCTGACACCATCTGTGATCCGAAAAATGTTGAAGCTTTACCTCCATTGTCTGTAGATGAACCTACAGTATCGATGACATTCCAGGTAAACAACTCACCGTTTGCTGGTAAAGAAGGTAAGTTCGTAACTTCACGTAATATCCGTGAACGTCTAGACCGCGAATTGATTCACAACGTAGCATTACGTGTTGAAGATACTGACAGCCCAGACCGTTTCAAAGTATCTGGTCGTGGTGAACTTCACCTTTCAGTTCTTATTGAAAACATGCGTCGTGAAGGCTTCGAAATGGGCGTATCTCGTCCACAAGTAATCATCAAAGAAATTGATGGTGAAAAACAAGAGCCATACGAAAACGTTACTTTTGACGTTGAAGAACAGCACCAAGGCGCTGTAATGGAACAAATGGGTCACCGTAAAGGTGAAATGACCAATATGGAAGTTGACGGTAAAGGCCGTATCCGTATTGAAGCAACTGTTCCTTCACGCGGTCTGATTGGTTTCCGTTCTGAATTCCTGACCATGACTTCTGGTACAGGGATCATGACGTCTAGCTTCTCGCACTACGGTCCAATGAAGCAAGGTACTGTTGCAAAACGTCAAAACGGTGTGTTGATTTCAATGGTTCAAGGTACTTGCCTGGGCTATGCACTGTTCACACTTCAAGACCGTGGTCGTCTATTTGCGAAACCACAGTTAGAAGTTTATGAAGGTATGATCATCGGTATTAACTCTCGTTCAGACGATATGACAGTTAACCCGACTAAAGCAAAACAGTTAACGAACGTACGTGCTTCAGGTACTGACGATGCGTTGACTCTTGTTCCTGCGATTGAATATACACTTGAGCAAGCGCTTGAGTTTATTGAAGATGATGAACTAGTAGAAGTAACACCTAAGTCAATCCGTATCCGTAAGCGTTTCTTGACTGAAAATGAACGTAAACGTAACCGTTCAGGTAAATAATCTCTAGATTATTTCGGGTTTTCAAAAACCGTAATCTTTTCGAAGATTACGGTTTTTTTATATTTACGCTATGCTTGATCACAATTTACTAAAACGCATTAAACTAAGTCAAAATTAAAAGTATTTAGTCAGGTATAATTTGACCCAAAACTTGAAAATAAAATATGGGAGCAGTTATGAGCATTATTCAAGAATTTAAAGAATTTGCGATCAAAGGCAACATGATGGATCTGGCGATTGGTGTCATCATCGGTGGTGCTTTTAGCAAGATCATCGATTCATTGGTGAAAGATATCATTATGCCTTTAATTACCGTGATCACCGGTGGTGGCGTCGATTTTACGCAAAAATTCTTTATCTTAGGAAGAAACCCAGACAATTTACAATCTTTGGATGCCTTGACTAAGGCGGGTGTGAATGTACTGACTTATGGTAACTTTTTAACGATTTTAATTAACTTCTTAATTTTGGCTTGGGTCGTATTTTTATTGGTGAAACTCATGAACCGTTTACGTAAACAAGAAGGCCCAGTCGAGGAAACTCCGACTACCCCAGCCGATATTGAATTACTGCGTGAAATTCGTGATGAATTGAAAAAGCGTCCACAAGCATAATTCAGTGTATCAAAAACGGCGCCCTAAGCGCCGTTTTTCCTTATTTTCTCTCTCCTTTTAGGAAAGGGTTAGGGAGAGGTGAAACTATTTCTTTAAGAATAAAATAACCTCCATCCCCTTGCGGAATATATTCCTTCCTCCTAAAAGGAGGAAGGAATATTGCTTAAAAATCCATCCGAAACTTAATTTCGACCAAATGAAAACCAAACTGGCTTTTAACCGGGCCATGTAATACACGTTCAGCGGCAGTAAATACCAGTTTATCAATCACTGGAACCAGTTGGCCTTTCTTCACTTCACCTAGCTCACCGCCACGTTTGGCAGAATTACAGGTTGAATACTGTTTTGCGATTTTATTAAAGTCGGCACCACTTAAAATCTTCTTTTTAAGCTGCTCAGCGGTTTCTTTATCTTTAACCAGAATATGACGCACAATGGCTGTTTTCATGACTTTTTCCCTCGTACAGTTGCCACTTTTTTGACAGGGAGCTGGATCTTTTTCAAAGGTTGGCACTCAGGACAAAAAACTGAAGCCCGTTGTCCCAATTTAATATTTTCAAGTGTGGTCTCGCAGTTCACACACATTTCACCGGCACGGCCATAAGCCAGCAGGGTTTGCTGAAAATAGCCATTTTCGCCCATGGCATTGGTGTAGTCTCTTAAGGTTGAACCACCCAGATCAATTGCCTGTTTCAAGATACGCTTGATTTCCAGCACTAGCTTTTCAATCTGCACCAAGCTTAACGTCGAGGCCGGTTGTGCCGGATGAATCCCCAGATTAAACAGACTTTCGGTCGCATAAATATTGCCTACGCCCACCACCACATGGTTATCCATAATTGCAACTTTGGTGCCAACATTTTTATTCTTCAATTTTTCAAATAAATACTCGGCATTAAAGTTCTCGCTTAAAGGTTCTGGCCCCAACGTGTCAATCAATTTGCTTTGTGATTGTGCATCCAGCCAAAGAATGCAGCCAAAACGGCGAGGGTCATGATAACGCAGTTCGATATCATCAAACTGAATGATTAGATGGTCATGTTTGCGTAATTCTTCATTGCCATCGCATAGACGGAAACTTCCCGACATGCCCAAATGCCAGAGCATGGTGTCGTGTTCAAACTCCGCCAGAATATATTTAGAACGGCGAGTGAGCTTCAGTAATTTTTGCCCCACCAGCTTTTCTATATTCTCCGGAATAGGCCAGCGCAAACTTGACTGACGTACTTCAACACGTTTTACGCGTTGCTCTAATAAAGGCAATAAACTGGTTTTGGTGGTTTCAACTTCTGGTAATTCAGGCATAACACATCAGTGGCGAGGGAGATGCAGCTAATATTGGGTGAATTGGCTGGGATTGCAAGCGTTAATCTGGGTGAAATCGCTGGAAAATGACTGGGTATTTCATATTTATTTAAGCTGGAATTGTTTAAAGAATAAACTGGGTTTCTATGTTTTTATAGCGAATTTTCTTAGAAGGAAATCGAATGGAAATTATCAATACAATTATAAACTAATGAAAAATATATAAATAATTTAAGCTTATTAAAATAAAAATTATATTTTTATGTTTAAGGCATAACTAAAAGTTTAATGAGTAATAAAAAAAATGCTGGGAATTTATATGAAAAGTTATGTAAATTCATGCACCTAATAGCAATTTAAAAACCTTGCTTGTTTTTCTCTCCGAATGTTTAGGTTTTACATGAAATATTTAGGTCTAGCTCTATTGCCTTTAATGGCTGCCATGACAACCGCTCAAGCGGAATCTGCATTTGATCCACAAGGTCAATATTTACTGGGTGACTGGAATGGTCAACGTACAGAACTGGCCCAACAGGGAATTAAATTTGAAGCCAATCTGTTAACCGATACCGCCTATCTTACTGATGGTGGTCGTAATGAGGGCGCAGATCCATTAACTTCTGCCCAATTATGGCTAGGTACTCAACTGGACATGGAAAAGCTGGCAGGATGGAATGGCGTCACCGTACGTGCCGTGATGAGTGCACGTCAGGGTCAAAGTACCTCTGTCCGTGACTTGCAGGATCCTAGTGCACCGCAACTGGCCAATGTACAAGGTACTTTCGGACGTGGTAATCAGGATAGCCGTCTGAGCGAGCTGTCTATTGAAAAGAATTATAAAGAGCAGGGACTCAGTATTAAGGCGGGTCGTCTTGGTCTGGGCATGGACTTTAATGTCATGGCTTGTGATTTTGCCAGTACTGCATTTTGTGCAGCGCAAATGGGAAAATGGCAGGGCAATATCTGGATGAATACGCCTGTAGCACAATGGGGTGCGCGCGTGAAGCAGCAACTCAATCCTGAACTTGCAGTACAAGTCGGTGTGTATGAGTTTAATCCAGATAATGGTAATGGCGCTAAAGAAGGTCAGGGCTGGAGTCTGGATACCGACCATGCCGATGGCGTGACGATTCCGGCAGAAGTGATCTGGACACCGAAATCATGGGTGAATGGCCTGCCAGGCAGCTACCGGGTTGGCGGGATGTACAATACGGCCGATGATGTTGCCAACCAAAAAGATATTGCCAATCCTACTGATGCCAAAAACCGTACCTTTGCAGGCTGGTTAGCTGTAGAACAACAGTTAACGTCTACAGGTCAGGGCCGTCAGGGTTTGCATTCATTTGCCAACTTTACCTGGCATGACCGCGATACCAATAAAGTGGATAATTCACAACAAATCGGTTTGAAATATATCGGTCTTGCGGACAGTCAACCGAACGACATTTTAGGTCTGGCGGTCAACCGTGTGCATGTGAATGATCGCTTTGCTGATTCACGGCCAGCTTTCAATGCTGATGCAGAATACAATATTGAACTGAACTATAGCTATAACACAACAAAGTGGCTGATGCTGCGTCCAAACCTGCAATATGTCATTAATCCAGGTTCAAGCAACAATGTGGATGATGCACTGGTACTCGGTTTGACTACACGAATCATCTTCTAAAGTTTGATCGTTCACGTTATAACTAAACAGGCTCTTAAGAGCCTGTTTTTATTTTTAGAGTGAAACTGGGCAATAAAAAGAGGAAATACAGCGTGGCATTACTATTTCAACCTATTCAATTTGGATCACTGCAACTTCAAAATAAAATCGTAATTGCGCCGATGTGTCAGTACTCCGCAACAGAGCAGGGGGAAATCACCTATTGGCACGAGCAGCAATGGGCCAACTATGCCTTATCGGGTGCAGGTTTATGTATCGTCGAAGCGACTGCGGTACAGCCAGAAGGCCGGATCAGTTATGCCGATCTGGGTTTGTGGAATGACGAACAGGCGAAGCAGATCAAGACCTTACTGGAAAAAGTTAAATCCATTTCCCCGATGCCTTTTGCCATTCAGCTCGCACATGCCGGACGTAAAGCTTCAACAGATAAACCATGGGCAGGTAAAGGTCAGTTTAAGCCGAATGAAGCACATGGCTGGCAAACTGTTTCTGCCAGTGATATTCCTTTTCAGGCAGATGAGCATCCACCTAAGGCCTTAAGCCAGTCGGAAATTGAGCAGGTCGTTGCTGACTTTGCAGAAAGTGCCAAACGTGCAGTTGAGGCCGGTTTTGACCTAATTGAGCTGCATGCAGCGCATGGTTATTTACTGCATCAGTTCATGTCACCACTTTCAAATAAACGTAATGATCAGTATGGCGGCTCACTGGAGAACCGGATTCGCCTGACTCTGGAAGTATTACAAGCCATGAAAGCGGCGGTTCCAGAAGGTTATCCGATTGGAGTACGTATTTCGGCCAGCGATTGGATGGATCAGCCAGATAGCTGGACTATTGATTCTTCAATTGAATTGTCCAAAGCACTGGAAGCTGCGGGTGCTGCCTATATTCATATTTCCAGTGCCGGCTTACATGCCAAACAGAACATTGATGTGAAACCGAATTATCAGGTGCCTTTTGCAGATGCGATCAAGAAAGTCGTGAGTATTCCCGTGATTGCCGTCGGTTTGATTACTGAAGCTAAGCAGGCAGAAGATATTTTGCAAAAAGGTCAAGCTGATGCCATCGCACTGGCTCGTGCCATTCTTTATGATCCACATTGGCCCTGGCATGCAGCGGCAGCACTTGAGGAAAAAATTAAGATTTCACCGCAATATCTGCGCTGTGCACCGCATGGTTTGAATCACCTGTTTGAGCCTTTTTAACACTGCTTTAGTCTCAGAAATTCTTATAATGGAATATCACTGGCAAGAGGATACTGCATTATGATTTTTGCGGTCATTGTGCCCATATTTTTATTATTGGCACTGGGTTATCTGACTGTAAAGAGTCAAGTGTTAAGCAAAGAGCAGGTGGGGACGGTCGGTGCTTTTGTCATTAAAGTGGCCTTGCCCTTGCTGTTCTTTCAGTCCCTTGCCTCCAAAGACCTGCATGAAATCTGGTATTTTGAATACTTTGCCGTGTATAGCAGTGTGACCTTGCTGCTCTATGGTAGCGGCTTCTGGATTATGCGCCGTCATTTTCAGAATACGCATTCGCAAAGTGCAGTGCTGTCGTTGGGCGCTGCAATGTCAAATACTGGCCTGATTGGTACGGCTGTGCTCAGCTTATTGATCGGGCAACAGGCGATGACCTATACCTCTCTGGTGGTCATCATTGAAAGCGTGTTGCTGATTCCGCTGGTGCTGGTCATGGCTGCGCTGGGCACACAACATCAGGCAAATCTTGGCGCCATTTTGAAAAGTGTACTGCTGACCTTGCTGAAGAATCCCTTATTTATGGGGGTCATGCTCGGCATGGCCTGTGCGGTTTTCCAGATTAAAATTCCAGTCTATCTCGATCAGGTCTTCGCCTTGATTGGTCAGACGGCCTCACCATTGGCCTTGTTTGCCATTGGCGGCGGGATCGTAGGAATGAGTCTGAAATATGTCAATCTGCAAAGTTTCTATCTGGTATTTTCCAGCAATATCATGATGCCGTTATTGATGTATCTGGGACTGAGCCAGTTAACTGATTTAAGTCAGGAAATGGTCCATGCTGGTACGCTCATTGCAGCTTTGCCGATGCCGACGATTTTTGGCATGTTGGGACAGGCGTATGGTCTGAATGATCGAACTTTAACGCCATTGTTGATGAGTACCATTGCCGGTTTTATCGTGACCAGTGGCTTAATTGCCTTGTGGTGGGGATAATCTTTTAGAAGATGAATGCTCTGCTATTAAAAAGCCCCAAATTGCATGGGGCTTTTTATATTTTAATTTTGTGGAATTAACTTAACTTTTCTTCGCAGGTACTTTTTTCTGCTCAGCCAGCATTTTATCTACTGCTGCCAAAGATTCCTTGGCCTGCGGAACATTTTGCTGCGCCAATGCAGCAAAGATTTTCTTCGCTTCTGGCAGGTTTTGCGGAACAATACTGCCATTGGCAAACATATTACCTACTGCCATCAGCGCTGGAATATAACCTTTTTTTGCCAGTTCCTGAATGCTGCTTAGGCCTTGCTGAATCGGTTTTTCATCTTTGTTTTTGAAACCGCTGCTGATGTCATATAAGGCTTTGGCATGAATGGCCTGCATATTGCCTTTGCTGATCAGCGGTTGCAGCTTTTGTAGTCCGGCTTTATTTGACGCTGCCGTATTTTCAGAAAATAGCAATATGGCCAGATCAATGCTGGCATCATCAAATTTGGCTGCTGAAGCGCGTTCCAGATGCTGTTTGGCTTTGGCCAAATCCTGTTTGAGGCCGAGTGTGCCGGCTGCATAGTTTTTACCCAGTACATAATTGGCCACCGGATAGCCTTTGCTGGCTGCCTGCTCGTAAAGCTGAATGGCTTTTTTCTCGTCCTTGGTTGTACCTTGGCCGGTTTGGGTCAAATAGCCTAAGTTATATAAAGCTTGGGCATTTCCCTGACTGGCCAATTGATTCAAAGCGTCATAGGCACCTTTAAAATTATTGGCTTTGACCATGGCCTCAACTTTTTGGAATTGGGGATCGACTTGATCTTTTACGGTATTTGCCAGAGCGAATTGCGCAGAAAGGGCAAGAACTGTAGCGAGTACTAATTTTTTCATGGTTCCTATAACCTTATTATTGCTGGCACCTTATTCCTTGGTGCGATTTTAATCATTTTCACTTACATCATAAAAGGATTTTGTGCTTTGTAAATATACAATTTGTCACTAAATACAAATCATCGAAGCACAATATACCGATTAAATCGATGCATGATTTGGACAGGTTTCTGATCAATCCTGCAGATATCAAAAGGATTACTTTGCTTCAGCCGACTTCTCTGATTAAATCTCGGTTTGAATCAGACTCCCAGGATTTAACCATGTTTGTCAAAACCATTAAACGTCACTATGACAGAATCAATGCTGATGAATCGATTGCCGATGAAGACAAGATTGATGCGCTGCTGATGAAACTTGGTGCAGAGTTTTTGATGAGTCAGGAAGACCGAGTATATGTCTTTCAAAAAGGTGAACTCACGGCAAAGTTTGATGCCAAACATGCGCGGGCCTATCATTTTAAAGATTATGTGGTAAAAGACATGAATAAGCTGTTTCATGGCTTCTAAAATAAAAAAGCCAAGAATTTTATCTTGGCTTTTTTATGAGTTATGCAGTGATTATTGCGGACGCGCTACATCACCGCTCAAAGCTTCGGGAAGCTCCAGAACTTCGAGACCTAGCTCGTTCAATGCTTCAGGTTTTGCCACGACTAGCGCTTTATAACCATTTTCAATCGCGATGCTATTGACGACTTCTACATCATTATTCAGTTTTGTCGCCACAGCAGGTGTGGCACCTGTACCTTGAACCAGATGTAACCAGTGTTTTGGCTTGGCTTTAAACCATAAGCGCGCAATCACTTCCTGACCCAGATAGCAGCCTTTGTCATAGTGAATGCCTTCGCGTTGATGCAAACGCAATTCCTGAGGTTGAAACAGATTGGCGGTAGCCGCCTGGATCCAGGCCTGACCTGATTCAATGGCTTGCTGCTCCCAAAGGGTGGCATCGGTTTCAGTCGTAACGAAGTCAGTATGAATGCCATTAATGACTGGATAAACCGGACCGACCAGTTCCAGTTTCATTTTTGAAAAGGCGCCAAATTTTTTAATATGATTGGCCAGTTCCGTAGCCTGATCTGCAATGCTCACGATTTCAAAGCTTTCCGGACTGATTTTTTTAAGCCATAAGCCAAATTGGATGCGTCCTTTCAGACTACAGATTGCAGTATAGCGTGTCTGGTTTTCCGCCAAAGTTTCAGTATTCAAAGTCACCTGACCTTGAAGGAATTTTTGTGCATCTACACCATTCAGACTAAACAATGTAAAAGCAGGAGACGCTGCCATAATAAGCCCCGGTTTGAATACTATAAATCAATGCAGTTATTGTGCAGCAAGCATCAAATAGAGGCAAACAAAAAAGCCAACAATCGAAATCATTGGCTTTTAGCGAGCGGATCTTTAGTGGTGATGGCTAGCCGGTAATGACGAATCACAAGGGAATTTGCCTCCACAGACCCGTACGGTTTCCATCATGCCCTGATCTTCATGGTCGAGGATATGACAATGTTGTACGAAGTCACCTTCAAATTTCTTGTAATGGCTGCGGACAATATAGGTATAGTTTTGTTTTACAAAAAGCGTGTCCTTAAACTGTCCTTTCATGCCACGGTATTGCACATCATCCAGAACTGGATTCACCGGATCTTCTGGTGCCACTGCCTCACTGACATCCTTACCTTGAGGATTCAAAATTTTAACAATCTGGAACGGGTTAACATGAATATGGAACGGATGACCACCAAAACCAGCGCTGGTCAGTTCCCATTCATCAGTCTGTCCAACTTGTAATTGACGGACATATTCGCTATCCACTGAACCATCTCCATCAAAGAAATCTCCGAAACTCAGTGTATCTCCATCTTTTTTATGCCGGAAGCCAAATTTGAATACGCCAGTTCTAGGGTCGGGACCGAGCGAAAAAGCACTATATTATTTTGGTCGGGCAGCAACTACTTTATCAATTTCCGGTGTCATCAGTGATGGATGATCACTAAACGCAGAAAGATTAAGCTGAGATAACTGGCTCTGGATGTCTTTGCTTAAACCAATTTTTTGTGCCCGATCTTTCAGGAACTGGGCAGCAGTCTGAGCCTTGGTCTTGGTTGCTTTTACATTGACCCATCCCAGCAGTTGGGCATTGAAGCGGTGATTTGGAGCAATTTGAGGGCCTACATTCGGTAATGGCGCGTTAATTTCATCATCGATATTCAATTTGGTGTCAAAAAGGCAGTATCTATTGGTGGTCGGAAAGGCAACCATTGCATCATGACGATAACCAGGATGGAACACGGACAGGGTTCTGGTCTGTACATGATTCATGGTTAAGCCATCTTGCGCGATGGTATGCACATTCAGGCTATTCAGCTTCTCAAATTCAGCTTTCTTGTCTGCCTCCTGATAGGCTGAACAGGCTTTAATGGTTTGCTCTGCAGTAAACTTACTGGAGTCCGGAATTTCCTTAATGATTAAACCAATAGTATCGCGTACACCGCCATGAATCATGCGCCAGCGGTTAAATACATTCTGTTCAACCTTCATTTCTCCCACAATTTTACCGTTGATAGACGTGTAGTAATTCTGGTTGGTCCAAAAGCCGCCAATAGACAGGTCATTATAATTTTCTAGCATGCCTATACCTACACCTTCACAGTTATTGGGAACAGCGAATGTGACATTAGGATCGGGGTTGCTACAGCGATATTGGATTTGCTGGAACAACAGGATGTTTTCGTTCGGATAACTGTTTTTTTCTTTCCATAGAATATCCATATCTCCAGTTGAGGTGACTTTGCCATTTTTGACTTTTGGCGTTCTTGAGCCTTCAACAATCAATGGGCCTACCATATCATTTGACACCTGAAGAGCAGTTGAGCCATGCAGATGGGCGTGATACCAGTAAGTCCCTGCGGGATGATTCGGTTCCATTTTGAACTGATAATCAAATTTTTCCTGAGGTTTGAATTTCAGGAAAACATTATCGCTATTGCCTTGAGGACTGACCCAGAAGCCATGGGTATGCAGGTTGGTGGTATTAAAGCAGTGTGGTTCATTTACATTCTCAACATGAGTTGGACAGGTTGTTTCTGACTCGGATGGCAGCTGGTTATTCAGGTTAAGTGCCATGGTTTCACCCTGTTTGACCCGAATCTGTGGCCCGACCAGCTGATCCTCGACATATTCACCGGTTTTTTTCTTATCAAATAAACTGGGTTTGGTTAAATAGCCTCTCAGCAGTACCTGATCCCATAATCCGTTTCTAGGGTTATAGAGTTTGCTGGTTTTATAAGCCACGATCAGCTCATATTTGCCTTTGGCACTTTTCGGTAACAGAGGTGGGTTGCTAATTAAGCTGTCTGATGTGGTCGGAACGGGATGTGAGGGTTTGGGTGGAGGTGTTGGGTGTGAGGGATGAGAGGGTTGGAACGGGTTAGAGGGATTTGACGGCGGCGATGGATTTTTTGTTCCATCCCAACCGCGAGCTAAGAGCGTCAAAATGGCGGCTATAGCTCCGAATATTGCGATTTTCAACATTTCAGTTCTACCTGTTATAGTTATTGTTTTAATGTGAGGATTGCGAATAATGTGACATGCGTCACACTGAGCTTCTGATAGTTTTAGAAAATCTGCTATCCCAAATTAGGGGATTGAAATTTTGCTAAATGCGGTGGCAAAACAAGCCTATGAAAACCGGTGCGACTATATTTTTTTATCTTTAAAAAAATGCATATAAAATTAATTATTTATTAATGATATTAGTGGTTTATATTAATAATAAAATAAAAATTTAGAGAAATATTTTGCAACATAAGACTAAAGAATAAGACGAATTATTCAGATTTTTTTAGCAAAAGACCGCTTTAAAGCAAAAATTCTAAAGTCTATGTAATAAATTTTTGCGAAAATACCGATTTTTATAATTAAGTATTTGAAAAATATATAATTTGGGAAATGCTATTTGTGCAGCGTACAATGCTGCTATTACAAAAGTAACTCATCAATATCTATTGATGAATAAAAATAGAGATAAACGAGGGCAGGCAAGCTTATGAACAACAACTACCGTAAACCGCTGCAATCCACCCAGCTGGAATATTATGACGTACGACAGGCCGTAGAAGATATTCAGCCAGGCGCATATGCCAAACTTCCTTATACTTCCAAAGTCCTGGCAGAGCAGTTGGTGCGTCGTTGTGATCCTGCCATTCTGGAACAGTCTTTACGCCAGCTGATTGAACGTAAACAGGAACATGATTTTCCGTGGTATCCGGCACGTGTAGTGTGTCATGACATCTTGGGGCAAACGGCACTGGTTGACCTTGCCGGTTTACGTGATGCGATTGCCGATCAGGGCGGTGACCCGTCTAAAGTCAATCCGGTAGTTCCAACTCAATTGATTGTCGACCATTCACTGGCGGTTGAGTTTGGTGGTTTTGATACGGATGCCTTTGAAAAAAACCGTGCCATTGAAGACCGTCGTAATGAAGACCGTTTCCATTTTATTGAATGGACTAAAACCGCGTTCGAAAATGTTGATGTAATTCCTGCGGGCAACGGCATCATGCACCAGATCAATCTGGAGAAAATGTCTCCGGTGATTCAAAACCGTAATGGTCTGGCATTCCCGGACACCTGTGTCGGTACAGATTCGCATACGCCTCATACAGATGCATTGGGCGTGATCTCGATTGGTGTTGGCGGCTTGGAAGCTGAAAACGTGATGCTGGGCCGAGCATCTTGGATGCGTCTGCCAGATATTATTGGTGTGGAATTGGTGGGTCAGCGCAAGCCGGGCATTACTGCAACCGATATCGTATTAGCATTGACTGAATTCCTGCGTAAAGAGCGTGTGGTTGGCGCTTACTTAGAATTCTTTGGTGAAGGTGCTGACAGCATGTCAGTGGGTGATCGCGCCACGATTTCCAACATGACCCCGGAATATGGCGCTACCGCTGCGATGTTCTATATCGACCAGAACACCATTGATTATCTGACTTTGACCGGTCGTGAGCCTGAGCAAGTCAAACTGGTCGAAACTTATGCCAAAGAGATCGGGCTTTGGGCATCGGATATGACCCAAGCAGTATATCCACGTGTATTGCGTTTCGATTTATCGACTGTGACACGTAATATTGCAGGGCCATCAAATCCACATGCACGTGTCTCGACATCTGACCTGAAAGAAAAAGGCATTGCCGGTAATTTAGAAGCAGCTCGCGCGCAAGAAGCAGAAGGCTTGATGCCAGATGGTGCGGTGATTATCGCGGCGATTACGTCTTGTACCAATACCTCCAACCCACGTAATACGGTGGCGGCAGGTTTGCTAGCACGTAAGGCCAATGAATTGGGCTTGGTGCGTAAACCTTGGGTGAAATCTTCTTTTGCACCGGGTTCTAAAGCGGCTGCTTTGTATTTGGAAGAAGCAGGCGTACTTAAAGATTTAGAAAAACTGGGCTTTGGTATCGTGGCCTATGCATGCACGACCTGTAACGGCATGTCGGGCGCATTAGATCCAAAGATTCAGCAGGAAATTATCGACCGTGATCTGTATGCAACAGCGGTGCTTTCGGGCAACCGTAACTTCGATGGGCGTATTCATCCATATGCGAAGCAGGCATTCTTGGCTTCACCGCCTTTAGTGGTGGCGTATGCAATTGCCGGTACGATTCGTTTTGACATCGAAAAAGATGCTTTAGGTACAGACAAAGACGGCAATCCGATTTATCTAAAAGATATCTGGCCATCGGATGAAGAAATTGATGCGCTGGTGAAAGTTGCTGTAAAACCAGAACAATTCAAAAAAATCTATATTCCGATGTTCGACTTGGGTGTGAATGAAAAAGCAACAAGTCCGTTGTATGACTGGCGTCCGCAAAGTACGTATATTCGCCGTCCGCCGTATTGGGAAGGGGCTTTGGCTGCACCGCGTACCTTGTCAAATATGCGTCCGCTGGCGATCTTGGGCGATAACATCACCACTGATCATTTATCACCATCGAATGCCATTGTGCTCGACAGTGCTTCAGGTGAATACCTGAAAAAAATGGGTGTGCCTGAGGAAGACTTTAACTCCTATGCAACGCATCGCGGTGATCACCTCACGACGCAACGTGCGACTTTTGCCAACCCGAAACTGTTTAATGAGATGGTAGTGCGTTCTGATGGCACCATCAAGCAGGGTTCGAAAGCGCGTGTGGAACCTGAAGGTGAAGTAATGCGGATGTGGGAAGCGATTGAGATCTACATGAACCGTAAACAACCGTTGATTATTATTGCCGGTAAGGATTATGGTCAGGGTTCGAGTCGTGACTGGGCAGCGAAAGGTGTGCGTCTGGCAGGTGTAGAAGCGATTGTGGCAGAAGGTTTTGAGCGTATTCACCGTACTAATTTAGTCGGTATGGGTGTTTTACCGCTTGAGTTTAAGCCGGGTACAGATCGTAAGACTTTAGGTCTTGATGGTACTGAGCTGTATAGCGTGATTGGTAATATCGCGCCACGTTCGACGTTGACTTTAGTAATTGAGCGTTCGACCGATGATGGTAAGAACCAGATTGTTGAAGTGCCTGTGACTTGCCGTTTGGATACTGAAGAAGAAGTGCATGTGTATGAAGCGGGTGGGGTATTGCAGCGCTTTGCACAAGACTTCTTGGAAGGGAATGTGGCTTAATCTTTTTTTTAATCACCCCTAGCCCCTCTTTGAAAAAGAGGGGAACTCCCTACTTTTTTAAGGAGGGTTGGAGTGGATTAAAGTTGTTGATATTGTTTAAAAAAGACCCTACTGTGAAGTGGGGTTTTTATTTAGAGCATTAATGTCTTTATCAAGAAAATACAAACAGGTACTTTTCTTTTTATACTTAAGCAATTGAGCTTCCTCAATGATTAAAGACGTCTATAACTTTAAGGGAATATAAAATTTCATATGGCTATGGTGATAATTTTGTATTAACGCACTGCGCTATACTTGGCCTTATGCATCACTTATCTCAATGTTATTAAACTACTTAACTTGAAAAAAAATAATAAATTATCACTTAATTAATGAGTTACTAAATAATAATTAGAAATACTACTTTGCCCAAACGACACTATCATTTACAAAAATGGACAATAGACATTCATTACCAGAGGGTTATACTAGTCAGACCATTTCTAAAACCATGGAGAACAAAGATGGTTACTGCTGGCGAAAAACCCGGAACAGGCTTCTATTTTTGTGTTCAATGCGGACACCGCACCTACTTAGAAATTGGTACTGATCGTTTACCACCGTGTACCAAATGCCAAGGCAATCAATTTAACAATAAGAATGCCTAAGCAAAACAACTCAAACAGTTACCCTCTGTTTTGAATGAAAGCCCTATTACTCGATAGGGCTTTTTGCTATTTAAACATCCCTATTTATAGTTTAAGATTGATTGAAAAATAATCAATAAAACCCCATATAAAACCCTAGATTCATCGTGTTTAGGGCAGCTTAATTGCAACATTATCTTGATCTTAATCATGACTCAGGTGTTGCCAATTACGAGATTGGTAACGAGTTTATTCGGGTTCAATTTAAGAAAACCTCGAAAGTTTATACCTACAGCTATAGCAGTGCCGGCTATCAGCATGTCGAAAACATGAAACAGCTTGCCCAATATGGCGATGGGCTAAATGCCTATATCAATCATCATACTCGACAGCTTTTTGTACGTTAAAACTGGTCTGCTTCTTGCTTCAATGAAAGTCCTAGAAGGCAAATATTTTCTAAAGAGTAAATATCTGCCTAGAAATAGTGCAAGTGCATATATTAAAAAGAGGGCTATCACCTATGGATATTCAACAGCACGCACCAGAGTCAGGAAAGTTAGATAAAAAAGCCCATTTCTATTCTGCATGGCCGCTGATCCTGATCCTTTTTGGGGGCGCGATTGGCTCGGTTTATGCTGTGATCGCCTATCTACTTAACCTGAAAATTTATAGTTCTGAACTGACCAGACTCAACAAGGTTTTGGCTAATCTTCTGTGCGGGATGTCCGCGATCAGTGCCTGGTGGTTTAGTGCGCAATGGATTCAGGGAACATTCTTTCAATAAAACAGCAATCCTGTCCTGAATATAAATTGCAATAAAGTCTCATTTTGGCGAATAAAAAAGCATAAAAAATTGGAAATGGAATTTATTTCTCTATATTGGGGTTAATAATGAAATAAATTTTCATATTTATGGGAAATTAAAAAAAACATAGGAAATTAATCCCGTCCATCTTTGCCTAATATAGCTTTCAAGGGTGTGATGGGATCGGAAAGAGTAGCATGCTGTGAGCGGCGCAAAACGCGAGTGCAGTACGAACCCAAAAGGTCTCGATTCGGCTTAGGACGCTATAGACCAAAAGTTTATAGGCTATAAGATCAGGTCTTACAAAGAATGATAGTTGAAGTAAACCATTGCGAGTTTTCCCAACACCCTAAAAAATTCTCTAGCGATACACGCAGAATAAAAAATTAAAATAAATATAAATCATAAATTTAAGAAAAATATTTATCCAAGTAAGATACAAATCAATCCTTCATTTCTCAACATGATCTGTTATTTTAAAAACATCAGCTGCCCCCTAGGGGAATCCTCATGAATCTCGATATCTGGTGTCGTTTTTTACTGTTTTGCACACTCATTAATTATGTCATTCTCATGATCTGGTTCATGGTCTTTGTCTTTGCCCGAAACTGGATGAAGCAGGTGCATGGAAAATGGTTTCGGCTGTCAGATACCAGTTTTGATGTGATTCATTATTCGGGTATGGCGGTGTATAAAATTGGCATTCTGCTGTTTAACCTGACACCGTTAATTGCAATCTATCTGATGAATCAAGGCTAAGGGCGGTGTTGTGATTAAATCTTCGAGTGATAAAAATAGGATTGGATTAGTATCATTTTATCGCTACTTGATAGCGTGACAGGATTAATAAGAACGAAAAAAGATTTCAAAGGAGTTGAAGGATGAATCAATTCAAACCGGCCCTAATTTTAGGTGCCTTGCTCGGCTTAGGGATGATTATTGCAGGATGGATTCTGGGCAATAGCGCGCTGAAAATTAAACAGTATGAACGTATAGTTTCGGTCAAAGGCTTGTCGGAACGTGAAGTTAAAGCCGATGTGGCGGTATGGCCAATCCGCTTTAATGCCGGCAGTCAGGATCTGGCTGAACTGTACGATACCATGCAAACCAATACCCAGGAAATTCAGACCTTCTTAAAAAATGAAGGATTTAGTACGGAAGAAATTACCAGTGCTTCACCGAGTATCACCGACAAATATGCGCAGCAATATGGCGGGGATGCCAATGTCGCGCTACGTTACACCGCCAGCCAGACCATTACAGTCTATACCCATAAAATAGATGCAGTACGCGCGGCACAAAGTCGCCTGGTGGCCTTGGGCAGAAAAGGCATTGCCTTTGCAGGGGATGATTCTGGGCAAAGAACGGAATATTTATTTACCAAGCTGAATGACATCAAGCCGGCGATGATTGAACAAGCCACCGAAAATGCCCGAAGTGTGGCAGAAAAATTTGCTGCAGATTCAAAAAGCAGTCTGGGCAAAATCAAGTCCGCCAATCAGGGGCTGTTTAGCATTGAAGATCGAGACAGCAATACCCCGTATTTGAAGAAAGTGCGCGTGGTCTCGACCGTCGATTATTATCTGGCAGATTAGCTTAATTCGCCCAAGCATCGTGATTGACAGCCTAGAAGCCGCTTGTTATTTTGCGCGCATTGTTCCAGATGCTGTACCCTTAAAATGCCCATTAACCATGACTTTGTCTATTGTCCACCGCAAGAACCGCTACATATTGTTTATGAAGATGACGATCTGGTGGTGATTGAAAAGCCGGCCGGATTATTGTCGGTTCCTGGGCGTTTACCTGAGCATCATGACAGTGCCTACTTACGTGTTTTGGACCAGTATCCGCAGGCTAAAATTACCCATCGTCTGGATATGGCCACCTCAGGTATTTTGATGTTTGCCAAACACCGCGATGCAGAAGTGGCAGTGAGTAAAATGTTTCAGGCACGCACGGTACTTAAAAATTATGTCGCGCTGGTACAGGGCAAACTCGAAGGTGAGGGCAGTGTCGAAGTACCTTTGATTACCGACTGGGAAAACCGTCCGCGTCAGATGGTGCATTTTGAACTGGGCAAGGCCGCCAAAACCTTGTATCAGGCCTTAGAATACCTACCCCAGCAAGACATTAGCCGAGTGTTGCTGACCCCCATTACCGGCCGTTCCCATCAGCTACGCGTGCATATGCTGCATATCGGTCATCCGATTACTGGCGATAAAATTTATCATCCTAAACCCCAGCGCAGTCCTTTAAATCGCATGGCCTTGCATGCCAGTTATTTGGCTTTTACCCAGCCTTTGAGTGGTGTCCCGGTCGAAATAAAGGCAGACATACCATTCTAATTTGATTCTGCTTGATAATCAGAGCCAACCGGACACATGCTTTTTAAGCTCATAAATATGATGAGGATCAAGCTCTTAAACTGGGCAACCCGAATAAAAAAGTGTGAGAATTTATTTCGATAGCAGCTTGGAAATGAGTGGCTTTACAAGCATGTTCAAATGAAATTTTCTACTGATCCATTGCCTGATCGGCTGTCACTACCGAATATAAATTTTAATGTTCGTTTTATCTCTTGATGATGAGCTTAGAGAATTTTTATTCTTTTATCTCTCGCTATAGGCCTGATATCTTTATTTTTCAGGTTTTTTAATTTTGCTTTTATTATTTTTAAACTTTCAAATTATATCCTTTGATATAAAAAATATCGTAAGTTGTTTCAGAATGGATTTGTCTTGAGCCGGAAAGCAGTCAGTCATACATGACTTGCACATAAAAATTTTGTAGAAAAATAAAATGAATGAATGACTTAGTATTGATCAACGGCTTTGATTATCTGGCCGAAGTGATGCAAAATTAATCATGACTTTATAATAAATTTTTAATTTGATGGTTTAGGGCGCTGCCCGGGGTTAAAGGAAAGAACGATGCTCAGTATGGCTCTCTTCGTTCTCGCGAGTATTTTAATATGTGCATTGCTATGGAGCTTAAAGGTACAGGCTTCATTACGCAGCAATATCCAGTTTTTACAGGAAAACCTGGATCATTCCCGCAGCAAATTGGCAGATTATGAAACTCAAGTCGATGAATTGAATTATGAAATCACCCAATTGCGGGTACAAAATGGCAGTTTAAACATTGCCCTGAATAAATATAAAAAATATCAGGATATCTGGGATATCGAGCAATATATTATTAACCGGACTTTGCAGGCCGAAAACTTTGTTGAAGCGACCAAGCTGGATGCTTCGATCATGATCGATGATCTCAAAGCCTATATCGCAAGAGTAAAAGATTATCTTGCCCAGTTTCAGGCGCAGGCCGTGGCCGAGGTTGAGCAGGAGGCCCGACAAAGTTTGCACGGTTATTATGAACAGGCCAAACAACAGCATCGCTTGCAAGAGGTATTGAGTGCTTTACAGCATAAAATACAGGCCCAGCGCTTCGGCTTGCAGCTTCCCGCAACACAGGTTTTAGAGCAGCTGATTGAGGGTTATAGCGAAACGGATGCGGTTCGGCATTTACGCAATGTCCGTGACAGAATTCAACAGGCCATAGAAAAACAGCAGGTGGCGAGCTGTAATTATGTCGACGACAATCGCCGTCGAAGTACTATTGAAATCCTTAGTCTGGCTTTCAACTGTAAGGCAGATTTATATCTCTCTCAATTAAGCACAGAAAATTTGGGCGAGATATTGCAGGCCTTAAAGGATGATTATGTCTTGCTGAATTATACCGGGCAGACACTGAGTCAGGCGATGATTCAAGAATCCTATCTTGATCTGCGTTTAGAAGAACTCAAGTTTGCTGCGCTGGTTTTGCAATTGGAACAGGATCATCCGCATTCACACATCGCGTAGATCATGACATTCATAGGTCTAGAAGATTTTTACCAGAGTATTCTGAATGCCATAAGTTGGTTTAAATCCTGATATTTTTCAGGATTTTTGGTCTTAAGGAATCTTGAATATATTGATCCCCTTACTTATTTTTATATTTATAAAAATCATATGTTTATTTATGGTTAAAAGATAATATTTTTTGTCTGTATCTCGATAATTGTACAAAAATCAGCTAATCTTAAATGCAGAATAAAACAGCATCATAATAAGGATACTTCTATGTCACGTGATTACAATCAATTCCCTGACGATGAAAATGGCAATGTACTGTGGCAAATGCATCAGGATGGCGACGACTTGCAAGAAGCGCACGAAATTGAATTTTCGATTGCCTTTGCGGATGAAGCGCAGGCAGATCGTTGTGCCTTGCATCTATTAAAAGAAGAGCAAAAAATTAGCCTGTTTCAGGACGAAGATAGCGATACCTTGGAATGGATCATCACGATTTATGTATATATGGAGCCTGCCTACGAAGATATCGTGGATCTGGAACAATGGTTCAGCAAAATCGCTGCACAATTTCAGGGTGAATATGATGGTTGGGGCTGTATGGCCTATGTCTATGATGATGAGCTGGATGACGAAGAGAGCAGCCTGCGTAGTAGCTGAGCATGCTTGTATTTAAATGATTTAAAGTAAGAAACCCGGTGCTGCCGGGTTTTTTTTATTACTCTTTAATTGCTATACGAAGGTTTGAGCTTGAGTATAGATACATACTCATTATATATAGCCAGCTCAAAACTGGATAAAATAACTCAAATGAGTACTTAACTCAGGCTGATGATGCTGAGGATTTAGTCACAACAAATGCAGGGAATATCCCGCAATAAAAAATAATAAGAACAAAGGACAAGAAAAAATGAGTTACACCTTAAAAATGCATCGTGTGTTTAGTGCACCACCGGAGCGGGTGTATCGTGCCTTTGTACATCCGGATGCACTGGCCAAATGGCTGGCACCACATGGCTTTATTGCCAAAGTAGAACATGCGGAAGTCAAACCCGGCGGCAGCTATAAAACGACCTTTACCAATTTTTCTACCGGAACCCAACATCATTTTCATGGCATTTATCATGAGGTCATTCCCAATCAGCTGCTGCGCTATACCGATCAGTTTTCTACCCCCGACTTGCAGGGTGAAATAGAGGTCACGATCATCTTTGAAAAAGTGTCAATCGGTACCGGTTTACACATTATTCAGGTGGGTTATCCGGATGTGGTGCCGCCAGCGGTATGTCATTTGAGTTGGCAGGAATCACTGCAACTCCTGTCTTTGCTGGTTAATCCGCAGATTTCAGACAATTAATTCCTTGGATCTCCTGTGTTGGTTTCATCCCAATGTCCTCTCCATCAGCGCGCCTGACAAAAATGCTATACTGTGAGCTTATTTGTTTCATTTATTTTATTTTTCTCTTTTTTTCGAGGTTTTTATGGGTCTGCCAAACTGTCCAAAATGTCAATCTGAATATACCTATACAGATGGCGATCTACTGATCTGTCCTGAATGTGCACATGAGTGGAAAGAAGGTGAAGTCACTGAAGAACAAGTGATCATCAAGGATGCCAACGGCAATGTGCTGGCGGACGGTGATAGCGTCACGGTGATTAAAGACCTGAAAATCAAAGGTTCATCTTCAGTGGTGAAAGTGGGCACTAAAGTCAAAAGTATCCGTTTGTTGCCTGATGCTGCCGATGGGCATGATATCGATTGTAAAATCGAGGGGATCGGCCCGATGAAATTGAAATCCGAATATGTCAAGAAAGCTTAAATTTAGCCTTAGACTAAAATTCTGACGAGAGAATAATACGGTTGATTAATCGTATTATTCTCATTATTGCTGAAATTCGGGGCTGATCATTTTCCTGTCGCCTGATCCTCACATTTCGATTTGAGATCCCTTTAATGCCGCACCTGCATCTGGAATATTCTGACAATCTGCAACATATCGAGATCAAACCCTTATTGGTCGCGATTCATCAGGCACTTTTTAACGCCGGCCATGTCACCGATCCCAATGATTTAAAAAGTCGTGCGATTATGCAGCGGGATTATGTGATTGGACTGAATGCTGTTACAGATCAGGCCTATGTGCATGCCAAAGTTTCACTGTTGAGTGGGCGCAGTGTCGAAGTTCGTCAGGCGATTTCCGAATTGGTGCTCAACGTCATGCAGCAATATATTGCGCCACAACCTGAATTCAAAATACAGCTTTGTGTCGAAATCATTGAAATGCCAAAGCAGACCTATAGTAAAGCCATTATCTGAATGATGGCTTTTATCTGCTGATATCACATGGATCAAATGCCTTAAAACTTCATCAACGCCGTAGTAAATTTATAAACAGATCGACTTGGTCTGTAACAGCTCGCTATCTTATTCAGATCTAAAATTATTTCTATTTTTAAATGACGCTTTATGTCATTTACAGGCATGCAATAAAAGTTCTAAAGTAGATTTTAATCGCTGCTGATTTTTGAATCATCCAATCTAGAAACAGCATATTCATCCTGATTGAAATAAAAATAATTTAAAAAATAATCTTCAGGTGAGCTGTATCCAATCAGGCAGTGGGGAGAGCAAAGCGAATAACGCTTTAGCATAGGCAAAATAATAAGAACAAAAGATCAGAAATCGGGTGAGTTGATTGAATCCCAGATTTCAGGTCTGACTTGTCCGATTGAGGAAAATTTAATGCAGATTTTTGGGGATGAACAATTGGCTCGGGAGGTCATGGCATTTCTTCGAGAGTGGGACAATGCCATAGCCAGACTCGATATTCAGGATATTATTGAATTGTGCCGACCGGAGATCCGTCTGGTTGATGTCAGTATGGAGGTTAAAGGCGTCGAAGCCTATCAGGCCCTCTGGCAACAATATCGGCACTTTATGCCCGAAGGAATACGTGTAGAGCGGCAGAATATGAACATTCATGTCACTTCTGATCTGGCTGTAGTCGATGGTTATGTACGGGTGAGTTATGCGGTGATTGAACCGATTTTCCAGTTGGGCTGGTGTCGGGTCAGCATGTGCCTGAGCAAGCAGCAGGGCAAATGGCAATTGCTGCATCAACATACTTCAGTCCCTGTGCAACTCGAAACCCGGAAAATGCGCCGGATCAAAAGCGTGAGTTAATCTATTTACCTGAAAAGATTTAAGTGAAATATCTTTGCAAATGATTACAGGAATACCTTTGTAACAAAAATATAGAAAGTCCTAAATTATGTTGAAGGAATAATATTTTAGGACTTTTCAGGTGGATAACAACAAGAACAGTCAAGTAAAACCAAGACAGGCCAACCTGCAACAACAGACTGAAGTATTGATGCCGGATCAGTCCGAGCGGCAGCGCACCCAACATGCACTCAGAATGATGGCAGGCTTTGTAATTGCTGCTGTGGTCATGACGGCGTTGTATTTTGGCCGTGATATTTTTATTCCGCTGGCTTTGGCCATTCTGCTGGCATTTTTACTTTCTCCTCTGGTTTCCCGTTTAAAGCGCTGGGGCTGTCCCCAATGGGCGGCGATTGGCCTGGTCATGTGCCTGACCTTGTCATTTCTGGGTGGCACTGCAACTTATCTGGGGGTGCAACTTGGCAAGCTAAGTCAGGAACTGCCGCAATATCAGGACACCATCCAGCAAAAACTGAAAATGCTCGAAAACTATCGTCAGGGACCGAGTATGTGGGACGGTGCGATCCAGACCTTTGACACAGTCGAAGATTCGATAGACACCCCAGAACAGGAAACAGAAGACCCAAATGTGCAGAATGTCAAAGTGGTCGGTTTGGAACCAACGAGTGAAGAAGCTGCCCTAGACTGGTTGAATAAAATCCTGAATCCGTTGGCGATTATCGGGATTGTGTTCCTGTTTATGGTATTGATTTTATTCAATGGCAAAGACTTGCATGACCGTTTTCTGAAACTCTTGGGCGGTAATCTGAATATCGGCACCGATGCGCTGGATGATGCCGGAAAAAGTATCGGAACCTATTTGCGCATGCAGCTGCTGGTCAATGTCACTTATGGTATTCCCATGGCGATTGGGCTGTTATTGATTGGCGTGCCGGCAGCGATCATGTGGGGGCTGGTCGCGGTGGTTATGCGTTTTGTACCCTATGTTGGCCCGATCGTTTCAGCTATTTTCCCGATTACACTGGCTTTCGCCGTTGATCCGGGCTGGGACATGGTGCTCTGGACTGTGGCCTTGATACTGGTGCTGGAACTCATCAGCAATAACGTGATTGAACCGTGGCTCTATGGGGAAAGTACCGGTCTGTCTACTTTGGCAATTATTCTGGCTGCTACGTTCTGGACCACCCTCTGGGGACCGGTAGGGCTGATCTTGTCGACGCCTTTGACTGCCTGCCTGCTGGTTTTGTCCAATTATGTACCGGCACTGGGTTTTGTCAAAACCTTACTTGGCAGTACGCCAGTATTGTCACCCTCCGAACGCTTTTACCAACGACTGGTGGCTGATGAAGTCAATGATGCAATGCAGGTAGCCAATGATTACATCTGTGCACAATTACCGAAAAAGCCCAGTGAAGAGGAGGTGGCCCGTCGGGTACAAATGTTCTATGGCGAAGTGGCCATTCCAGCCATTCGGATTTATTCTCAAGGACATGATGCCGATGTCACTGCCGAACACCGGTTGCGTCTTTATCAGGGCTTGCAGTTCTTTAATCATGCGTTTCAAAAAGCCTATCCGAGTAAGATGAGTGCCGAGCAGCCCGAAGTCTATTGCGTTGGTGCACGTTGGGAAATTGACACCCAGATTTCTGCCATGTTGGCACACGCGCTGAATCTCAAAAATATTGCTGCCCGAAATGATCCGGATGTATTGATTCAATCGAGTGAATCAGGAAAGGGTATTGTACTGCCAGCTTCGATCAAGATTTTATGTGTGTCGATTTTTCATCATGCGCCTGCGGCACAGATTCGGCTGCTGAAATATAGACTGGCGCAGCAATATCCTGAGCTGAAAATCATTTTTGCGACTTGGGGCGTGATGCAGCTGAAGCTTCTGGATGAACTGCAACAACGTTTTGAGCTGGAGGCATTGGTCAATAATGTCGATGATCTGATTCTGACTATCGAAACTTATACCTTGAATGAAGGCGAAAGCTGGTTTGAGAATCTGGAGATCAAGAATGAAAAAGAACGGCAGCAGGCTTTAAATGAATTGGGGTTATTGGATCATCGTCATCAGACCCTTTATAAACAATATATTGAAGAAGCCCGTCAAGCCTTTGACGTTGATTACGCACAAATTTCCTGGCTGAATCAGCATGAAATGTATATTCCAATCAGTCCTTTTACTCAGGAGCCTGTTGCAACCCGACAAATGTGCAAGGATTCAGTCTGCACCCATTTGCTCTATCAGAATGAGCCTTTGGTGATAGAAGACTTGCAGCGTGACCCGCGCTTTCCACATCTGTCAGAATTAAGACAGCATCATATCCGTTTCTATGCTGGTGTGCCTTTAAAAGATAAAAATGGAATTGCGGTTGGGAGTCTATGTCTGCTGGATAAACAACCGAGACAGATGCAGGCCGAAGATATGATTCTGCTTAAGGCTTTGGCGCAGGATTTAATGGCGACCCTGAGCAATGAGCTCAAGAAAAAAGATAAACAGAAGCAGATTGAGCAGATGCAGCCTGCTACCTCGGCAAGCGTTTTAAATAAGGACTAAATGATGAAACAAAAATGGATTTACAGCATCAAAATCATGAGTATCACATTTGGTCTAGCCAGTATCAGTTCATGGAGTCTGGCTGCTATTCAGGGACTGCATTTTTTACATAAAGACTGGGAAATTTCCTGTGATAATACCGGCACCTGCCGCGCTGCCGGTTATCAATCGGATCAAGATATTGATCAGCCGGTTTCGGTGCTACTAGAGCGTGCTGCGGGTGCAAACAGTAGTATCAAAGCCCAAGTCCAGATTTTACCCTTAGCTGCTGCCACACCTACACGACAGCTTCAGCTACAAATTGCCAGCACACCTTATGGTGTGATTGGTCTGAATCGGGAGGGAATAGGGCACCTCAGTACTGATCAAACGCGAGCCTTGCTAAAAGCTGTACAGGGAACAGCTCCGGTTGTATTTAAGAATACGCAATCACGCTGGAACCTGTCGACTTCCGGTGCCAGTGCCGTTTTACTCAAGATGGATGAATTTCAGCGTCGACTTTCTACGCCCTCAGCCTTGATCAGGCCGGGGAAAAAATCCAATCAGGCGGTGCTCAAAGCTGCAGCGATACCGAAAATTCAGATACCAAAATATCAGTCAGGCAAAGTCACTCAAGCAAAACTGAATACGGCAACAAGTCAGCAGATGATTCGAAAACTGCAAGCCACCACCAAGGAAGATCAATGTGATTTGCTGTTTAGCCAGCGTTTTCTGGATGATGATGTTATGACCATTTATCCCATTAATGCCCAGAATCAACTGATTCAGATTCCATGCTGGCGTGGGGCTTATAATATGGGTAGTGGCTTCTGGCTGATGGATCGAAACAAGCAATTTAAACAGTTGGTGACGACCTCGGGAGAAACATTTAACCAAGGCCAGATATTTTCCGGGCATAAAGTGCGTGGTTTGGGCGATTGTCTGAGTCAGAACGAATGGGCCTGGAATGGCAAGAAATTTGTCAAAAGCTTCAGTGGTCTGACCGTACAATGCAAAGGCTTCGCCGGTGGTGCTTGGAATTTACCGACCTATGTAAGCAAAATCATTTATCAGGCCAAATAGTATTGTTTATAAAATATCAGTGATAAAAAAGCCTGAATGACTCAGGCTTTTTTAGTTTTGATTTTAAGAAGTGTGATCTTAAAAACGCTTTGGAATTCTCTGGCCATTTGGAACAGGAATTTCAGCATTTTTTAATACCCCAAATAACCAGGTTTCAGCATGCTGTACCGCAGTTTTCAACTGATCACCCATGGCCAGACGTCCGGCAATGAAACTGGCCAGTGAACAGCCTGAACCATGATATTCACCTGGCAGACGTGGACAGCGAGTTTCGTTGACCAGCTCACCTGCGATATATAGGCTGTTCTGAATGTAATCTGGCGTATCTTCATGGCCACCTTTGACCAAAACTGCCTGTGCACCCATTTCAAATAATTTTTGAGTGGCCAGTTTGAGGTCTTGCTCACCCGTCAGGGCGCGTAGTTCAACCGTATTTGGCGTTAAAATGGTGGCCAATGGAATCAGCTGGGTAAATGCTTTGACCAGCGTTTCCTGATTACCCAGCGAGCCGCCACTATTGGCGACCAAAACCGGATCCAGCACATACAGATAATCTGGATGTACAGTCAGAAACTCGGCCAGAGCCACGATATTGTCTGTGGTGCCTAACATGCCAGATTTTACGCAACGAATGGGCAGGTCATTGACCACCGCATTGGCCTGTGCCAATAGCAATTCTCTGGAAGTGGCTTCGAAACCAAAAACCTGCTGTGAATTTTGAATAGTGAGGGCTGTGCAGGCAATTGCCGCATGTGCACCACTTTGACCAATAGCTTCAATATCTGCTTGAAGGCCGGCTCCACCTGAAGGGTCTAAACCGGAAAAGCAAAGTACGGTAGGGCGCAAAATGATGTCCTTCATTCACTAAAATTGCATTAGTATAGGCAAATTTGAATGAACTCTCGATATTAATTTATATCGGTGCTGATGAGAGGGGATAGGCGGTGATTAAGAATATTTTAATTGATCTGGATGGGACATTAACCGATCCGAAAGTGGGGATTACGACGTCTGCACGCTATGGTCTGGAAAAAATTGGTCATCCGATTAGTGACGAGATCAATATCGACTGGATTATTGGTCCGCCCTTAAAAGCCTCGCTTGCCAAAATTTTAAATGTTGAGGCCGATCATGTTCTGGCTGAACAGGCCTTGATGGGTTATCGGGAGCGCTTTGCAGTCAAGGGTCTCTATGAAAATCATGTTTTTGAGGGTGTAGCAGAAACGCTGGCAGAACTGAAACGCCGTGGTTATCGCTTGTTTGTCGCTACAGCAAAACCGACAGTGTATGCCAAACAGATTCTGGAACATTTTGATCTGGCCCAGTATTTTACCGACATTCATGGCAGTGAGCTGAATGGTGACCGAACCAATAAAGCCGAGCTGATTCAGTATATTTTAGCGCAACAAAAATTACAGGCCGATCAATGCATGATGGTCGGTGATCGCGAGCATGACATTTTTGGTGCCCGTCAAAATGGTATTGATACTATTGCGGTAAATTATGGTTATGGTAGTCAGGAAGAGTTAGCACTGGCACAGCCTAAATATCAAATAGACCGCTTTAATCAGTTGCTAGATTATTTTAAATAAACCCTAATTTTTGCTTATTTTATTTGAGCTGATTTTTAGAGATATTTTGTCTATAAGCTGCTACATCTATACAGATCAACTCTCTTATTAGATTGTTATCTCAATAAAAATCCCGCAGCGTGCGGGATTTTTGCTCTTACAAGAACATTTAAAGCGTCAAAAACCAGGTCGATGCCAACACCACCATAATGATAATCACCAGTAAAATATTGATGATCGTCATTCGATGTTGGGGTGGAACTCTGGCTTTGGTCAGTGCATTTCCTGCATGGTCAAACAGGATGACATTTTGCACGCTACTTTCATAACCGAGTTCGAGTAACGCGCGCTTTTCAACTTCGGTTAAACCGTCTTCAGGCAGATCCATAATTTGCAGCAGTGCTATAGAGCTAAATAGTTTCTTCATCATTGACGATGGTAACAGCCGTTTCAGCGTCACCGCGGCTGCATCAAAGTCGGCAATAATACTCCGCGGATGGGCATAAGGCACATCGGGTAGCAGAGTATGCGTAATCGTGCCATCTATATTCATCAGCTGCATTTTATCTTTATAGATTTGCACCCATACAGCATCTGGAAATTTCACTAATTGATCTTGCAGCATGGAGAAAGTCTGATTTTGCTGATATTTAGTCATTAAATAATCGATAAACAAATCCCGCATCAAGACGGGATTTGTAAGGTTCGGTTATTTGGCAGGAGCACCATATTCATTGTTTTGTTGCTTGGTTTCAGTTGCCCACCACCAGATCAGTACCAGTATACCAATCACGGTAAGCGTCAGTAATTGCCACCAACCAGAGCGTCCTACATCATGCAAGCGACGCGCGCCAACGGCCAGACTTGGGACTAGAAGTGCCAGATTAAGCAGGCTATTCACCAGCGGTTTAGTGCCTAAAACTGTATCAATTACCTCAGCAATAATGCCTAAAATTACACAAAACAGCATAAAGAACCAAAATTCTTTACGGCGTGCGCGGCCGGAAAAGTTTGCATAGTTGGTCAGACATTTTACAAACCAGTCAATGCTGCTGTAGTTTTCCTCGGCTTGATCCAGATTGGAATATTTGCCGAGCTGACTGGAAATTTTTTCTCCCAGATAAATAGAACTGCCTAAGGCCAGATAAATCTCAGAGGCTTCACCTGTAGTATTGACGATAAAATCGACCCGATCACCGCGTGAAGGTGGACGCTCACTACGCCAGTCTGCGCCATTAAAGCTATAGCGCTGATTATCATCCCCCGAGATAAAACCGGTATTGTGTTGAATAGAAAAATCAAGGATTGAACCTTTCATGCTTGTTCTCGTCTATTAAGCTAGATTATTGTTTTAAAGCGACGCAATTTCTTATCAGAATAACTTTAGCATAATCTAATTTTTAAAAGTTTATGGTGAAATGACAATAATTTTTTCATGTTTTTAAAAGCCTTATCGCAATAGTGATTCAGTATTCAATCAACAAAAAATGTAGCGTTGCATGATTTGAAATGAAGAAAATTAAATAGTAATGAAGCTGATTTATCTCTGAATCTTTTATAAGAAATTAAAGCTAAATCTATCTGATGAATATCAAATTTTTCTTTGGAACTATGGTTTGATGTTGTTAAATTTAATATAATGATAAACAGATACTTATAAATTTTAAATTTACAAAAAGCATATAATAATACCAATAAATATAACATTTTATTCATATTTTTTATCTATTAGTAACGATTTTTTAAAATCAACAGGCGTATAATAAAAAGCTTCATATTGTGATGAAGGTATCACATTCAATGTATCTCTCCCCATTATCGAAGGCCGTTTACCTTTGCTGTGCCTCTTTCATCTTAACCACGACCACTGTGCATGCTGAAGCTGCTTTCAGTTCGGAAAGCCCGTGGATGCTCGGTGACTGGAACGGGCAACGTACAGCACTCCAAAATCAGGGCTATGATTTCAGTTTTGGTTATACGGGTGAAATGGCAAGCTTGATTGATGCGCAAAGATCTTCAAGCCATAGAACTGAATATGCGGACCAGTTTGTTTTTGGGGCACATCTGGATCTGGCAAAAATTGCAGGCTGGCAAGACACCGAAGCACAAATAACAGTGACCCAGCGTAACGGTCAGTCACTGTCTCAAAGCACTGCTGCTTTAAACGACCATCTGAGTTCAGTGCAAGAGGTCTGGGGCCGTGGTCAAACCTGGCGTCTGACTGATTTATGGATCAAGAAAAAATTCCTGGAACAAAAACTGGATGTGAAAGTCGGACGCTTTGGTGAGGGTGAAGACTTCAACAGTTTTGACTGCGATTTCCAGAATCTGGCCCTATGCGGTTCACAAGTCGGGAATTGGGTTGGCGATCAGTGGTACAACTGGCCAGTAAGCCAATGGGCTGCACGAGTCAAATACAACATTAACCCTGAATTTTATGCTCAGGTCGGTGTTTATGAATACAACCCTGAGAATCTGGAACGTGGTAAAGGGTTTAATCTGAGTACGGACGGCTCCAAAGGGGCAATGCTTCCTGCAGAAGTGGTCTGGACGCCTAAACTGGGCACACAAAAATTGCCAGGTGAATACCGCGCCGGTTATTACTACAGCACGGCGGAAGCTGAAGTCATTTCCAATCCAGATCAAACCGATCATCACCATGGTGGCTGGATCGTTGCCAAGCAACAATTAACTGCACATGACGGAGATGCTTCGCGTGGTTTGACCGGCTTTGTGAATGCGACAGTGCATGACTCCAAAACCAATAATGTCAGTGATATGCAAAATATCGGGCTGGTTTATAAGGGTGCAATGGATTCACGCCCTCAAGATGAAATCGCATTTGGTATTGCACGCATCAACATGAATGACGATGTCAGTGCTGACCGTCATCAAGAAATCGATGCAGAAATTTATTATGGCTTACATGCCACTAATTGGCTCACCATTCGCCCGAATGTGCAATATGTGCGTCACGTCGGTGCATATAAAGATGGTGAAAATGTCTGGGTGGGCGGAATCAAGTTTAATACGTCATTTTAAAATATAGTTTTTAGTTGCAAATACACTATTGAATCTCTAGGTGCTTTGTTGCAGTAATGGGCAATGCTTGCTTAAGACATTGATGTATTTATAACTCAGAATTTAACAATAAGGGTGCTCATGCCTGTCATGTGCATGGACTTTCAAAAAAACTTTTATAGGTGTTCAATATGAATACTTCATCATCAGGTTCAGTACTGAAAACGATTTTAGCGGTCATTGCCGCTGTTTTCGGTATAGGACTGCTGATTGGAGGGATTTATCTTGCAGTGCTGGGTGGGTCTTGGTACTACATCATTGCAGGTATTCTCTTTATTGCGACCGCAGTTCTCTTGTATAAACGAAAAAGTGCTGCACTCCTTGTTTATGCCATATTCGTTTTGGCGACAGTGGTGTGGGGGCTGTGGGAAGTCGGTTCAGATTTCTTTGCACTTGCGCCGCGTTTAGATATTTTAGGGCTGTTTGGTCTGGCCCTGCTGATTCCGGCAGTAACACGTGGCTTTGATCAAAGCAAAGGTGCGAAAATTGCCTTGGGTGCTTCATTGGCCATTACTATTGCCGTCATGATTTATGCTGTATTTAATGACCCGCAAGAAATTCGCGGTGAATTAAAATCTCAGCAGCCCGCAACCCACCAGCCAATTCCCGGTGTGGCAGATGAAGACTGGCCAGCTTATGGCCGTACCCAGTCGGGTTTACGTTATTCGCCGTTGAAGCAGATTAATACTGAAAATGTCAAAGATTTGCAGGTGGCTTGGGAATATCACACGGGCGAATTCAAGACTGAAAATGACTCGGGTGAAACCACCAATCAGGTTACCCCAATCAAGGTGGGTGACAACATGTACATCTGTACCACTCACCAGAAATTGACAGCGCTTGATCCGGCAACCGGTAAGGCGAAATGGACCTATGATCCGAAATTAAAAGCTGATCATACCTATCAGCATTTAACCTGCCGTGGCGTATCTTATTATGATGTCAACAATACGGCTGGTTTTGAAAGCAGTCTCGCTGCGAAAAAAAGCAGCTCTGCTGAATGTCCACAAAAAGTGATTTTACCGGTCAATGATGGGCGTCTGGTTGCGGTAAACGCAACCACCGGTAAAGTCTGCTCTGACTTTGGTAAAAATGGTGAAGTTGATCTGCAAAAAGATATGCCATTCCCATATCCAGGTGGTTATATTCCAACCTCACCGCCTGTAGTAACCGGCACCACCATTATTATTGCGGGTTCAACCACAGATAACTATTCAACTGAAGAACCGTCGGGTGTGATCCGTGGTTATGATGTCAATACCGGTGAACTGCTTTGGGTATTTGACACAGGCGCTGAAGATCCGAATTTGATTCCTGCACCGGGTCAAAAATTTGTACACAACTCTCCAAATGCCTGGGCACCTTTGGCCTATGATGCAGAGCTAGATATCGTCTACGTACCAACGGGTGTCGGTACACCGGATATTTACGGTGGTCATCGTACTGAACTGGACGAGCGTTATGCCAACTCGATGCTGGCCTTGAATGCGACGACCGGCAAACTGGTATGGAACTTCCAGACTACCCATCACGATTTGTGGGATATGGACGTACCTTCACAGCCAACATTGACCGAGATTAAAGACAAAAACGGCAATATGGTTCCAGCCATTTATGTCTTGACCAAAACGGGTAATGCTTTTGTGCTAGACCGCCGTAATGGTAAAGCGATTGTGCCAATTACCGAGAAACCGGTACCACAATCTGTGAAACGCGGACCTCAGACCAAAGGCGAGTTCTATTCTAAAACTCAACCTTTCTCTGACTTTAATCTGGCGCCACAAGATAAATTGACCGATAAACAGATGTGGGGTGCGACCATGTTTGACCAGTTGGTCTGCCGTGTTGCGTTCCACAAACTGAATTACGATGGCATTTATACCCCACCTTCTGAAAATGGCACGCTGGTCTTCCCGGGTAACCTAGGTGTGTTTGAATGGGGTGGTATGTCAGTGAATCCGGACCGTCAAATTGCATTAACCAACCCGATTGGCCTGCCATTTGTATCAAAACTAATTCCTCAAGATCCGAACCGTCCTAAGACGGCTAAAGGTGCAGGTACAGAAGCAGGTGTTCAACCGATGTATGGTGTGCCTTATGGCGTTGAAATCAGTGCGTTCCTGTCTCCATTTGGACTGCCGTGTAAACAGCCATCATGGGGCTTTGTTGCAGGTGTGGATCTAAATACTCATGAAGTGGCATGGAAACGCCGCATCGGTACCATTCGTGATAGTATGCCGGGCATTCCATTGCCACCATTCAAAATGGGTGTGCCGATGCTGGGTGGCCCTATTTCAACTGCGGGCAACGTGATGTTTGTGGGTGGAACTCAAGATAACTACATCCGTGCCATTAACGTGAACAACGGTGATGAGTTGTGGAAAGGCCGTCTACCTGCAGGTGGCCAGGCTACACCAATGACCTATGAAGCCAATGGAAAGCAGTATGTGGTCATTATGGCGGGTGGTCATGGTTCCTTTGGGACTAAAATGGGTGACTCTCTGGTGGCTTATGCCTTGCCAGACAATAAATAGTTGAATCTCTAATTAAGTATGAAGAAGCCTGATTCGTCAGGCTTTTTTATACGCTATTGTTGAATGCCTACATCGAGTTTTAAGGACACAGAGAAATGATGTTGATTTGTTGCTGAAAGCTCAATTTCATTCAGATCGCATTAAAATAATATGCTTTGTATATGGCTGATTTTAAGCGAAATTCAGATAAAGGATTAATTAAGTCTAAATTTATCGAACACAGAATTTTTAAGCTCAAAATATTCCTATTCATTGAGCGAACTATATGTCATCGAATCAGCGCATTTATTGGATATCGATGCTTAAAACAAAATGAATTGAATCATGAGATGTACGCCATCTCGATAAGGTATTTGCCGCATTAAACCACTTTCAAATAAGGCCTGTCATTTATGTATCAAAGCCCGAAATTTCCATTCGTGAGATCGACCTTGTCCTGCCTGATTGCTTGCGTAGGTCAGCATATTTATGCAGAAAATGATACACAAGAAGTCCAAAGGTTAGACACGATTGTCATTCAAGCGACCCGTACAGATCGGGAGCGATTGACCACACCGGCGTCAGTGTATTATCTGAATCAAGAACAAGATAACAGCATGAATGTGAATCTTTCGGAAACATTAAAAGGCGTTCCGGGATTACAGTTAAACAATCGTGAAAACTATGCCCAAGACCTACAAATTTCGATGCGAGGCTTTGGGGCACGTTCCAGTTTTGGTGTGCGTGGTGTGCGTTTATATGTAGATGGAATCCCTGCAACAATGCCGGATGGACAGGGGCAAACCTCGAATATTGACTTGAATAGTCTGGACCATATTGAAGTATTGGGTGGTGGATTTTCATCACTGTATGGCAACTCTTCCGGAGGAACGATTTTAACCACCACAAGGGAAGGGCAAGGCGCTGACTCAATTGAACTGGGGCATTCTGCAGGGAGCCAGAACAAAGGGCAGACCAAGCTGGTTTTGCAAGGCGGTTCAGAGAATGCTTCAGAGCCAAGCTATGTCATTAGCTCCTCTTATTTTGATACCAATGGTTACCGTGACCACAGCAGTGCACATAAAGTTCTGCATAATGCCAAGCTGACTTGGGATCTGGAAGATGGTTCTAAAATCAACTGGATGAATAACTACGTTAAAATTGCAGCGGATGATCCGGGCGGTTTAACCCGAGAACAGTGGAAGGTCAATCCCCGACAGGTCGCGACCAACGTCCTTCTTTATAATGCACGTAAAGACATTGAACAGCTGCAAACAGGTTTGACCTGGAATAAACCGATCAATGATCAGCATGAACTGTATGGTATGGCCTACTGGGGACAGCGCGCAGTCACGCAATATCAGTCGATTCCTCGTACAGCACAAGGTGGAGTTAATCATGCGGGTGGCGTGATTGATTTTGACCGTAATTTTTATGGGACAGATTTACGCTGGACGGGTAAAGATATTCTGCCCAATACCAAACTGATTGCAGGTGTCGCCGTAGATGCCATGACCGAAGACCGTAAAGGCTATCAAAACTTTTTAGGTGATCGCTTGGGGGTTAAAGGTGAACTGCGTCGAGATGAAGATAATACCCTGTGGAATTTAGATCCGTATTTGCAAGCTTCTTATCACTTTGCTCCCGATTGGACTTTAGATGCAGGGCTACGTTATAGCAATGTGCATTTCAAAACCAAAGATTACTATATCGTTGATGCTGATGAGGAAGACGATAGAAATGGTAATAACTCAGGTAAAACTACTTATGAGAAATTACTACCTTCACTGGCTCTAAGTTGGCAAATTCTACCTGAACTTATGGCCTATACCAGCTATGCCCAAGGCTTTGAAACTCCAACTTTTACGGAAATGGCTTATCCAGCGGATGGTAGTAGCCGCACATTTAATTTAAAAGCAGCAGAAAGTGAAACCTATGAGATGGGGTTGAAGTCTGCAAATATATTAGGTGATTTTACTGTTGCAGTTTTTCAGACCCAAACTAAAAATGACATTGTCTCGGCAGGAAGTGAGGGAGGACGTGCGACTTTCCGTAATGCCGATAAAACTTTAAGAGAAGGTGTTGAACTCTCCTGGAACAAAAACCTTTGGCGTGATCTCACTGCTCAAGCTAGCTATAGCTATATAGATGCTACTTTTGATGCTGAAATTCCCGCAATCGGTACGGTTGCCGCTATTGCAGCCGGAAACTATATTCCGGGGATTGCCAAAAATCAGGCATTTATAAGTATGGGCTGGAAGCCTGAAAGTGGCTTACACGCAGGACTCGATGTACGTTACTCCGATAAGATTTATGTGAACGACTTAAATTCTGATACTGCACCAAGCTACACAGTCGCTGGTGCCAATGTAGGTTATCACTGGAAAATGCAAGATTGGGCGGTGAATACTTTTGCGCGTGTCGATAACCTGTTTGATAAAGATTATTCTGGTTCGGTGATTGTTAATGAAAGTAGTAGACCAGAAGGACGTTATTATGAGCCGGCAGAAGGGCGGAACTGGAGTGCTGGTCTGAGTGTGACAAAAGAATTTTAATTGTTATGTGATGTAAAAAAACCGCCAGTATTGGCGGTTTTTTATGACAAACTATGAGTCGTAAATGACAACTTATGTGTCGCGTGACGGTAAAAAACCTTACCAGCTTAACGCACCGCCAGTTTGGTAATCTGTTACACGCGTCTCGAAGAAATTCTTCTCTTTACGCAAGTCCATCATTTCTGACATCCACTGGAACGGGTTGTTCACACCAGCAAACTGTTCAGGCAAGCCTAACTGCGCCAGACGACGGTTAGCAATGAACTTCAGGTATTCTTCCATCATGCCCGCATTCATGCCAAGTACGCCGCGTGGCATCGTGTCACGTGCGTATTCGATTTCCAGCATGGTGCCTTCAAGAATCATCTGAATGATTTCTTCTTGGAATTCAGTGGTCCATAAACCTGGGTTTTCGATCTTGATCTGGTTGATCATGTCGATACCAAAGTTCAGGTGCATCGACTCGTCACGCAGGATGTACTGGAACTGCTCGGCAACACCATTCATCTTGTTACGACGGCCCATAGACAGGATCTGGCTGAAACCACAGTAGAAGAAAATACCTTCAAGAACACAGTAGAACGCGATCAGGTTGCGAAGCAGGATCTGGTCATTTTCAGGTGTGCCGGTTTTGAATGTAGGATCACTTAAAGACTGAGTATATTTCAGGCCCCACGCAGCTTTACGTGCAACTGACGGTACTTCACGGTACATGTTGAAGACTTCGCCTTCATCCATGCCTAACGACTCGATACAGTACTGGTAAGCGTGTGTGTGAATCGCTTCTTCAAACGCTTGACGCAAGATGTACTGACGGCATTCAGGGTTGGTAATATGACGGTAAATCGCCAGTACCAGATTGTTTGCAACCAGTGAATCGGCAGTCGAGAAGAAACCAAGTGAACGCATCACAATGGTACGTTCATCTTCAGTCAAGCCATTTTCAGACTTCCACAACGCAATGTCGTGGTTCATGTTCACTTCTTGTGGCATCCAGTGGTTTGCACATCCGTCCAGATACTTCTGCCAAGCCCATTCGTATTTGAATGGAACAAGCTGGTTCAAGTCTGCACGACAGTTGATCATCGCCTTGTCATCAACCTGAACGCGTTGCGCACCCATTTCAAGCTCTTCCAGACCCGGTGCAACATCAAGCTGCTCTAGGGAAGCAGATGCTCTTGCCAGCGAATCGGTTGGATTTGATCCTCGGTTTTGAGTGGCTCTAAGGGGTTGTGCAGCTGCCACATCCGGCGATGCGTTGCCTGCATCAGATACCATCTGTGAATTAGTCGCTTTTTGCGGCTCGACGGGCGCAGGCTGCTGTTCAGGTGCAGCCGGTTTTTGCGAATCATCTTCGAAATCGTCCCAACTTAGGATAGACATATCAATTCTCTCAAATTATACGCTTCACTTATGTACATTGGACTATCTGGTGTTTAAAGAAACAACGAACATTTGTTAAGCGAGGCGATTTAGTTTTTAATAAATTTGGAATGTATTGTAGTTTTGATCGCGAAAATTTAATAGGTAATAAGATTTTTTTTGATGAAAAAACGACTATGGTTCTTCTATTCTTTTGTTTTTTAAGTAGAATTTCTTTATTGGTTTTTCCGTTGAAAAAAATAATAAAATCAATCGGTTATAGTTTTTTAAAAACAGAACAACCCCGATTAAATCGAGGTTGTTTTTTAAGAGATAAATTAGCCTTTTATGTTTCTTGGATCATTTCCTGGGGAAATTGTGTCTTTTTGACGAATCAATTGATTAGTACCTTTGATTGTCAATTCTCCTCCGCCAGAGTTTTTTAACATAGTTTTAGCTGAGTTTATTGCATCACGTTGTGTTGAGTGAATGGATGAAGCGGTAGAATTACCATTTGCTTTATTTACCCATTCATTTCCACGTTGATATACCATGCGGTCATTTGATTTGCTCATGAGAATACTCCTAAATTTGAGCTTTCAACAAAGGCTAATTTGACGATTGCTTTAAACTAGTTCAGAATATTCCCTAGCTTTTTGGTAAAAAAGTTATCGCCCTAAAGACAGCCTAATGATCTTTAGGGAAAAGGGGAGCATCGTTGACGCGGTGTTCCCTTTTTTCATTTTCGACAATCAGCTAATCTGCTGACATAATCAAAAGAAGTAATTCGTCTAAAGAAAACTACTTATTTTGTTTACGCTGCTGGCGAACTTTGAGCCAGAAATAAGCAATTGGTAAATAAAAGGTAATGCCAAAGGAAATCAGCAATGCCGCAAGTCCTAACATGTAGTTGTGAGTCATATGGGGCATTGAGGTTTCCTTATTTGTATTAAATTCTAAATCCTCCCCAAACCCCTCCTTTAATAAAGGAGGGGCTTCCATCCACCTATTTTGATTTCTGGAAGTCCCCCTTTATAAAAGGGGGATTTAGGGGGATTCTAGAAACTCGTCAATTACTGACAAGCCTCACAATCAGGGTTGTCAATTGAACATGCCATTGGCACTGGAGCCGCTTGCGCAAAACCTTCTTCCTCTGCAGGAGCTTCCGGTTTTTGCGCTTCAACGACAGGAGCTGCTGCTACAACAGGAGCCGCAACAGTTGCAGGTTTAACTGCATTCAATGCGCCAGTGTTAATGGTTGATTTCTCGGCAGAAGTCGCACCCAATGCACGTAGGTAGTAAGTCGTCTTAAGACCACGTAACCAGGCCATTTTGTAAGTGATGTCCAGTTTCTTACCGTTTGCACCAGCGATGTAAAGGTTAAGAGACTGCGCTTGGTCGATCCATTTTTGACGACGTGAAGCAGCATCTACGATCCACCGAGTTTCAACTTCAAACGCAGTCGCGAAGATTGCTTTAAGCTCTTCAGGAATACGGGAAATCTTCTGAACAGAACCTTCGAAGTGTTTCAGGTCATTGACCATTACCGCATCCCAAAGACCACGTTCTTTTAACGCACGTACCAGGTACGGGTTAATCACGGTGAATTCGCCAGACAGGTTTGATTTCACATACAAGTTCTGGAAGGTTGGCTCAATAGATTGAGACACGCCACAGATGTTTGAAATCGTTGCAGTCGGTGCAATTGCCATCACGTTCGAGTTACGCATACCATCTTTTTGAACTTTGGCACGTAAAGTATCCCAGTCCAGACGTTGAGTACGGTCTACTTCGAACATGCGTTCTGGACGGGTTTTCGCAACCAGATCAAGCGAGTCGATTGGCAGGATACCTTGATCCCACAATGAACCTTTGAAGGTTTCGTATGTACCACGTTCAACAGCCAAATCGCTAGATGTTGAAATCGCGTAGTACGAAATCACTTCCATAGATTCATCAGCAAACTCAACTGCAGCATCAGAACCATAGGCAAGGTTCATTTCGTATAACGCATCCTGGAAGCCCATGATACCCATACCGACCGGACGGTGTTTCAGGTTCGAGTTACGTGCTTGTGGAACAGCGTAGTAGTTGATGTCAATCACGTTGTCGAGCATACGAACCGCAGTTTTAACCGTGCGTGCCAGTTTTTCACGATCAAGAACACCACCTTGAACGTGTTGTACCAGGTTGATCGAACCAAGGTTACATACCGCGATTTCTTCTTTGCTGGTGTTCAGCGTAATTTCTGTACATAAGTTAGACGAGTGAACTACACCTACGTGTTGCTGTGGTGAGCGCAGGTTACATACGTCTTTGAATGTGATCCACGGATGACCAGTTTCAAACAGCATAGACAGCATTTTGCGCCACAAATCTTTTGCACGGATTTTCTTGTGCAACATGTTTGTTTCTTTGGCAATCGCTTCGTAATGTGCATAACGCTCAGCGAATTCTGCACCGGTCAAATCATGCAGATCAGGTGTTTCAGAAGGCGTGAATAAAGTCCATTCTGCATCTTCGAATACACGTTGCATGAACAGGTCAGGAACCCAGTTCGCAGTGTTCATGTCGTGGGTACGACGACGGTCATCACCAGTGTTCTTACGCAGTTCAAGGAATTCTTCGATGTCGAGGTGCCAAGTTTCTAAGTATGCACAAACTGCACCTTTACGCTTGCCGCCCTGGTTCACCGCAACAGCTGTATCGTTCGCCACTTTCAGGAACGGAACAACACCTTGCGACTTACCATTTGTACCTTTGATGTATGAGTTCAAGGCACGAACTGGCGTCCAGTCATTACCTAAACCACCTGCCCATTTAGACAGCATTGCGTTATCACGCATTGCGCCATAGATGTCGTACAGGTCATCATCAATTGTAGTCAAGTAACAGCTCGATAACTGTGGACGTAGCGTACCTGAGTTAAACAGGGTCGGCGTAGAAGCCATGTAGTCGAAGCTAGACAATAAGTTATAGAACTCAATCGCGCGGTCTTCGCGGTTTTCTTCATTGAGCGACAAGCCCATAGAAACACGCATAAAGAACAATTGCGGAAGTTCGAAACGTACACCATCTGAATGGATGAAGTAACGGTCAAATAAAGTTTGCAGACCCAAGTAAGTAAACTGGTTAGAGCGTTCCGGTTGAATCGCAGCAGCCAGTTTCGCCAGGTCAAAGTTCAACAACTCTGGAGAAAGAAGCTCAAGCTCAATCCCTTTTTTCAGGTAAGTTTCTAGCGCATCACCTTCAACTGTATCTACAGGTAGACCCAGGAATTTCAAACCAGTCGCAACCAGGTCATCACGCAATAAACGTGCAGTCACATATGTATAGTTAGGTTCTTGCTCGATACGGGTACGGGTCGCCATCATCATCGTGGTCGAGATGTCAGACTCTTTTACGCCGTTGTACAAGTTTTTCACGGTCTCATCGACAATCGCTTGTACATCAATCCCTTCAAGGCCTTCTGCTGCTTTAGTAACATGCGCAGTTAAAGCACTTAAATCTAGTGGCTTGAGTTTGCCTTCAGCATCAGTAATTTGCAGGGTCGGGTGATGATGAGCACCTAACTGTTTACGTGCTTCAGAACGTTGTTCACGGTAAATGACATAAGAGCGTGCAACTTTCTGTTCGCCCGTACGCATTAGCGCAAGTTCAACTTGGTCTTGAATTTCTTCAATATGAATCGTTCCGCCAGAAGGTAAACGACGTTTAAAGGTATTTAATACCATTTCCGTCAGTTGCTCGATACGATCATGGATCCGGCTCGAGTCAGCGCTTTGTTGGCCTTCAACCGCCAAAAACGCTTTACCAATTGCGACAGAAATTTTTTCTGCATCAAAAGCGGCAACATCACCGGTGCGTTTAATCACCTGAAGTTGACCAGGAGTTGAAGTGATTACGCTCATGTTAGCATAGCTCCGTTGTCATCTATTTTTATGTTTATAGACCGTTTGAACTGGGCAAAATTCATGCCACAGTGTTTGAGGAATAAACACAAGACCTAGTGGTTTTAAAATTAATTGAACACAAGATACGGGAAAATTTAGGGTAGATCAATATTGACATTTAGCTAAATATTTTTCTTAAGTTGTGCTTTAATCCTTGTAAAAATATCGCTATTTTTATTGATTTTTGTATAAGCCTTATCAGGCAAGGCATAGCATAACAAAGTCAAAAGAAAGTGCTTATAGATAACACTGTGGATAACTAAAAAGTGCTGAATCAAGCAGTCATATTTTGTCCATGTAATAGTTGTGTAAATCGCAAATCAGATCTAAGCCACTGTTTCAAGCATAATTGTCCAAAAAATGCACGATAAAATATTACAAAATGCTATCTTGATGTATCAGTTTGGTGAACGCTATCTTGTTTACAATGTAAACGTGTGTATATTGCAAGCATATTAAAAACGTATCTATTGGATTTCAAAAGGATACGCCTATAGCGTAGATCCACCAAATAAGGGGCAATACATGAGCCAAGAAGAAAAGTTACCCAAGATTTTAATTGTTGAAGATGACGAGCGTCTTGCTCGTTTAACGCAAGAATACCTCATCCGTAACGGACTTGAGGTGGGGGTAGAGCCGGATGGTAACCGTGCCATTCGTCGGATTATTGCCGAGCAGCCAGATATGGTGGTGCTGGATGTAATGTTACCAGGTGCTGATGGCTTGACCATTTGCCGTGAAGTGCGTCCACATTATCATCAGCCGATTTTGATGTTGACTGCGCGTACTGAAGACATGGATCAGGTTTTAGGTCTGGAAATGGGTGCAGATGACTATGTCGCTAAGCCTGTTCAGCCGCGTGTATTGCTGGCACGTATTCGTGCATTATTGCGCCGTACTGATAAGGTACCTGAAGATGAAGTGGCACAGCGCATCGAATTTGATGATCTGGTCATCGACAACGGCGGTCGTTCAGTGACCTTAAATGGCGATCTGGTTGATTTTACTAGCGCAGAATATGACCTGTTATGGTTGCTTGCATCGAATGCTGGCCGTATTCTCTCTCGCGAAGATATTTTCGAGCGTTTACGTGGTATCGAATATGATGGCCAAGACCGTTCAATCGATGTGCGTATTTCTCGTATCCGTCCAAAAATCGGTGACGATCCAGAAAATCCGAAGCGTATTAAAACAGTACGTAGTAAGGGTTATCTTTTTGTTAAAGAGACCAATGGTCTTTAAGCAAATGTGGTTTGTTGCTTGAACAAGCAGGATAAATTATAGGTGTTTAAACACAGTATATTTTTGCGTATATACGCAGGACTCGTCATCCTTGTCGTCTTGGTGGCGGTGTTCGGCTATTTGTTGGTACAGATTATCAACTATCAGCGTGCGCAAGAATATCGCGAATCCCTGACTGATGGTATGGCATATATCATCAGTGAGGGGGTTGCACGCCAGCCAAATCTCCAGCAAAAAATGGATTGGGTTTCTGATGCCTCCGATTTGCTGGAATTGCCCATTCACTATGTAGAAGCCAGCAAGGTCGACATTACCCGTGCTGAAGGGCGCCGTATTGCCGAACGTAAGGCGGTGGTGCGTTGGGACGCCGAATCAGGTATTGCCTATATTGTGGTTGGGCTGCGCGATGACCCGGGTCATTACCTTTATATTAAGGCCGACAGTATTACTGAGCGCCAGATGAAGGCCTTACCAGTCTTTATCCTGGACTATCTGGTCTACTATCCAGGTCAGGAAAAAGAATATCTGGCTCGTATTCAGGATTATTTTTCTTATCCGGTTTCTATCGAAAATGTCCAGAATCTACCTTTAGACTCCGAGCAAATCGGACGTCTGCGTCTGGATCACAGCATCATTTTATACCGCGACAATGCCTCTATTCGTGGTACCACAATTTCAATTATTTCACCGATTCCTGGTTCGACCTCGCAAGTATTGGTCATGGGGCCGGTACCCTTGTTTAACTGGATGCCATTCCAGTTGGCGACCGGTATTACCTTATTAAGCCTGTTTGTGTTGAGTCTGGGTGTTTATGGTCTACTTGTGCCAATGCAGCGTAAGTTGCGTGAAGTCAGCTATGCCTTAAACAAAATGAAATCGGGTAACATGTCATTGCGTCTGCCTGTAGAAGGTAGTGATGAGATGTCTACACTGGCCTCTAGCTATAACAATATGTCAGATCATATCCAGCGTTTGATCGAAGCACAGCGTGAGCTGATGCGTGCGGTGTCGCATGAGTTGCGTACACCGGTGGCACGGATCCGCTTTGGTGTGGAAATGATGGCGGATGAAGATGACTATGATTATCGTCTGCAACAGGTTGAACAGATTGATAAAGACATTGAAGCGCTGAATACCTTGATTGATGAGATCATGACCTATGCCAAACTGGAACAGGGCATGCCGTCGATTGAGTTTGAGCAAATTGATCTGTATGACGTACTGAATCAGGTGGCACAAGAAACTGAGGCACTAAAAACCCAAAAAATCATTGAATTACATCCAATGCCTGTTGCGGTCACGGTAGAGGCGGAGCGTCGTTATCTGCATCGTGTAATTCAGAATCTGGTGGGGAATGCCATCCGTTATTGCGATAACAAGATCTTGATTAGTGGCGGTCTGGATCAGGACGGTCAAGCCTATGTCTGTGTAGAAGATGACGGGCCGGGGATTCCGGAAATAGATCGTGCCCGAATTTTTGAAGCCTTTGCCCGACTGGATGATAGCCGTACCCGTGCTTCGGGTGGTTATGGTTTAGGTTTGTCGATTGTCAGTCGGATTGCGTACTGGTTTGGTGGCACGATTCAGGTTGATCAAAGTCCGACCCTGGGTGGCGCGCGTTTTACCATGACCTGGCCGGCACAGCGTTATGTCAAGAAGAGTAAGCGCAAGATGCTAGAAAAAAAGCCTGAGGAAGCGAGTGATCATTTGGCTTGATATTGTGGGAATGATTTTAGTCATAAAAAAAACGATGCATCGGCATCGTTTTTTTATTGGGAGAAATTTTATTCCTGAATGGTCGCATCAGGTTCAATGAGGGATTTGCCCTCTTTTAAGCTTTGTAGCGCTTCAGGATTAAAGTCGATCAATAGTTTGGTGTTTTTCGCATCGACGTTATAGCGCTGAATCAGTTTCTGGTCACCTGATAAGGTTTCGACTTTATATTCGTCAGCGATATTCATAATGCCATCCAGATTGATGCTGGAGGAAGCGTGATCCTCTTGAAAAAGTGCGTGGATGTCACGTAAGTCAAAAGCTGCCTGGCTTATATTAGGATTTTTCTGGATGTAATTTTCTATATGTCGAACCAGTAATTGAGCAAATAAAAAATAATTCGGCTTATGGGAAAAGCGTAGAGACATGCAAGGACTCCTTATTGTTACTTTATTAATGTCATGATGTGGTTTAGAAATAGAAATAACATATTCTGAATCAGTCCGTTGAGCATGTTGCAAAAAGACACAATTGCCAATCCAAGATTACCAAGTAGCTGCAGGGGGTAAAGCAACAGTTAGATGTAAAAAATCACATTAAATATCAAGTTAAATCAAATAGTTTGAAAGAAAAAATAGTTGTTAAAATAAGTTTTTATCCGATTTAACTTGGATTCAATAGTGAAAAGGACTATATCTAAATGGGTGGGCGAGAAAAGCAGCTCATCGATCAGCCTATTTTCTGGAAGTGCTCTTTATAGAAAAATTAATGGATAATTAAAATTTAATTTAGGAAAACGATTAAAACGAATTCTGAATGATTAAAGTCAAATTAAATGCTGAAATGTCTAAAAAATCATCCCAAAGACTAAGGCTTATAAACTAGCAAGTGAAATCCAAAATCAGGTACAATTGGCGGGATTAATTTTGTGTTTGGTGTATTTGAAGGCCAATACATACATTCTTTGTTAACAAATAGGCCTGCCAGGAGTTATCCCCGCATGAGTGCTATTACTCCATACGAATGGGCAATTATTGCCTTCGTGATCGGCGTTACATTTTTATGCGTCTTTATGCTGACTGTCCCATTACTCCTCGGGGGTAAATCATGGGGCCGTGCCAAGCAGGAGCAGTTTGAGTCAGGTGTAGTTAGCGCAGGTGGAGCTCGTATCCGCTTGTCTGCAAAGTTCTATTTAGTTGCAATTTTCTTTGTGGTGTTTGATTTAGAAGCACTTTATCTATATGCATGGGCAGTTTCTGTTCGTGAGGTAGGTTGGATTGGTTTTGCAACTGCAGCTATCTTTATCATAGTTTTACTTGTTGGTTTGATTTACGAATTATCGACAGGCGCACTCAATTGGGCACCTTCAGACAGACGTAAGGCAGCAGGAATTAAAGCTAAGATTGGTTCGCCAAATATGGATCTTGCAGAAATTACGCGCTTCAACTCGATTGAAGAATTGGTGATGGATCCAACGGGTCAAATCCCGGCTCAATCATCTGGTTTTGTGAAAAAGTCACAAACTCAATTATCTGATAAGGAGTAAGACGGGATGAAATATACATTAACCCGTGCGAATCCGAATGCTGACCAATATCCACTTCAGGAACGTATTGTTGTAGATGATCCGTTGCTAGAAGAAGAAGTGAATAAAAATGTATTCATGACTCGCTTAGAGGATGTGGTACATACAGCAGTCAACTGGGGTCGTAAAAACTCAGTTTGGCCATTTAACTTTGGTACATCTTGCTGCTACGTAGAATATGCAACGACCTTGACCGGCGTGCATGACTTGTCACGTTTTGGTGCCGAGGTTATCCGTGCTTCACCGCGTCAGGCGGACTTAATGATTGTAGCGGGTACTTGCTTCGTAAAAATGGCGCCAGTAATTCAGCGTCTGTACGAACAGATGCTTGAACCAAAATGGGTCATTTCAATGGGTGCATGTGCCAACTCAGGTGGTATGTACGATATTTATTCAGTCGTACAAGGTGTGGATAAAATCATCCCGGTCGATGTGTATATTCCAGGTTGCCCACCACGTCCTGAAGCTTTGATTCAGGCATTGATGCTGTTGCAAGACCAGATTCAACTAGAGCGTCGTCCGCTTTCTGCGGTGATCGGTGATGATCTTAAGCCAGTGTATAAGCCAAAGATGATGCCGGAACGTGACCGTAAGAAAGACCAGCGTGTTGCTGTGAAGAACTTACGCTCTATGGATGAAATTAAATAATTTAAACGACAGGTTGTTTTGTTGTGCACCCGCTATGGGTGTAATTGTCGTTTAGGTTGACTGAATTTGTATTAAATAGGAAGCCAAGCCAATGGCTGAAACTGACATTGCTATGCCAGAATCAACGCCTGTTGATTCACGCCCAGCATTTGCCATCATTGAAGAACTCAAAATCAAATTTGGTGAGAACTTCTTTGTGCAAACGACTTTCGAGGATTTCCCGACAGTCTGGGTTGAGCGCGCACGTGTACAAGAAGTTTTAATGTTCTTGCGTACAGTGTCACGTCCTTACGTGATGTTGTTCGACCTGTCAGCGGTAGATGAGCGTCTGCGTACGCACCGCGACGGTTTACCTGCGTCTGACTTCACCGTGTTCTATCACCTGTTGTCGCTCGAGCGTAATACTGACATTCGTATTAAAGTTGCTTTAGCTGAAAGCGATTTGAATCTTCCAACGGCAACCAATATTTGGCCAAATGCCAACTGGTACGAACGCGAAGCTTACGATATGTTCGGGATCAATTTCGAAGGGCATCCAATGCTCCGTCGTATCTTGTTGCCAACCTATTGGGAAGGTCATCCGCTACGTAAAGAATATTCTGCACGTGCGACTGAATATACGCCGTATTTGCAAGATAAAGCCAAACAGGACTACGAACAGGAACATCTTCGTTTCGTCCCTGAAGATTGGGGTATGAAGCGCGGCAATGCCGATGAGGACTTCATGTTCCTGAACTTGGGTCCGAACCATCCATCTGCGCACGGTGCGTTCCGTGTGATCTTGCAGCTGGACGGTGAAGAAGTGAAAGACTGTGTGCCTGATATTGGTTATCACCACCGTGGTGTGGAAAAGATGGCTGAACGTCAAACCTGGCATTCATTCATTCCGTATACAGACCGTGTCGACTACCTCGGTGGTTGTGCGCAAAACATGCCTTATGTGCTTGGCGTAGAGCAAATGGCGGGTATTACTGTACCTGACCGTGCGCAATGTATCCGCGTGATGATGTCTGAACTGTTCCGTATCAATAACCACTTGCTGTTCATTGGTACTGCGATTCAGGATGCCGGCGGTATGACGCCAGTCTTCTACATGTTTGCTGACCGTCAGAAAATCTATGACGCAATTGAAGCGATCACCGGTTACCGTATGCATCCGGCATGGTTCCGTATCGGTGGTACCGCACACGACCTTCCAAACAACTGGCAGCACCTGATTCGTGAAATCCTGGACTGGATGCCGAAACGTTTGAAGGAATATCATACTGCAGCGCTGAAAAACTCAGTATTTGTGGGTCGTACCCGTAATGTTGCGCAATACGATGCAAAATCTGCATTGGCTTGGGGTGTAACAGGTACAGGTCTACGCGCTACAGGTATCGACTTTGATGTACGTAAATACCGCCCATATAGCGGTTATGAAAATTATGACTTCGAAGTGCCGGTTGAGTACGAAGGCGATGCCTATGCACGTGTCATCGTTCACTACCGTGAAATCGAAGAATCACTGAAAATTATCAAACAATGTTTAGATAATATGCCGTCTGGTGCGTACAAAGCAGACCATCCACTGGCTGTTCCACCACCAAAAGACAAGACATTACAAGATATTGAAACCTTGATTACGCACTTCCTGAGCGTATCTTGGGGTCCTGTAATGCCGGCGGGTGAAGCATCTGTGATGGCGGAAGTGGTGAAAGGCGCGTCGAACTACTACTTGACTTCAGACAAGTCAACCATGAGTTACCGTACCCGTATCCGTACACCAACCTTCACGCATTTACAGCAAATGCCTTCTGTGATTAACGGCAGCTTAATGTCTGACTTAATCATTTATTTAGCGACCATTGACGTCGTAATGGCTGACGTGGATCGCTAAGGGGTAATCGCATTATGATGATTTTGACTGATAAAAAGCCACGTGTGAATGTTGAAGGGATTTTGACTGCGGACGAAATTCACGATATCGAACATCACATGGGGCACTACCCATACCCACGTGCAGCGTGTCTAGATGCGCTGAAGTGTGTACAACGCCGTAATGGCTGGGTAGATGATGCGCAAATGAATGCCATCGCACAAATGCTGAGCATGAGCGTTGCAGACCTGGAAGGTGTGGCAACGTTCTATAACCGTATTTACCGTCAGCCGGTCGGTCGTCACGTAATTTTATTATGTGATTCGATTGCGTGTTTCTTGATGGGTGCGGAAACTTTGGCAGAAGCATTCCAGCGCGAATTAGGAATCCAGTTTGGTCAAACGACTGCAGATGGTCGTTTCACTTTGCTGCCAATTTGCTGTCTGGGCAACTGTGACAAAGGTCCAACCTTAATGATTGATGAAGACACGCACGGTCTGGTTGAAGTGACTTCGGTGAAACAGCTGTTGGAGAAGTATGTATGAATACTGAACCAAAACCAATTTATGGCGACGGTAACCCGGAAACGCATCCATTAACATGGCGTTTAAGCAAACAAGCCAACGTACGTAATGCAGATGATTACGAAGCGCTGGAAGGTTATGCAGGCTTTAAAAAAGCACTGAGCATGTCGCCTAAAGATGTATTGGAAGTGGTTAAGGCAGCGACTGTAAAAGGTCGTGGTGGTGCAGGCTTCCCGGCAGGTATCAAATGGTCTTTGATGGCGCCAAACGACAACTCAGGTCCACGTTACCTGATTTGTAATGCCGATGAGATGGAACCAGGTACCTTTAAAGACCGTTTGTTGATGGAAGATCTTCCGCATCAATTGATCGAAGGCATGCTGATTGCAGGCTATACGCTTGAAGCAACACACGGTTATATCTTTATCCGTGGCGAGTACATTGAAGCTGCTCAGTACTTAAATGAAGCACTTGAGCAAGTTCGTGCCAAAGGTTACTTAGGGGATAACATCCTTGGTACAGGCTGGAACTTCGAGTTACACGTGCATACCGGTGCGGGTCGTTATATCTGCGGTGAAGAAACTGCATTGATTAACTCGCTAGAAGGTCGCCGTGCCAACCCGCGTACTAAACCGCCATTCCCGCAAGTTGCAGGTGCTTGGGGTCGTCCTACGATTGTGAACAACGTAGAGACCTACAACAACTTACCGGCAATCATGCTGCGTGGTCCTGAATGGTACATCAACTTATCTGCGGGTAAGTCGAAAGATCCAGGCACCAAGATTTATGGTGCATCAGGTAAAGTAAAATTCCCGGGTCTATGGGAGCTTCCATTTGGTACGACAGCACGTGAAGTGATTGAAGACCATGCTGGTGGTATGCGTGACGGTTTGAAACTGAAAGCATGGTTACCGGGTGGTGCATCGACTGACTTCCTGGCTGCTGAGCATATTGATCTTCCTATGGATGCGGAAAGCATCATGAAGGCAGGTTCGCGTTTAGGGACTTGCTTACTGATGGTGGTAGATGAAACCCAATGTATGGTTTCAGCGACACGTAACCTCGAAGAATTCTTTGCACGCGAATCATGTGGTTTCTGTACGCCTTGCCGTGATGGCTTACCTTGGGCTGTGAAAGCGCTGAAAGCACTGGAAGATGGCACAGGTAAGAAAGAAGATATCGATCACTTACAAGAACTGACTCGTAAGCTTTGGATTGGTAAAACTTTCTGTGCCCACGCACCGGGTGCAATGGAGCCGCTTATGGGCGCACTCAAATATTTCCGTGGCGAATTTGAAGCGAAGGTTGTGAATGCCGCCGCTCAAACCAGCAACGTAGAACAAGCTTAAGGAATTCGACTATGGCTACAATTCATGTCGATGGCAAATCGTATGAAGTCAACGGCTCGGAAAACTTGCTACAAGCATGTTTGAGTCTTGGCATTGATATCCCATATTTTTGTTGGCATCCATCCTTAGGTTCTGTCGGTTCTTGCCGTCAATGTGCCGTGACTCAGTACGCGAATCCAGAAGATACGCGTGGCCGTTTAGTCATGTCATGTATGACGCCAGCATCTGACAATACCTACATCTCGATTGAAGACAAAGAAGCCAAAGATTTCCGTGCTTCGATTGTTGAATTCTTGATGACCAACCATCCGCACGACTGTCCAGTCTGTGAAGAAGGGGGTCACTGTCATTTACAAGATATGACTGTAATGACGCAGCATGACCGTCGTCGCTACCGTTTCACGAAGCGTACCCATTACAACCAGGAGCTTGGCTCATTCATTTCTCACGAAATGAACCGTTGTATCGCGTGTTACCGTTGTGTGCGTTATTACAAAGACTACGCAGGTGGTACGGACTTCGGCGTGTATGCCAATGCATCACGTGTGTACTTCGGTCGTCCTGAATCAGGTACTTTAGAGTCTGAATTCTCGGGCAACCTGACTGAAGTATGTCCAACAGGTGTATTCACCGACAAAACTCATTCGGCTCGCTACAACCGTAAATGGGACATGCAGTATGCGCCAAGCGTATGCCAAGGCTGTTCTTCAGGTTGTAACATCTCTCCGGGTGAGCGTTATGGCGAACTTCGCCGCGTAGAAAACCGTTATAACGGTGAAGTCAACCAGTACTTCCTATGCGACAAAGGCCGTTTCGGTACAGGTTATGTGAACCGTGAGGACCGTCCGCGTCAACCACAATTCCGTCAAGGTGCAACTGTTGAAACTGTTTCAGTGGATGCAGCACTAGACACGGTCATTGCAAATATCCAGGGCAAAAAAGTATTGGGTATTGGTTCACCGCGTGCATCACTTGAATCAAACTTCGCACTTCGTGAGTTGGTGGGTCAAGAGAACTTCTCAACAGGTCTATCTCAAAAAGAACAGAATCTGGTTGAGTTGGCAGCTTCTATCATGCAAACCGAGGGTGTTTACAACCCGAACATGCGTGAAATTGAAAGCTACGATGCTGTGTTAATTTTGGGTGAAGACCTCACACAAACTGCGCCACGTATGGCTTTATCTGTTCGCCAGGCTGCGAAAAATAAAGGCAAAGAGATGGCGGCAGAGCGCCGTACGCAAGAATGGTTAGCTGAGCCGGTACAACGTATTGCCCAAGATGCAAAATCTCCGATTTACATCCTGGCTGCGACACAAACCCGTTTGTCTGATGTTGCTGAAGGCGAAGTGGTTGCTTCTCCAAACGACATCGCGCGTTTAGGTTTTGCGGTTGCTGCAGCAGTTGCTGGTGAAACGATTCTTGGTTTAGATGACGATGCCAAAGCATTTGCACAAACCATTGCGGACACTTTAAAAGCTGCGAAGAAACCACTGATTATCTCGGGTACAAGCTTGCAAGATCCTGCCATTATGGAAGCTGCTGTACAAGTTGCACAGAATCTGGGTAATGCAGGTCTGACTTTGACGGTTCCTGAAGTGAACTCGATGGGTATGGCAATCTTTGGTGGTCAAAGCCTAGAGCAAGCATTTGCACAAGATTACGATACTGTGATTGTGGTTGAAAACGACCTTTACCGTCGTCTTCCTGCTGCACAGGTCGATGCTGCACTTGCAGGTAAAGATGTGATCGTACTGGATCACTCTGAAACTGCAACAGTGAAAAAAGCCGACATCGTACTTTCTGCTGCATCGTTTGCTGAAGGTGATGGTACTGTCGTTTCTCAAGAAGGCCGTGCACAACGTTTCTACCAAGTGTATGACCCAAGCTACTACAATCCTGAATTGGCGATCAAGGAATCTTGGCGCTGGTTACACGCTCTGGAAACAGGCGTAAAAGGCAAAGCGATTTCTTGGACTTTACTGGATGATGTGATCGAGTCAGTGGCGAAAAACGTTCCTGCGCTTGAAGGCATTCTGGATGTTGCACCTGATGCGGGCTTCCGTGTTCATGGCTTGAAAGTGGCACGTGAACCACGTCGTTACTCAGGTCGTACTTCAATGCGTTCGCCATTGTCTGTACATGAGCCGAAACAGCCTACAGATAAAGACTCTGCATTAACATTCTCGATGGAAGGTTATGTCGGAGACCAGACTCCATCTCCACTGGTTCCATTTGCATGGTCTGCAGGCTGGAACTCGCCACAAGCTTGGAACAAGTTCCAGGAAACTGTGGGTGGTTCACTGAAAGGTGGTGATTCAGGCGTTCGTTTATTCGACCGTTTGGCAAAACGTCCGGCACGTACCTTCGTGGCACCGGCACCTGTTCTGGTCAATGCTGAAAGCTTCCGTCTGGTACCAATGCACCATATCTTTGGTTCAGGTGAATTCACGGTAAAAACACCAGCGATGGAAACGCGTATTCCTGAAGCGGTATTTGCAGTGGGTGAGCAGGATGCAGCGCGCCTGAATGTTCAAGATGGTCAGACAATCACGGTGAAAGCAGGTGAAACGTCAATCGTTCTTCCAGTTCAAGTGATTGAATATTTACCGACAGGTTATATTGGCTACCCAATCGGTCTGGCACCGACGGTATCTCTTGCAGAGCCTGTTTCAGTCGCGGTAGGAGTGTAATTCATGGAACAAGAATTAATCCGTCAAACGCCGCTGTGGGCTGAAAACTGGCCAATTGCCTATTCAGTCATTCAAGCGATTGTGATCTTGCTGGTTGTAGTACTGATCGCTGCGTTGATGTCTTTTATTGAACGTCGTTTACTCGGCTTGTGGCAAGACCGTTACGGTCCGAACCGTGTTGGTCCGGGCGGTATGTTCCAGATTGTTGCCGACATGCTGAAAATCATGTTCAAGGAAGACTGGACACCAAAATTTGCTGACAAATTGACGTTCCGTATGGCGCCAGCAGTTGCGATGGCAACTGCGGTGCTGTCGTTCATGGTTATTCCTGTATCACCTTATTTAGGTGTAGCAGACATGAACATCGGCCTGTTGTTCTTTATGGCAATGGCGGGTATTGCAGTTTATGCAGTCCTGTTCGGTGGCTGGTCATCAAACAACAAATATGCCTTACTGGGCGGTTTACGTTCTGCAGCTCAAACCATTTCGTATGAAGTATTCTTGGGTATCTCGTTGATGGGTGTGGTGGCAATTGCCGGTTCATTCAACATGCGTGAAATCGTTGAAGCGCAAAAAGATGTCTGGTTTGTGATTCCTCAGTTCCTAGGTTTCTTGATCTTCGTGGTTGCAGGTGTGGCGGTAACGCATCGTCACCCATTTGACCAACCAGAAGCAGAACAGGAACTAGCAGAAGGTTACCATGTCGAATACGGCGGTATGAAATGGGGGATGTTCTTCGTTGCGGAATACGTCAACGTGGTACTGATCTCTGCATTGATCGTGACTTTATTCTTCGGTGGCTGGCTTGCGCCATTCAACCTTGATATTCCGTTCCTTCCAGCAGCATTCTGGTTCATTATCAAAACAGCATTCTTTGTAATGATGTTTGTACTGGCGCGTGGTTCATTAATGCGTCCACGTTATGACCAGGTGATGAACTTTGGTTGGAAAATTTGCTTGCCATTGGCGTTGGTTAACCTTTTGGTAACTGGTGCTGTGATTCTGATGAATCAGGCCTAAGACAGCAGGGAGAACAAAATGTTTAAATTTCTAGCTGGATTCGGGTCAATCGTTCGTTCGTTGTGGATGGTGTTCAGCCACGCAACACGTAAACGTGACACCATTTTATATCCGGAAGTGCCGGCCGAAGAAATTGTGCCACCACGCTTCCGTGGTCGTATCGTATTGACGCGCGACCCTGATGGCGAAGAACGCTGTGTGGCATGTAACCTGTGTGCGGTTGCCTGTCCGGTAGGCTGTATTTCACTACAAAAAGCAGAACGTGAAGATGGTCGCTGGTATCCGGAATTTTTCCGTATCAACTTCTCGCGTTGTATTTTCTGCGGTATGTGTGAAGAAGCGTGTCCAACCACTGCGATTCAGATGACCCCGGACTTCGAGCTTGGCGAATATGTTCGTCAGGACTTGGTCTATGAAAAAGAACACCTGCTGATTTCTGGTCCTGGTAAATATCCTGACTATAACTTCTACCGTGTAACCGGTATGGCAGTTGCAGGCAAGGACAAAGGTCAAGCACAGCGTGAAAGTGCACCTGTTGATGTACGGAGTCTATTACCATGATGTGGCCATTTTATTTAATGGCCCTCGTGGCCATTGTCTCTACGGTTCGCGTTGTTACTAACGCGAATCCGGTACATGCTTTATTAAGCCTGATCGTGTCATTGCTTGCAGTCGCAGGCATGTTCCTGATCGTCGGTGCGCCATTCGCTGGTGCGCTGGAAGTGATCGTTTATGCGGGCGCGATCATGGTGTTGTTCGTGTTCGTGGTAATGATACTGAACCTGGGTGAGCAGACCGTTGAACAAGAACGTAAATGGTTGACTTCATCGGCTTGGGCTTATCCGGCGTTGATGAGCTTCCTGATCGGTTTGGTGCTGGTATGGGTATTAAACTCTGATTACACACAAGCTTCACTGGTAATGGGTACAGAAATGGTGGGCCCGAAAGCAGTGGGTCAAGCACTCTTTACGCAATACTTGTTGTTGGTTGAAGTTGCCGCGATGTTATTGCTTGCTGCCTTGGTAGCTGCATTCCATTTGGGTAAACGTGAACCAGATGCAGAAGAGGAAAAAGAATAATGGGCAACATCCCTTTAGAGCATGGTTTGATCGTTGCATCTATTCTCTTTGCACTGGGTTTTTACGGTGTAATGGTGCGACGCAACCTACTATTTATTTTAATGAGCCTTGAAATCATGATGAACGCTGCTGCTTTAGCGTTCGTCCTGGCGGGCAGTGCATGGGCACAGCCAGATGGTCAGATCATGTTTATCCTGATCCTGACGCTTGCTGCGGCAGAGGCTTGTATTGGTCTTGCGATCGTCCTTCAGTTCTATCATCGCTTCCATCACCTGGATGTGGATGCTGCTAGTGAGATGCGCGGATGAGTTATTTATATCTAACAATTTTATTTCCGCTCATTGGTTTTGTCCTGTTAGCGGCGGGGCGCAACAAGCTTCCGGAATCTGTTGCAGCGATGATTGGTGTGGGTGCAGTCGGTTTATCTGCACTGTTCGCACTGATTGCAGGTATGGACTTTGTTAACAATGGTTCAACTGCAGTAGTACAACATCTTTGGACTTGGTTCAATGTTGGCAGTTTTGCTCCGGGCATCAGCTTGCAGCTGGATGGCTTGTCTTTATTGATGCTGGGCATGGTCACTGGTGTGGGTTTCTTAATTCACATCTTTGCATCATGGTATATGCGCGGTGAAGAAGACTTCGCACGTTTCTTCTCTTACTTCAACCTGTTCGTTGCAAGCATGTTATTGCTGGTATTGGGTGACAACCTGGCGTTGTTATTCCTGGGTTGGGAAGGCGTAGGTCTGTGTTCATACCTGCTGATCGGTTATTACTACCAGAACCCTGCAAACGGTCTGGCGGCAATCAAGGCATTTACCGTGACCCGTATCGGTGACGTATTCTTGCTGATTGCCATGTTCCTGATCTTCCAGCAATTCGGTACCTTGAACATTCAGTACATCGTTGAAAATGCAGCGACTGTAATGACCCAAAGTTCATCTTTGACTATCTGGACAGCATTGTTATTGTTCTTGGGTGCGGCAGGTAAATCTGCACAGATCCCGTTACAAACATGGTTAGCCGATGCGATGGCAGGTCCGACACCTGTTTCTGCATTGATCCATGCTGCAACAATGGTAACAGCCGGTGTTTACCTGTGCTGCCGTCTGTTCGCAGTCTTTGAACTTGCACCAGAAGTGATGGTATTTATTTCGATCACAGGTGCGGTGACCTTGCTTGTGGCTGGTTTTGCTGCACTGGTTCAAACCGACATCAAACGTATTCTGGCATACTCAACCATGAGTCAGCTCGGTTATATGTTTATGGCGGTAGGTGCTGAAGCATACCAGGCAGGTCTGTTCCATATGCTGACTCACGCATTCTTCAAGGCACTCTTGTTCTTGTCGTCTGGTGCAGTGATTCTGGCTTATCATCACGAACAAAACATCTTCAAGATGGGCGGTCTGTTCTACAAGAACAAATTCCTGTTTGCATGTTTCGCGATTGGTGGCGGTGCATTGGCAGCGATTCCATTCCTGACAATTGGTTTCTTCTCAAAAGATGCGATTCTTGCTGCAGTCTGGACGCAAAGTCATATTGCTGGTTTACCAGTGTATAACACGCTGTACTGGGTCGGTGTTGCAGGTGCATTCTTAACCTCTATTTATACATTCCGTTTAATTTGGGTTGTATTCTTTGGCAAAGAAAACACACCTTATCATGAAATCCAAGGTGCAACTTACTGGGCGCCACTGGCAATTCTTGCTGTACTTTCAACAGGTCTGGCGATCGTCCTGAAAGCACCGGTAATGAGCATTCTGGATGCAGCCCAAATTCCAGCCTTCATTATTCCTGAAGCGCTTGAAGCAGGTGCACATGGTGCTGAATACATCGCAATCGCTGTTGCTTTAACAGGTCTTGCAGTCGGTGTCGTGCTGTTCGCTTTTGCTTACAATGCAGTCAAACGTTTTGCAGCCACTTCTGTAGGTGCTGGCCTGGTCAACATCTGCCGTAACGCATTAGGTTTCGATACGCTGTATGACCTCATTTTCGTGAAGCCATATTTAATGTTCGCGAAGATCTTTGGTCGTGATCCAATTGATGGCCTATGGCTGGTACTTCCTGCACTTGTTAAAGGTGGTCACAGCTTTACAAGTTCACGTCAAACCGGTTCACTGCGTGAATATGCATCTAGTATGGGGCTCGGTGTCGTTGTCCTACTGATGATCTTGATCGTGATTCAGGTCGTGGGGAAATAAAATGGAAGCTCCAAACAATATTATTTTGCCGGCTCTGATCCTCATTCCGTTCATTGCAGGTTTCATATGCTGGTTGGTCGATAAACTCGACCAACACTTGCCGCGTTATATCGCGCTGATCGGTATGCTGGTGACCTTGGTCTTGACCATAGTCCTTTGGCAGACTGGTACTTACAACTATGAATTAGGCGGTGCTACACCTTCGTGGGCTGCCGAATTCAAATTGCCTTGGATTCAAACCCTGGGCATTAACATTCACTTAGCAGTGGATGGTTTATCACTTCTTATGGTTGGCTTGACTGCACTCCTGGGTGTATTGGCAGTAGGCTGTTCATGGGGCGAGATTCAAAAGAACGTTGGTTTCTTCCACTTGAACCTTTTATGGTCTTTAGGTGGTGTCATCGGTGTGTTTCTGGCGATTGACTTATTCCTGTTCTTCTTCTTCTGGGAGATGATGCTGGTACCGATCTACTTCCTGATTGCCCTTTGGGGTCATAAAGGGGCAGAAGGCAAGTCACGTGTTTATGCAGCTAACAAGTTCTTCATTTACACGCAGGTTGCCGGTTTGGTGATGCTGATTGGTATCCTTGGTCTGGTGACTGTGGGCTATACCATGACTGGCGAAATCCGTTTCGACTACAACTATCTATTAGGTGTGGCGAATACGCTTGACGCTCAGGCGCCAGCGGTGGCTTATGCATTCATGATCTGTTTATTCATCGGTTTTGCGGTAAAACTTCCAGTTTTCCCATTACACGGCTGGTTACCAGATGCGCATGCGCAAGCACCAACAGCGGGTTCTGTCGATCTTGCAGGTATCTTGATTAAGACTGCGGCGTACGGTTTATTACGTTTCGTGATTCCGTTCTTCCCGGCAGCGTCTGCACAGTTTGCAGACTTCGCAATCATTCTTGGTTTAATCGGTATTTTCTACGGTGCTTGGTGTGCTTTCCAGCAAACCGACATGAAACGCCTGTTGGCTTATACCTCTATTTCACACATGGGCTTCGTTTTACTTGCGATCTACGCAGGTAACATCCTGACCTTCCAAGGTCTGATGATCATGATGTTGGCACATGGTATTTCATCTGCTGCACTGTTCATTATGTGTGGTCAGGTATATGAGCGTGTGCATACGCGTGATATGCGTTTGATGGGTGGTATGCGTGGTCAATTCCCGTATCTTGCATTCTTCCTGATGTTCTTCGTTGCGGCGTTGGTTGGTATTCCAGGTCTAGGTAACTTCATTGGTGAGTTCCTGATCCTGATGGGTGCTTATGCGAAATTCCCGGCGTTTACCATTCTTGCGGCAATCAGCTTGGTATTTGCGGGTCTGTACGGTCTGATCCTGATTCACAAAGCCTTGTTTGGTGTACCAAATGAAGCGCAACAGCAGCACTATACAAATCCGTTAAAAGATCTAAATGCACGTGAAATCGCATTATTGTTGATCTGTGCGTTTGGTCTACTTTGGCTTGGTCTATATCCACAAAGCTTCCTCGACGTTTCTAACTCAAGCATGGCGTGGTTAGCGAATAGCTACATTCCAGTTCAAGAAGTGGTTGAAGTTGCTGATCAAGTAACGACTCAACTTGAAAATGTGGAGATCCAATAAGCCATGAACTTCACAATGTCTTTTTCTGAGCTTATGCCTCTAGCACCTGTGATGATCGTGTCGTTAACTGCGATCGTCGTGATGTTGCTGACCGCAATCAAGCGTAACCATAACTTGGTGGCTACCACCACGGTGATTGGTTTAAACCTTGCTGCGTTCTATATCATTTTCGTTTTGTTGGCAGGCGTGTTTGCACCTGCCAACGTGATGAATCTGTTCATCGTAGATCCATTTACGATGCTGTACCAGTTTGTGATCCTGGTTGCTGCACTTGCATGTGCAACGCTATCTCACGCGTATATCGAAACCTATAAAGATAACCGTGAAGAGCTGTATATCCTGATGCTGACATCCGTTGCGGGTGCCATGCTAATGGTAGCTAGCTCACACTATGCATCATTCTTTATTAGCCTTGAGTTAATGTCGATTCCTGTATATGGCTTGTTGGCATATACACATCAACGTTCTCAATCGCTTGAAGCGGGTGTGAAATATCTGGTGCTTTCAGCAACTGCGTCTGCAATGCTGCTCATGGGTATGGCATATATTTATGCATATACAGGTACTTTAAGTTTCGTTGCTGAACCAGGCAAACTGTTTACCGTATTCAGTCAACCGGCTGTCGTGATTGGTCTGGCTTTAATTGTATTTGCTGTGGCATTTAAATTATCGCTTGCACCATTCCACAAATGGACACCAGACGTATACGCTGGTGCACCAGCGCCAATCGCGACTTTCCTTGCGACAGTTGCAAAAGTGGCGATGATTGGTCTTTTTGTTCGTTATGCATTGTCTTCAGGTTTAATTTTGGCAGACAGCTTCGTCACCATCATTTCGATTATTGCGGTTCTGTCTATCCTTGCAGGTAACTTGCTGGCGGTTCGCCAGGTGAACTTGAAACGTATCTTGGCATACTCTTCAATTGCACACTTTGGTTATTTGCTGGTTGCCATCGTAAGTTCACGTAATACGGATTTCTTACAGGTTCAAGGTTTCGCGACTTTTGAAAGTGTAAACGTCTACGTGATTACCTATGTATTAACCACGATCGGTGCGTTCGGTGTCGTTACGCTGATGTCTAGTCCGTATAATAATACCGACGAAGCGGGTAGCTTGGCTGAATACCGTGGTCTGTTCTGGCGCCGTCCAGTCTTGACTGCTGTATTGACGGTGATGATGCTGTCTCTTGCAGGTATTCCTTTAACTGCCGGCTTTATCGGTAAGTTCCTGGTGATTAAAACTGCGGTTGCAGGCGAAGCCTGGTTCCTGACTGCGATGGTTATCTTGGGTTCTGGTATCGGTCTATACTACTACCTACGTGTGATGGTTGTGCTTTACATGACACCACCTGAAACACCACGTTTAGATGCGGTGAATCATTGGGGTCAAAAAGTGGGCGGTATCATGGTACTTCTTGCTGCGCTTGCGGTACTTGTGATCGGTGTCTACCCAGATCCAGTAATTGCAGTATCTAAATATGCATTCTTTGCCATGTCACCTGAATTGCAACAGTTCATTTTCACTTTGGTTCAAAGTGGTTTTAACTAATATCTGCAAAGATTGACGTTATTACAAAAAAGCCTCCATGATTGGGGGCTTTTTTATTTATACAAATCAATAAAAGCCTTTATAATAGCGGAAATTTATCTTTAACCTTTTAGGTGTTCTCCCGTGGCAATCCATGAAATCCGTCATCCACTCATTCGACATAAGCTTGGTTTACTCCGTCGTGCAGATATTAGTACCAAGAATTTCCGTGAGTTAGCTCAAGAAGTGACCATGCTTCTAACTTATGAAGCAACTAAAGACCTGCCAATGGTTGAACATGATATTGATGGCTGGAATGGTGCTGTTACAGTTGACCGTATTGCGGGTAAAAAAATCACGGTTGTGCCAATTCTACGTGCCGGTATTGGCATGCTCGACGGTTTCCTGAACCTGATTCCAAGTGCAAAAGTATCGGTACTTGGTTTAGAGCGTGATGAAGAAACTCTGGAAGCACGTACCTATTATAAAAAACTGGTTCCAGATGTACAAAACCGTATCGCGATGATCATTGATCCAATGTTGGCGACAGGTTCTTCTTTAGTGGCTGCAATTGATGTATTGAAAGCCAGCGGCTGTAAAGACATTCGTGTGATGGTTCTGGTTGCTGCTCCAGAAGGCATTAAGCGTGTAGAAGCTACGCATCCGGATGTTGTGATTTTTACTGCTTCTATCGATAATGGCTTAAATGAAAATGGTTATATCGTTCCAGGTCTTGGCGATGCTGGCGATAAAATCTTTGGTTCAGTTCAAAAAGACTAATTTTTGAATATGATGAAAAAAGGGGCTACTACAGCCTCTTTTTTATATAATGTAGACAGGGCATTTTCAGGATAGGACAATAGCATGAAAGATGAATTGTATCAGGGCAAAATCAAACAGTATGACCCTGCCAAAGGTTTCGGTTTTATTGGCTGCGCTGAGGGAGATGTATTCTTCCATATTTCAGACTTCCCTGCGGCAGAAGGCGAGCCAAAACGCAATGAACGCGTGAAATTTAATGTTGTTGAAAATGGCGATAAGTATAAAGCGATTAAGATTGAACGTGTCGAAGACAACTCAAAGAAAGCTAAAAAAACCAAAGTAGCAACACACAATAAATCAATTACATCGGCATTGTTAAACAACTTCCGTGGTTAATGGATAATCTTCACACTAAAAATAGTTTTGATCACATTTAAAAAGAGGCTTTCGAGCCTCTTTTTTTATAGCATCACCGCTTATATATTCAAAGAGACAGATAACACATAAAAAATCCACCAAACAGCAACAATGCTGAACATTTCCTTTGGCTTAGAATACAAATTAAATGAATTCTATAGAGATAAATGTCATGTTTACGGATGGGAAAATTAAAACTTACGATTCCGAACGTGGTATGGGTACTTTGGAGTTGATAGGGGAAGCTCAAGAGTTAAGTTTCAAGCTACAGGATTTACCTTCGCCTGAAATTGAGCCACAAATTGGAGAGCGGCTTAAATTTAGAATAATTTCCCAACAAGAAAGCATGACCTTAGACAACATAGTACGTCTGGATATTAAAGTGCAGGATGAATTTGTGCCAGAAGTCGTCGCCTTGCAATCCTTGGCACCTACAGTGCCTGTTCCGGTACGTAATTCACTTTTCTTTAGTCCGACCCTATGGCTGGCATTGGTATCAGTTGTTGGCTTTATGATTTTTGGCGAAGTATAAATAAAAAAGAAATTTTAATTTTTTACTTTTAACTTAGGATCTATTCTTCCGCCATAAGATGCCCTTCTAGTTTTTGTGTTTCTGCTTTAGAGAATTTTACAAAAGATTTTCAGTCTCTTTTTGATTACAATCATAAAAAATATTAAAGATAAGAGCGAATTATGTTTCAAGAGGGGAAAATCAAAACCTATAACGAAGATCGTGGTTTTGGTTTTATTCAGATCGAAGGGCAATCCAAAGATTTATTTTTCCATGTCAAAGACTTTCCCAATAAAAATATTCCGCCAAAAATGGGGGAAAAATTAAAGTTTTTGATTGTGGAAGATAATGGAAAGTTTAAGGCAAACCATATTATTCGCTTGGATATTAAGCAAGAAGTTCCTGTTACACAAAACAATGATCTACATGGAGATACTGAAACCAGAGCTTCTCTACGTTATGAAAAGAAAAAATCATCAACTACATCAAAAATAATCACAATATCAGGACTGGTGATTATGGTGATTCTTGCTGTTCTTGTTTATAACAAATACCAAAGCTACCAAGTTCAAAAACAGCAAAAGCTGGAAGGACTGATGGTAGAGCAGCAACGAATTGTCGCTGAACAGCGAGCAGCGCAAGGTGATCTACCTATGCAAGGATTATCTGAGCAGGGCAGGAAGAACCTGGAAAATCAAGGCACTGAGTTAAGAAGCCAAAGTAACCCAGTTAATTCGAAAACTTCAGAAACGACTTCGCCATCTGTATCTCAATTTAAATGCGATGGTCGAGAACACTGTAGTCAGATGGGTTCTTATGAGGAAGCATTATTTTTCATTCGTAACTGTCCAAATACTAAAATGGATGGTGACGGCGATGGGATACCATGTGAAAGTCAGTTTTGATGAATCCTAAAAAAAGCACCTGAAGGTGCTTCTAATATTTTAGCTTTCACAAAAATTCATAAAGGCTCTCAGACCTGGACCCTGATATTTCTGGCGATGTACCAGCATGAACAGCGGACGAGTCAGCGACCAGAATGGTGTATCCAGAATTACCAGTTGACCTTTTTCACGTAAAGGCTCAATCGCAAGTTTGGAAATGCAGGACATACCAATTCCGCCCGCTACAATTTTTAAAATCGCTTCATTATGACCGAGTGTTAGACGGATATTGGCATCTGGTACATCTTTCAAGATGGCATTGTCAAACACCTCACGGGTACCTGAACCTTCTTCACGCAAAATCCATTCTACAGATTTGAAATCTTCAGCGGTTAGTTCACGGTTCAATTGCGCAAGAGGGTGGTCTGGCGCACAGCACACAGCCAGCTCATCATCACGCCAATGGATACATTGGAGCTGTGGCAAATGACATGAACCTTCAATTAAGGCAAGATCCAGCTGGAACTGATTCACCGCTTCAATCATTTGACGGGTATTACCGACTTGAAGCTGTAAATGTGCTTGCGGCTTGATTTTCAAGAAATCGGCCATTAGGTCAGGAATCAGGTAATCTGAAATCGTCAGGGTTGCACCTAAACGTAAATCGATACTTTGAAGCTCACCTTTAGCGACTTGTTCAAAAGATTCACAACGACCTAAAATTTCCAGGGCTTGAGGGAGAAGAAAGCGCCCCAGGTCATTCAGCTGTAAACGTTTGCCTAGACGGTCAAATAGTGGAGCACCCAGACCATCTTCCAGATCTGCTAAAGCCATACTAGCCGCACTTTGTGTAAGCTTGACGGCATCGCTAGCCTTCGTTACGGTACCCTCTTGTGCCACTGCTACAAAAACAGCCAATTGGCGTAAAGTCATGCGCATGAGTAGAGCCTTAACATTTAAAAAATATTAATAAATTATGTTGCCATGCTACCATGAGCACAGTCTTTCATGCCACGTTGAAATCATGTCAATTGAAAAATTTACCCGAGAAAAAGTTTTATCTGTACACCGTTGGACCAATACATTATTTAGTTTTACGATGACACGCCCGGCACATTTTAAGTTTACCGCAGGGCAGTTTGCGCGTATTGGTTTGCAAGTGGGGGATGAACTGGTGGTTCGTGCCTATTCGGTAGTGTCATCTCCTTTTGATGAAACTCTGGAGTTTTTCTCGATTGTCGTTCCAGAAGGTAAATTTACTTCCAATTTACAGCACCTCAAAGTCGGGGATGTGCTGCATCTGGAAAAAATTCCTTATGGTTATCTGACTCTGGCACGTTATCAATTGCCTTTGCCTAAAGACTTGTGGTTACTGGGTACTGGCACGGGGCTGGCACCGTTTATTTGTATGTTGCAAGACTTTGAGACCTGGAGCAAATACGAAAAAATCAATCTGGTTTATAGTGTACGCACCCGGGCAGAACTCGCTTATGTTGACCGGATTCAGGAAATCGCCGAGACCTTTGGTGAAGGGCATACCGGTTTTAAATTTATCCCGATTATTACCCGTGAACCCGATGCACCTTTACACGACCGTTTACCCATTCTGATTGCCAATGGTGAGCTGGAAAAAGCAGCAGGTATAGCGCTTAATCCGGAAACAACGCATGTCATGCTTTGTGGTAACCCGGATATGGTCGATGACACCAAAGAAGCCTTAAAAGCCCGTGGCCTGACCATGAACCGTCGTGGTGAAGGTAATATCGCGGTCGAGAATTACTGGTAAGGCTGAATCTAGCCTCGTCAAAAGCTCATCCCAAGATGAGCTTTTTTGTGAATGATCCTATTTAAGGACGATAGCTTAGTGCAGAATCTTGTTTAAGAATTGCTGGGCACGCTCACCACGCGGTGTATTGAAGAAGTCGTCTTTACTGCAATCTTCCACAATTTTACCCTGATCCATGAAGATCACCCGATTGGCGACTTGTCGTGCAAAGCCCATTTCATGCGTGACACACATCATGGTCATGCCTTCTTGGGCCAGTCCGACCATGACATCAAGCACTTCATTAATCATCTCAGGATCAAGTGCAGAAGTCGGTTCATCAAATAACATGGCAATCGGATCCATACTCAGTGCACGGGCAATCGCAACACGTTGCTGCTGTCCTCCAGAAAGCTGTGCCGGATATTTATTGGCCTGTGTACTTAAGCCGACACGATCCAGATAGGCAAGCCCTTTCTGCTTGGCCTCGGCTTCAGAACGACCTAATACTTTGATTTGTGCAATGCTCAGGTTCTCCATAATGCTGAGATGCGGGAACAACTCAAAATGCTGAAAGACCATGCCAACGCGACTGCGCAATTTATTTAAATTGGTTTTCGGATCATTAATTTTGATCCCATCCACCAGAATATTGCCTTGCTGGACAGGTTCTAGGCCATTGACGGTTTTAATCAGGGTAGATTTTCCTGAACCTGAAGGACCACAAACCACAACCACTTCACCTTGTCGGATCTGCGTCGTGCAGTCGGTCAGTACCTGGAAATCCTTATACCATTTGCTGACATGCTGGAGGTCAATCATGACTTTAGCTTCGCTCATACAGTTAACCTCTGTTGTAATTTTTTCACGATATATGTAGCGATCATGCTGACGATGAAATACACCAAACCGGCAAAAAGAATATATTGAGTCAGTAAAGACATCAGATCACCCCGGACATAATTGGTACGGAAAAAGTCCAGCAGGCCAATCGCATAGACCATGGTGGAATCCTGAAACAAAATAATGGTCTGTTGCAATAACAGGGGTGTCATCTTGCGAAAAGCCTGAGGCAGCACAATCAGCCGCATGGACTGGCTATAGCTCATGCCCAGTGCAGAGGCGGCATCGGTTTGTCCCTTGGGAATAGACTGAATCCCGGCACGGACAATTTCGGAAAAATAGGCGGCTTCAAACAGCATAAAGGCGACAATACTGGACACCAATGCCGTATCCATGGTCAGGTAGTTTCCAGTCACCCCGGTATAGATAAAGGGCACAGCGAAATAGAACCACATCAGCACCAACAGCAGGGGAATCGAACGGAACAGATTCACATAGCCTTTGGCAATCCAGTTCAATATTCGGATTGAAGACAGCCGCATCAAGGCGAGTAAGGTACCAATCAAAACTCCGCCAACCGTGGCAAAACATAAAACTTTTAAGGTGATACTGAAACCATGCCAGAGGGCCGGTGCCGATAACTGTAAATCCTGAAAAAACGCAGTGAACCATTCCATTATTTCACTCCTGCAATCAGACCAGGCACCTGAAATCGCTTTTCCAGGAAGTTCATCAAGCCTATTAAGCAGACATTAATCAGGATAAAAATCAGCGTGACGTAGGTATAAATCTCAATGGTATTTTGGGTATATTCGCTGATGGTTTTCATCTGGGAAATGATTTCTGCAACCCCAACCAGTGAAGCCACCGAAGTATTCTTGACGCAGTTGGTCAGTTCAGAACTGAGCGGTGGCAAGATCATGCGGAAAGACTGCGGTAAAATCACATAGCGGTATAATTGTGCGGTATTAAAACCCATGGCATAGCCCGCATTGACCTGCCCAGGTGGGATGGCTTCAATTCCGGTACGTACCTGTTCGCAAACCCGCGCTGCGGTAAACAGCCCCAAGCCGATACTGGCAGAAATTAGCGCCGTGGTATTGGCGCCTAAATCATTGATCCACCAGTTATGAATGCTGTCCGGTAGAAAGTCGGGCACCACATAAAACCAGATAAATAACTGGATGAGTAAAGGTATATTACGGAAAATGGTGACGTAAGTAGTTCCAATTGCTCGAGCCGTAGGACTGGGTAAGGTCCGCATGATGCCCAGAAGGCTACCCAGGAACATGGCAATCGACCAGGCCACAATCGCAATCACGGCCAACCAGCCGATGCCGGTCATGATCCAGTTGAGATAGGTGCTATCGCCAATCCCGGTCGGCTGTAATAAGACACTCCAATTCCAGCTGTAATTCATCGCAACTCCAACAAGTATGCTCAGGCAAATCATGCCCAAGCAAGGTGGATAAGATTTAGAACTTATTGATCACGGTCATGCGGGTTGCTAATCAAGCTTTTTAAGTCGTCTGACATGGCAAAGTTTAGATTGATATTTTTCGGTGGAATGGGCGATTGGAACCATTTTTTATACATATTGTTGATTTCACCTGAGCTATACGTGGCTTTAATCGCGTCATCGACCACCTGCTTAAATTCGGTATCGCCTTTACGCAGCATACAGCCGTAAATTTCATTGATTGGCGCAGTCCCGACAATCTCCCATTGCTCTGGATTTTTAGCTTTGGATTTTTCTCCGGCCAGCAGAATGTCATCCATCATGAAGGCTGCAGCACGGCCACTTTGTAGCATTAAAAAAGATTCTGCATGATCTTTGGCGGAAATGATTTCACCAATGCCCAATTCTTTTTCATGCTGACGGATGTAACGTTCCGAAGTGGTGCCGGCAGTGGTCACCAACTTTTTGCCTTTCAGATCGCTAAAGTCCTTGATTCCGGAATCGGTTGCGGTTAACAGGCGGGAACCCACTTCAAAGAAGCCGACCGAGAAATCGACCTGTTGCTGACGTTCCTTATTGTTGGTCGTCGAACCACATTCCAGATCGACTGTACCGTTGGAGACCAGTGGAATCCGGTTCTGGCTGGTCACCAGGTTATAACGGATTTTTAAATCAGGAAGATTCAGCTTCTGTTTAACGGCTTCGACCACTTTCAGTTGCAGGTCATGCGCATAGCCAACCGGCTGATTCGGGTTGTCGGCAATATAGGAAAATGGAATCGAGGAGTCACGATAACCTAGAACAATGGTGCCGGACTGCTTGATTTTATTCAGTGTGCCAGAAGCCTTCTCGCCACTTTGCTGATGATTTGGCGCCTGATTATCACTACAGGCACTCAGTCCCAAGGTCAGGGCACTGGCACACAGCAGCGTGGCGAACTGATATTTTGATTTCATCGTAAAACTCCATTTTTCAATTATTATGCTTGAGCCGGTTTCTAGTGCTGAGACTGTATTGGGATTATTGCTATAAAGTCTAAGTGCTCGTTTATATTCATCTTAGGGGATAAATCCAGCATGACTCAAGCTGAATTTATTGCTGAAATGTTACTGAATCAGCAAAGAAAATCTGCTGAAAAATGGCTTCGTACAAATAGATAAAGGGATTAAGCTAAAAAGATGAAAAAAGAATAAGCCATAAAAAAACCTCCATTTCGGAGGTTTTTTCGATTCAAGCTTAATGCACAAACATATCCATGGATTCACGGATTTCCTGAATGGCGGTTTCGACATCGGGGCTGAGCCAAGTCGGTTCAAAGAATCCGGCATAGTGCTCAATACGGTCTGCAGGCACCACCAGACGCACCGGACAGTCTTCTTCCAATAAGCGCCATGGAATAATCGGCACTTCATTATCCAGCCATGCTGTCACATCTCGAATATCGATAATCATCGCATTCACACAGTCCGGAAAAGGCATCACGGAAAATTCTTCGGTACGACGACGGAAATATTCCAGATCCTGCCAGCGAAGCAGGAAGCTTGGCTTGCTAAATTCAATAATTCCAATCAGATGCTGATCACGGCTGTAGTGCAGCGTACATTGATGTGTGACGTCAGTATCAAGATCAAGCGATACACTTTGTTGACGATACGCCATATAACTCGGGTGTATAAATGAGAAGGTGGATAATTATAACGCATTTCATCGCTGAAAGGCAGCGTCTCAACCGTCTTCACTAAAGCCTGCGGAACTGGTATGGCTTATGCATATCTTCAGAGAACAACGATAAAAACAACGAGGTTGCTATGTCAGAGTCAAAAAGTGTGATTGATACCAGTGTGACTGAAACAGCAGTACAAGAAGATTATTTTGCCTTGCGCCAGCTCAAGAAAGGCGCCGTAGGTTGGCTGCTTCTCGTCGGTCTGGGGGTCGCGTATGTGATTTCCGGTGACTTTGCCGGCTGGAATTTCGGTCTGGCACAGGCGGGTTGGGGAGGCATGTTTATTGCGACTATTGTGGTGGCATTTATGTATTTGTGTATGTGCCTAGCCATGTCGGAAATGTCGACCATGCTGCCGACTGCGGGCGGGGGTTACAGTTTTGCCCGGACTGCTTTTGGTCCCTTTGGCGGCTATCTGACCGGAAGTGCCATTCTGATTGAATATGCCATCGCTCCAGCAGCAATTGCGTGTTTCATTGGCGCTTATTGCGAAGCCCTGTTTGGCATTGGCGGCTGGATCATTTATCTGGTGAGCTATTTAGTGTTTATGGGCTTGCATCTGAAAGGTGCTGGTGAGGCACTCAAAATCATGTTCGTGATTACCGCAATTGCTGCGGTTGCCTTGATGGTGTTTATCTTTGGCATGTTGCCTCATTTTAATAGTACAAACCTGTTTGATATTGCGGTCAGTACAGAAGCTGCAGGTGCAAGCAGTTTCCTGCCATTGGGTTATCTGGGCAGCAGTGCCTTATGCGATCTGGTTTTTTCTGGCAGTTGAAGGGGTGCCACTGGCAGCCGAGGAGGCCAAAGAGCCAGCCAAATCCTTGCCGCGTGGCCTGATTGGTTCCATGCTGATTCTGGCATTCTTTGCCCTGAGTATTTTGCTGCTCGGTCCTGGCGCAGCAGGTGCAGATACGCTGAAAGATTCCGGTGCGCCACTGGTTGATGCTTTAGTAGCGGTTTATGGGGCCAATACCTGGATGGCGAGTTTTGTGAATTTTGTCGGGCTGGCAGGTCTGATCGCTAGTTTCTTCTCGGTTATCTATGCCTATTCCCGTCAAATTTTTGCACTCTCACGTGCCGGTTATTTACCGAAAAAACTCTCTTTAACCAACAGCAATCATGCACCTTATTTGGCCATCATTATTCCGGGGATTATTGGCTTCCTGCTGTCCCTTTCAGGTGAAGGTGATCTGCTGATTCTGATGGCGGTCTTTGGTGCCACCATTTCCTATGTTTTGATGATGATGTCTTATATCAAACTGAAATTGTCCCGGCCGAATCTGGTACGTCCTTATCAGGCACCGGGCGGTATTGTGACTGCGTCCATTGCGCTGGTACTTGCTGCGATTGCCGTGGTGGCAGGCTTTCTGGTCGATCCAAAAGTCTGGTTAATGGCAGCTGCCATTTACGTTGCACTGATTCTCTATTTTCTGCTGTATAGCCGCCATCATCTGGTGGCCGGGACACCGGAAGAAGAATTTGCCCGTATCGAGGCAGCAGAAAAGGAATTGAAATAAATTATCTAGCAGGGAGAACTTGCTTATGTTGTATCAGATTAATGTGGCCAGTCAGCATTATGTCTTTGAGGATTTAAAAACCCTGTTGGCCAAGGCTACGCCTGAACGTTCTGGCGATCAGCTGGCAGGGATTGTGGCCACTGATGCAACCGAGCGTGTTGCTGCACAAATGTGTCTGGCAGAAGTACCATTACAGCAGTTTTTGCAAGAAGCTGTGGTTCCTTATGAAGAGGATGAAATCACCCGCCTGATTATGGATGAACATGATGCTGATGTCTTTTATCCGATCTCGCATTTTACTGTGGGGGATTTTCGTAACTGGCTGCTCAGTGCAGATGCCACCACAGAAAAGATTACGGCCTTAAAAATGGGCCTGATTCCGGAAATGGTCGCGGCAGTGAGCAAAATTATGCGCAATCAGGATCTGATTCTGGTAGCGAAAAAATGCCGCGTGGTGACGCGGTTTAGAAACACCATTGGTCTGGAAGGTCATCTGTCGACACGTTTGCAGCCGAACCATCCGACTGATGATTTGATGGGAATTTCTGCATCTATTCTGGATGGGCTGATGTACGGTAATGGAGATGCGGTCATCGGGATTAATCCGGCCACAGATAATCTGCAGAATTTGACTGAGCTGCTCAAACTGCTCGATCACGTTATTCAGGAATATGAGATTCCGACTCAATCTTGTGTTTTGACCCATATTACTTCTGGCATTCAGCTGGCAAATAAAAATGTTCCGATTGATCTGATGTTCCAGTCCATTGCGGGAACCGAAAAAGCCAATACCGGTTTCGGGATCAATCTGGCGCTGTTGCAGGAAGGTTATGAGGCCGCTTTAAGCCTGCAACGCGGCACCGTGGGCCAAAATGTCATGTATTTTGAAACCGGACAGGGCAGTGTCTTATCCAGCAATGGCCATCATGGCGTGGACCAGCAGACCGTGGAAGCGCGTGCCTACGCTGTAGCGCGTAAGTTTAATCCCTTGCTGGTCAATACTGTAGTCGGCTTTATCGGGCCGGAATATCTATATAACGGCAAGCAGATTATCCGGGCCGGGCTGGAAGATCATTTCTGTGGCAAGCTGCTCGGTGTGCCAATGGGTTGCGATATCTGCTATACCAATCATGCCGATGCCGATCAGGATGATATGGATGTAATGTTGACCTTACTCGCCAATGCCGGACTGCATTTTATCATGGGTATTCCCGGTTCAGATGATGTGATGCTGAATTATCAGACGACCTCCTTTCATGATGCGCTCTACATCCGGCAATTACTGGGATTAAAATCAGCTCCTGAATTTGACCACTGGCTACAACAGCAAGGCATTTTGGCACAACAGTCCAATCAGCTGCATTGGCCGACCGAGCTACCGAAGCAATTTTCACGTCTAATCCTGTCTTGAGGAAGTACTATGAAACTGATTGCCGATGTGAAATTTGAGTCCCAATTACAGGATAATCCTTGGCAGAAGTTAAAAGCTTTTACCGATGCGCGGATTGCCATGGGCCGAACTGGGGGCAGCTTGCCGACTCGACCAAGTCTGGAATTTCAGTTGGCACATGCGCAAGCCAAAGATGCGGTACTGAAGCCACTTGATGTTGAATCTTTAAAAGCTGGTTTGAGTAAAACAGGACTACCCATTCTGGATATTGAAAGTCAGGCTGTGGAAAAGGACCTTTATCTTAAACGTCCCGATCTTGGGCGTGTGCTTTCAGAACAATCCAAAATGATGTTGCGGCAATACCGGGCCGAACATCAGCAACATTGGGATGTGGTCATCATTGTAGGAGATGGGCTGTCGGCACGTGCCATTGAGGAAAACAGCTTGCATTTTATTCCAGCGTTGCTGGAGGCATACAAAGAACAAGGTTGGCAGATTGCCCCCTTAATGATTGCCCGTGGCAGTCGTGTGGCACTAGGCGATGAAGTGGCAGAAATTTTACAGGCAAAAATGCTGGTCATGCTGATTGGCGAACGGCCAGGTTTGAGCTCACCGGACAGTATGGGAATTTACTACACTTATAATGCTTTTAAGGGCTGTCATGATGCCTTGCGTAACTGTATTTCCAATGTCCGTCCTGCGGGCTTGGCCTATCCAATTGCCATCCAGCGACTGGTGGCATTGATGCGTAAATCCTGTGAGTTACAGCTCTCAGGGGTGCAGTTGAAAGATGAACACCAAACCCCAGTCGACATGCAGCATAGCCCGGCCAAACGGCTATTTTAAAGCAGCATCCAGCAGAGAATTCTGATGGATTAGTGACTTACATCCCGTCACCATCTCACCATGTTTTGTCACAGAAGCCCTATTCACAGCTTGTTATTCTAAAAATCTACTTATGAATAACAAAGAGTGAGGATGGTTATGGTCGATGATTTCAATAAAAAACCACCTTTAAATCATCAGACAGACGTGACGCAGAAAAAGCGTATCCCTGTTTATATCTTGATTTTGGTCGGTATTTTTTTACTCGCACTACTGTTCTATATGTTTGCTGACATGAATCCAGATGCGAATGATGCTCCTGCAGGACATCCAAATCCGAATGTACAGCCTGCTACCCCAAATAATTCAACTCCGGTCGGTGAGTCTACACAAGGCACCGCCACCATGAATGATGGAACGGAAGCTACAGCAACCGTGGGTGATGGCACAGAAGCAACAGCAACTGCGACTGATGGACAGGCGACTCAATAACTGAAAATACCTGAAAAGCTCTAGTGAACCACTGGGGCTTTTTTGCAATGGATGGTGATGTTTTAAGGTAGTGCCATCTACCTGGCTTGAGTCTGAAAACATCAAATCTAATATGAATCCGGAAGAAGAAGGGGCTGATTGTTTCAGGGAGATGCCCCCGATTTCAGATAAATAGCTTAATAACAAAGAGGGTAGAACAACATGAATGATTATATGAGAAGCCCGCGTGGTGGCTTCGATGCCATGTACTACTGGGATCAGTTCCATCCCATTCTTAGTGCAATTGCCATATTAGTAATTGGCTGGATCATTGCGTTACTGGTCTCGGCAGGCGTTAAAAAGCTCTTGCAAAAACTGGGCACCAATACACATTTAAATACGGCGACAGGTCATCACTCCAATGTGGAGAGCATTATCGCCCGCGTCGTGTTCTGGATTATTCTGATTATTGCCGTGATTGGTGCGCTGAACGTGCTCAATCTTACCAGTGTCAGCGGTCCATTCAGTAATATGATCCAGCAGTTCCTGTTATTTATCCCGCAGTTACTAGGTGCAATTGCAGTCGGATTCATAGGTTGGATTGTGGCCAATTTGGTCAAGATAGGGCTACAAAAGCTGCTGGATCGAACGCAACTCGATGAAAAACTCAGTGCTGAAGTCGGTGTTAGTCCGATTAGTAAAAACATCAGTGAAATTGCTTACTGGTTAATTTTATTGCTGTTCTTGCCAATCGTGCTGTCTATTCTGGGTCTCAACGGTCTGCTGTTACCAGTTCAAAATATGCTGACCGATGTCGTAAGTTACTTACCAAACATCTTTATTGCTGCAGTGATCATTTTTGTCGGTTATATCCTGGCGAAAATTGTGCGCGGTATTGTTGAAGGGCTATTAAACAGTCTGAATGTACAGCAACATGCTGAAAAAGTAGGTATCTTCAAAAGCTCAAATATTTCTCAGGTAGTTGGTTCATTTATCTTCGCCGTGGTGATCATTACCGCACTGATCATTGCATTTGAAGCATTGGGTATCGAGGCCATTTCTCAGCCTGCTACAGCCATGCTGTATGAAATCATGAATGCCATTCCGAATATCATCGCTGCTGCGTTGATTCTGATTCTGGCGTATGTGGTGTCTAAACTGGTAGCACGTCTGGTAGTTGAAGTAGTTGCCGGTACAGGTGTTGATGAAATTCCTGCCAAACTGGATATCCAGCGTTTTTTAGGCACGACTAAACTTTCCAGTGTAGTCGGTTTCCTGATCGTTTTATTCACCATGCTATTTGCGGTATCTGAAGCAGCGAACCGTCTGGGCTTTGAACAGATCAGTGGTCTTATTGCAATGTTCATCTACTTCGGTGCCAATATCCTGCTCGGTGCGGTGATTCTGGTAATCGGTTTCTGGCTGGCAAATATTGTTGCGAATATCGTACAACGTGGTGAATATAACAGCTCACGCTGGTTAGCCAATCTGGTTCGTGTTCTGATCATGGGACTCGTTGTGGCAATGGGTCTGCGTGCCATGGGTATTGCCGATTCAATTGTTAACTTGGCATTTGGTCTAACTTTGGGTGCTGTAGCAGTGGCATTTGCCTTGGCATTTGGTTTGGGTGGTCGTCAACCTGCGGAGCGTGTACTCACAGATTTGATTGATAAAGCCAAACGAGAAGCTAAAGAACCCAATCCAGTCAAAGAAAAAGCTGAGAACAGCATATTTTCTGGATTAGGTAGCAAGACCACAGGTACAAGTGCAGCCGACATGTCAGGTACTACAGGTGCGGCGATGGGTATGAGTTCTACAGATAGCTCAATGAGCCAGTCCTCTGGTGGTTCGCAAACTGCTACGGGTACTAGCGATTCCTCAATCACAACTCCAGGAGCAGGCATCGTGCCAAATCAGGATTCAGACAAGAGTACGCCTATGAGTACGGATTTATCCCATACTACCCCGGCAATCCTTACCACTGCACCACAGGATGATGAGTCATTAGGTATTGATCCTGTCAATCCGGATGCGGATCAGGCCGTACCAGATTCAGTAAAAGTCGATCCGACTCATCCACCAGCCAATAATCCATTTGGTTCAACCGGAGAAAAAGAGCCAGATGTCGATATTGACCGTTCAACTCAGAAAAAAGATGACCTGAAATAACCTTTTATTTTTAAGCAAAATCGACCACGCTCATGTGGTCGATTTTGTTCAGTCATAAGGAAAAATGAATGAATACCAAGAAACCTAACAAAGTTCTGGCGCCTTTAGTCATTGCAGGAATTACGATTGGCTTTTTTACCGCTGCCTATCGATTTATTTTTGTAAAGAGCAAGCAGGACGAGCAGTCTGAGCGGGAGCTGGATAAGAAAATACCAGAGGCAGACGAATTTAACTGAGAAGTCAATCCTGCTCAGTCGCTAGGAATAGAATTTATTTTTTAAAAAATATAGAATATTCAAGTGAATACTAAAATGATTTTGGTATTTTTCTTGCATTAAAAATATAAAGAAAAGGAGATCAACAATATGTGGAAAGCACTGCAACATAAATTCATGGCATTTTCAGCAAATGAAGTGCCGCTATGTCTGCGAGAAGCGCAAAAAATGCAGCTGGCGATTGACCGTCTAACCAATACGGCCAATCTTAACCTGTTTAAAACAGATTATCTGGAATGAGTTAAGTAGCAATCCAGATTATCTATTGATTAAATATATTCCGATGCGGCATGTGCCGATGACCATGCCCATTGGAAATTATAACCGCCCAAATGTCCGGTAACATCCAGTACTTCACCAATAAAATACAAGCCTTTCTGCTTTTTACTTTCCATGGTTTTTGAGGATACTTCCGTGGTGTCTACACCACCCAAAGTCACTTCCGCTGTACGATAGCCTTCAGTTCCTGAAGGTTTTACTTCAAAGCCATGCAGGCGTGCCGCAATCTGTTCCAGCTTGTCATCGCTGATATTACCAATGGCAGTTTCAGCGCTTTCAGTCCAGATCAGACTTTGTAATTCAGCCACCACACTTTTCGGTAAATATTCATTGAGTAGTGTACGTAACAAGACTTTGGGCTGGCTTTGTTTTTTGGATTTGAAGAAATCCAACAGATCAACACTTGGAAGAAAATCTACCTTAAAGCTCTGCCCGACATTCCAGTAATTGGAAAGTTGCAGGGAACTTGGCCCACTTAAACCGCGATGGGTAAATAGTAGTGCTTCGGTAAAGCTGTTGAGTTCATTGGAGAGTGTTGCTTCTACGGCATTACCGCTTAAGCGCGTGGTGACTTCTTTAAATCCGTCAGAGAAGGTAAATGGAACCAGTCCGGCACGGGTTGGATAGACGTGATGTCCAAACTGTTTTGCAATCTCATAGCCAATGCCTGAACCGCCAAGCGTAGGAATCGATAAACCACCGGATGCGACGACTACAGATTCAACTTCAAAATATCCCAGTGAGGTCGCCACCTGAAAGCCTTGATTATCGACTGGATTCACTGCTTTCACTTCGCAGCTGGTTTTAATATCAACCAGCCCAGTTTTGTCACATTCCGCTAGCAGCATCGACAAGATATCTTTTGCACCATTTAAGGTAAATAGCTGCCCATGTTTGCGCTCTTCATAGGCAATGCCATATTCACATACCAAGCCGATAAAGTCCCAGTTGGTATAACGCGTTAAAGCTGAAATCACAAAATGTGGATTGTGTGAAATATAATTGCTCGATTCGACTTCCAGATTGGTGAAATTACATTTACCACCGCCAGACATCAGGATTTTTTTGCCAACCTTATTGGCTTTTTCCACTACCACGACTTTACGCCCACGTTGCGCAGCCATATACGCCGTCATTAAACCTGAGGCACCGGCACCTATGACTAGAACATCGTATTGCTTGGAAGACATCACACACTCAAGGGAGAAGAAAAGGGAAGCATTATAGACAATTTTATTTCAGCTTTCTCTATTCCAGAAAAATCAGTTCCGTGATTGCAGATTCACAGTGGATTTTAAACATAAAATATTTGAAAGCTGTCTAAAACTCATGCATAGTTTTTGTACAAACTAAAAACATAATAACAAGGAAAAGCGAATGGCAAGCGCGGAAGATTTAAAACAATATAATCTCATTACTTATATTCTTTATATTTTAGGATTTTTTCTTGGTCTGACCCCATTTATTGCGATTGTGATGAATTATATCAAGCGTGATGAAATGCGCGGTACCTGGCTGGAAAGTCATGTCGACTGGCAAATTAAAACCTTCTGGATCAGTTTGCTGTGCTATATCGTCGGTGGCTTATTGACTGTGATCTTGATTGGTTTCCTGATTGTATTTCTGGTCTTTATCTGGCATATCTACCGCTTGGTCAAAGGGTTAATTGCCTTAAATAATAATCAACCGATTGAAGCTTAGGTTGCTGTAAAACCAAAGGGAATATTACGGCCTTGCAGACCACCAGTATGAATCACCAACAGTTTTGATCCATCTGGAAAATAATTTTTCTCGATCAAATCAAAAATCCCCATCAGCATTTTAGCCGTATAGACCTGCTCCAGTGGAATTGAAAATTCAGCTTCAAAATCCCGGATAAACTGCACTAAGGCTGCACTGGTTTTGGCATAGCCACCACAGCAATAATCATCGAGAATATTCCAGTTGGTTTTATTCGTTAGTTGAGCGATTTCATCTTTTAAAAATGAACCTTTCAGTGCAGAAAATCCTAAAACCTGTTGATGCCCATGACTGGCTTCGATCAATCCACTGATGGTGCCACCGGTGCCTACTGCACAACAAATCACATCAAATTGCGCATCGCCATCTTTTAATATTTCCTGACAACCTTGAATCGCCAAAGCATTGGTTCCACCTTCAGGAATAATATAATGTTCAGGAAATTGTCGAGCGAGTTCGGCCAAATACTCAGGCTGTTGCTTGCGTCGATATTCATCACGACTGACGAAATGCAACTGCATCCCGAATTGCTGGGCGGTGGCTAATGTTGGATTCAATGGTCGATCAGCCAGTTCTTCACCTCGAATCATACCAACACTCTGAAAACCAAACTGCTGTGCGGCAAATGCAGTAGCGGCAATATGATTGGAATAAGCACCTCCAAAACTCAGAATATGCTGATAATCCTGTCTTTTGGCTTCAAGAAAATTGTATTTCAGTTTAAAAAACTTGTTGCCCGAAATTTGCGGATGCACCAGATCCAGACGACGTATTGTTAAAGTAATATCGTGAAAATTAATTTGTTGATCTGGAATATTTTGGGCAATGGTTTCAAACATAAAATTTCGCAAAGTTCATGATGTAAGCATTATAGCGGAAGTGCTAAAAATCAGAGCTTTTGAATAGCCCATTATTAGCTGATCACCATCGAATTGGTCGTAGATTGTCACAAATATTCCGCTGATTATTTAAACAATAATGCTAATCTAAACAGAGGAAACCCTGAGGAGGGTAGAATAATGAAAATATTATCCTGTGCTGTGTTGGTCGGCATGCTGCTCAGTCTGTCGGGCTGTGATGATGCAATGAATAAGCCTAAAACAGAAACCCGCACCATGATTATTGGTGGCGTACCTGTACATGAGCAGGATTATCAACTGCTAGACAAGCATTTGAGTGCTCAGGACCAGTTGAAACCTTAAGTAATTGCAATAGTTAAAATTCATGACAAATCCAGAAATTTTTACAGCAAATTTTCAGGTTTGTGCTTAAAATAGTTCTTCAATTTTTAAGTCAGGTTATCTCGTGGAATCATTCTGGATTTTAGGTTCGATTGCTTTTGCCCTGATGTTAGGTGCAATGAGTCCCGGGCCGACTTCTATTTATGTGGCAAAAAATTCAATTGCCATTTCACGTAAACATGGTTTATTTACTGCATTGGGTACTGGTCTCGGTGCAGCGATTTTTGGTCTGCTGGCAGTACTGGGTTTGCAGGCATTTTTGCTGGCTGTACCTTCGGCTTATCTGGCCTTAAAAATTTGTGGTGGTTTATATTTGCTTTGGCTGGCGTTTAAAATTATTAAACATGCCAAAGATCCGATCGAAGCGGATGTCGCCATTGCCAAACAGATGTCTTTACGCCGTGCCTTTACCACAGGTTTAATTACACAGTTGTCCAATCCTAAAATTGCGATTGTGCTGGCCAGTATTTTTACCGCGTTATTGCCCAAAGAAATTCCAACGTATTTTTATTTTGTTTTACCTGTCTTATGTTTCTTTATTGATGCGGGCTGGTGTTCACTGGTCGCAGTTGCATTATCTGCGGAAAAGCCACGTCGTGTTTATTTGAAGTTTAAAGCTTTGTTTGACCGCGCCGCAGGCGCAGTTATGACGGTACTTGGTTTAAAACTGATCTTTGGTATGAAGTAATTATCTCGTATAGACGTGCTGCTTATAAATAAAAAAAGCCCATAGTCGTAGAGGCTTTTTTTATGTCTATTAAAAAGTATTTTCTTCCGAATTAGCAGAAATACGATGAATCGACAAGTCTGCACCATTGAACTCTTCTTCCTCAGTCAGGCGAATACCCATCAAAACCTTAAGCAGGCCATACACCAAAAAACCACCCGCCAAAGCAATGACAATCGCCAGCACTGTACCTATGAGTTGTGAAATTAAAGACACTCCTCCCATTCCTCCAAGCCATTGCTGACCGAAGATACCCACAGCTAATCCACCAAAAGCACCACAAACACCATGTAAAGGCCAGACTCCCAATACATCATCCACTCTAAGTTTATTTTGGGTATAGGTAAAAAGTTTCACAAAAATAATACCGGCGCTGATCCCGATAAAAAAAGCACCCAAGGGATGAACAACATCTGATCCGGCACAAATCGCCACCAGACCTGCTAAGGGACCATTATGCAGGAAGCCCGGGTCATCTTTCCCCGCAACTTTGGCTGCTATTGTTCCACCAACCATGGCCATCAAAGAGTTAATGGCGACCAGTCCAGAAATGGCATCCAGCCGCTGCGCGCTCATGACATTGAAGCCGAACCATCCCACAATCAGAATCCAGGAACCCAAAGCCAAAAAAGGAATTGATGAAGGAGGATGCGCGGTGATCCGGCCATCTTTTTTGTAACGGCCATGACGCGCACCAAGTAGGATTATTGCGGCCAGTGCGATCCAGCCGCCCATTGCATGAACGACAACTGAACCGGCAAAATCATGAAAACTTGCACCAAATGCATGGGTCAGCCAATCCTGAAAACCAAGGTTGCCATTCCAGATCATACCCTCAAAAAACGGATAGATCAGCGCAACCAGAAATAATGTCGCTAAAGCCTGTGAACGCATTTTGGCACGCTCTGCAATCCCTCCAGAGATAATCGCTGGAATTGCTGCAGCAAAAGTCAACAGGAAAAAACAGCGCATCAGATTGTAGCCATGATCGGCAGACAAGGTTGCAGCATCATGGAAAAAGTGCTGACCGTAGGCAATATAGTAGCCCACTAAAAAATAGGCGATGGCGGAGATGGCAAAGTCGGTTAGAATTTTACTTAGGGCATTGACCTGGTTTTTATGTCGAACTGTTCCAAGCTCTAAAAAAGCAAATCCAGCATGCATGGCAAGCACTAGAACTGCACCGAGAAGAAGAAATAATAAGTCTATATTTTGCATGGTGCGTTCCAATTTAGTGCGCGGGATCACAAAAGAAAATCAGTATATAGAGGCAAATTGATTGTAGAAGAGGGCTAAGCAAGGGAAATTTTGATGAAGAATTTCTTGAAATTGATAAGACTCGATATAAAGCACGTTACTATTTTTTTGCACCAAACTAAGACATGGCGAGAGTTCATAAAATTCAGATTTATATTATATTTTTAGGTGTTTATATTTATCGTAAGAAAAACGGTGCTAAAAAAGCATGCTAAAGGTGCACGTAAAAAGTAAAAGATTTTTAAGAAAAAATTTAAAAATAAACGAAACTATTGCTTTTAAATTTCAAAGCGTCATTCAAGTTTTAAATTTACCAAGTCATAGGGAATCTGGCTGAAGGATATTTAAAATAAATGAAACCCTAAAAAATTAGGGTTTCATGCTTAGATAAAATTATTGAAGTATTCAATTAATCTTTAAAATGTACCGGAATCCATTGATAGCTTTTATTGTCTTTAGAATAAATATGTCCAATCCCCGGAAATGGCAAATGTGGTGCTGCTACCGTCTGACCATTTTTCGCATATTCAGCAAAATATTTTAAGCGGGTTTCGATCGCCTTTTTCGGATCGACATCAAAGTCAACGCCGGTCTGTGGGCGATCAAACTGCAGCGTATGTGAGTGCACAATATCTCCAATAAACACCATCTGCTGACCTTTAGATTTTAAGCTAAAACCAAAATGCCCCGGTGTATGTCCAGCCGAACTGATAACATCGAAAGCATGGATTTGATCGCCAGTTTTAAAGGTTTTGAGCTGATTCTTGGCCTGATAGGGTGCAATGGCTTTCTTGATTTTATCGACTGTGCCCAAAAAACCTGCCTGCTTGGCTTTTGGTAATTTTTCTACCGTTGTGGGATTTATCCAGAAATCCAGTTCAGCTTGAGACACATAAATGTTGGCATTGGGAAAATTGGCAACACTATTATTACTTATACCGCATACATGGTCTGGATGTAAATGCGTGAGCAGGATGGCATTGACCTGTTCAGGTTTATGCCCTGAAGCCTTTAAATTGGAATACACTGAACCTAGGTGTGGACCATTACAGCTTGAAGTCCCGCTATCGACCAGAACCATTTCCTTGGCTGTATTGACCAGAAAGGCATTCACGGAGGTTTGGATGCCTTTAGCTTGATCGACGTAGTATTTTTTCAATATCTGGTCTGCTTGAGCTGCTGGAATATCTTTAAATAAGGCTTTGGACAGATAATTGGTGCCATCTAGCAGGGCAGTAATTTGGTAATCCCCGAAGTTATGTTGATAATAACCGGGAACCTGTTTTTGTTGTTGGGTGCTAGAAACGGATTGTGCATGTGTTTGAGAGATACCCGCCATTGAACCTAAAGCAAGCAATGACACGACGAGAGAAGAAGTGAAGTATTTCATAGCTATTCTTATGTAATTAAAGTCAATTCTATGTATTAGCACGGATGCCAGCAAAAAAGAATATGAATATATTTACCATTTTTTAAAATGGAAGTGCTGATTTGTCATCTGTACTAAAAAATCAGTCTGAATCTGTATATTGATTTTTTGAAAGTAAAGAATTTATTTTTAATTAAAATATTATTATAAATAAAATGCTTAGATACATTTCACTTTTTATGAAAAGCTCGTTAACATGGGGTATTACGAACAAGCTTTGGGTGTCGCGATGAGTTTTTGGAAAAGAAAAAACAATGCCAGCTTTGTATTTTTCATTATTACCTTATATTCACTACTTGGTTTTGGACTGGGCTATGTGATTTGGGAATTTGTGTTGCAAGGCTAAGTGACCCAGCAATAAAAAAGCCTCTAGAGATAGAGGCTTTTTTGATGGATTATTTCGAAGAAAATAGATAATTACTTAATGAGAGCATTGTATGAGCGAACCAGAGCACTCAGGAAAACCTCTAGCTTATTTAGATCAAAATATTCTAGACTTATTTAGTGAATATAAAGAAAAGCCATTGCTTAGTAGAGATTCAGATTTTTTTAGATATTTAAAAGAAGAAGTACAAGCTGTTTATTCACCCATTACTTTAGAAGAAATTTACAGATCAGTAATAAAGGGGAAAAGCAGTAAATATTGTGTCGAGTTTTTAGATATCTTAAGGGAGTTAAATGCACACTATATCGCCTTAACTACTAATGAGCATGGGACTTTAACAAATACTATTTTTAGATCCTGGGATGATCCACTAGTTCATTTTAATAATTATATTGAAAATAATTTTTTAAACAAAATGATTAATCCATCAACTAAGAATTTATTTGCTTTATATGGTGGTGTAAAGGATTTTAAAACTTTTGAATACAAACAAATTGAAGCTTTTGATAATTTATTACTATTTTTAGAAAAATCTTTAAGTGATCTTAAGAACAGTACATACAAAGATGACTATCTTTTATCAGAAATAGAAAAATTTAAAGTTAAAATCCCGAACCTAATGAATCAGCGAGATAAATATAAATCATATATTCAGAGATCGGTAAGGCATTTAGAAGAGTCTAATAAAGAAAAATCATCTCATAAATCTTTACGAGAATCATTGAATATCAATCATGATAACTTACAAAAAATTAAATTACCAAATGCTTTAAATCAAATATGGAAATTACTTCAAGAAAACAATCCTGAATTGGAAAATAATGAGTTAGATGACTTCTTTCAATTGAAAATTTAATTGGTTCAGAGCAGGAATACTATATTTTTCAAAAAGTAAATCAAATTTATACTATATTAAATCTGATCGGTTATTATCAAGATGAAGGATTACATAAAGAAAAGCGTTTTATTGTATCATTCAGTGACATGTCACATGCATCTTATGGTTGTTTTTGTGAATATCTAATCACTCGTGATGAAGCCTTTGCGCAAAAAACTAATGTTGCATATGAGTATTTAAATATTGCAACTCAAGTTTTTTGGCTCAAATTAAAATGATTTCAAACTAAAAATAGTGTTAAGCCAATACTTTATTTAAACATCTGGTCTGTTCGATGTAATAAAAAAGTTGACTTAATGATGGTATTAATTTAGTTGGAGGCGACATGGATGTCGCCGTTCACTTGTGATACATGGAAGTATCATCAAGTTAACAAAAGATTTTTGTTACTTTTGATCTTTCAAAAGTAAGGCAATAGTTTCTGACCTCTCCCTAACCCTCTCCTATAAGGAGAGGGAACTACACAAAAATTTATTTAGGGCGTGTCCTCATTTGGCTTTACACCAAATAAATATGCAAGCAATGTAAATCATAGACTGGTAATTTCGTGCAAGCTTATCAAATCGG
>NZ_JAMXXN010000008.1 GCF_024129435.1 Acinetobacter lwoffii | reverse complement strand
GAAATTATCAAAGTTCTGTTGCTTTAGCCTGTATATTTTTATGGCTACCTTTATAGGGTTAATTATGAACAGTAAATGTCAACAGACCCTAATATAAAACACTTCAAAATGTGACTTTATTTCTGAAAATTATTGCTGAAAAAGCTTTTACAAATAGGTATGTGCAACAAAGTCCTTTTAAACTCAATTATTTTCAGGAAGGTTAGCCTTTCGACTTAACCTTCTTTTAGATCAATCAGGGCTTCATTTAATCTTGGCATTTTTTTGGAAATACTACCTAAATTTAAAGGTTGCACGTAATACCGCTTGGCGAGAGTCACCTTGAGACACGGCTAAATTATTTACACTGGCTGTGTAGTAAGTGGTGTCAAAGATATTGTTTAAATTAAATTGGAAAGTGACTGCTTGCTTGGCAATGGTGGTGTCATAACTGACAAAGGCATTGGCAAGGGCATAATCAGGCAGGTCAAAGGTATTTTCCGAATCGCCAGCACGTTTGCCCACATAGTTACCGCTTATACCAAAATGTAAATTACCGTTGTAAAGTTCGCCGTAGTTATAGGCCAAGGCTAAAGAAGCTGTGTTTTTTGCTACATTATTTAAGCGATTGCCTTCAAGGCCAGTTTCGTCTTCAGTCACTTTCGCATCTGTATAGGCATAGGTCAGGGTCGCATCAAGCTGATCGGTCACACGTCCTGTCAGGTCAAGCTCCGCACCTTTAGAACGCACGGCACCTGTCGTATGCAATTCGACTTCATTGGTCGATGAGTTCGTCACTTTAGCTAAGACATTACGCTTTTTAATATCGTAGAGTGCAAAGTTGGCTTTAACGCGATCATTTAACTCATATTTCGCGCCAACTTCATAAGACTTGGCTTGTTCAGGTTGAACATCAGAGTCAATAACCGCATTGCCCAAGGGAGCGATTGTAGAGTTCGGTTTAAGTGACTCAGTATAACTACCATAGAATGAAAGCTGATCATTCCATTTATAGACTAAACCTGCATGTGGAAGCCAAGCATCATCGTTAGTGTTGGTGTTTTCTTTAAACGGTCTGCCACGACCAGCAGTCTGTTGATAGTTCAGGTAACGTCCACCCAGTACAGCAATCCATTTTTCATTTAAGTGAATTGCATCTTGCACATAAAAACCATAGGTATGCAGTTTATCGGTTTGGTCACTATCTGACGCGACCAAATTTTGAGATGCTTCAACAGTTGCATAACTTGGATTTAAATAATCTAATGTTGAGCTGCTGCCACGAACCATATCTGGACGGAAATATTTACGGTATTCGATGTCTGAACCAAGTTGAATATCATGCTTTAAACCAAACAGATTGGTTGAACCATTGATGTAGGCTTGAGCATTACTATCTTCACTCTGAGCATTTAAAGTCGCATCGGTACGGCGTGTCACGGTGTGATTGGTAGTATCTAATTTGGTTATGCGTAACTGGTTAGCATCATAAGTTTCGTAGTTGTAGGTATAGCCTAAGTGAGCTGACCAGTTGTCATTAATCTGGTGGTCAACTAACAATTGAGCCAAATGATCTTCGCCTTTCATTTGGTTAAAGGCTTCATCTAGACGTTGGTATTTAGAAATCGGTAGGGCTTTGTTGGTTTTCGGGTCAAAAACGGTAGAACGGTCAAAAGGTACATCAAAGTGACGATATTGATAACTCAGGTTCACTTTAGTTTGACCATTATCCCATGTAACAGACGGTGCAATTAAAGTCTGTTTGAGATTACCAAAATTACGCCAATAGTCGGCGTCGGAATGATCTGCAATAAAGCGATAAGCAAAATTACTATCACCAATTGCACCTGTGGTATCTATGCTTGCACCTAAGCCATTTTTTCCTGCTGCAAAGCTTGAACCGTAAACGGAAAGTTCAGTTTTCTGAGTCGTCTCAGGTTTCTTTGTAATGACATTGACCACACCACCCGGGTCCATAATGCCATAGAGCAATGAAGATGGACCTTTTAAGACTTCAACTTGTTCAACTGCCGCATTCATGGTGCGGCCTTGCACAATTGGCATACCATTTACGGTAATTGAACCGTCACGGTTATCACCAAAGCCGCGTTTCATTACCGTGTCTTGTGTGCCCCCTAAAGTATTACCCTGTGTAATGCCGCTGACTTGGGTGAGTGCATTGTCCAAGTTCGCAGGTAAATAATCTTTCAAGTATTGCTTAGATACAACGTTTACAGTTTGGGGGCTTTCTAGATTTTTTTGTTTGCCTCTGAGGGTCGACGCCGTTTGTGTTGCGATATAACTTGAGTCTGCTTCAGCCTTAACCTTAATAGTTTCTAGTTGTTGCGGTTGAATTGCGGTAGCTTCTGCCCAAGACATCATAGGGATTAGGGATAAAAGTAAGGGGCTACTATGTTTTAAAACTTCAACAGTAATTAAATTTTTACGTGGGGAAAAAGCAAACATAAGTATACCTAAGTAATATAAAAACATGAAAGGTAAAAAAAGAGTGGCGATCCAGTGAACAAACAGGATTGCCAACTAGGCTCAAAAAAATTGTGTAAAGTATATATAAATGAGACTCATTTGCAATGGTTTGCCGGCAATAAAGCTGCAGGAATAATTAGCGGCTGTTGATATTTACTGTTCACAATTAAGCCTATAGTGAGCCAGAAAATTTACAGTAGGCTGCCTCCAGTATCTTAGACACGAGAAAGCCTCATTTTGAGACTGCTTCAAAGGCTTCTGGACTTTTTATGGGCTAGTAGTGCGACAAGTCTTGTCACTTTGCCTTATTAACTGGATGAAGCTCTGATCTGCAATTTTTTCTCTATGATTTGCGTACTGTTGCATCATGCTTGCGCTGTCATCTAAATATTGAGCCTTGTTATATACGCCTGCTATGCCGTCCTAAACGTGTGCTAGTGTTGTTTCAATATGGCGTTCATCAAAGCCACGAGTGTTGAATAAGGTGCTGGCAATATGTCTAAATCCATGTGGGGGTTGTATGCCCGCATAGCCCATACTGCACAAAGCTATAATAAAACCGTGTCTGACTTTGGCTTACTCTGGTAATACCCCCATTAATTCTATTAAAAATGGGGGTATTACCATGCACGTGTGGGAGTATTAAATAAATCTAAAAAATTAGGCCGATTTCATACCCAAATTGTCACTTATTCCTGAGTAAATTCGGCTAGCTATAATCTTTAAATCTTTTTGAAACAAAGCCTTGATAAATTATAAAATATTACGTAGTTCGCGTGCGGTTTCTTGTAGTAACGGCAGTATGTGTTGAATCAAATACTCTTTGGTTGTGCGCATGGTAGGGGAAACAATATTTAAGGCGGCAACCACTTTTAACTGTTGCCCATATATCGGAACGGCAAGGGCATGTACGCCCAATTCATGTTCCTCACATGAATAGCACCAACCTTGCTCTCGAATTTCGTGCAATAAGGCAAGAAACGTTTCATTGTTAGAATGGGTGTATTTGGTTAGGCGTTGTAGTGGATACTGATTCAGCCATTCACATTGTTCCTGATCATCGAGATAGGCCAGTAAAATTTTGCCTGCCGATGTTGCATGTGCAGGTAAGCGATTTCCTAAATGCAGGCCATAAGGATTGACACGATCCGTTTGCTGGTGCGCGGCACTGCGTGCAATGGTAATGGCTTCATAGCCATCGAGAACCATAACTGAAAAAATGAGTGAGGTTTGATTGGTGAGCAGGTTTAGCAAAGGCTGAGAAATTTTAGGAAGATGTGCACCACCCAAGTAAGATCCTGAAAACTTTAGAACTTTAGGGGTTAAATAAAAATAATGACCATCAGATTCTAAATAGCCTAAATATTCAAGGGTAAGTAAATGGCGTCGTGCTGCAGCACGAGTCATGCCTGTGCGTTCCGCCGCCATAGTGATATTTAAACGATGTCGGTCAGTACCAAAGCTGTCGAGAATAGCCATACCTTTACTAATACCTGCGACAAAATCTTCATGTCGAATAGTTTTTTTATTGTCTTTGTGTTGAAGACGCTTTTCTTTTGTCCCAGCTGCTTCTTCCATCATGTTTCCTTTTTCGATTTTTATTAATTCATTATTTTTACTATAACGTGAAATCAGAGTGAAATAATCAGGTTTTGTTCGATCTGTAGATTTTTTGTTCGATGATCGAACAAAACCTGCGGTCACTATCTATCCCAAAGCGGAAAAATTATAAAAAATGAACAGATAAGGAAATCGAACTAAAAAACTAGGGAATGTGGTTTTAGCTGAATCATCTTCCAGTATAAGTTAGTTTTCCGCGCCTTTTCAAATTTGCATGATGCACAATGGAGTTATCTAATGATAGATAAAAGCGCGGCATCCCTCGCGGAAGTGCTCTCCCAAATCACCGACGGCTCAACCATCATGATTGGTGGTTTTGGTACCGCAGGACAGCCTGCGGAACTGATCGATGGCTTAATTCAACTCGGTATCAAAGACCTTACTATCGTTAGCAATAATGCTGGTAATGGTGACTATGGTTTAGCCAAGCTACTCAAAGCCGGTGCCGTGAAAAAAGTCATCTGTTCATTCCCGCGTCAGTCCGACTCTTGGGTCTTCGATGAACTCTATCGTGCAGGCAAAATTGAGTTAGAGCTGGTTCCACAAGGCAACTTGGCTTGTCGTATTCAAGCAGCTGGTATGGGCCTAGGTGCAGTGTTTACCCCAACCGGCTATGGCACCTTATTGGCTGAAGGCAAAGAAACCCGTCACATCGACGGTAAAGATTATGTTTTGGAATATCCAATTAAAGCAGACTTTGCTTTGATTAAAGCGCAGCAAGGCGATCGTTGGGGCAATTTGATTTATCATAAATCTGCACGTAACTTTGGCCCGATTATGGCGATGGCAGCAAACGTGACCATTGCCCAAGTTTCTGAAGTGGTGGAATTAGGGGCTTTAGACCCTGAACACATCATCACCGCAGGTATTTTTGTTCAACACGTGGTACAGGTTCAACCTGAACCTGTTGCTGTGTAATCGGGAGAACATCATGAGCTATCAAAAACTCAGCCGTAACCAAATTGCAGAACGTGTGGCACAAGATATTCCCGATGGTGCATATGTCAATCTCGGTATTGGTTTACCGACCAAAATTGCCAGCTACCTGCCTTCAGACAAAGACGTTTTCTTACATTCTGAAAATGGTTTATTGGCTTTTGGTCCACCACCTGAAAAAGGTCAAGAAGACCCTGAGTTGATTAATGCGGGTAAAGAATATGTGACCATGCTCGAAGGCGGTGCTTTTTTCCACCATGGCGATTCTTTTGCAATGATGCGTGGTGGTCACTTGGATATTGCAGTCCTTGGCGCCTTTCAAGTGGCAGCTAATGGTGACTTGGCTAATTGGCATACTGGTGCACCTGATGCGATTCCTGCTGTTGGTGGTGCAATGGACTTAGCCGTCGGTGCTAAGAAAGTCTTTATCACCACCGACCATATGACTAAACAAGGTGAACCGAAGATCGTAGCTGAACTAAGCTATCCCGCAACAGGTTTGAAGTGTGTCGATCGTATTTATACCGACCTATGCGTGATTGATGTCACTGCTGAAGGCTTGAAAGTGGTAGAGAAAGTCGACGGTTTAAGCTTTGCAGAATTGCAGGCAATGACGGGTGCACTATTAGTGGATGCGACATAAGGATAATAAATCCCCCTAACCCCTCTTTGAAAAAGAGAGGTTAGGGGATTTTAGATAAAGGGAAAATTAAATATGAAAACTGCATATATTATCGATGCCATCCGTACCCCATTCGGCCGTTATGCAGGTGGACTCGCTCCAATCCGTGCCGATGATTTGGGTGCAGTTCCAATTCAAGCCTTAATGCAACGTAATCCAAGTGTTGATTGGACACAAGTCGATGATGTGATCTATGGCTGCGCCAACCAAGCGGGTGAAGACAACCGTAATGTGAGTCGTATGTCTGCACTGCTTGCAGGCTTACCTGTCGAAGTTCCAGCCACGACTGTGAATCGCTTATGTGGCTCATCTTTAGATGCGATTGCAATGGCAGCGCGTGCGATTAAAGCCGGCGAAGCGGATTTAATCATTGCAGGTGGCGTCGAAAGTATGTCTCGTGCACCCTTTGTCCTGGGCAAATCGGAAACAGCTTATGGACGTAGCCAGAAGATTGAAGATACCACCATGGGCTGGCGCTTTATTAATCCTAAGCTCAAAGCGATGTATGGTGTAGACACCATGCCACAAACTGCAGAGAACGTGGCACAACAATTTAACATTGATCGTGCAGATCAAGATCAGTTTGCCTTAGCGAGTCAACAGCGCACCGCAACCGCGCAAGCTCAGGGCTTTTTTACACATGAAATCATCCCTGTGAATATTACACAGCGTAAGGGCGATCCGATTGTGATCGACACGGATGAACATCCACGTGCATCAACTACATTAGAAGGTTTAGCCAAACTCAAGCCTGTTGTGACAGCAGAAGGCACTGTCACTGCGGGGAATGCATCCGGCATCAATGACGGTGCAGCTGCTGTACTGATTGCTTCAGAAGCAGCAGTAGAACAATACCAGCTAAAACCACGTGCCAAGATTATTGCCTCTGCGGCTGTGGGGGTTGAACCTCGCATCATGGGCTTTGCGCCAGCACCTGCCATCAAAAAGCTACTCAAACAAGCTGATCTCATGATTGAGCAGATGGATGTGATTGAGTTGAATGAAGCCTTTGCGGCACAAGCACTGGCCGTTACCCGTGATCTTGGTCTTGCAGACGATACGACCCAAGTGAATCCAAATGGTGGTGCGATTGCGATTGGTCATCCACTCGGTGCATCGGGTGCGCGTTTAGTCACCACAGCTTTAAACCAATTAGAACAAACCGGTGGTACTTATGCCCTGTGTTCAATGTGTATTGGTGTCGGTCAAGGCATTGCAATGATTATTCAGCGCGTTTAAAGCAGAGTTAAGGATAGCGATCATGAGCCAGTTATATGCCAGCTTATTTTACCAAAACGAGGTGACTGAAATTTTCAGTGATCGCGCGTTGGTGTCATACATGATTGAGGCTGAAGTTGCCTTGGCACAAGCGCAGACTCAGGTCGGTGTCATTCCAGAATCTTCGGCAACAGCAATTTCAAACATAGCAGCAACTGCACTCGATCAGATTGACTTTGATGCTTTAGCTGTTGCTACAGGCTTGGCGGGCAATATCGCGATTCCTTTTGTGAAGCAATTCACTGCGATTGTGAAACAAAGTGATGAAGATGCTGCACGTTATGTGCATTGGGGCGCAACCAGTCAAGACATTTTAGACACTGCCTGTATTTTGCAATGTCGTGCTGCAATGACGTATGTTGAAGCTTTAATTCATCAATGTTATCGCACTGCATTGACCCAAGCTGAACAGTATCGCTCACAAGTGATGATTGGACGCACATGGTTGCAGCAAGGTTTACCGATTACGTTGGGGCATAAATTCGCGCGTTGGGCCTCGGCATTCTATCGTGATTTAGCCCGTATTGAAGCCATGAAAGCACGTGTTTTTACTGCTCAATTAGGCGGTGCCGTTGGTTCATTGGCTTCATTGCAAGCACAAGGTACTGCTGTAGTTCATGCTTATTCCGTTCAGCTACAGCTTTCAGTCCCAAATTGTACTTGGCATGGTGAACGAGACCGTATTGTCGAAGTGGCGAGTGTTCTCGCAATAGTGACAGGTAGCTTGGGCAAAATGGCGCGTGACTGGTCATTGATGATGCAAACTGAAATTGCAGAAGTGTTTGAGCCGGCAGCTAAAGGGCGTGGGGGATCATCGACGATGCCACACAAGCGTAATCCTGTCGCTGCGGCATCGGTTTTAGCAGCAGCCAATCGTGTGCCTGTGTTGATGTCGAGTTTGTATCAAAGCATGGTGCAGGAACATGAGCGTAGTCTAGGTGGATGGCATGCAGAATGGTTGGCATTGCCTGAAATTTTCCAACTCTGTGCAGGTGCATTGGAGCGGACTCTGGATGTGTTACAAGGCATGCAAGTCAATGTTGAAAATATGCAGCGTAACTTGGAATGTACCCAAGGCTTAATTATGGCGGAAGCGGTGATGATGGCTTTGGCACCGCATATGGGGCGCTTACAGGCCCATCATTTGGTGGAAGCAGCATGTAAAACAGCGGTTGAAAAAGGTGTTCACTTAAAAGAGGTCATTACTGAACTCGATCCAGTCAAAACCTATTTTAGTTCAGCTCAGATTTCAGAAATTTTTAAACCCGCGTCATATCTCGGCAATATTCAAGACCAGATTGATGCGGTTTTGCGGGAAGCAAAAGGAGAGGCAAAGTGAATATCACGATGACCAATCGTCAAGGCAAGACTTTATCTGTTGCAATCAGTGGGCAAGACCATGCACCTGTGATTGTATTTTCAAACTCATTGGGTACAGATAAAGGCATGTGGCAGCCGCAAGTTGCTGCCTTCGAACAGCAGTTCAAAGTGGTGACTTATGACACGCGTGGTCATGGGCAAAGTGATGTGATTGAGCAGACCACTGTACAAAACCTTGCAGAAGATGTGATTGATATTCTGAACGGTTTAAACATTGAAAAAGCGCATTTTTGCGGGATTTCAATGGGCGGCATGACGGCTTTGTGGCTCGGTATTCACCATGCAAATCGTTTTCATAGCATCACTGTAGCGAATTCAGCAGCCAAAATTTGGACTGAAGAGGGTTGGAATGCGCGTGCAGATGCTGTGGCACCCAATGGCTTAGCAGACTTGGTCGCGACTACGCATACACGCTGGTTTAGTGAGCAGTTTGATTATCAACACGATGCTTTGGCGCAGCGCACTATTCAATCTTTAGCGACTACACCAGCACTGGGTTATGCAGAATCTTGCCGAGCGCTCGCGCAAGCAGATCTATCTACTCAAATTCAACAGATTCAGATTCCAACTTTAGTGATTGCAGGCGCATTTGACCCAGTTACTACAGTGGCAGATGGCATCTTTATGCAACAACAGATTCAAAAGTGTGAATTAGCGGTGATTGATACATCGCATCTTTCCAATATTGAGCAACCTGAGCTGTTTACCCAAACCCTCAGTCAGTTCATTGGATCGCTTCAATAGTTTAAGGATTTTTAAAAGGACTTTCAGCCCAAGGAGGCAGGTATGGCGTCTCAGGAATACGCTACTCAAAAAACGAGTATAGACGCACAAGCACTGATTAATGATGCACCGATTAGCAAATATCAGTGGTTGATCGCAATTGTATGTTTTCTCATTGTTTTTGTTGATGGTATTGATACTGCGGCAATGGGTTTTATTGCTCCAGCCTTGGCACAAGACTGGGGGATAGACCGCTCGCAACTCGGTCCTGTGATGAGTGCTGCTTTAGGCGGCATGATTATTGGTGCTTTGGTGTCTGGCCCAACCGCTGACCGCTTTGGGCGAAAGATTGTTTTAAGTGTTTCGATGCTGATTTTTGGTGGCTTTACTTTGGCATCAGCCTATGCGGCGGACTTAAATACCTTGGTGGTCCTTCGCTTTTTAACCGGTATTGGTTTGGGTGCTGCGATGCCGAATGCAACCACACTATTTTCTGAATATTGCCCGCAGCGCTCTCGCTCGCTACTCGTGACCTGTATGTTCTGTGGTTACAACTTGGGTATGGCAACAGGTGGTTTCATCAGCAGTTGGTTGATCCCAACCTTTGGTTGGCACAGCTTGTTTTTACTGGGCGGTTGGTCGCCACTGATTTTGATGATCTTGGTGATTTTCTTCTTACCTGAATCTTATCGTTTCTTGATTGTGAAAGGTCGTGACCCCGAAAAAGTTCGCAAAATTCTAACGCGTATTGCACCGACGCAAGTACATGGTATTACTGAGTTTCATGTACCTGAAGAAAAAACGGAAGGTGGAGAGAAGAACGGTGTGTTTGGCATGCTGTTCTCTCAGAAATATGTCAAAGGCACGGTTTTATTGTGGCTGACCTATTTTATGGGTTTGGTGATGATTTATCTACTCACCAGTTGGTTACCAACCTTAATGCGTGAAACTGGCGCAACGATGGAACGTGCTGCATTTATCGGTGGTTTATTCCAGTTTGGCGGTGTCCTCAGTGCTTTATTTATTGGCTGGGCAATGGATCGTTTCAACCCGAACCGCATTATTGCAGGCTTTTACTTTGTCGCTGGGATCTTTGCCTTTGCCGTTGGTCAGAGCTTAGCAAATCCAACCTTACTTGCCATTTTAGTGCTTTGCGCAGGTGTTGCAATTAATGGTGCGCAGTCGGCAATGCCAGCACTCAGTGCTCGTTTTTATCCAACCCAATGCCGTGCAACAGGTGTGGCGTGGATGTCTGGGATTGGACGTTTTGGTGCGGTATTTGGTGCTTGGATCGGTGCGGTATTACTCGGCAATGACTGGTCGTTTACAGCTATTTTAAGTCTGCTGTTAATTCCAGCAACAGCAGCAGCAGTCGCTATTTTTGTTAAATCACTGGTTGCACATACCGATGCGACCTAATTGAGGTTTCTCCCATGAATGATGAACAACGTTATGAACAAGGAATCACCGTACGCACCGAAGTGCTGGGTGAAAAGCATGTCGGTCGTTCACTTGAGAACTTGAATGATTTCAATGCCGACTTCCAAAACTTTATTAGCCGTTTTGCATGGGGCGAAGTCTGGTCTAGACCAGGCATGCCGCGCCACACCCGTAGCTTAGTCACCATTGCCGTGTTATTGGCATTGGGCCGTGAAGACGAATTGCGTATGCATTTACGTGCTTGTTTTAACAATGGTGTGACCAAGAACGACTTAAAAGAATTGATTTTGCACTGTTCATTGTATGCCGGTTTACCTGCAGCCAATGCAGCCATGCACATGGCAGAAGAAGTTTTTGCAGATTTGGGCATTGCCCCGCAAAAGTTGAGCGAACAGCAGCTTAGCCAAGAACCAACAAATCAAGAGTAATGGAACAAGATTAAGAGGGACGTCACATGTCGCAACTTATTTTAGGTGCTTATGCACAACGCAATACCGAAGATCATCCGCCAGCATATGCACCCGGCTATAAAACCAGTGTATTACGCTCGCCCAAAAATGCGTTGATTTCGATTGCAGAAACTTTAACTGAAGTGACTTCACCACAGTTTAGTGTGGAACAGTTTGGGCCTAAAGATAACGATTTGATTTTGAACTATGCCAAAGAAGGTTTGCCAGTCGGCGAGCGCATTATTGTGCATGGTTATGTGCGTGATCAGTTTGGGCGCCCAGTTAAAAATGCTTTGCTCGAAGTGTGGCAAGCCAATGCTTCAGGTCGTTATCGCCATCCAAATGACCAGTTTATTGGTGCGATGGACCCGAACTTTGGTGGTTGTGGTCGCATGATGACCGATGCCAATGGTTATTTTGTGTTCCGTACCATTAAGCCAGGCCCGTACCCTTGGCGTAACCGTATTAATGAATGGCGTCCTGCACATATTCATTTCTCTTTACTTGCCGATGGTTGGGCGCAGCGCCTCATTTCGCAGTTCTACTTTGAAGGCGATACGCTGATTGATTCGTGTCCAATTATTAAAACCATTCCTTCGGAAGAACAACGTCGTGCATTGATTGCCTTGGAAGACAAGAGCAACTTTATTGAAGCAGACAGCCGTTGTTACCGCTTTGACATCACTTTACGTGGTCGTCGTGCGACTTACTTCGAAAATGATTTGACTTAATTCAGGGAGAACAACATGAACCATTGGAACTTTCAAGAATTGCATGAAACGCCATCTCAAACAGGTGGACCATACGTACACATTGGTTTGTTGCCACAACAAGCCAACATCGAAGTGTTTGAAAATAACTTTAATAACCAGTTAGTTAAAGAAAATACTTTAGGCGAACGTATTCGCTTAGAAGGTCAAGTGTTTGACGGCTTAGGTTTGCCGCTACGTGATGTATTGATTGAAATCTGGCAGGCGGATGCCAACGGCGTGTATCCAAGTGCGGCGGATATTCAAGGCAAAGCGGTCGATCCAAACTTCCTCGGTTGGGGACGTACAGGCGCAGACTTCGAAACTGGTTTTTGGAGTTTCAATACCATTAAACCGGGTTCGGTTCCGGGCCGTAAAGGCACAACTCAGGCACCGCATATTGCACTGATCATCTTTGCTCGCGGGATTAACATTGGCTTGAATACCCGTGTGTATTTTGAAGATGAAGCTGAAGCCAATGCACAAGATCCTGTACTGAAAGGCATTGAGTGGGCACCACGTCGTCAAACCCTCATTGCAAAACGTGAAGAGCGTGATGGTGAAGTGGTGTATCGCTTTGACATTCGTATTCAAGGTGAAGATGAAACGGTCTTTTTAGATATCTGAATTTTCCAAGATTTAGTGCGAGACATCTTGAACTAATACTAAAGGTAAAAAAAATTATGCGTGGTGATGGTATGACCCATTTCATTCATCCCACGTATATTTGCCATTGATAACAGAAGTCAGGCAATAGTTTGTAAATACAAGGAAATGTAATGATGACAATCAAAAAGATTGCGATGCAACTTTGCTTAAGCAGTGCTGTTTTAGCGGCAATGCCTACGGCATTTTCAGCCGAAGTTGCCCCTACGACACAACACTATATGGTGAAAAACCTCAATATTGGTGACTTACCTGTCAAAACTATTGTGCCGATTACCGCAAAGACAGCAGAGCAAGCCATTGCCCAAGCGAAAGTGATTGCCAGCAACCCAAGCGCAGATGTGGCTGAGTTTCGTATCGATTTACTCGCATTTTCTGCTGACACGAAAAAAGTCATTGCACTTGGTAAGCAGCTGAATCAAATTTTAAAAGACAAACCACTGATTGCCACCATTCGTACCCATAACGAAGGCGGAAAAATGACGGTGTCTGATCAAGACTATGAAAAAATTTATCGCGAATATCTAAAAGCTCCATTTATGCAATTGCTAGATATCGAGATGTTCCGTGATGCAGGCAGCGTGGCAAAATTGACCAAATTGGCGCATGATCAACATGTGTTGGTGATCATGTCGAATCACGATTTTAATAAAACCCCAGAACAACAAGAAATTGAAAACCGTTTGCTGAAACAAGACCAAATGGGCGCAGATATTTTGAAAATAGCGGTGATGCCGAAATCTAAACAAGATGTCTTTACCCTGATGAATGCAACGCTTGCTGTGAGCCAAAAAAGTCAAAAACCATTACTGACCATGTCGATGGGGCAATTGGGCACGATCTCGCGTGTCGCTACTGCCAACATGGGTGGTAGCCTAAGTTTTGGCATGATTGGTGAGGCGTCAGCACCAGGTCAAATTGATGTGACTCAACTTAAACAGTTCCTTAAAACTGTTCAGCCTACACCTTAAGACTCAGAGACATAAAAGGATTTAAAGATGCAATCATTAACTTTACGTTTAACGACTTTGGCATTGGGTTTAGTGGCTTCAGGTTTTGCCAGTGCAGAAACTTATATTGTTGACCGCTATCAGGACGATAGTGCGAAAGGTTCATTACGGTGGGCAATTGAACAATCGAATGCCAATGCAGCGCAAGAAAATGAAATTCAGATTCAAGCAGTTGATAAAGCCCCTTATGTGATTAAGCTGAATCAAGCTTTACCACCAATCAAATCTTCAGTGAAAATTATTGGTACCCAGTGGGACAAAACTGGTGAGTTTATTGCCATTGATGGCTCTAATTACATTAAAGGCCAAGGTGCTAAAGCCTGCCCAGGCGCAAACCCAGAGCAGTATGGCACCAACGTCCGTACCACGAGTTTGCCGGGTCTGGTGCTGCAAGATGTCAATGGCGTGACTTTAAAAGGTCTCGATATCCACCGTTTCTGTATCGGTGTCCTGATTAACCGTTCGAGCAACAACTTAATTCAGCATAACCGCATCAGTAATAACTACGGTGGTTCAGGTGTGATGCTGACAGGTGATGATGGTAAAGGTAATCCAACTTCAACCACCACCAATAACAACAAGGTCTTAAATAACCTGTTTGTAGACAATGGCGATGGTCTAGAGCTGACGCGTGGTGCGGCATTTAACCTAGTTGCGAATAACCTGTTCACTTCAACCAAAGCTAACCCAGAACCATCTCAGGGTATTGAAATTCTTTGGGGCAATGACAACGCAGTAGTGGGCAACAAGTTTGAAAACTATTCTGATGGTTTGCAAATTAACTGGGGTAAACGTAACTACGTTGCCTATAACGAGCTGACCAATAACTCGATTGGCTTTAACCTCACCGGTGATGGCAACATCTTTGACAGCAACAAAGTGCATGGTAACCGCATTGGGATTGCAGTACGTTCTGAAAAAGATGCCAATGCACGTACCACGCTGACCAAAAATTTAATTTGGGGCAATGGTAAAGATATTAAGCGTTGTGAAGCAGGCGGTTCATGTGTACCAAACCAACGTCTGGGTGCCATTGTATTTGCTGTGCCAGCACTTGAGCACACAGGTTTTGTCGGTTCTCGTGGTGGCGGTGTGGTGATTGAAGATGCAAAACTTCAAAAAACTTGCACGCAGCCAAATGAGCAAAGCTGTAATGCGATGCCAAACCAAAACATCCAAGCACCGAGTTTAAGCTATAGCAGAGGACAAGTCACCGCTACAGTTCAAGGGCAACCAAATCAACGCTACCAAGTTGAATTCTTTGCCAACCGCCAAGCGAATAGTCACGAAGCTGAGCAGTACTTAGGGGCTCAAGTACTCACAACCAATGCACAAGGTCAAGGTCAAGCGTCTTGGAAAGCACTGAGTGGTGCTGCAAGTGTGACAGCGAATGTAACCGACCATTTAGGTGCAACTTCTGAACTCAGCCGAGCCGTTCGCATTAAATAATAAAAACCGCATGGAAAGCTCACTTTAGTTGAGCTTTCCTCACAAAAAAGGATGTTTGGTATGCAACAACTATTAAAACTTGGCACATTATCTTTGGCACTTTTAACTTGCCAACTGGCTTCTGCAAATGAATTTTATTCGGCTGATCGTCAATGGTTATTTGGGGATTGGAACGGTGAACGGAAGCAACTGGAAGATCAAGGCTATAAATTTACTGCGGCAATTATGAGTCAGGCGGCAACCAATCTGGATGGTGGTTATAACGATGACAATATCTTGGAAAATGCAGGGCAGCTAACCTTAGGTGCTAATTTTGATTTGAATAAAATTGCAGGTTGGGAAAATACCACAGCAGGCTTGATGATTACCAAACGTGAAGGTAATGCCTTAACGCTTGAACGTATTAAAGACCCTCGTGCCAGTACCTTGGGCAACAGCCAAGAAATTTATGGTCGTGGCAAAATTTGGCGCTTAACTCAGGCTTGGATCAAAACTGGATTTGATGATAACCGCGTTCAATTTAAGATTGGTCGTATGGGCATGTCGGATGACTTTAATAGTTCGCAATGTGAATTTCAGAATTTACTTTTGTGTGGCGGACAGCTTGGAAAATCCATCGGTTCGATTTGGTATAACTGGCCTGTCAGTTTATGGGGCACCAATGTTAAATACCAATTTGCACCAGACTGGTCATTTGGCGTTGGGGTCTATGAAGTTAATCCAGACAATGTCAAAACAGATTCAGACAGTGATGGCTTTAACCTTGATATGGACAATGTCGAAGGGGCTACCATTCCTGTAGAGTTGGCTTGGAAACCAAAGTTAGCCTCGTTTAATGGCTTGCCTGGTGAATATAAAATCGGCGCGTTGTATTCCACGGCTGAGTCAAAAGACATTCGCAGTGGTGAAATGCAAGATGGAAAATACAGTTTTTGGCTGAATGCACAACAACAACTGACCCAACACGGAGCTGATCCGAAGCATGGTTTATATATCAGTTTTAATGGTGTAGTGAACGATAAGGACACAACATTTGTAGAAAGTACACAACAACTGGCACTTTGGTACAAAGGTCCATTCGATAGCCGTCCAAATGATTCCATCGGTTTTGGTTTGGCCAACTATGTGGTGAATGATCGTGTGACGGATAAGCAAATAGCCACCAACGAAGGCCGTGGTTATTACAGTTATGACGTGCTTGCCAGTGACTATGTCCCAATTCAACATGACGAACTCAATGTTGAGTTGAACTATACCTATCAGTGGTCACCTGCGGTGATGCTCAGACCCAACCTGCAATATATCTATCAACCTTCTGGCGTGAAAGAAGTGGATGATGCTTGGGTGGCGGGTCTTAGCGTTAAGGTGAATTTTTAACCGTATTTAAAGTGAAAGAGTGTTTAAAATGTAAGCAATACTGTTGCTGAATTTAAACACTCTTTTTTGATTGTTGAAGCAAGTTAATTGTGGATGCTCAAAGTTTGGATGTGGTGTGAATGATGCTCAAAACAAAGTAGGAGAGATCATTTAAAACACAGCATTTGGGGTAAAAAGTATGTCCGAAGCACAATCTCAACCCATATTTAAAATATGGTGCTTTATATTAGGCTTAGCTTTATTGCTGACTGGCTTATTTTATTTAATCGGTGGGGGAAAACTGATTAGTCTAGGTGGTTCATGGTACTTCCTCATTGCAGGTTTATTGACCACCATTTCCGCAATATTTATTTTTAGAAAAAAAGTACTGGGTGTCTGGATTTTTGCACTGGTTTTTCTTGGAACTGTGGTTTGGGCACTGTTTGATGCAGGTTGGGATTTTTGGGCACTGCATTCACGTTTAATGTTTCCTGCGGGTTTATTTGCCGCACTGTGTTTTACCTTGCCTGCTATTCGTAAGTACCAATTTCAAATTGCGCCTTCGGCACCCGCTTATGCTTTAGGTGGTTTGACGGTGTTAGGTATGCTCGGTGGTTTGTATGGCATGTTTATTCCACATCCTACAGTCAAAGCCAGCGGTGAAGAGCTACCCTTAGTACCTGTAACAGCTCAAACTCAACAAGTGAATTGGTCGCACTATGGTAATGATGCTGGTGGGAGTCGTTTTGCTGCGTTGGATCAGATCAACCGAAATAATGTATCTAAGTTAAAGGAAGCATGGCGCTTTCAAACAGGCGATATGACCACAGGTACGGGTAATGGCGCAGAAGACCAGCTCACTCCTTTACAGGTGGGCGATAAAGTCTTTTTATGTACACCGCATAACAACATTATTGCTTTAGATGCGGACACAGGTAAACAAATCTGGAAGGCTGAAGTGAATTCTAAAGCCGATGCTTGGGAGCGTTGCCGCGGTGTGGGTTACTTTGACTCGACTCAAGCCCTGGTACAACCGACTTTAGCAGGTGCCAGTGCGGTCACTGCGGTGGCAAACAATACTGCATGTCCACGTCGTATTTATACCAATACACCTGATGGTCGTTTAATTGCAGTCAATGCAGATACAGGCGAACGCTGTAAAGACTTTGGTGTCGATGGAACGGTGAACTTACTGGAAGGTCTAGGTGCGGGCACGCAAGCGCCTCGTTTTGAAGTGACCTCGGCGCCAACCATTGCGGGCACCAGTATCATCGTTGGAAGTCGTATTGCTGACAACTTTGCAGCGGATATGCCCGGTGGTGTAATTCGTGCTTATGATGTGATTACTGGACAGCTACGTTGGGCTTTTGATCCACGTAACCCAAATCCAAACTATGTCCTCAAACCGGGTGAAATCTATAAACGTAGTTCAGCTAACTCTTGGGCGGCAATGTCCTACGACCCACAAATGAATACGGTATTTTTACCGATGGGAAGTTCGTCGGTCGATGTCTGGGGCGGAAACCGTCAACCTGTAGACCATAAGTACAATTCTTCCGTTTTGGCTTTGGATGCAACCACAGGTAAAGAAAAGTGGGTTTATCAAACTGTTCATAATGACCTTTGGGACTTCGATTTACCTATGCAGCCAAGCTTGGTCGACTTTCCAATGCAAAATGGGCAAACCAAACCTGCTGTCGTCATTGGCACCAAGTCTGGTCAGTTCTTTGTACTCGACCGTGTTACGGGTCAGCCTTTAACTAAAGTGGTTGAGCAGCCTGTAAAAGCTGCAGATATTCCTGATGAGCAATACAGCGCAACTCAGCCACGTTCAGTTGAAATGCCACAGATTGGCAATCAAACTTTGACTGAATCGGACATGTGGGGCGCAACGCCATTTGACCAGTTGATGTGTCGTATTAACTTTAAATCAATGCGTTATGACGGTCTCTTTACAGCACCGGGTTCTGATATATCTTTAAGTTTTCCGGGATCACTGGGTGGGATGAACTGGGGCAGTATTGCATTTGACCCAACGCATCGTTATATGTTTGTCAACGACATGCGCTTAGGTCTGTGGATTCAGCTGATTAAACAAACGCCTGAAGATTTAAAACTTGAAGCCAGTGGTGGAGAGAAGGTCAACACAGGTATGGGCGCAGTGCCAATGAAAGGTACACCGTATAAAGTGAATAAAAACCGCTTTATGTCGGTATTAGGTATTCCATGTCAAAAACCACCTTTCGGAACTATGACGGCAATTGATATGAAAACCCGTCAAGTGGCTTGGCAGGTTCCTTTAGGGACAGTGCAAGATACTGGACCAATGGGCATTAAAATGGGCTTAAAAGCTCCGATTGGTATGCCAACCATTGGTGGTCCAATGGCGACTCAAGGTGGTTTAGTGTTCTTTGCTGCAACACAAGACTTCTATTTGCGCGCCTTCAATTCATCTAATGGTGAAGAATTATGGAAAGCGCGTTTACCTGTAGGTAGCCAAGGGACACCGATGAGCTACATTTCTCCAAAAACAGGTAAGCAATATGTAGTTATTTCCGCTGGTGGAGCACGTCAGTCACTTGATCATGGTGATTTTGTAATTGCTTATTCACTGGAAAAATAGAATAGATATAAAAACAGACTAACTTAATATTAGTCTGTTTTTATAGGTGGTTGGCTTTGTTGCACAAAGATTTGAAATGCAAAGTGCCCCTAATTAAGCCAAATTTAAGGCATAACTTGGGTAAGTGGTCGACCTAATTCCGTAAATCTGTTGAGGACTGCTACACGTGCATGAATCTCATTCACTTGACTATCAAAACTCCTTGCACTGAGTTTATCTCCTAGGGCGTGTCCTCATTTGGCTTTACACCAAATAAACATGCAAGCAATGTAAATCATAGACTGATAATTTCGTGCAAGCTTATCAAATCGGGTTGCAATCGCTCGGAAATGTTTCAATCTCGCAAACAAATTTTTAACTAAATGTCTTAATTTATATAGATATTTATCAAGCTCCTTATTCGATCTTTTACTATTTGATCTCATAGGAATGATGGGAATCATGTCCTTGTTCTGGGCATATATTCTAATGTGCTCAGCATCATACCCCTTATCAGGAGAATGGAACGTATTTAGATATCGGCTGTCACAAGACTACTTTAAGTGGAATTAGTTGCTTATAGTTACGTAACATAAGATTTTAAAAAGTTGATAGTATTTTAAATTTGATTTTTTATAAGTGTACCTTATGGTATACCTTATTGTGTTGGGAGAATAAAAAATAATTAAAAACAAATTATTAACACTAATGCATCATGGGCGTTAAGGTAGAAAGATCAGCCATAATTTCTGAACTGGTCATTAAAAATAAATCCTTTCAACAAGAGATAAATGCAAATACTGCTCAATAGGCTATGCAGGGAAATTTAAAGCGCATTTTCAATAAGGCCAATCCCATATGATTGAGCACAGGAGATCGAAAATGTGAAATGAATCTGCTGATTCAATTCAGCTTTAAAGCTTTATTGCAGCAAGTCTATCAAATTTAATTTTTAGAAAGAAATGAAATTCCAGATGAATGTTTAAGTCAGCGCTCAGAGCTGTCGCTATGGCTTCTTATTCAACATTATTTGCAATTTTAAAAAAATAAACCACCGGATGCGAACATGCGGTGGCAAGTCTAAATCAAGACGATAGTTTATTCCGGATCATAAAGACCGAGGTCTGAGAGATGTAATCTGAGAATCCGGCGTAATTCCAGCACGGCTTCAGGCGTTTCCTGAATCGAGTGGCCACCCTTAATCACTTTGCTAGATACAGCACCTTCCAAGTAAGCACTTTCGTATGAAACGATATCATCGCTCATGAGCTTGGTATCTTGCGTATCTACGGTATTGCCGATAATAGAATGAAATTTGATATTTTTAGAAGGCTGAATATCCTTAGTTAATGCAGTAAATTTCGAATTTTCACTCAGATCGCTTGGACCATTCTGAATCAGGTCATGTCCCAGTTCTTTGACAAAGTCCTTTAATCCGATTTCGCCTTGTAAGGTATCAGCAAAAGCTCCTAAAAATGCACCCGGTATACGGATAATTTTACGGGCCAGTTTGGTATGCCAGCGGTCGGCATATTCTGTCCCACGATGCGGAGTTGCTAAGAAAATGGCCCGGGTGAAATTTGGAATAGGCTGCATTTGCAGGCGTGCTTTAAAGAGCGGGTTATCCTTAAACTGTGCAATGCGGGTATTTTGTACCAGCTTGAATGCATCTTGAGTAATATCGGCCTGACTGACCATTAAACGGGCAATCACGCCTCCCATACTATGTCCGACCAGTACCGCATCTTTTTTGGCTGGTGCATTGTTCGCAACCCGGGCAAAGCCTTGCTGAACCAGGGCATTAATTTGAAAACGGCTTTCCAGAATCGGCATATTGGTAGAATAAAATACCTGCCAGACCTGGAAATTTTCCCTTAATACCGGATCACCCATAATGTCGTTGGTCAGACGAATCCAGGCTTCAGGACTACTGGCCAAGCCATGAATCAATACCAGCACTTTCTTGTCCGGATTATAAGGTTCCAGCATATACAGATGCGGCATGCTCAGACTGTCTTCGCGATTAATCAGGGTCAGATAGGCTAAACGCCCCAGATTGTTCTCGGCCAGCCATAAGCCGTAAGGTGCAGAAAAGTTGGCGGCCAGCGCATATTCTTTCGAAGCCACCTTAATCTTTTCATGCTTATAAGGATCATACAGTTTCAGGTGAAACTCTGAAGTAGATAAAATCTGTTCCGTCGAATTCGCGGATTTGGGTACAGCGGTAATGGTGGTCGCCAGATAGCGGGCTGAATGAATGTTTGGATTGATACCATTTGGATAGTTGTGCTTGAGCGGATCGACAATATATTTTTTATCCTGCTCGGTTTGCTGTGCTTCAGGTAAGACCACTAAAAATTCTGAACCAAAACCATCACGACGGGTGATAGAACGCAGGCCGGAAAAGTTCATGTTATAGGTGGACATCAGCTGTTCAATGGTCTGGTTTTTCAGCTGCGGAAAATTTTCCAGATCAATGGTATATACACTATCACCGACCTGAATGCGCTGGCCGGACTGTTTGGTTTTATAACGTTCAGCATAGCGTTGAATCAGATGGGCAATCGCCAGGTTATAAAAGTCACGAATCTGAACCTGGCGGTTATCAAAAATACGCTCTTGCGGCGCACGCTCGGTTTTAAATAGATAGGCATAGCTATAACGAATGCTTTTATCCAGCATAGTGAGCTGCTGATCCAGACATTTCTGGATATTCTGCTTGTGTTGTTGCTGTTTTTCCGGTGATCGGGTTTTGTTTAAAACACCTGTGTTGCATTCGGCAGACTTGGCATTTTGTAAGGAGTTGGCTAGATATAATTCACTTGCTGTAGAAAGCAATTGTTCATCTAAAATCTGGGGAATACTTTTCAGATCTTCCACACATTCTTCGGGCTGATCAATACAGATCTGAGCTTCACGACCTGTCATGGACAACACATTCAGACTGGCTTCGCTAAGCTTGTCGCGGGTCAAGATGCTGTCACGCTCATTGTTCAGCGTGACATTAATGGCCTGTTCCTTAACACTGACCACCTGACAGCCGCTGAGTACGCTGGTGATGAGTAAAGTGCACAGCATTAATCTTTTATTTATTTTTTCGTGCATAAAACTTTTCACTGAATTCAAGTTATAAAGCGGGATAATGTTTTGTATTTTACTAATTTTTTCCCATAAAAATAGACCGCCGTAGCAGTCTATTTGTAATCAAATTGAAGCGAATCTTGATTATGGGGTTACCGGTGCTGTTGCTGGGTCTGTAGCCGGAGCGGGTGTTGATGTTTGCAGAATTTGCCAAACATTCCAGCGGCCATTTTTTTCAATTTCCTGAATCAGACGGTCGGCTACTTCAGCTTCTTGCGGATATTTCACCTTATAGTTCGCCAAGGTTTGAGTGGCATTTTTTTTCTGTTCTAATGCAATATAGTTATTGGCTGCAGAAAGATAAGCCTCCTGAACCCCGGCTTTCATGGCTTTGTCCAGATAAGCGATGGCTTCACGTTGACCACCGCCTTCAGACAGACCAAAACCAAACCAGAAGTTGACTTCAGGATCATCCGGGTTAATTTTGAGAATGCGCTGGGCATAGGTCAGGGAATTGGTGGTATAAACTGAACCCAGATCCAGGTTACGTGCCATCACGCTGGCTTTAAAAGCACGCATCAACACATCAAAAGAGGCATTTGGACGGGCTGCTAAAGTATCCAGTTGTCGGGTGACTTCACGCAATTTGACTTCAAAGCCACGGCGTTCCTGACGATCGCTGAAACGTGGTGGATAATGACGTGCCTTACCTTCGACCATTTGCAGGAAATCGTCAATTTCGGTGATATCGATTTCATTTGAATTGGCAAGTGCTGCATAACGCATTGCACGGGTATTGCTATCTACCACTGGAATAATCAGTTTATTCACATCCAGGGTCAATTGCTTGGATGGATCATTAGGATCCGTCACCACCATCTTGGTTACAGGCTGGGCCGCAGCCTTTTTCAAATGCACTTCAAATTCAGGCGGTTCATTATAATTGAATGGATTTAAAGCATAAAATGGTGGGGACAGTTCAGGCTCTACAAAAACCACTTGGTCTACAGGTTTCTCAGCAGATTTCTGAGGAGTGATCGAACACGCAGTAATTGTGAATGCTAAGCAAGCAAGTGCCAAGGGCTTAAAGGTCATAATAGTCATCCATTCTGTTATTTTTAAAACATCTATTCAAAAATTGCATGATCGTCAGTCTATGAAAACTATAACCATCATGCAAGTAAACCCGTGTTACAGAGTGAAGTGTGATATTCAGGCCTTGGATTGGCTGGTTTGCGCTTCACATTCACGGCGCGCTTCTTCCAGAATCTCTAACTCTTTTTTACTCAAAGGCTGGCCATCCTGTTGCTGCTTGTTAAAGGTCGGATCTAACAAAGAAAGACGATTGCACAAGTTGTTCATGCGTTTTTCATTTTGCTGAATGCGATCCAGCAGAATCCGCATGCCTTCCAAAATCGGATCGGACTGGTCTTCAGTTGCGGCATAGGGCTGGAAACCGATACTTTCTGCATAGTCACGACGACGCGCTTCAGCATCATCTTTGGGTTTGTCTTTGGTGATAAAACGTGCCGGGTTGCCCACAGCTGTGGCGTTCTCAGGAACCGCTTTGGTGACGACCGCATTAGAACCGACTTTGGCATTTTTACCCACGGTAAATGGCCCTAGAATCTTGGCACCAGCACCGACCACCACGCCATCTTCTAGGGTCGGATGACGTTTACCTTTATTCCAGGTCGTTCCACCCAAAGTCACGCCGTGATAAAGCGTCACGTCATCGCCAATTTCAGCAGTTTCGCCAATTACGACACCCATACCGTGATCGATAAAGAAACGGCGGCCAATTTTTGCGCCGGGATGAATTTCAATGCCGGTGGCAAAGCGGCTAAACGAAGACAACGCACGCGCAGTTCCTTTACAGTCTTTGTTCCATAGCTCATGTGCCATGCGATGCATGATCAGCGCATGAATGCCAGGATAAGTGGTTAAGACTTCTAAGGTATTGCGTGCTGCAGGATCGCGCGCAAAGACAGCTTGTATATCTTCTTTGAGCTGTTTTAGCATTAGATTTGATCCTCGTCCTGTGATGATGTGTGTGAAGATTTTTTCCAGGTGCCGTTGTTCAATGCCTGAACACGGCTAAAAATACCACGAAGTAAGTGATATTCCATACGATCTAATTGTATACGTCCAAAGAGACGACGCAAGCGTAAAGGCAATAATCTTGGATTTTTTGGGTCCATAAATTCAATTTCTGCCAGCATTTTTTCCAAGTGCGGGTAGAACTGTTCCATCTGGGCATGGTTGACCAAAGGTTCATCCCATTCCATTTCAATGCCATCAATGACTTGCATGGTCGCTTTAGCATCACGTGGCTGTTCAATTTGACTCATCGTCGCCATGCGCATTTCATAGCAGATCACCTGAATCGCCTGAGCCACATTCAATACGCCATAGTCAGTATTTACAGGAATAGTCAGATGATAATTGGCCATCGCCAGTTCTTCATTGGTCAGACCACGGTCTTCACGGCCAAATAGAATCGCGACTTCCTGCTGATCTTGTACCACGGCGGTCATGGCTTTTTCAGCGGCAGGGCGCACATCTAACAGCGGCCAGGGAATGGTACGGCTGCGTGCGCTAGTACCGAATACAATCTGACAGTCTTTAATGGCATCTTCAAGTGTTTCTACAATCTCGATCTGCTCGATCAGGTCAGTTGCACCCGCGGCCAGCGCATCAATATCCGGATGTGGATAGGTTTTCGGTGCCACCAGAACCAGCTTAGACAAGCCCATGGTTTTCATGGCACGTAGGGCACTGCCGATATTGGCAGGTAAAGTGGTATTGACCATGACAATACGCACATGGGAGAGATGTGCTGAAACAGCAGCATTGTCAATTTGACTCATGAGGATTCCAATTTTAAGGTGTTTTAAAGATCAGGATTTATGAATATTGCGGCTGGGATTCAGCCTGATACAGTTTCAGTGCATCATCCATGCTCATGCCCACAGGCGGCGGAGGAATATCCACCGGCTTGGCCTGTTCATAGGACACGGCTTTGGCAGCTTTGGACTTGACCTGATACTCAATATGCAAGGCTTCTTTACCAAAATAATCACGCAATTTGGCTAGGAGCTCATCCAGTGGGGCGACTTTCCAGTTGAGACCCAGATGCAGTTCAGTCGTGGCATACGGGTAATCCAGATATAGAATCACCGGAATATGTGCCGACATATCGACATTGCAATAAGGAGTCAGAATCTGCTGCAAGTCACGGCTCAAGCTCTTGCTGAAATGCTCGGCTCTGAGGATAATCTTGATGCTATTGGCACGTTTCTGACGAATTTCATTCAGGCTAAATGCTTTGGTGAGACGTCCCATCGGACGGTCAAAGCCTTCACGCTCATAGATTTCGCCTTCAATCACCACCACTTTATCGAGCTGGATAATCTCTTTAAAGCGGTTGAAGCGTTCGTGATTGGCCGAAATCTCAATCCGTGCCGTACCATCATCCAGGGTCATCATCATTCGGTTCGGGAAATTGGCAATATCCACCACCAGTCCTGCAAACACGGTGGTCACGCCACGGCGGGTCGGCGTCAGCTCATTGATCTGACAAGGCACAAAGGCTTTCAGCTCATTGCGATACACATCAATCGGGTGGCCAGTCAGATACAGGCCAAGCGTGTCTTTTTCACCTTTCAGGCGAACTTCATCCGCCCATGGCTTGACCGGTTTAGATGGCTTGCGCTGAACTTCTTCAACTTCGCCAAACAGGTCCATGATGCCGGTTTCACGATTGGAACGTGCCTGTTCCGCAGCTTGAACCGCTTCAGGCAGTTGCGCCATCAGGTCGGCGCGGTCAATGCCTAAGCAATCCAGTGCGCCTGAACGAATCAGTGCTTCCAGAGTACGCTTATTGATTTTTTTCAGATCAATACGGTGACAGAAATCAAACAAGTCACGGAATGGACCTTCTTGCGCACGCGAGTCAATCACCGACTGCATCGCCGCTTCACCGACGCCTTTGATCGCACCCAGACCATAGACAATGGTTTGCTCATCGATAGCATGGAATTGATACAGCGACATATTCACTGACGGTGGTAAAACTTCCAGATTATTCTTGCGACAGTCATCAATCAGGAATACCACGTTATCGGTGTTCTGCATCTCCGAGGTCAATACCGCAGACAGGAATTCCGCCGGATAATGTGCTTTCAGCCATGCGGTCTGGTAGGCAACCAAAGCATAGGCAGCAGCATGCGATTTGTTAAAACCATAGCCGGCGAACTTTTCCATATAGTCGAAGATATGGTTGGCCGTGGCTTCATCAATGTCTTTTTTCGATGCACCTTCAATAAAGATCTGGCGCTGTTTGACCATTTCTTCCGGTTTTTTCTTACCCATGGCACGACGTAACAAGTCCGCGCCACCAAGGGTATAGCCGGCACAGTACTGTGCAGCCTGCATTACCTGTTCCTGATACACCATAATCCCGTACGTGGGTTCTAGCACGCCTTCAAGCAATGGATGCAGATATTCAAAATCGCCACCATGCATCCGGTGGATAAAGTCAGGAATCAGATCCATCGGGCCTGGACGGTATAGTGACACGAAGGCAATAATTTCTTCAAACTTGCTCGGGCGTGCCTCTTTCAGCATCTTCTTCATGCCCACGGATTCAAACTGGAATACCGCAGTAGTGTTGGCATTGGCGAAGACCAGATATGCGTCTTTATCTTCAAGCGGGATATAAGCAATATCTAAAGGTTTATCCGCTTTGATGCGTTTATTAATATTTTTAACCGCATCTTCAATCACGGTCAGGTTACGCAGACCCAAGAAGTCAAACTTCACCAGACCTGCAGATTCGACATCGTCTTTATCGAACTGTGCCACGCGTCCGGTACCATCGGCATCACACATGACCGCAGAGAAATCGGTAATTTTGGTTGGCGAGATCACCACACCACCAGCATGTTTACCGGTGTTTCGGGTAATACCTTCCAGTTTTAGTGCCATTTCCCAGATTTCGGCTGCATCGTCATGATCTGGATTGGATGGATTGGTGACGATATCTTTAAGCTGAGGTTCAGCTTCCAGCGACTCAAGCAGGCTTAGACCTAAAGGCTTGGTCGGGATCATTTTCGAAATACGATCCGCCAGACCATAAGATTTACCCAAAACGCGGGCAACATCACGAATCGCACCTTTGGCCGCCATGGTACCGAAGGTTGCAATCTGGGAGACCGCATCACGACCATAGGTACGTGCTACATAGTCAATTACGCGGTCACGGCCTGCGATACAGAAATCGACGTCAAAGTCGGGCATCGAGACACGTTCCGGGTTCAAGAAACGTTCAAACAGCAGTTCATAACGCAGCGGGTCAAGATCGGTAATTTTTAAGCTGTAGGCCACCAGTGAGCCTGCACCTGAACCACGCCCCGGACCTACCGGAACGCCGTTACTTTTCGACCACTGAATGAAGTCCATGACGATCAGGAAGTAGCCCGGGAATCCCATCGAGTTAATGATATTGATCTCGTATTCGATACGCTCATCATAAGGCTTGCGAATGTCCGGCCAGTCTTCATCACGTTGTTCAGGCGGATACAGGAAATTCAGGCGTTCTTCCAGACCTTCTTTGGATAAGTGTGCAAAGAAGGTGTCAATGGTATGACCTTCAGGAATTGGGTAATCTGGTAGGAAGTATTTACCCAGTTGCAGTGTCACATTACAGCGTTTGGCAATGTGATAGGTGTTCTCAATCGCAGATGGAATATCCGAGAACAGCGCCGTCATTTCTTCAGCAGATTTGAAATATTGTTCAGGTGAATAGGTTTTAGGGCGGCGGTTGTCACCGAGCACATAACCATCGGCAATACATACCCGTGCTTCATGCGCTTCATAATCTTCACGGGTCATGAAATGCACATCATTATGTGCGACCACACCGATATTATATTTTTTTGCCAGCTTAACGGCTTCCAGAATGAAGTTATCCTCATTCGGACGATTGGTACGGGTCAGGGCGAGATAAACACGATTGCCAAATTTTTCGACCCACTCTTCCAGCAGCGGTTCGGCTTTTTGCGGATTTGAACTCATCAGCATTTTGCCGACATCGGAGTGCATACCGAGCAGGGCAATCATGTCCTCAGGCTGATTTAAAATCCATTGTTTTTGAACGCAGGGGATATCCAGTTGCTGACCACTGATAAAGCCTTCAGATACCAGTTCAGTCAAATTACGCCAGCCGGTATTGGTCATGGCCAATAAGGTCATGCGATGTTCGGCATCATTCAGGCGAATTTCGGAACCCAGAATCGGCTTGATGCCTTTGCCCAGACATTTGCCATAGAACTTGACGGCAGCATGCAGGTTAGAAAGATCCGTGAGCGCAAGGGCAGGCATCTGTTCTTTTTCGGCAGCTTTGACCAAGTCAGGTATCCGTACGATGGATTCAGTAATCGAAAATTCTGTATGAATACCAAGATGAACAAAGTGCATAGATGAGTCCCTGCTAAAACCATTGAATAGTTTAACATGGGATTTATTGTTTCAGTTTGAAATTGAGGGGAAATGGCTAACTTTTAGGTCAAGTTTGAATTTGATTTTTTAAGCTGATTATTTAGTTAGTTGTTAGAAGATATTTTCTTTTACTTTTGACGGGACAAAAGTAACAAAACCCCTTTGTTGATCTGATGGCACTTCCATGTGCCACAAATCAACGGGCGACTTCCTGTCGCCGTGGCACGTATCAAATAGTTGCAGGACTTTACTTTGAAATAATGAGAAAGGGATCGTAAGTATTAAAAACAATAAAACCCTCTTTTTAGAGGGCTTTATTCATACATAAAAACTAGCTTAACGAAGTCGGGATAACCAGTCACCGAGGCTTTGTACAATCTGCACTAGAATCAGTAATACAATCACCGTCATGATGACTACAGAGGTATCAAAACGCTGATAACCATAAGAAATCGCTAAGTCACCAATACCACCCGCACCGACAGCACCGGCCATTGCCGTGGCACCAATCAAACTGATGGTGGCGGTGGTCAGGTTAAGAATCAGGGAACTACGCGCTTCCGGCAGAATAAACTTAAATATAATCTGCATTGGCGTCGCGCCCATGGCTTGGGCAGATTCGATAATACCTTCATTCACTTCGAGTAAAGATGTTTCAATCAGGCGACCAATGTATGGGCCGACATAAATGGTTAATGGAACAATCGCTGCCCATGTACCAATCGATGTACCAACGATTAACTTGGTCAGTGGAATGACTGCAATTAGCAGAATAATAAACGGCAGCGAACGCAGCGCATTCACAATCGGATTGAGACCGTGATAAATCACACGATTCGGCAGAATTCCATTCGGACGGGTCACCAGTAGAGTAATCGCCTGAATGAAGCCCCAGATACAGCCAAACAGCATCGCGAAGAACACCATATGAAAGGTTTCTTGCAATGCTGTCACAAACTGATCTATCGACAGGGAGCTTTTCCAGAACGGCGCAGTGATCGTTGTCAGCCACTGTACAATTAAATCTCTCATGCCTGTACTCCCGCCTGATCGACTTGTACGCCGTGTTGTTCAAGGAATTTTATTGCTGCTTGAATTTCTTGTGCATCACCCAGTAGCTGAATAAACATCTGGCCAATCACCGTGCCATTAATTTCGGTCATGTTTGCAAACAGAATATTTAAACTGATATCAAACTGTTTAATCACCGCTTGAATCACGGTTTCCTGTGCCGAGCTACCAAGGAATTTCAGGCAATAAATACTGTTGTGATTCTGGTTTTCCAGATTATTCAGAATATTGACTGGTAAATGCTGCTGTAATACGGTCTGAATAAAATTCTTGGTCGTCGGATGTTGCGGTTGGCTAAATATTTGTAAGGTGCTGCCGGTCTCAATTACGTCACCTTTTTCCATCACAGCGACATAATCACACAAGGTTTCAATTACATCCATTTCATGGGTAACCATAACAATGGTGATGCCTTGTTCTTCGTTAATTTTTTTAAGTAGCTGTAGAACAGATTTGGTGGTTTGTGGATCAAGTGCAGAAGTCGCTTCATCACAGAGTAAAATTTTTGGATGATTGGCAAGGGCACGAGCGATCCCGACACGCTGCTTTTGACCGCCAGACAATTCATCTGGAAATGCATGACGTTTATGTTTCAGGTCAATAAAGTCTAATAATTCTTCGAGGCGTTTTTCTCGTTCTGCCTTGCTCCAGCCCAGGAGTTTCATTGGCATTTCGATATTGGCTGCCACGGTTTTGGTTTGCATTAAATTGAAATGCTGGAAAATCATCCCGATGCTGGCACGTTCTTGACGCAATGCTTTGGCATCAAGTGCGGTAAAGTCTGTTCCGTTAATGATAATCCGGCCTGAGCTTGGGCGCTCAAGCAGGTTGATCAGACGGATGAGGGTGCTTTTACCGGCACCACTATAACCGATGATGCCAAAAATACTGCCGGTTGGAATCTGAAGATTAATCTGATTCAAGGCATGCAAGGTTTGACCCTTAAGCTCATACTGTTTTGAAATATCTTTAAATTCAATCATAGTGTCAAAAACTGCATCACGGATAAAAAAACAGGCAAGAAATCGTCCTTGCCTGTTCTAAAAGTCTATTATAGTACTATTTTGATTCAGTTAAATACGTCACCGGTTTGTTTACCGCAACTTTCGTACCACCAAAATGTTCATCAACATATGCTTTTACTGCTGGCGTATGATACAACGCACCTACTTTTTGCAGGACTGGATCGTTTTGACGGTCTGCTGCAACCGCTAATACGTTGACGTTCATTTTTGTGCTTTGATCAATTGGCTCATAGTAAATCGCATCTTTTAATACGTTTAAACCACCTTCCATTGCCAGGGTATTGCCCAGCACAATCGCATCCACTTCGTCTTTTACGCGTACTGCAGTCGCCATTTGAATCGGCTTAATCACGATTTGTTTTGCATTTTCGGTCACATCAGACGTTGTGCCTTTGACATTGTCAAAACCAGCTTTTAACTTAACCAGACCTGCCGATTGTAAAAGCAATAATGCACGTGATTCGTTTGCGCCGTCATTCGGAATGGCAATGGTCGCACCGGTTTTAAACTCGTTTAAAGATTTTACTTTGCTTGAGTAAATACCCATCGGCTCTAAATAAGTGGTAGATAGAGGTGCAATTTTGGCTGTGTTGGCATCGTTGTAAGCAACCATATAGGCATAAGACTGGAATGCATTCACATCGATTTCTTTGTTGGCTACTGCCGTGTTCATTGACACGTAGTCAGTGAAATTTTTCACATCAAGTTTGATGCCAGCTGCTTTGGTTTCAGGCAGTGTTGCGATATAACGCCATACGTCTGCATCTGAACCGGTCGACGCCATAGTTACAGTTTGAAGACCATTTGCATCTTTAGTTTGTGCTGCATCAGTAGCAGGCGCTTCCTGTTTACCACACCCAGTTAAACTCAATACAGAGGCACTCAAGATAACGCCAAGTAACTTTTTCATGAAATTGTCCTAATTCTATTCTTGCCTAGAGTATAAGCATTTTTAAATCGTGTTAAATAAGAGTTTTATTACGATCTAAGTAGATAGCTTGATCATGGTTGAAGAAAGCTTGAAGTCGAAAGCTGCAAGCGTGCAACACCAATTCTGGTGAACTTGATCAAGTCAGAGGCAGCCCAAATCTGATGTATTTAATCTATTTGGAGAGAGAAAATAGATATTTTATAAGTACATGGCAAGGTTTGAGTACTCTGAAGTTGCGGATATCATAGCAATAAATCTATATTCGATATACTGGATAAAAAAGCCTTGCTTATCTCTTTAGTCGAATATAAAAAAGATCTTTTAAACAAAATGTTAATTAAAACAATATATTATTTATATTGAAAATATAGTTTTAATGGATGTGTTTAAATAGTGATCTTTATAAGATTTTGTAAGATAGAAATATAAAAAATGCATATAGATAAATATAAAAAAATATCTGATTTTTTGGGAAATGAAGAAAATTTGATCATTAACGAGATAAATCTTTCCTTTATATTAACTAAGCGAGTCAGTATCTGATCTTGGTTTCCTCAGGTCATGATACTGCAAGCTTGTTTTAACAAAAGGGAATATACAGATAATCCGAACGCTGTTTTTCATAGAGTACGTGTCTACACAAGATATGATCGGCAGGTACAAGCGGATGGTCAAACTCTCCTACTTTTTCTAAGCCAATATTTTGCATGACACGTTCTGATGGTGTGTTGATGCAGGCAGTAAAAGAAATGACTTTCTCTAGGCGCAGGGTTCTAAAGGCATATTTCAGTACCGCTTTGGCTCCTTCAGTTGCATAGCCTTGGTTCCAGTATTGCGGTAACAAGCGCCAGCCAATTTCAGGGGCATCGGCAATTTTAAGCTCAGGTGGATGCACTTGTAAGCCAATAAAACCGATGAATTCGCCTGTAGCTTTGAGTTCTACGGCAAGGAGTCCCCAACCACGTGTATCAATAGCATTACGAATACGTTCAAGAAAAGCAGTTGCCTCAGCCGCATCGAGTTTTTTAGGGAAGTAGCGCATGACCTCGTCATCTGCACACATTTGGATAAATGGGGCAGTGTCGGAATCTTGCCATTGGCGTAGGATGAGGCGAGGGGTTTGAAGGTGAATAGTCATTAGGTATCTTAATTTGGTTACGATTTTTTAGTTTCGTTTAGGGATTTGCTCTTTAAACTCATTAAACTGTTTCGTTTTATAGTCCAAAGATATTATATCCTCGACTACGTCTAAAAATGTTTTTACCATTTCCTCTTCAGGTCTAAAGCCTCTATGGTTAGAAGCATTTCCACCCTCAATAATCGTATTTAATATTTCATATTGTGTCTTACTAATATGTTTGTCCTCTAACATTTTTTTGAGCTTTCTTTCAAATCCTCCTATATCGCCTACTTTTTTTACTAAGTATCTATCTATTAGAGTTCGAATTCCTGAAAGAGCTAAAATAAATAATCCTTTTTCGTAGGCTGAAATGACTTCAAAGAAGAGCAACAGATCATCTTTAGGTAGATCGAAAGACCATTTTTTTTCATGCAATAATGATTTGTTGAATCTGGGAAAACTCGTACTTGATATCTAATAAGATTCGCATTTCCCTAAGTTCTCTAAATCAGATTTTATTGAAGCCCATTTTTGGCTAGTGTTCTCATCAATATCTTTTACATGAAATGAGTCTAAATGTAATGATGGCGCATTACATTTTTGACATTGGGTGAACTGGTAGGCATCAATGCTGTAAGTCCATAGTGAGGTTGCTTGATCAGTCGTTATATTTTTTGAAAAACCTTCGATAACTCTTGGGTGGATTGTTAAATTCAATCTATTTTGTGGAGTATCGTGCTTACATTCCCAGCAATATTTCCAAATATACATATATTCAACTTCTTATTTTAGTGATGTGCAAAAGAGTAAATTATTTATAGGCGTATGAATAGTTCTGTGGATTGTATAAGCAAATAAAAAACCCCGAAAGAATCGGGGTTTTTTATACTTAAATAAAATTAAGCATTTTCACGCGCAATCGCACGGTAACCAATGTCTTTACGATATTGAACGCCGTCGAACGTTACTTTTTGGCAAAGTTCTAAAGCTTTTGCTTGTGCTTCACCAATGGTATTACCCAGTGCAGTCACGCAAAGTACACGACCACCAGCAGTGACGATATCGCCATTTTCATTGGCTTTAGTACCTGCATGGAACACTTTCGCATCAGTCATTTCAGTGTCTAAGCCTGAAATCACATCACCATTGCTTGAAGTTTCTGGGTAGCCTTTTGACGCTAAAACGATACCAACAGTCTTGCGCTCATCCCATTCAGCTTCAGCAGGTAAGTTACCTGCAATACCAGCTTCAACGAGATCCACCAAAGATGATTTTAAACGCATCATGATCGGTTGAGTTTCAGGGTCACCAAAACGACAGTTAAACTCGATTACTTTTGGTTGACCTTTGTCGTCAATCATCAAGCCAGCGTATAAGAAACCAGTGTAAACGTGACCGTCTTTTTTCATACCTTCAACGGTAGGACGCATCACTTCATTCATGGTTTTTTCAAACACATCAGCAGTCACAACAGGTGCAGGAGAGTAAGCACCCATACCGCCGGTGTTCGGACCTTGGTCGCCTTCAAAAATACGCTTATGGTCTTGCGATGTTGCCATTGGCAAGATGTTGTCGCCATCAATCATACAAATGAAAGATGCTTCTTCACCCGCAAGGAATTCTTCGATCACAACGCGAGAACCTGCATCGCCAAACTTGTTACCTGCAAGCATGTCATCAATTGCTGCAAATGCTTCTTGATTGGTCATGGCAACGATTACGCCTTTACCTGCAGCAAGACCATCAGCCTTGATCACGATTGGCGCACCATTTTTCTCAACAAATGCTTTCGCAGCATCTACTTCAGTAAATACGTCATAGAAAGCCGTTGGAATGTTATGGCGTTTAAGGAAGTGTTTAGCGAATGCTTTAGAGCCTTCAAGCTGCGCAGCAAATTGAGTTGGACCCCAAATTTTAACGCCAGCTTCACGGCATGCATCTACAACACCATTTACAAGTGGTGCTTCAGGACCAACAACCACTAAATCAACCGCATTGCTTTTTGCAAAGTCGATAATCGCAGCATTGTCTAAAATATTTAAGGCAACATTTTCGCATTTATTTTCTGTTGCTGTACCTGCATTACCCGGTGCTACAAATACTTTTGCGACTTTATCATCTTGCGCGATTTTCCATGCAAGTGCATGTTCACGACCGCCATTACCCAAAACTAAAATATTCATCGGTTCATACTCCATGAATCGAAAATGACATAAAGTCCTCAACCTGAAAATAGGAGAGGACTTTATGCAAGATTAGAAATCTATTTTACTCAGCATAATTAACTGAATATACATCATGAGCTTCGTCAAAACTTAGTGACGGAAGTGACGCATACCAGTGAAGACCATTGCAATACCCGCTTCATCAGCAGCCGCAATCGTTTCTTCATCACGCATAGAACCACCCGGTTGGATAATGCATTTGATACCCGCTTTCGCAGCGTTATCAATACCATCACGGAATGGGAAGAATGCGTCAGATGCCATTACCGCACCTTCAACTACTAAGCCAGCATGTTCAGCTTTGATTGCAGCAATACGAGCTGAGTTTACACGGCTCATTTGGCCAGCGCCGACACCAATGGTTTGACGGTTTTTAGCATACACAATCGCGTTAGATTTTACGTATTTCGCTACTTTCCAAGCGAAGATCATGTCATCGATTTCTTGTTCAGTCGGCGCACGTTTGGTGACTACTTTAAGATCATCTTTAGTGATCATGCCCAAGTCTTGATCTTGAACTAACAAACCACCGTTTACGCGTTTGTAGTCAAGTTGCGATTGACGCGCATCGATTGCTGGAAGTTCGCCACATACCAATACGCGTACGTTTTTCTTCGCGCCTGTTACTTCAAGAACGCCTTCAGCAACGCTCGGTGCAATGATCACTTCAACGAATTGACGATCTACAATCGCTTGTGCAGTTGCAACGTCTAATTCACGGTTGAATGCAATGATGCCACCGAAAGCAGATTCAGGATCTGTTGCGTATGCAAGATCATAAGCTGCTTGAATACCGTCTAGAGAAACTGCAACGCCACATGGGTTTGCGTGTTTAACGATCACACAGGCAGGCTTCGCAAATGATTTCACACATTCAAGTGCTGCATCAGTGTCTGCAATGTTGTTGTAAGAGAGTTCTTTACCTTGAAGCTGTTTCGCTGTTGAAACAGAAGCTTCAGTCGCTGTGTCTTCTACATAGAATGCAGCAGCTTGATGCGGGTTTTCACCGTAACGAAGGTCTTGAACTTTGTTCAATTGAGTATTGAAAGTACGTGCAAATTTGTCTGCCTGACCTTCTTCTTTACCTACGCGAGCGCCTAAGTAAGATGCGATCATGCCGTCATATTGAGCAGTATGTTCAAATGCTTTTACTGCTAGGTCAAAACGAGTTGCATGAGATAAAGCACCCTCAGCTTTAAGCTCGGCAACGACAGTTGCATAGTCAGAAGCATTTACGATGATACCTACAGATGCATGGTTTTTTGCTGCAGCACGAACCATGGTAGGACCACCGATGTCGATGTTTTCGATAGCATCAGCAAGTGAACAGTTTGGTTTTGCTACCGTTGCAGCAAATGGATAAAGGTTTACAACGACTAAATCAATAGCATCAATGTTGTGTTCAGCCATCACAGCTTCGTCTAGACCACGACGAGCCAGGATACCCCCATGAATTTTTGGATGTAGTGTTTTTACACGGCCGTCCATCATCTCTGGAAAACCTGTATGCTCCGAAACTTCAACTACAGCCACATTATTGTCTTTCAACAATTTGTAGGTACCACCTGTAGATAAAATTTCTACCCCTAGAGCAGCAAGTTCTTGTGCAAATTCAACAATACCAGTCTTGTCAGACACAGAGATTAAAGCGCGTTTAATAGTCATGATCTTCGTCACAGTTTTCAAGGAACAGAATAAAACAAAATCAGCAATTTACAGGTTAAAAAAAATGCCTGCGGAAGCCGCAAGCATTTTATCATTTATTCACTCATTAAACCGTGAGCTTTTAACTTTTTACGTAAAGTACCACGGTTGAGTCCGAGAATCTCGGCAGCACGTGTTTGGTTACCACGTGTATATTCTAGAACTACAGATAGAAGAGGTTTCTCCATTTCTGCTAGCACCATGTCGTATACCTGAGATGGTTGCTCGCCCTGCAGTTGTGCAAAATAGTGGCGAACTGCGCGATCTACGTGGATACGTAAAGCAACATCAGATTGTGCAGTAAAAATAGGAGATTTGCTATTCATGCGAATTAATCCGAAAAACAAATATCACTTGGGTAAAGTGATATATAAAAGTGGTCTAGAAATTGAAATGAACTCCATTTTAGATCCTAAAACGGAAGTTCTAAAACTTAGTCATTACATTGAGCCTGTAGCTTGACACATCTCTGCGATTTGGTCGAAAAATAAGCGTAACAATAGTTAAAGTTTTGTTACTGACCAAAATCAAAACAAAAAAATCTGCACGATACGCAATAAATTTTATAGCGCATTAGGCAAGACTGTATTTGTTGTGAAAAAGTCGCGAGGAGTTGCAGCACATAGCTTTCGTGGCGCGTATCATACCATTGTCTAAGCAAAAGTGAGCAAGAAAACTGCATTTTTTTTAACTTTTTTTAATTTTTTAATGCTTTCTCAGCAGATTAGGGGCGAATTATTTCCAAAGTATAGCGATCAAAGCTTTTACGATCGACTGGAAGCTTAAATTTGAATTTAAACGGGCTGTTTTTTGGGATACGCTGAATATTGACCAGACTTTCAATCAGGTACTCTTCGGAGGACAGGTTATAAGTTGCAATCACTTCACCGCGATGTTTCAGATTGATTCTTAAAATCGGTAAGGCTAGGCTACGGTCATGAAAGTTGATCAGCTCACCGCTAAACTCAGCTTCATTATTACCGGTTGCCTTGATTTTGACTTTATTGGCCTGAATTAGTGTGTAGTATTTTTCCAGATTGGAACAATTAAACACTTCACAGGCACTGTTAAAGGCCAGACTCATGACGTGACTGTTTTTGATGTATTGCGGATTGAACCAAAAAAATTGAAACAGCAGCAGGCTAAACAGCGACAGATTGAGTAAACTCCAGCCTATATAGTACATTGGCCCGCGCTTAGCCTGCTTTTCTGCCTGATCTTCCCAGTTCATGCTCGGTAGGACTGAAATCGGTTCGGTACTGAAATAATTCAAGTTATTTAAATAGGTTTCCAGATCAATATTGGAATGTTCAACTTTTTGGTCAAAAATCTGTAGCAGGCTATGACGATGCTGCTGATCCGTGTGATAAACACCTGGTCTATTTTGAGCATCAGTTTTGCTGAATTCGCTGGAGCTCGACTGAGCGTGAGACATTGAGGCGGTGACCGAATTCCGGGTTTCGGTCACCAAATGCGATAAGGCATTAAATGAGGTGGTACATTTGGGACAGCAAACCATACCCTGCGCAACGGTGAGTTGAGCAACTGTGACCTTATAGGTGGTGGAACAGGTAGGGCAATGGGTTCTTTTGTCACTCATGGATTATTTATAGGCTCATTCATTCTTATGGCGTTTACCCGAGATACGGCACCAGTGCTCATCTCGTTTTTCTACTTCTAATATATCAAAATAATTTGAGTAAATGCTAGTAACATCAGCAACTTGCTCTTCAATTACTCCGGCAAGTGCGAACTGTCCCTCAGATTTAATTAAAGTAGCGAACTCAGGAGCCAGCATCATCAGTGGTGCTGCCAGAATATTGGCAACAAATACGTCAGCTTTGGTATTGCCGAGTTCATCTCTAAATTCTTCTGGCAGTCCGACATAAAGCTTGTCCAGTACGCCATTCAGTTCAGCGTTTTGCTGGGTGGCCAGTACAGCTTGTGGATCGATATCCGTGGCATATGCTTTTTTCGCACCTAATAAGAGTGCAGCTACCGCGAGAATGCCTGAGCCACAGCCATAATCGATGACAATTTTATCTTTCACATCAATCTTGCCGAGCCATTGTAAGCACAGGAAAGTTGAAGCATGGTTGCCTGTTCCGAAAGCCAGACCTGGATCAAGCTTGATGTTTACCGCATCGGCATCAGGTGCTTCCATCCACTCCGGTACGATCCAGTATTTATCAGCAATCTGAATGGGCTCATAGGCATCCATCCAGGTACGTTCCCAAGCCTGATCTTCAATCAACTCATGACGGATCGGAGCATCTGGCATTTGTGCACGAATAAAGGTTTCTAGTGCGGTAACATCAATTTCTTCGCCTTCTTCCTGCGCATAAATACCAGTCACAATCACTTTATTCCAGAGTGGTGTTTCACCTGGAAGTGGTTCCAGCAAATCCTGGTTTTCAGCATCATCCAGAGTCACACTCACTGCGCCTAGCGAGCTGAGTAATGTCTCAGTAAAATCAACCTGAGCCTGTTCAACCGTAATATGAATTTGTAACCACTTCACAGAAATAACCTTTATACATTTTTCAAAAAGCTATTGTAACGGAAGTTCAGACTCAGCGCTGCTATCTTCTTGATCCATTCCCAAAATAAAAAGGATGCCTGAGGCATCCTTTAAATATCTTCAGATGTTGTCTAATCCAGATTTGTTAGGGGTGTTTGCGCCGGGAGTGGTGCAAGCCGATTCAACAAGCTGCCAAAAATTGCAGCAAAAATATACATAAAAATAGAATAAACCGCAGCCGGCATTGCCACAGCAGCACTGCCAATCACGGTCAGGGCAATAGTCATGGCGAGGGTACTGTTATGAATGCCAATCTCAAATGCGCTGGCACGGGCTTGAGCGCTATTAATATTCAGTAGTCGCGGAATCAGATAACCAATACTCAGACTTAGTATGCAGAACAAGGCAGTGGCCAGACCCACCTGGGTTAGATATTCACCGATATTTGTGCGTTCTTTAATAAGTGTGGCAATAATAATCAGCACCAAAAAGCCAATGGAAAAAATCCGCAGCGGCCGATTCAGTTTTGCGGTCACGCTTGGAGCATAGCGCCGAATTAACATGCCAATGCCCACTGGAATCAGGATGATCGCGAAGACTTGTAAAATCTTGCCGAATTGCAGGCCAACTTGCTGGCTATCCTGCATAAAATGCATGATCGAAAAATTAATAATTAAAGGTAGGGTAATCGCTGCAATGACTGAGTTGATAGCAGTCAGCGTGATATTGAGGGCTAAGTCACCTTTAAACAGGTAGCTAAACAGGTTGGCCGTTGCACCCCCTGGCGAAGCCGCCAAGAGCATCAATCCGACTGAGAGTAATGGGGTTAAAGCGAATAGCTTGCAAAGCAAAAAGGCAATGCCAACCAGAATAACCAGTTGGCAGAACAATGCTATAAATACGGCTTTGGGGTGACGAGTGACACGGCTAAAGTCCCGAGGTGTCAGTTCAAGGCCAAGTCCCATCATGATGATTGCAAGTGCCAGCGGCAGTAATATCGTTATAAGGCCAGAATCCATCTGTATGCTCCTTGTCGAAAATTGTTTTAATACTTCTGATTTTCTTTGGAAAAGCATACAGCCTTATAGCAAAATCAGCCAAATAAATTACAAATCTGATAAACGACTTTTATTACTATATACCACTTGCTGGCGGCTAATTAGCACACCGAAAATGGTCGCGAAACTGTACATGAAAATTGTATAAATGCCTGCTGGAATGGCCATCGTGACATTATTCAGAACCGAAATCGCAATGGTTAGGGCAATGGCTGTGTTATGAATGCCGATTTCAAAGGTACAAGCACGTGCCATTTTCTCTGGAATGCCCATGAGTAGAGGGATGCAATAGCCAATAAACAGGCTGGAAAAACATAAAATCGCAGTTGCTGTACCAATATTGGCAAAGTATTCGACCAAATTCGAACGTTCTCTGAAAATGGCGAATATGAATAGGATGGTTAGAAAACCGATAGAGAGTAAGCGCATGGGCCTGCTGACAGTAATCGACAGGTTTGGAAATTTGGCTCGAAGCAGCATACCCATGATCACGGGAATCAAGGTAATTAAAAACACTTGTACAATCTTTTCAACTGGAAAAGTCACGTTTGAGTCATGACTCATAAAGTAGTGTAAGGACAGATTGACAATAAAGGGCAAGGTAAAAATAGAGATGATGGTATTAATGGCGGTTAGAGTAATATTCAGTGCCACATCACCTTTATATATGTAGCTAAACAGGTTTGCGGTTGGACCACCGGGCGAGGCGGCCAGCAGCATCAGACCTACAGCAAGCAAAGCGGGCAAGTCCAAAATCAGACAAATAAAAAAAGCAATGCTGGGTAATAGGACTAACTGCGCAAATAAAGTAATAAAAATGACTTTAGGATAGCGACTTAAGCGCAGGAAATCTTTGATGGTGAGTTCTAGCCCCAGCCCCATCATCATAATTGCCAATGTAATTGGCAAAAAAACGCTAAAAAACCCCGAATCCATGAATTTGCCTTTTTATTATACATTTATAGGTATATTTCCAGTTTAGCCTAGATGAATAAATAAGCAATAAAAAACGGGCAAAATGCAGTCACTTTGCCCGTCAAAGCTTTTACTTGAAATCTAAACTATTTAGATATATATCGGCTACATACCTGGCTGGCCTTGCATTGGTGAATCAGGCTGTGCTGGCTGGTTCATCTGATGCTGCATAGGCTGGTTTTGCATATGTGGCTGCATAGGCTGACTTTGCATTTGCGGCTGCATTGGTTGGCTTTGCATCTGAGATTGTCCCTGAGGGCGTGGTGGCATAAAGCCTAATGCGCATTTACCTTTGACTTCGGCACCATTAATGGTGGCGGTGGTTGCACCACTGTTGCCGCTACAGGTACTCATGAGTTCGGCTTCATCGCCTTTGATTGAAGCGTTTTTGGATGAAGCAAAAAACTGCGGCTCACAGGTACCATTCCAGATAATGCCACGATAGGCAAAACTGACTTGTGCACCTTGGGATTTGCCTTTACAAACCTGTTGGTACTTTTGTGCATTATAAATGGTTTCGACCTTATCATTTGCTGATGCAGCAAATGGCGCAAAACATAAACCACATAGAACGGTTGAGAGGAAAATATTCTTATTCATCTTTTATACCTTTGTTTGTAATGTAACCAACATATAGATTAAAAAATGCGCGAGATTAAACAATGCAAATCGAGTAAATTTCTCAGCTTATATGTTTAATTTATATAGTTCCTCTGCAAAGTTAAATTACAGTGCTTTATTGTTATGCGAGTTAAGTGCGATTTATCTCAGGATAAATTCAACTGAATTTGTCTACTTTAGAGTGAAATTTGCTATAATGCTCAGCTATTCTTTTTTATCTCTCAATTACCACTATGCATTATCCTAAAGTATACGATGTCATTGTTATCGGTGGCGGTCACGCCGGTACGGAAGCGGCTCTGGCTGCAGCGCGTATGGGTCGACAGACTTTACTCTTAACTCATAACATTGAGACTTTAGGGCAGATGAGCTGTAACCCGGCCATCGGTGGTATTGGTAAATCGCATTTGGTGCGTGAAATTGATGCCTTGGGCGGTGCGATGGCACTGGCTGCCGATAAAGGCGGTATTCAATTCCGTATTTTGAACTCGCGTAAAGGTGCTGCAGTACGTGCAACACGTGCGCAGGCGGACCGTGTACGTTATAAAGCGGCTATTCGCGAAACATTAGAAAACCAAGCAAACCTTGATATTTTTCAGCAAGCCGCAGATGACCTGATTGTTGAAGGCGATACCGTTAAAGGTGTGGTTACCCAAATGGGTATCCGTTTTGATGCGAAAACTGTGGTGCTGACAGCAGGTACATTCTTAGGTGGTGTCATCCACGTTGGTCTGGAGAAATCTAGCGGTGGTCGTGCTGGTGATCCGCCATCTATTTCACTTGCACATCGTTTGCGTGAATTAAACTTGCCAGTAGGTCGTTTAAAAACAGGTACACCACCACGTATTGACGCGCGTTCAGTGGATTTCTCTGTGATGACACCACAGCCGGGTGATTTCCCATCTCCGATCATGTCATTCATGGGGGATGTGTCTATGCATCCTGAGCAGGTAAATTGCTATATCACGCATACCAATGAACGCACGCATGAAATCATTCGTGGCGGTTTAGACCGTTCACCGATGTACACGGGTGTGATCGAAGGTGTTGGACCACGTTATTGCCCATCGATTGAAGATAAGATTCACCGTTTTGCCGATAAAGATTCTCACCAAGTCTTCTTGGAGCCCGAAGGCTTGGATACACATGAGCTTTATCCAAATGGTATTTCGACTTCTTTACCGTTCGACGTTCAGTTTGAACTGGTTCGCTCGATCCGTGGTATGGAAAATGCGCACATTCTTCGTCCGGGCTATGCCATTGAATACGATTACTTCAACCCACAAGCGTTGAAATTTACCCTTGAAACCAAAGCAATTAATAACTTGTATTTCGCCGGTCAAATCAACGGCACAACCGGTTATGAAGAAGCGGGTGCGCAGGGTTTGCTTGCAGGCTTGAACGCTGCACGTCGTGCATGGGATCAAGAACAATGGACACCAAAACGTGATGAAGCATACATGGGCGTACTTGTGGATGACTTGATCACTTTAGGTACTAAAGAACCGTACCGTATGTTCACTTCACGTGCGGAATACCGTTTGATGTTGCGTGAAGATAATGCGGATCAGCGTTTAACACCAATCGGTCGTGAAATGGGTCTGGTTGATGACGAACGTTGGGCAGCTTACTGTGAAAAAATGGAAGCTGTAGAGAAAGAAACAGGTCGTTTGCAACACCTTTGGGCTGCACCAAACAATCCAATGGGTAAAAAATTCGTAGAAATGACGGGTGCGGATCTTTCTAAAGAATGTTCTGCAATTGATTTGTTAAAACGTCCAAACATCACCTTTGCTCAAATTGCAGAGCTCACAGGTTCTGAAGTTTCACCACAAGTGGGTGATCAAATTGAGATTGCGGTGAAATATGCGGGTTATATTAATCGTCAGCATGAAGACGTCGCACAAATGAAACGTCTTGAAGAAACCCGTATTCCTGCGGATTTTGATTATGACATCGTGTCGGGTCTTTCACGTGAAATTACCCTGAAACTGAAAGATGTTCGTCCTGAAACATTGGCGCAAGCCAGCCGTATTCCGGGTGTAACGCCTGCAGCAGTTCAACTGGTGATGATTACAATTCGTAAGAATGCACAAGCAAAGAAATCTGCTTAAGATTTTGAGCTAGAAAAGCCCGCGTTAAGCGGGCTTTTTATCGACTTATAGTTTTGTATAAGTTTTGACTATCGTTGAATTAAAAATAACTACTATTAAATTAAGTTGTTGATAAATATATATAATGAATATTATTAAGATGTATTAAGTCTAGAAATACAATCTTTTAAGTCTAATTTAGATGATATTTACACATGCTGATGTGCTTAAACCCGACTATTGTCGTGCTATTTCTCTATCAAGATTAGGTTAAGAATAATGCAACGGATCGTCAGACTATCAAACGGTTTGTGAATTATTGATGGAGATCAGTCATGGCACAGCCATATAGCGGAAAAGCCCAAAAAATATTAACGATATTCTTATGTTTCTGGGTCGCATTTTTTTAAGGTTTTGACCTTCAAGCTCCCGGGATTGCAGCGAAAGAAATTGCAACAAGCTTTGGTTTAGATCAAATCCAAATGGGCTATGTATTTAGTCTGGGTGTCTTTGGAATGCTGTTTGGTGCATTCTTTGGCGGACGTATCGCAGATTATCTAGGACAAAAGAAAGTCCTGATGCTCTCTGTGACTATTTTTGGTCTGTTCATGTCGTTGACTGCAATTGCGCCAAGCATCGAAGTTTTATATGCAGCGCGTTTCTTTACTGGTCTGGGTTTAGGTGCGGCAATGCCAACCATGATTTCAGTCGTCGGTGATGAAGCAACCGAAGCCAACCGTGGCAAGCTAAATAGTCTAATGTATTGTGGTTTACCGGTAGGTGCGATCTTTGTTGCCGGTCTGGCCATGTTGCTTCCAGAGATTCAATGGCAAACCTTGTTCCTGATTGGGGGATTAACGCCTTTAGTATTGATTCCATTGATGGCGTTTATTCTTAAAGATAAGCCTAAAGTGAATGCGGAGGTACAAGTCTCTGGCGAAGCTGTGCCGGGCATGGCTGAAGTTTTGTTCAAGCAGCGCCAGTATAAAAATACAGTACCTCTTTGGGTTGGTTTCTTTTTTACCTTGATGATTAATTATATTTTGATTAGCTGGTTGCCAAATTTACTTATGGAACAAGGTTTACAGAAACAACAGGCATTTCTGGTGATGTTGGTGTTCCAGGTGGGCGCTGTCATTGGAACCTTGAGTCTGGGTTATTTGCTGGACCGTTTAAAGCTCTGGCAAATGGCAACCATCATTTATAGTGGCTTGTTTGTTGCCTTGGTATTGTTATTCACCACAACTTCTATTCCGTTATTAATTTTGGCGGGAGTCATGGGTGGTATTTTCTCTACAGGTGGTCAATCTATTCTGTATGGGATCTCACCAATTTTTTATTCAGGCGCAGGCAAAGTGACAGGCGTGGGGAGTGCGATCTCTCTAGGGCGTTTAGGAGCGATGACTGGACCATTATTAACTGGAAAAATTCTGGCATTAGGTTTGGGAACGACGGGCATTCTTGTAGCAAGTTTGCCAGCAGTGGTCGTATCGGTAGCTGTCACCGCACTATCACGTTATAAGGCTACTCATAAGTAATAGATTATTGAGATCTATCAATACAAAAAGGGAATCTGAAAATTCCCTTTTTTATCGTCGAGACTTTTAATTGAATAAAGTCAGTCCATAAAATTTGCTAAAATATACGAATAGCAAACAGATTGATTTTTATATGGCTTATCAACTTATTCCACTCTCGATTCAGGCCACCGATAATATTGCTTGTCCGCATTGTCAGCACAACGTGATTGATTGGGCAGAAGAGCAATATGTGCAACCTTGTGAACATACCCTGTTTATTGCCATGGATATTGGCTTTGAATATATGACCGATGAATTCGAGCACAGCATGCCGCGTTCTGTAGATGATCTGCATGCCAATGATGATCAGGTGAATATGCTGGATGAAATCACCCAAGCGACTTATTCAAATTATGTGATCTATAAGTCTGATCTGGGCATAGATGGGTATTTCCGCTATGTGGGTTTTACTGCATAAATTATCATTAACAAAAAAGCGCCAATCGGCGCTTTTTTATATGGAAAGATTAACTTTCTATTTCTTCTTCGATTTCATCATCCGTAGTATCCATGCCCAATTCTTTAAGCTTGCGCGTTAAAGTGTTGCGACCCCAACCTAAAAGTTCTGCGGCATGACGTTTACGGCCACGGGTTTGTTGCAAGGCTGCATTGATCAAGGTGCGTTCAAACATCGGCGTCGCAACATCCAGAAGTTTCATTTCACCATTTTTGAGTTTCTGCATCGCCCATTGACCCAGCAATTCATCCCAGTGATGCGGTGCGATCTGGTTCAGCGTTGGAATTGGCGCACCCGGATCCTGCTGATGAATTGGAATCTGTTTCAGCTCAGGTGGCAAGTCTTCAGGATAGACTTCACGACCTGTGATCATGACAGTCAGCCAGCGACAGGTATTTTCAAGTTGACGCACATTACCTTGCCATGGCAATTTCTGCATATATTCTTGGGTTTCAGGACGCAGAATCTTTGGATTGACCCCAAGTTCCTTCCCGGCACGTGCCAGAAAATGCTGCGCCAACATCGGAATATCTTCACTGCGATGTGCCAGTTTTGGAATATGAATACGAATTACATTCAGTCGATGATACAAGTCTTCACGGAAGCGACCATCATGAACCAGTTTTTCCAGATCCTGATGTGTCGCAGCCACGATACGCACATCGACTTTAACCGGAATATGACCGCCAACTCGGTAGAACTCACCGTCTGCGAGTACACGCAATAAACGGGTCTGGGTTTCAAATGGCATATCGCCAATTTCATCTAAAAACAGCGTGCCGCCATTGGCCTGTTCAAAACGACCTTGGCGCTGAGTGTTAGCGCCGGTAAATGCACCTTTCTCATGGCCGAAAAGTTCAGTTTCGATCAGGTCTTTTGGAATCGCCGCCATATTCAGTGCAATAAAAGGTTTTGAACTGCGTGGTGAATGACGATGCAGGGCATGTGCAACCAGTTCCTTGCCTGTACCAGACTCACCATTAATCAACACGGTAATATGTGATTGTGATAAACGGCCAATGGCACGAAACACTTCCTGCATTGCAGGCGACTCACCAATAATCTCGGTGGATTGAATTGGTGGAACCGCTTTTGCCGATTCTTGTTGCTGTAGTTTGGTGATATGTAAAATCGCACGATTTACCAGCGCCAGTGCTTCATCAATATCAAAAGGCTTAGGTAAATATTCAAAAGCACCGGTTTGATAACTGGATACAGCCGACTCTAAGTCTGAATGTGCCGTCATAATAATCACAGGCAAGTCAGGATAATTGTGTTTGACCTTGCCCAGGAAAGTAAGACCATCAATTCCTGGCATACGGATGTCGGTCAGAATCACATCGGGTGCTTCCAGACTCAGTTGATCCAGTGCAGATTGTGCTTCTTCAAAACTGGTGACGTCCAGACCTTCTTCTTTAAAGGTTTTTTCCAGTACCCAGCGCATGGCGCGATCGTCATCAATCACCCATATTTTATTTCGCGACATGATTCGACTCCCAAGGTAAATATAAGCTAAAGACGGTTTTTCCAGCTACAGACTGGCACTCGATCATGCCGTTGTGCTGATGAATAATATTTTGAGCAATACTGAGGCCCAGTCCGGTCCCTTTGGCACGGCTGGTGACCAGCGGATAAAACACCGATTCGATAATCTCTTCTGGAACCCCTGGGCCATTGTCTTCAATATCAATCCGTACCACAGAGCGGTGAATCACCCCGTTAATGGTAAAAAGACGCTGAATCCGGGTTCTTAAAATCAGTTCCGGTTGATGTTCGACAAAGAACTCCTTGTTCTCAGTCATGGCCTGTACGGCATTGGCGCAAATATTCAAAATGACTTGAATTAATTGGTCGCGGTCTGCCAGAACTTCCGGTAAGGACAGGTCGTAATCCCGTGTAATCTTGATTTTCTTTTTGGTCTGATTGGCAATCAGTGAACGCACCCGTTCCAGAGGTTCATGCACATTGACCAGTTCATAGCTCGGAAGCTGGCGTGAGCCGAGCATGGTATCGGCCAGATTTCTCAGTCGATCCACTTCGCTAATAATAATGTCGGTAAATTCTTTGTATTGTGGATCATTCAAACTGCGTGCCAGGAGTTGAGTCGCCCCGCGAATACCACCGAGTGGATTCTTGATTTCATGCGCAACACCGCGAATCAGTTGACGCGCTACTTGATGCTGTTGCAGCAGATTTTCTTCACGCGAGATTTTTAACATACGATCGCGAGGATTGAGTTCAATGAGCAGCAACGGATGATAAGGTTTGCCGAGGTTCAATTGAGAAACGGTGTAGTCGACATGAATGTCTTTAAAGTTGACCAGAATAGTGGCTTCGCGGCGTGTATAAGGTTGTCCCGTAGTTAAAGTATTATTCAGGGCTTCTTCGGTATTGAACTCATCTGTCGGGTTTTGCAAAATATTGAGCACAGATGTGCCGCTCGCGCGGAATAAGCTCACATCAAATAAGGCTTCACAGGCAGAATTCAGATAATAAATATTAAGATCGCGGTCTATCAATAAGATACACGTGGTCATATTGTCCACTAAAGCACGATAGTCGATCGGAATAATTTGATCCATTCGCGGGTTTGTTCCTGTATTAAAATGGCGCAATGGCATCTTCATAAAGCAATTTAATCAATTTTAAGTTCTGATTTGATGCAAGATGCACGCCAACTTTTATGAGTAGAGTTTATTTATTGCGATGAAATGTAGAAATGTGACAGAGCAACACAATTCATCTTAGATATAGCGGATTAAATTGAGGCTGTAAATCTAAAATGGTTCATTTTGGTGCATTGGTGAGTATGTTGAATATTTTATGGCAATATTTTAGTGCATGATGCAAAGAGTCAGGTTTTCAACTATTTTTATGATGCGAAAAGACATACAATACGCGCATTCTAGTAGAGCGAAAATTCATGAAGTCCCCCAAAGTCGGTTTTGTATCTTTAGGTTGTCCTAAGGCATTGGTAGATTCTGAACGTATTTTAACCCAGTTAAAGACTGAAGGTTATGACGTCGCTTCGGATTATGACGGTGCTGATTTAGTTGTAGTAAATACCTGTGGTTTTATTGAATCCGCAGTGCAAGAATCGCTAGATGCGATTGGTGAGGCGATGAGCGCGAATGGTCGCGTGATCGTAACAGGTTGTCTAGGTAAAGACGAAGACAAGATTCGCCAGATGCATCCGAATGTCCTGAAAGTGACAGGTGCAGCGGCATATAAAGAAGTTATGGATGCGGTTCATCAATACGTGCCTGAGCCGCCAAAACACAATCCATTTATTGATCTGGTTCCAGAGCAAGGCATCCGCCTGACGCCAAAACACTATGCTTATCTGAAAATATCTGAAGGCTGCAACCATCGTTGTACTTTCTGTATTATTCCAAGCATGCGTGGCGATCTGGTTTCACGTCCAGTTGGTTCTGTGCTTGAAGAAGCTGCAGCGCTGAAACGTGCCGGTGTAAAAGAAGTACTCGTCATCTCCCAGGATACTTCTGCTTATGGCCTGGACACGAAATACAAGCTGGATTTCTGGAATGGCCAGCCGGTTAAAACCAAATTCTATGATATGTGTGAAGCATTAGGGCAGTTGGGAATCTGGGTACGTTTGCACTATGTTTACCCATATCCGCATGTGGATGCTGTGATTGACCTGATGGCACAAGGCAAAATCCTGCCTTATCTGGATATTCCATTCCAGCACGCGAGTCCAAAAATTCTCAAACTGATGAAACGACCTGCGCACAGTGAAAATACACTGGAGCGTTTGAAAATCTGGCGCGAGAAATGTCCTGATCTGGTGTTGCGTTCAACATTTGTGGTGGGCTTCCCGGGCGAAACTGAAGAAGACTTCCAGATGTTACTGGACTGGCTGAAAGAAGCCCAGCTGGATCGTGTGGGATGTTTTACCTATTCGCCAGTTGAAGGTGCGACAGCAAATGATTTGCCAGATCACGTTCCTGAAGAAATTAAACAAGAGCGTTATGAGCGTTTCATGCAGGTTCAGCAAGAAATCTCGGCAGCCAAACTCCAAAAACGTATCGGTCAGATCATGACTGTGCTGGTAGATGACCTGGAAGATGAATTCCCGGTAGCGGTTGCGCGTTCTTATGCAGATGCACCTGAAATTGATGGTAATGTTTTTGTTGAAGATATCGATAAAAGCGTCATCAAGGCGGGGGATTTACTTGAAGTCGAAATTACTGATGCAGATGAATACGATCTGTATGCAAAACTCATTTCAGTCAAGTCTGCTTAAGATTTTGAATTAAAAAAATTTAAATTGAATACTTTGGAGTTTGATGATGTTGGATTCTAAAAAGCCACGCTTTGGTCGCATCCTGTTAAAGCTTTCTGGTGAAGCGCTGGCAGGCAATAAAGACATGGGGATCGATGCACAAGTGCTCGATCAGATGTCACTTTCTATTGCGCACCTCGTGGGTTTAGGCGTACAAGTAGGTATTGTTGTGGGTGGTGGTAACCTGTATCGCGGTAGCCAGCTACAAAAAGATGGTCTAGTTGGTCGTGTAACTGGCGACCAGATGGGTATGCTAGCAACAGTCATGAACGGTTTGGCACTTCGCGACGCTTTGGTGCGCCGTAATATTAAAACCCGTTTAATGTCTGCATTGCCAATTGGTGCCGTGGTTGAGTCTTACTCAAGCCGTGATGCAATCCGTCACCTGACTCAGGGTGAAGTGTGTGTATTCGTGGCAGGTACAGGTAATCCGTTCTTTACGACAGATACAGCTGCCTGTTTACGTGGTATTGAAATCGAATCAGACTTGATCTTGAAAGCGACCAAAGTTGATGGCGTATATAATAAAGATCCAAGCAAATATGATGATGCGGTTAAATATGACACATTGACTTTTGACCAAGTTCTGGACGAAAAGCTGGGTGTGATGGACTTAACTGCAATCTGTTTATGTCGTGATCACAATGTGCCGCTACAAGTATTCGATATGAATAAATCTGGCGCATTGCTTTCCGTTGTGATGGGTGAAAAAGAAGGGACTCACGTTACCAATTAATGACGTGAGCACCAAAGCACTTTATACTACACGCTAATTTAGTAATAACCTCTTTTCAAGAATTAAGTAAGGAAGATCATATGATTAACGATCTTAAAAAAGACAGCGAAGACCGTATGAACAAAACTCTAGAATCTCTAGAGCATGGTTTTGCAAAAGTTCGTACCGGTCGTGCGCATCCATCAATTTTAAATAACGTGATGGTTTCTTACTATGGTTCAGACGTTCCATTGAACCAGGTGGCAAACGTAGGTGTTGAAGATTCACGTACTTTGTTAATCCAGCCTTTCGAACGTTCAATGGTTTCTGCAATTGATAAAGCGATTCGTGAATCTGATTTGGGTCTAAACCCAATTACAGCAGATGCGATTCGTGTACCGATGGCTGCGTTGACTGAAGAAACGCGTCGTGACATGCAAAAAGTTGCGCGTAATGAAGCAGAAAATGCCAAAGTAGCGATCCGTAACATTCGTCGTGATGTATTGGGCGATATCAAAGCTTTGTTGAAAGAAAAAGAAATTTCTGAAGATGAAGAGCGTCGTGCTGCTGACGAAATCCAGAAAATTACCGACAAATTTGTTGCTGAAGTTGACAAGCGCTTGGCTGCGAAAGAAGCTGAATTGATGAAGGTCTAATTCATCGATGACCGTTGCTGAAGAAAATCCACGTCTTCCGAAACATGTTGCCATCATCATGGATGGCAACAATCGTTTTGCCAAAAAAAATCAGATGCAAAAAGGTGATGGACACCGTGAAGGAAAAACGGTTCTGGATCCGATTGTTGAACACTGTAAAAAAAGAAATATCCAGGCTTTAACTGTATTTGCCTTTTCAAGTGAAAACTGGAATCGTCCACAGTTTGAAGTTGAATTGCTCATGAAATTGCTGGTTGATACCATTCATGAACAATTGCCCCGCATGGAAAAATTCAATATTGCTTTACGCTTTATCGGTGATCGCAGCCGTTTGTCCCCAGAATTACAGGGACTTATGTTGCATGCCGAAGAAAGGACTGCTAATTTCAATAGTATGACACTCACTATTGCAATCAGTTATGGTGGTATGTGGGATATGGCACAAGCTGCACAGCGAATTGCCAGCGATGTTTTAACAAATAAATTAGATCTTGATGCAATTAATACTGATGTATTTGGTCAATATGTCAGCCTCGGTGATTTACCTGCAGTTGATCTGCTGATTCGTACGGGTGGAGATTTCCGTCTTTCGAATTTCCTGTTATGGCAGGCAGCCTATGCAGAGCTTTATTTCACTGAGACGCTATGGCCAGAATTTACCGTTGAAGAACTTGATGATGCACTTGCCGTATTTGGTGGGCGTGAACGTCGTTTTGGTAAAACATCAGAACAGATTCATCAGGAAAAACTTGAGAATTAATACATGTTTGAGCGGATTATAACCGCATTGGTGTTGGTAGCAGTTGTACTGAGCTGTATGTTTGCTACTGAATCACATTATCCAATGTTTGTATTGATGGTTCTTGCTGCTGGGGTGGCCGGTTATGAGTGGTTTAAACTCATGCCGCGAAAATTTAAATATGTCATCAAACCTGTTGCTTGGGGATATGGAGTGCTCACTGCAGCACTTTCAGCTTTGGCATTGTATTTTGCCGAAGTTGCCTTATTGTTATGGGTAGCTTCTATAATTACTTGGTTGCTCAGCATTTACTGGGTTAAAACCTATCCTGAATATGATGGCTGGTACAACGCCAGCCTGCACGGAATCGGCGTAGTTCTGATCTCTGCTGCGGTTACTGCAATTTTCTCTGTCTGGCAAAGTTCACCGTGGTGGCTGATGTACCTGTTTTTACTGGTATGGGGCGCAGATAGTGGTGCGTATTTTGTGGGTCGTAAATTTGGCAAGAAAAAGTTGGCGCCGAATGTTAGTCCTAATAAATCTGTGGAAGGGCTGTATGGTGGTATTGTTACTTCAATGCTGATTGTAACGGCAGTTGCCTTACTTTATCTGGATATGACCTGGCCAGAACTGATTTTATTCCTGATTCTCTCTGTGGTTACAGTATTTAGTTCGGTACTGGGTGACCTGTTTGAATCCATGATCAAACGTCGTGCCGGTATTAAGGATTCAGGTCGAATTTTGCCAGGACATGGCGGAGTACTGGATCGTATTGATTCTTTGCTTGCTGCAGCTCCAATCTTTGCAGCAGGTATGGCTGTTTTAAAACTTATTGGTGTAGATTTATAAATGTCACAAGCAGTTTGTATACTGGGTGCTACAGGTTCCATTGGTCAAAGTACTTTAAAAATCTTGCAGCGACATCCTGAAGCATACTCGGTTTTTGCTGTGACCGCGCAAAGTCGTATCGAGGAGCTGGTTGAAATTTGCCGGCAATACCGTCCTAAAGTGGCGGTGGTGCCGGCTGAAAAAGTAGATGAACTCTCAAAACGACTCCAGCAACATCATTTGGCTAATATTGAAATTCTGCAAGATGAAGCCGGTTTAATTGCTGTGGCTGAACACGCTGATGTTGATATTGTGATGGCAGCAATCGTTGGTGCTGCAGGCTTGTTGCCGACATTGGCTGCAGTGAAAGCGGGTAAACGCGTACTGCTGGCCAATAAAGAAGCCTTGGTGATGTCAGGTGACATCATGATGCAGGCAGCGCGCGATCATGGTGCCTTATTGCTTCCCGTTGACTCCGAACATAACGCGATTTTCCAATGTCTGCCACCGCATTATTTTGAGGCAGAGCGTCATGGCAAGCCCAAACTGGGTGTATCCCAGATTCTGCTGACCGCGTCGGGTGGGCCGTTTCTGAACCACAGCATACAGCAACTTGAAGAGGTCACACCTGCCCAAGCTTGCAAGCATCCTAACTGGTCCATGGGTCAAAAAATTTCAGTCGATTCTGCTACCTTGATGAATAAAGGCTTAGAATTGATCGAAGCCTGTCATTTGTTTGCAGTTCAAGAACAATTTGTTACAGTTGTTGTGCATCCACAGAGTATTATTCACTCCATGGTTCAATACGTTGATGGTTCGACTTTGGCACAAATGGGTAATCCGGATATGGGCACGCCTATTGCACATGCTTTGGCATGGCCTGAGCGTATTAGTACGCATGTGGCGCCACTGGATCTGTTTATGCATTCACAACTTAATTTTCAAGAACCGGATATGCTCCGTTTCCCTGCATTAAAATTGGCCCGTCAGGCCATGCAGAGTGGCGGAATTGCACCGACAATTTTAAATGCGGCCAATGAAATTGCAGTTGCTGCATTTTTAAATCAACAGATCAGATTTACCCAAATTCCTCAGGTAGTTGAGCACGTCCTAAATCAGATGGACAATCAACCCGCACATGATCTGGAGGCTATCTTGCAAGCAGATCAAATGGCGCGAGGTTTATCACAGCAATATGTTGTGAATAAAGGAACTTAAGATATGAATGCCTTGTTTATGATTGCCGCTGCAATTCTCTTACTCGGTCCCTTAATTGCGATTCATGAGTTCGGTCACTATATTGTGGCGCGTAAACTGGGCGTTAAAGTATTGGTCTATTCCATTGGATTTGGGCCAACATTATTAAAATGGACCTCGAGAAAATCCGGAATTCAGTATCAATTGTCTGCCTTGCCTTTGGGTGGCTATGTCAAGATGCTGGATGAACGTGAAGGCAATGTTGCTGAAGAAGACTTACCCAAAGCCTTCAATCGTCAGCATCCGTGGAAACGGATCGCCATCGTGGCAGCAGGCCCATTAATTAACCTGATTTTTGCAGTTCTTCTATTCTGGGTGTTATTTTTACCGGCACAAGAACAGCTCAATACCCGGGTGGGCAAAGTTTTACCAAATACACCTGCTGCCACCGTACAAATGCAGCCGGGCGACAAAATTGTGGCCGTGGATGGTACTCAGGTGGAAACTTGGGAAAAACTCAGTTATGCCTTGGTAGATCGTGTTGGTGAAACTGGCGTGGTTTCTATTCAGGCAGATCGCGCTGGTGAAAACAAACTGTTTCAGTTGCCGATTCAAAACTATTTAAAAGATCAAAGTCAATCGCCACTGGAAAGTCTGGGTTTCTTACCTTATCGACCGGAAATTCCGGCAGTGATCAGCAAACTGAGTGAAGATGGTGCAGCCATCCGTCAAGGTCTGAAAGAAGGTGACAAGATTCTGGCTATTGACGGCGTTCAGATGAAAGACTGGTTTGATGTGGTGCAGGTGGTACAGGCATCTCCAGAAAAATTACTCAAAATGGATGTTCTACGCGCAAATCAGGTGGTTCAGCTAGAAGTCATGCCACAAGGTAAACGTGACAATATGGGCAATGTGACCGGTATGCTGGGTGTACAAAGTGATCCGGGTAAAATGACCATTCCTGCAGAATATAAACAGACCATTCATTACTCGCCAGGCGAAGCACTGGTAATGGCATTTGATAAAACAGCACATTTATCTTCGATGATTCTGAACTCGATTGTCAAAATGGTACGTGGCTTGATTGGCCTGGATAATTTATCAGGTCCAATTACCATTGCCAAAGTAGCAGGACAGAGTGCGGAAATGGGTTGGGAAACTTTTATTTCCTTTATGGCGCTAATGAGTGTAAGTTTAGGAATATTAAATCTACTGCCTATTCCAATGCTTGATGGCGGACATCTGGTTTACTATTTTGTTGAATTAATTCGTGGTAAACCTGTTTCCGAACAAATACAATTGGTTGGACTAAAAATTGGTATGGTACTGCTCGGCAGTATGATGCTTCTGGCATTATTTAATGATTTTATGCGTTTATAACAACGTAAATGGAATAAATTAACAGCGGAAAAGACTGGCATGCAGCACACACATTTATTTATGCCTCTGGCACTCGTTAGTGCAATGGCAGTAGCACAACAAGTATATGCAGCAGATGAATTCATTGTACAAGATATAAAATTTGATGGATTAGTACGTTTAACTCCTGACAATGTGTATGGCCTAGTGCCAATTAACAGTGGTGATCGGGTCAATGATCCAATCATTGCCAATGCAATTCGTAGCATGTATGCATCAGGCCTGTTTGATGACATTAAAGCCGTTCAGCAGGGCAATACCTTGGTTTTTCAAGTTGTTGAACGCCCGATTATTTCGAAAATCGAATTGAAAGGCAATAAGCTGATTCCTAAGGAAGCGCTTGAGGAAGGCCTGAAAAAAATGGGTTTGGCTGAAGGTGAAGTGCTGAAAAAATCAGCGCTGCAAACCATTGAAACTGAACTTGAGCAGCAATACATGCAGCAAGGTCGTTATGATGCTGATATTACGGTCACTACCACGCCTCGACCAAATAACCGTGTTGAATTGCTGATTGATTTTATTGAAGGTAAAGCGGCCAAAGTTTTTGATATTAATATTATCGGGAATACTGTATTTAAAGAATCTGATATCAAGCAGGCCTTTGCAGTAAAAGAAAGTGGCTGGAGTTCAGTCATTTCGCGTAATGACCGTTATGCACGTGAAAAGATGGCGGCAAGTCTTGAAGCTTTGCGTGCCATGTATCTGAATCGCGGTTACATCAACTTTAATATTACCAATTCCAGTCTGAACTTGAGTGAAGATAAAAAGAATGTCTTCATCGAAGTATCTGTGGATGAAGGTGAGCAATTTAAATTTGGTCAAACCAAATATTTAGGTGACGCGCTTTATAAGACTGAAGAATTACAGGCTTTACAAATTTTCAAAGAAGGCGAAATTTATTCGCAGGAAAAAGTCAACGCGGTTAAGCAGTTATTGCAGCGTAAGTATGGTAATGCAGGTTATTACTATGCAGAAGTCAATATTGTTCCTCAAATTAACAACGAAACCAAACTGGTTGATCTAAATTATTATATTAATCCGGGTCAGCAAGTCACGGTGCGACGTATTAATTTCACTGGTAATACGAAAACTGCAGATGAAGTACTACGTCGTGAAATGCGCCAAATGGAAGGTGCACTTGCTAGTAATGAAAAGATTGACCTGTCTAAGGTCCGTCTGGAGCGTACCGGGTTCTTTAAAACTGTCGATATCAAACCTGCACGTATTCCAGGTGCACCAGATCAGGTGGACTTGAATGTTGCCGTTGAAGAGCAGCATTCAGGGACCAGTACTCTTGCAGTTGGTTTCTCACAAAGCGGTGGTGTAACTTTCCAGGCAGGTTTAAGTCAGACCAACTTCCTGGGTACAGGTAATAGTGTTTCAATCGATTTGTCGCGTTCTGAAACCCAAGATTATTATAACTTGAGCGTGATGGACCCGTACTTCACCATTGATGGTGTGCGTCGCGGCTATAACATGTATTACCGTAAAACCAAGCTGGATGATGATTATAACGTCAATAACTATGTGACAGACAGTTTCGGTGGTGGGATTAACTTTGGTTATCCAATTGATGAAAACCAGAGTGTTAGCCTAGGCCTGAACATTGATCAGACCGATGTGACCACTGGTCCATATGTGTCGACTTATGTTGCTGATTATTTGGAACGTAATGGCGGAAAAGAAACAAAAAGTGGTGAGTATTGTCCTCAAGCATTAGTTCCAATTAAAGATTCTGCTGGGAATGTTACTGGTTACCAGCCTTGCCCTAATCCAGTTCCATATGGTCAAGAATTCCAGGGTGATTTTTTGACTTATAACCTTAATTTAGGTTGGTCTTATAATACCTTAAATAGACCGATGTTCCCGACAACGGGTATGTCACATCGTGTCAATGCTGAAATTGCCTTGCCAGGTAGTGATGTCGAGTATCAAAAAGTCACTTATGACGCTCAGGCATTTTTCCCATTAGGCAAAGATTTTGTCCTGCGCGGTTATGGTAAGTTGGGTTATGGTAATGACTTGCCATTCTACAAGAATTTCTATGCAGGTGGTTTTGGTTCGGTTCGTGGTTATGAAAATAGTACATTAGGTCCTAAATATCCAGGTGTATATTTCTCTGATACAGGTCAAACGGATCCTTCTCCTGAGGAAGTAGGTGGTAATGCACTAATTCAATTTGGTACCGAATTAGTGCTTCCAGTACCATTTAAAGGGGATTGGGCACGTCAGGTTCGTCCAGTCATCTTTGCTGAAGGTGCACAAGTGTTTGATACCCAATGTGATGTATCAAATGAAAATATTTTCGTTAATGGCACTTCAGTAAATGGAAAGCAGTACTGTAAAGATAACTTCGGTTTCGATGCAGATAATATGCGCTATAGCGTGGGTGCAGGTTTCACCTGGATCACTATGATTGGACCATTATCACTTAGCTATGCTTATCCGTTGAATAAAAAAGACGGTGATGATACTAAAAACATCCAGTTCGAAATTGGACGTACTTTCTAAAATCGTTTTGACCTAGAAACTAAATTTTGCTCATAAAGCCTGCAGGTTTTGTGAGCAAATTTTTTTGAATGAGTAATAATATGAAAAAAATGATTATGGCAATGAGCCTGGCTTTGGCAAGTGTTGCTCCTTTGACTCAAGCGGCTAGTATGGGGGTAATTGACTTGGAGCGTGTGGTTGAAGGTAGTACTTATCTGAAACAACAAAACACGATATTCCAGCAAAAAATTCAGCCACAAACCACTAAGATTGAGCAACTCAGCAAAGAGCTGGAAACTTTGCAGCAACGTGCTCAATCCAATACCAAGCTCAGTGAGACTGAAAAACAGAAAATGTCTGCGCAATATCAGGCTAAGTTGCAAGAATTGAATCAGTTACAGCAATCTGTACAGACGAATGTCCAAAGCTCGATTCAGCAGATCCGAATTGTATTTGATGCACGGGTAAAGCAAATTGCTGAACAATTGCGTAGAGAAAACAACCTGGATGTGGTTTTAAATAAAAATTCAGCGCTTGCTTATGATGCTAAATATGATTTAACTGATAAAATGATTCAAAAGGTTAATGCAATTAAATAATCAATGAATCATCAACAGCTTCAGTTAGCTGATCTCGCTCGCCTGGTTCAGGGCGAGTGCATAGGTCAGACAGATTTACGTTTGAGCGCTTTGGCCAGTCTTGAACAGGCAACTTCACACGATCTGGCATTTGTGAATGCCGATAAATATGTAGAGCAGGCCAATCAAAGTCAGGCAGGTGCTTTAATTGTCACGGCTGAACTAAAACAACAGATAACTTCACATCAAAACTTTATTGTTGTGGCAAATCCCTATCTGGCTTTTGCGATTCTGACGCATGTCTTTGAGAAAAAACATCGCCAGCGTGGCATTGAGAGTACTGCTCAAATTCACCCGTCGGCAGTGATTGCGGACGATGCTTATATTGGTCATTACGCGGTGATTGGTGAGCATTGTGTCGTAGGTGCGAATACGATTGTTCAGGCGCATGTGCAGATCGATGATGATGTCGAGATCGGTCAGGACTGTTTTATTGACTCACATGTGACCCTCACCGGCGCAGCAAAAATTGGTAATCGGGTGCGCATTCATGCCAATAGCGTGATTGGTAGCGAAGGGTTTGGTTTTGCACCTTATCAGGGTAAATGGCACCGTATTGCGCAATTAGGTTCTGTATGCATTGAGGATGATGTGCGTATTGGGTCAAATTGTAGCGTAGACCGTGGTGCACTGGATGATACGATTTTGCAACAGGGTGTGATCATTGATAATCTTGTGCAAATCGCGCATAACGTTAAAATTGGTGCACATACCGCGATTGCTGCAAAAACTGCCGTTGCAGGAAGTGTTTCAATTGGCAAAAACTGTATCATTGGTGGAGCCTCTGCGATTTCTGGACACTTGAATATTGCCGATAATGTGACGTTGACCGGAATGTCAATGGTGACAAATAATATTTCTGAAGCTGGAAAATATTCATCCGGGATTGGTCTGTTTGAAAACCAGAAATGGAAACGTACCGTGGTTCGCCTCAGACAATTAGCAGATGTGCCATTGACCCAGGTGATCAAACGACTAGATCATATGCAATCTCAGATTGAGTCCATTGAATCAACATTTAAGTTGCGTAAATAATTATGATGACAGAGTCGAATTTGCCTACATTCACGAAGCCTGAATTGCCAATGAATATTCAAAAGATTCGTGAATATTTGCCCCATCGCTATCCATTTTTATTGGTTGATCGCGTCGTCGAAATTACCGATAATGGCATTGTTGGTTATAAAAACGTCTCAATTAATGAAGAGTTTTTACAAGGCCATTTTCCGAATTATCCAATTATGCCAGGTGTACTGATTGTTGAGGCACTGGCACAAATCTCTGGAATTCTGGGTTTTGTGATGAATAACGAAGTACCAAGTGAAGGTTCTTTGTTCCTGTTTGCCGGTGCGGAAAAAGTTAGATTTAAAAAACAGGTGGTTGCAGGTGACCAATTGGTTTTAAAATCTGAATTAGTGATGCAAAAGCGGGGCATTTACAAATATAATTGTATTGCCACTGTAGATGGCGTCGTCGCAACAACCGCGGAAATTATGGTTTCGCATCAAAAAGTCGAGCAGGCATGAGCAATAATCCCCTTATTCATCCAACTGCCATTATTGACCCATCAGCAGTCATTGCTGCTGATGTAGAAATTGGCCCATATTGTATTATCGGGCCAAATGTCACTATTGGTGCGGGTAGCAAACTTCATTCACACGTGGTGGTGGGTGGCTATACGCGTATAGGTGAATATAATGAAATTTTCCAGTTCGCCAGTGTAGGTGAGGTGTGTCAGGATCTTAAGTATGCCGGTGAAGAAACCTGGCTTGAGATTGGCGATCACAACAAGATTCGTGAGCATTGCAGTCTGCATCGTGGCACGGTTCAGGACCAGAGCCTGACCAAGATCGGTAGTCATAACCTGCTCATGGTGAATACGCATATTGCACATGACTGTATGGTCGGAGATTACAATATCTTTGCTAATAACGTCGGTGTGGCTGGACATGTCCATGTCGGGGACTACGTCGTCATTGGCGGAAACTCGGGCATTCATCAGTTCTGTAAGATTGATTCTTATAGCATGATTGGTGGGGCATCACTGATTCTGAAAGATGTACCGGCCTATGTAATGGTTTCAGGTAATCCTGCGCATGCATTTGCTATGAACATTGAAGGTATGCGTCGTAAAGGCTGGTCAAAGACCGTAATCAGCGGTTTACGTGATGCCTTTAAACTGATTTATAAATCAGGTTTAACGACTCAGGAAGCAATCGAGCAGATCCGTACAGGAATTTTGCCTGAAGTGGCTGAGGTACAGCGTTTAATCGATTCTCTTGAACAGTCGAAACGTGGTATTGTGCGCTAAAAGTTTAATATAATAAAAAAGACACCTGAAGGTGTCTTTTTTATTTTGGGAATTTCTATTTTACTTAAGAAATTTAATTTCCTCAGCTTTCGGATAATTCTTCAATAGCTTTGTTTTGTATTGCGAAGCAAGCGTAGCATTCTTTTCAACATCTTTGCTGATGTTATAAAGCTGATACAGGGCAGTGGAGGCTTTCGCAGAATTTGGATAGCGGTCAACGACAATCAGATAATTGCGTTTCGCTTCATCAAATTTTGGTGGGTCAATCGCCAGATTGAATTCCGCTAACCAGAAATAAGCATTGCTGATATAAACGCTATTCGGATTGTTTTTAATAAAGTTTTGCATCGGTGCAATGGCTTTGGCTGCACCGCCATTTTTATAAGCATCTAAAGCCACGGTATAAGCTGCTTTTTCAAGATCAGCAGGTTGCTGTCCGCTGCTTGCTGTATTGACCTTATTTGTGTTTAGGCTGGGTGCAGTATCCTGTGGGTTTTCCTCCGTTGGATTGTCCTCAGCAGGTTCAATTTTTTGTTGCAATAGTTCAAGGCGCTGATCAAGATCGGCATAACGATTGGTCAGTTCATTTTTGAGCCGTTCAATCTCATTTTCCTGTTCTTCCATTTTACCGCGCAAAATCCGCAGGTCATTCTCGAGCTGCTGGTTCTTTTGCATGATTTGCCAGCTGGTATTGGTTTGAACGGCTGGAGTTGCACCAGCCGCAATTGCCGCTGGAGTATTCACTGCGGTCTGATTCGTAGCTTGGCTCAAGCCGCGCGATTCAATCGGAATATTGGCAAATAGAGGCATGGTAAAGAGTGCTGTCACTGCACACAATACGGTCTTTTTAAACATCATAAAATTTCCATAATTCTTTGTGAGATGCGGATCCGCTGCTCATCTTTTCAAAGTAGATCATTCATATACATTGCACACATTAAAAACGGCATTTTTAGAAAATGCAACAAGGTTTTACAAAGATCATGTGAATCTGAGTGTTGATGGATTGATTGTGAAGATCCCTTAAAAATCAGCAGAAATATCAATATTGTTTTTAAAATAATCAAACGGATAGCTTGAAGGATGATTTTAGGAAACAAGGCTTGCAACTTGATTAAAAATCTCTATACTCTGTTTTTGTAATGGTAGCCCTGCTGGTTACTTCGCAATTGTACTCTATGAACCCCGCCAGGACCGGAAGGTAGCAACGGTAATAGAACTATGATGTGCCGGAGCTTTGCTGGTAGGGTTGCCACCATATTCTTATTATTATAATAACAATGCGAATTCGCAGTTTTCTATTCTCAAATATCATTCCTTTTTCAATGTCATCAAACAGCACTATCTTATTATTTTAATGATTCAGATCATTATTATTTTATGTCGTGCTTTATTTTGCAGCTAATATTGAATTAAATATCCAATATGTTTATACGTGTATTAAGGCTTTCAAAGAATATAAGACTTAGTCTTCTGCTTTACGGTTAATCGCCTTGATAATCGCATCCATTTCAAAACCACGATACATTAAAAAACGGATCTGTTTGGCTTTGAGCTTGGGGTCTTTAGTAACTTCAGTCCCATATTTTTTGACTTTTAGTTCATAGGCTTGCTGCACCCAATCAGTTTCCTTGAGTTCTTCTGAAATCAGGGCAGCATCAATCTTTTTGCTCTTGAGTTTCATTTTAATTTGATTGGGACCTTTACCTTTACGCTTTTGACTCGACAACATGGTTTCCGCCACGCGCTGATCACTTTGATAGTTCTCACGGGACAGTTCTTCAACCAGGTTAATAACTTCATCACGATGCTCTGCATAGAGGGCTAGTTTCTCTATCAGTTCGGCTTTGGAATATTCCTTGCGCGTCAGTACGGCAAAGGCATAAGAACGTAAGCGTGAGCCTGTCAGTCCCGGTTTTTTCTCATCCTGAGTTGGGGTAGAGGAAAATAAACGCTCTTCGGGATCAAATTCAGGAGCGTCTTGGATCGCAGTTTTTGCAGGTTGAGCTTGATCTTCAGCATCACCAAATTGCTGTTTTAAAGTTTCATAATCGAGCAGTTTGCTGAATTTCACGTCTGACATGATTCTCTCGGATGTTACGTTCCCTATATAATAACAAAACGCCCCGGAGGGCGCTGTGTCTTGACGTTTAAAGATGACGCATCTAATAAGATCATGCATCTAAAAAGTCAGGTTCTTCCTTGCTATCGTCTTCTTCAACAACCACTGCTTTAGTCAGAAGCTGGTCGCGAATCAGTTTTTCAATCGTCTGAGCCATTTCTTTATGCTCTTCCAGATAACGGATGGTGTTGTTCTTACCTTGGCCAATTTTGTCGCCTTGATAAGAATACCACGCACCAGCTTTCTGCACGATTTCTTGCTGTACAGCAAGGTCGATCAATTCACCTAGATGGTTAACACCTTTGCCATAAAGAATCTGGAATAAAGCTTCTTTAAACGGAGGTGCCATTTTGTTTTTCACGACTTTGACTTTGGTTTCAGAACCAACAATCTCGTCACCTTCCTTCACTTGTCCAATACGACGAATATCCAGACGTACAGATGCATAGAATTTCAGTGCATTACCACCAGTCGTGGTTTCCGGGCTACCAAACATGACACCAATCTTCATACGAATCTGGTTAATGAAGATCACCATACAGTTTGAGCGTTTGGCATTACCAGTAATTTTACGCAGTGCCTGGCTCATCAAACGGGCTTGCAGACCCATATGCGAGTCACCCATTTCGCCTTCAATTTCGGCACGTGGTGTCAATGCAGCAACAGAATCGACAACGATCATGTCGATCGCGCCAGAACGTACCAGCATGTCTGCAATTTCAAGTGCCTGTTCACCGTGATCCGGTTGCGATACCAGTAGATTGTCGATATCTACACCCAGCTTGCGTGCATATTGAGGGTCAAGCGCGTGTTCGGCATCGATGAATGCACATGTACCGCCTGCTTTTTGACACTCTGCAATTGCTTGCAATGTCATTGTGGTTTTACCTGAAGATTCAGGACCATAGATCTCGACGATACGACCTTTAGGTAAACCACCAATACCGAGTGCAATATCCAGCGTTAAAGAGCCTGTAGACACAGCTTCAACTGCCTGAACGGTATTGTCACCAAGACGCATAACTGTATTTTTACCAAACTGTTTTTCAATCTGGCTTAAGGCAGCGTTGAGCGCCTTGTTTTTATTCTCATCCATCTTACAACCTCAATACGATGTCACTAAGTTAGTACTCAAGTGGATGTCTTAAATTAGAGCTTTGTTCCACAGGTGTATAGTGACAGAATTTTCCTTAGTGTTCTATAAAAGTCAGCGCATGTACGACATATTCTGACGCTTAAATTTAATCGTCATTATAGGACCATGACTGATCGAAATTCTGACTATTTTCATTTTTAAATCTACTGATATCACGACGATCCTTCTTGCTTGGACGATGGTCGGGACGAGCTAGATTATGCAACTTTCTTTGTGATGTAATCAATTCCCGGCGTGCAATACTGACTTCGGTTTCTTCATACAGTTTTTGTGCCACGGGTGCAGGTCCACGAACATCAGAAAGTTCCTTAACCAGCACGGTTTTTTTGTCGATGCCTTGCTGAATCGTCAGTTCCATACCAACACGGACTTCGCGCGATACCTTGACACGTTCACCATTGTGATGGACTTTGCCACCTTCAATCGCATGTTTGGCAATCGAGCGGGTTTTAAAAAACCGTGCTGCCCACAGCCATTTGTCTATACGCATGCCTACCGCATCTTCGGGTAAAGACGATTTACGCATATTTTTTTTCTACCTCAGCCTGATTTAAATGAGTGATTAAATCTGTTAATTGGTGCAGCATCGGGTAATTACAAGTCTGACGTGCTACTTTGGCTGAAGAGGGCTGCTGGATGCTGAACAGGTTCTGAATGCCATAGGCTTGAGCCCCATTCAGGACTTTTTCAGTATCATCAATAAAATAAGCATGTGCAGGATCAAATGGATGCAGTTCATTCAGGCCTTGCCAGAACTCGATAAATTCTTTGGCATGTCCGATCGTTTCTGAACTGACAATCACATCGAAATAATCTCTTAAATTCAAATGATCCAGTTTAAATGCTAGACCCGCACAGTCAGCATTGGTGGCCAGCCAGATGGGATAGCCATTATTTTTAAGATAATCGAGCAATTCGAGACAATGCGGGCGTAAGGCCACTTTATCTTTATGTTCAATTTGCATCGCCAGAACATCGACTTCGACTTTAGCCGTCCAGAAGCGTGAAGAGTACCAGTTTAAGGTATGATTATGTTCCTGATAGAATGCATAGAGTGTCGCCTGGCTGTGTTCCAGGCTACAGCCATGTGTGGCAGCATAACGCACAGGCAATAACTCGTTCCAGATGAAATCATCGTAGGCAAGATCAAGTAAAGTGCCATCCATATCGAAAATTATGGTAGGTTTTTCAGAGCATTTTGACATATTTAGGTTTTCTATGTTTAAAGCAACAGCAGCACCACAAGATCCAATGATTTTGCAGTTTGTGCCCATTTTGACACAAGCCTGTGAAATTTTGCGAGAAGAATATCAGCGTTATTGTTCTGGTGCAGCTTTTGATGTCATCAAAAAAAATGATAATTCTCCGGTGACTCAGGCAGATTTTCGGGTTAATACTTATCTGACCCAAGCTTTGGCAGAGATTTCCAGCTTGCCTTTACTGTCTGAAGAAGGACAGGAACATGAACGCCGCTCATGGTCAGAATTCTGGTTACTGGATCCGTTAGATGGCACTAAAGAGTTTTTGCACCAGCGCCCCGAATTTACCATTAATTTGAGTCTGGTCAGAGGCAGTTTGACCACTTTTGCCATATTGGCGGTTCCAGAGCAGCAACTGATTTATTTCTGTCCTGAGCAGGGCTTGCCTTATAAATATGATATTCAAACTAGAACATGGTTTGCTTATGCAATGTCTTCGACATCTAAAATGATTGCTGTGGGACTGAGCCAAAGTAGCCAGCAGAAACCAAAATATCTGGAGTATTTGCAAAGTTTGGCCAAGCTCACGCAATACACTGAATTTAAAGCGGGCAGTGCCTATAAATTTTGCATGATGCTAGAAGATCAGGTGGATATCTATCCACGGTTTCATCCGACCTCGGAATGGGATACCAGCGCTGGTCAATGTATGCTCGAACGGATTGGTGGTGGTCTGGTCGATTTAGAAGGTCGTCCATTTATTTATAATCATCGGGATACCTTGCTGAATGGCGGATTCATTGCTTATAAGAATAATGATATGAAAATTATTGCATTGCAGGCAGTGTCTGACATGCAGGCCGAGCATTGAGCAAAATTCTGAGCGTGTTATAGTGGTGCTTAACCTATTACCAATCCAGAGTTGGCTGTAACGTGTCCCTGAAACTGCTTCCACCGAGTATGTTGAGTGCAATTGATTTATTGCCCGATGTACAAACGCCTGTCACCTTATTCACACGGCATTCGATTCGTGAGGAGGTTCCGGGTCAAGGTTTGGCAGGCTATGATCTGCAACTGACCAATCAGGGACGGGATCTGGCGCAAGAGTGGGGTGCTTATCTGGCTGATCAAACTGATCGTGTGATTCATCACTGTATTTCAAGTCCGATTCAGCGTTGTATTGATACCGCTGCATTGATGATTGAGGGGGCAGATGCGGTTACCCCTGAGCAGAATACCCATCGTATTGAAATTATTGAACAGGGACTTCTAGTGGAGCCTGGCAGTTTTGTGCTGGATATTCAAAAAGCCGGGCCTTATTTTGCCAAGCAGGGTGCGCTCGGTTTCATTAACAGTTTTGTCAATAATGCCTTGCCAGGGATGAAACAGCCGATTCATGGTGTGGTGGATGTGCTGGAACTGATTTACAACACTCATCCGCAAAATAAATATGGATTGAGTCTGGCCGTCAGCCACGACACCATTTTGGCAGCAATGATTGCGGTGATGTCGGGACGTCAGGATGTCAGTCGGGAAGACTGGCCAAAAATGATGGAAGGTCTGTTTGTCTGGTTTGAAGGTGATGTATTTTTAGAATCCAAGCTGAAATGGATCTGGCGCGGACAGGTGCATGAACTGGATATTGCCGATTTTAAACGTTCCCAACTTTCTTAAATCAAATTGATCTATTCAAAACTCAATTGTTCGCAGCAATTGAGTTTTTTATTGGGGGGTAGAAATTATGAAGATCGTATGGCCTTTCATATTGATCATTCAATAAAAGTCAGGCTAAAACGATAAAAATAAGTTTTAAACTGCATCTTTTACATTTATAGGGTGAAAGTTCAATAATGTAAGTATAAAAATTATCTATGCTTAATAAATATAGAAATATTCATCTTGAGGAAAAACCATGAAAATTATTACAATTTTTAGCCTGATCGCGATTCTGGGTTTAACCGCATGTCAAAAGCGGGATTCTGACACTACGCAACAGGATAAAACTACTTCGCCATCCTCTATGGATAAAGATCAATAATCTAAAAGAGGCGGATTCAGGTTTTTATCTCATCGTATCGGCTATATGAGGGGCGTCTAAACGGATTATTTTTCTGAATGAATCGTTATATTTTTCTGATTTCTTTAAATTCAGGCACAAAAAAAGCCCTAAAAAGGGCTTTTTTCATTTGCGATTAGTTAGAAGCTAGTGCTTTAACTTGCGCGTTCAAGCGGCTCTTATGACGAGCTGCTTTGTTTTTATGGATGATGCCTTTGTCAGCCATACGGTCGATTACTGGAACAAGCGATTTGTACGCTTCAGTAGCAACAGCATAGTCATTAGTGCTGATAGCAGCTAATGTACGTTTAAGATAGGTACGAACCATAGAACGCAAGCTTGCGTTGTGTTTGCGTGCTTTAACGTTTTGACGAGCACGTTTTTTAGCTTGAGCAGAGTTTGCCACTCGTGCACTCCTTGAAATAGATTGGTCTGGGCGGGCTGAAACTCAACTGAAAACCAACATCAGAGGAATTATCACCAGCCCGTAAACAAGTGCCATATTTTGATTAAACTAAGCACCGAAGTCAAGTCTTGACATGCTTTGACAACATTTTAGATGCAGAAAAATTCTAAAGAAAACGTTAGATTAGTATTCCACCTAGGAGATCGTATAAAAAATGACTAAATCACTGACTCATCCCATCGTGATAGGTGCCACCGGCTTGGTGGGAAAACAACTGATAAAACGTTTGCAAGCTGAGCCGACTTGCCAGCAGATTACTGCAGTGGTCAGAAAACATCAAAATGATCTGGATGCTTTGGATAAAGTTCAACAACTGGTACTGGAAGATTTCCTGATGTTGAATGATCAGGATGTCAGCAAGCATAGCCATGGTTTTAGCTGCCTGGGCAGCACCATGAAAAAAGCCGGATCCAAACAGGCATTTTATAGTATTGATTATACCATAAATGCTCACTTTGCAGAGCTATTACAGCAAACCTCAGCCCATTATCTTTTGCTAAGCGCAATGGGTGCGGATTCCCAATCGCATTTTTACTATAATCGGGTCAAAGGTGAGCTGGAAGAATATGTGCAAACATTGTCCTTGGACAGAATCAGCCTGATTCGACCTTCATTACTCATTGGTGCACGTCCAGAGCAGCGCTTTTTGGAAGATATCGCGCAGCAGGTTTACCACAAAGTATCGCGTTTTATTCCAGATAGTTTTGCGTATAAGCCAGTGACAGCCGATCAGGTGGCTCATACTATGGTCGAGGCCGCGCTAACTCAGACGGTAAAATTTGAAATTTATGATAATTTACGCATACAAAAAATGAAATGAGGGGAAAACACCGTGTCTACAGCAGCATTTGTCACCTGTGACTTGTTAGATGATCATCCAGAACTAGAACTTCAGGTAGTTACACCTTGCCTGGACGGTAAATTTTTCAAGAGTTATGGGGCGCGCAAAACCTTTGGCGGTCAGATTGTGACAGTAAAGTGTTTTGAAGATAACTCACGGGTCAAAGAATTATTGGCCACAGATGGAACAGGCAAGGTCTTGGTCGTAGATGGCGGTGCATCCATGCGCTGTGCCTTGATGGGTGACCTGATTGCAGAATCAGCGGTAAAAAATCACTGGAATGGCGTAATTATTTATGGTTGCGTTCGTGATGTCGATGCGATTGCTGAACTTGATCTTGGTGTGCATGCATTGGCGGCTATTCCGCAAAAGAGCAACCGCAAGGGTGTGGGTGAAGTTGATATCTCTCTCTGTTTTGGTGGTGTCACGTTTAATGCAGGCGAGTATGTTTATGCAGACAATAATGGTATTGTGCTGTCTAAAACAGCATTAGTGGCTTAATCGGCTGAAATCTGCATTTCTGCATGCAAGAATAACAACAAAACTCATCTGTACCCTGAAAGACAGGATGCCTAGATTCTGTCTTTCATTCATATAAAAAAAAATAGGAAAATACTATGTTGAGTCATCAAATTAAAGTCGCACAAGCCTTAGCCTCTTCAGTCGCCCAAGGGGGACGTGGCATGGTCGGAACGCCATTTCCGAATCAGCCTGAAAAATCAATCAAGCTCTATGAATTTGAAGGTTCACCTTTTTGTCGTCGAGTGCGTGAAGTGCTGACCTTACTCAATCTGGATTATGAAGTCTATCCGTGCCCTAAGGGTGGTACGAAATATCGTCCGGCCGTAAAACAGTTGGGCGGCAAGACCCGCTTTCCATTTTTAGTAGATGAAAATACAGGCGATCAGATGTATGAGTCGCAGGATATTATCCATCATTTATTCAAGCATTATGGCAAAAGTGGCAAAACGCCAAAGAAATATGCAACTTATCCGAAAATTCCAGTCGCTGCTTTTGCCGGAACAATTATTAATGGTGCGCGCGGAGTCTGGATCAATAAACAGGTGCTTGATCGTCCGGCACCGGACCAGCTATTGGAATTATGGGGTTTTGAAGCCAGTCCTTTTGTTCGGGTGGTACGTGGTGTTCTCTCAGAGCTTGAAATTCCCTTTGTTTTTCATAATGTGGCCAAAGAACGTTGGCAGGATTATGGACCAGCCAAGTTGCGTTTAAAGCCGGGGAAATATGAACCGCTTGCGGGTGGTAAGCGTGAACAGCTGTTTAAGATGATGGGAAATACGATTCAGTTGCCTTATCTGATCGATCCAAATACAGGGGTGAGCATGTTTGAATCGGCGGAGATTGTGAAATATTTAAAACAGCAATATGGTACTGCTTAAAGTAGGAAGCTTGTATAACTTCAAATATTTTCTATCTAGAACTGCCATCTTATCAACGGATGGCATTTTTTTATTTGTGTTTAGTGCGAGAGAGATTATGTATCGCTAAGGAGCATAAAACCCAATCTTATAAATAAATGAAAAAAATCATGATTTTTAGATCTTTTTTGTTTATATTTTAATCTTCAAGGGGACATAACAATAAATATAAGGGGCGTGCTTATGACAGCACCAGAGGCAGTCTTGCCAGTACCTGTATTAATCGTTGAAGATGAATATGTCATTCAGCGCCGTTTAAAAATTATATTAACCAATCTGGGTTATAACGAAGACGTTCTGCTATTTGCCAATACGGTTAAAGAAGCATATTCCATAGTTCAGCAACAACCGATTGCACTGGCCTTAGTAGATTTGGGGTTGCCAGATGGAAGTGGGATTTCAATTATTGAAAAAATCCGCGAACAGGACGCACAAGCTCTGATTCTGGTGGTATCTGCCTGGAGTACCCAAGATAGTCTGTTTAGCGCAATTCAGGCTGGTGCGACCGGTTATGTGCTTAAAGAGCGGGATGATATTGAAGTCGCCTTGGCCATCCGCAGTATTTTGCGTGGCGGTGCACCGATTGATCCCTTTATTGCCCGTGAAATTTTAAAACAGATTTCTACTCCCACCATTTCAGCAACAGTAGAGCAGAACAGGTCAGCTGCGGATCAGGAAACGCTCACACACCGGGAGCAGGAAATCCTGTCCTTGGTTGCGCAAGGTCTGAGTAATCGTGAAATTGCCGAGCAGCTCTGTGTGTCACGCTATACCGTCGAAAGTCATATCAAGCATATTTACCGCAAACTCTCGGTCAGTAAACGTACTAAGGCGGTCAGTACCGCACGGCACTTGGGAATTCTGTAATGTCATCTGCCTGTTCTAGAAGCATCGAACGGCAGCGACTGAAATGGATCTGCATTTTTGTCCTATTTAGCTGGCTTTGCTTGTTCTGTAGGATGAGTCAGGCACAAAGCCATTTTCAGATTAATGATCTTTGTCAGGTGAAGATCGACTATATTCAGAAGGTTCAGGCTCAGGGTCCTACCGAGATGCCGAAATCGGGCTGGCAAAGCGTACGTTTGCCGGATAACTGGCAGAACAACTGGAAGAGTTATCATGGGGGTGCCTGGTACAAGATCGTCTGGCGCTGGTCATGTCAGGACAATATTCGTCTTGCAGAACCGGTTGCCTTTTCTATTGATTATATTAATTCAGCAGGTGCCGTGTTTTTGAATGGTGACTTGCTTTGGTCTGACCAGAACTTGCAAGAACCTTTATCGAAAAGCTGGAATATGCCGCGTTACTGGGTTTTCCCGATTAGTGGTTTGCGTAAAGACAGTAATGAAATCCTAATTTATGTAAATGGCTACAGTTTCCAAAGCGCGGGCCTAGGCAATATTCAATTTAATAATGTACTGGTCAATAGCCAGCAGTATCTAGGCAAAATCTGGGATCGTCGTACTGTATTCCAGATTAATATGATTTTCTCTGCCACGATTGGGCTGATCTGTTTCATTATCTGGTTATTCCGGCATTCAGAAACCACTTTTGGCTGGCTAGCACTCAGTTCACTGTTGTGGATTCTGTTTATTTCCAATGTGTTGACTACAGAAAATTTTCCATTTCGCTCCACGATTTCGGCAGCTAAAGCCAATATGCTTTTTTTCATTGCCTATATCCATTGTTTTTGTCTGTATCTGATCCGCTTTGTAAAACAGAAATTTAAGCAGCTAGAACGAGGATTTATTCTAGTCAGCGTTCTATCCAGCCTACTGGTTATGATCAGTCCCTTGGATTATCTGGAGCAGGTACTGGGCGGAGTGTTTATCATCTATGTATTGCTCTTTGTTAGTTGTACTGTGTATATCAGCTATCAGGCCATCAAAACCCGAAATGGAGAATATCTCTTCCTGACGTTATGTCTTTGGGGGATTCTGCTGTGTGTAGTTATCGACCTGATCATGTTGAGCCAAACCACGGTCAATGAGTTTTCACCTTTATCTCCCTATACCTCACCGATTATTACCTTGTTTGTCGTGCTCATTATGGGTACACGCTTAAATCGTAATGTCAGGAAAATCGAAAAATTTAATAGCCAGTTAGAACGTAAAGTCCAACAGGTCAGTGCCGACCTGAATAAAAGCCTGAGCGATAAACACCAACTGGAGCTGACGAATGTTCGTCTGCAAGAGCGGATTAATCTGTCTCATGAACTGCATGACGGGTTGGGAGGGTCTATTGTCCGATCTATGATTCTGGTGGATCAAAGTAGCGAAACAGTTTCTAAACAGCAGTTTCTATCCATGCTGAAATTGCTCAGAGATGATCTCAGGCAAATCATTGATAGTGGTTCATCTATTGAAAATAAAGTCCCACAAACGCCGGTACTCTGGATTGCACCGGTGCGCTATCGCTTTACCCAGCTGATGGAAGAAATGGAGATTGAAGTTGAATGGTCATTTCCAAAAGTCTGGCAGCGTGAACCGACTGCATTACAGTGTTTGACCTTGATCCGAGTAGTCGAAGAAAGTCTGACCAATATCATTAAGCACAGTCAGGCCAGTCAGGTGAAAGTCAGTCTGGAATATTCACAGCCGCATCAGCTTACCCTGAGTATTCAGGATAATGGCATCGGTTTCGATGCTGACATGGTGCAAAAAAATGGCCTGAGTATTGGAATGCGCAGCATGAAAATGCGGGTTGAGCGTATGGGAGGATTGTTCCAGATTGAATCTGAACAAGGAAATACGCTGATTCGTGTTGTATTAGAGCTGTATCAACCTTAAGTGCTTAGAATTCTATACTTTAAAAATAAAAAGAGGATCATGTGATCCTCTTAAAATTATCGCTTAAATAGACCTGTGAAAAGCTTACTCATCTTCTGCTGGTGGAACCAGCATCAACACGGCTTCATTTAATAATGCCGCAACATCTTCCAGAATCTCTTCATCAGTGAAGTCTTCACCGAAAAATAGCGCTTCACCATCTGCAAGCTGTTTGAGTTTTGCGGTAAATGCCTCCGAAATACAGACACCTTCACCATTGGCCCAGAACAAAACATCGCCGTCCGTTTCAGTATAAAGCAGGCGTGAAGCTGGCTCGAGCATCAGGCTATAGCCTTGATCCAGTGCTTCTTCCAGATCACCTGTACCGATTTCTTCTGCTTCAGGCAGGTTTTCAGGATATTTAGGTTCGGACATCAAGCTCATGATGGCATCTTCGAGAACATTCGAGTTATGCAGTTGCTGCATGATGTGTTCTTTCAGATATTCTAGCTCATTGCTGCGCACTTCACCGATAGTACCCACTTGATCTCGGATGATATCCAGCAGCGGGTTGCGTAGCGTTTCATTTTCAGAGAATTTATCCCCGACACGATCCATCATGTCACTGATATTCGGCATGCGGAAACCGAATGAATAAGTCAGGCAGTCATCTTCAGCTACGCCGTAGTGAGCCAGACCGGGCGGTACATAGAGCAAGTCGCCAGGTGCCAGCACTTCATCAAAGTGGACATCAATTTCAGGCAGTAACTTAAGCGGTTGGCCCGGAACGAAAGCGGTTTCAGCATCACACATTTGCCCGAGCTGCCAGCGACGATGACCATGGCCTTGTACCAGAAATACATCATAGAAATCGAAATGTTTGCCCACTGAGCCGCCTTGCGGTGCATAAGACACCATGATGTCATCGCGACGCCATTGTGGAATAAATGGGAGTTTTTTCCAAAGTGCCGATAGGTCAAATGAATAGTGATCTACAGCCTGAACCAAAAGCGTCCAGAGCTTGGGCATCTTCTGGAAATCGGCCTTAAGCAAAGGCGAAGATTTTACGCTCCACTGATTCGGATCACGGTCTTTTTGCTTGATGAGACGGGCAGTGACATGTTCTTCAAGCGCAAGCTCCATCACATCATTGGGTTCAAGCAAACTGGCGATTTCAGGCATCGCATTACGCACCAGTAAAGGTTTCTTTTGCCAGTATTCGCTAAGGAATTGTTCAGCGGTCATACCGCCTAATACGTCTAAAGGTTGAGACATAGAGTACAGCCTGAATTTAAAGGGAGAGATTAAGGAACCAAAATTTTTAATTCACGAAGAATATGACAGAGCTTGATCATCGGCATGCCCATCAGCGTAGTCTGATCTTGTCCGATCATTTCTTCAAACAGGCTGATACCGAGGCTTTCGCACTTAAAGCTGCCTGCACATTGCAAGGGTTGTTCAATTTCGATATAGCGCTCGATTTCGGCCTGAGACAGTTTGCGAAACTTGACTTTATAGTGTTCGACCAGACTTTGTTCAAAACCGGTCGATAGCTGCTGCACACTGAGCGCCGTACTGAAATAGACAATCTTGTCCGAGTTGGCTTGCAGCTGGCGAATAGCTTTTTCAGTCGTTAAGGGTTTGCCGATAAAAATATCCGGTGCACCTTCACGCCATGCCACCTGATCTGAGCCGATTACAATCGCTTCTGGATTTTGTTCGGCAATATATCTGGCTTTTTCGAAAGCCAGTCGTTGTGCCAGATCATCTGCGTGATTTTCCCCGCGAGGAGATTCATCAATATCCGGTACCATGGAAACGTAATCAATATGCAGACGATCCATCAGCGCTTTGCGGGTTTGACTGGATGATGCCAAAATAATCTGTACAGAACTCATTAGACAGCATATTCCTCAAGAATATTTAATGGTACATAAGCCAGAACAGCTTTGTGACAGGCTTGCAGCTTGATTGGAGGTGCTTGACCTGCTTCATAGGCTTCGACCCAGCGCGTCACACAGATACACCAGAAATCGCCCGGTTGCAGGCCCGGGAAGTCCAGCTCAGGCAAAGGCGTAATCAGGTCATTACCGACTTTTTGGGAAAAATTCAGAAATTCTGAAGTCATTTGCGCGCAAACCGTGTGCTGGCCCAGATCAGTGGTCGCAGTATGGCAAAAGCCATTGCGGAAATAACCGGTAATCGGATCGAAGCAACAGCTGGACAAAGGCTCACCTAACACGTTCAAACGGTTAAGATTTGGATCAGGATGTATCGACATAGGGACTGAATCTAAAAGAGGCTTTTTTCTATCATAACAAAACTTTGGCATTCATAATGTTTTCTGCAAAAGATGCTAACCTTTTTCTGCATAATCATTTAAAATCGCCTGGTTTTAATATCTATAAAGTGAGCTCTACATGAACTTTCAGCGTATGACTGACCTCGATTTAGCAGGTAAACGTGTTCTGATCCGTGAAGATTTAAACGTTCCTGTTAAAAATGGTGTGATCACCAGCGATGCGCGTCTTCGTGCAGCATTGCCAACGATTAAAGCAGCATTAGAAAAAGGCGCTGCAGTAATGGTGTATTCTCATCTGGGTCGTCCGGTTGAAGGTGAGCCTAAAGTTGAACAGTCACTTGCTCCTGTAGCGGCTTACTTGACTGAAGCTTTGGGTCAAGAAGTGAAACTGTTTACTGACTATTTAGATGGCGTTGATGTTCAGCCAGGCCAGGTGGTTCTGCTTGAAAACTGTCGTTTTAACGTCGGTGAGAAGAAAAATAATCCTGAACTTGCGGCAAAATATGCAGCGCTGTGTGATGTATTTGTAATGGATGCCTTTGGTACAGCGCACCGTGCTGAAGCCTCTACTGAAGGTGTAGCACGTTTAGCGAAAGTTGCAGCAGCAGGTCCTTTATTGGCAGCTGAACTTGATGCGCTTGGCCGTGCACTGAAAACTCCAGAAAAGCCGATGGTGGCAATTGTTGCGGGTTCTAAAGTTTCTACCAAACTTGACGTTTTGACTTCACTTTCTGATATCTGTGATCAATTGATCGTGGGTGGTGGTATTGCTAATACGTTCCTTGCTGCAGCAGGTTATAACGTGGGCAAATCACTGTGTGAAAAAGATCTGATCGATACAGCAAAAGCCATTGCTGCAAAAGTATCAGTTCCGCTTCCTACTGATGTTGTGGTTGCAGATGCCTCTGAAATCAACTTTGAAGATTTCCTGGGTTCATTGGCTGCTGCGAAAGCAACGGTGAAAAACGTTGCAGATGTTGCTGATAACGACATGATTCTAGACGTTGGTCCGGAAACTGCGAAAGCATTTGCAGAAATCCTGAAAACCTCTAAAACCATTCTTTGGAATGGCCCGGTAGGCGTATTTGAAGTAGATCAATTCGGTGAAGGGACTAAAACTTTATCTTTAGCGATTGCTGAATCGGAAGGTTTCTCGATCGCGGGTGGTGGTGACACGCTTGCTGCGATTGATAAATATGAAGTAGCTGACAAGATTGGCTATATCTCGACGGGTGGCGGTGCATTCCTTGAATTCGTTGAAGGCAAAACCCTGCCGGCGGTTGCAGTACTTCTAGAACGTGCTTAATTGCATGTCTTGAGCTAAAAAAGCTGGCCCAGTGCCAGCTTTTTTTTATGTCATTTTTTTGACAGTGAAAATTTACCCTTCATGGCTTCGTCATTAAAATGCAATAAATCTGTCATAAGATGCAGTCATTAAATCACCAAATGACGAGAATACGTGATGAAGAAACAGTTAACTCTAGCAGTATTATTAGCCGCATCTTTAGCCCTCACTGCTTGTGCCAAACAGGAAAGTGCACCAGAAGCTGAAGCAGAAAGCTCGGCAGCAGTGGCAGATCAGGCTGTAACTCCAGAACAGCAAGCCGCCATTGATGCCATTGACCAGCCAGTTTTAGATGAAAAGAATACCGATATTCCAGCTGAAATTGCCAATGCACCAGCAGATGCAGCCACTGCAGATGCGTCAGTTGCAGCGACTTCCGAGCCTGTAGCACCTTAATCCAGTCCATGTGACACAAAATCCCTGCAAAAGCAGGGATTTTTTTTAAATAGTGTTATTTGTTGCTGAATTGAAACCTTTGAACATGTAGAATATGTGGCATTCACTGGGAGGATATTATGGCTCTTATTTCATTGCGCCAGCTCTTGGATCACGCCGGCGAACATGCTTACGGCGTACCAGCATTTAACGTAAACAACTTAGAACAAATGCGTGCAATTATGCTTGCAGCAGATGCAACCAATTCACCTGTAATCGTACAAGCATCTGCGGGTGCGCGTAAATATGCAGGCGCTCCGTTCTTGCGTCACCTTATTCTGGCTGCAATTGAAGAATGGCCACATATTCCAGTGGTAATGCACCAAGATCACGGAACCAGCCCTGACATTTGCCAGCGTTCAATCCAGCTTGGTTTTTCATCAGTCATGATGGACGGCTCGCTTGGTGAAGATGGCAAAACCCCAACTTCATACGAATATAACGTTGATGTAACTCGCCGTACAGTTCAAATGGCACATGCGTGTGGCGTATCTGTTGAAGGTGAAATCGGTTGTTTGGGTAGCCTTGAAACAGGTATGGCGGGTGAAGAAGATGGCGTAGGCGCAGAAGGCGTACTGGATCATTCTCAACTCCTGACTTCAGTTGAAGAAGCGCGTAGCTTCGTTGCTGATACCAATGTTGATGCGCTTGCAATTGCAGTAGGTACTTCACACGGTGCGTACAAGTTCACGCGCCCACCTACAGGTGATATTCTGGCGATTGACCGCATTAAAGAAATTCACGCAGCACTTCCAAACACGCATCTTGTCATGCACGGTTCAAGCTCTGTGCCACAAGAATGGTTGGCAGTGATTAACCAGTATGGCGGCGATATCAAGGAAACTTATGGTGTTCCTGTTGAGCAGCTGGTTGAAGCGATCAAACACGGCGTGCGCAAGATCAACATCGATACTGACTTGCGTTTAGCATCTACCGGTGCAATGCGTCGTATGATGGCAGAAAAACCAAGCGAATTCGATCCACGTAAATTCTTCAGCGCAACTGTAGAAGCAATGAAGCAAATCTGTATCGATCGTTACGAAGCTTTTGGTACTGCAGGTAATGCAGACAAGATTCGCCCAATTTCTTTAGAGAAAATGGTGTCACACTATAAATAATTCCCAGTGAATCATTTATAAAAAAAGCCCACTGCAAATGTGGGCTTTTTTGTAGACTCATAAATATCAAGAATAAGAGCAGCATATGGAACTGATTTTCGCAGCAGCGCTATGCAGCGTTGCGGTCTCAATATTATTAAAAGTCGCCAAAAATAAGGGCTTGAGTCCGATACACATGATTAGCTGGAACTATATGACAGCCAGTCTCTTGTGTTTTTTCTGGTTTAAGCCTGATATTCAGCATATTTCAATGTCTCAGACGCCTTGGTTGCTTATTCTGGCTCTGGGTATTTTGCTTCCGAGCGTATTTCTGTTTTTGGCCAAGGCTTTGCAAACGGCTGGAATTTTAAAAACCGAAATTGCCCAGCGACTTTCTGTAGTTTTGTCACTGGCTGCAGCCTATTTCATTTTTCAGGAACAGTTTAATCAGCTGAAAATACTTGGGATCGCTTTAGGTATTGGAGCAGTGCTGTGCATCCTGTTTTCACATCGACAAAGTACAGGACAGGGCAGTCAGGGAATGTTGTATCTGGGCTTGGTCTGGGTCGGTTATGCACTGATTGATGTATTGTTGAAATATACAACCAGTCTGGGCCTCCAATTCGCGGTGGCGCTGAATCTAATGTTTGTTTGTGCCCTGATCATTTCGATGGGCTATCTGTTAATCAAATATAAAAGCTTGGGCTCGATGCAGAATATCGGCGCTGGTCTGTTATTGGGTTTCCTGAATTTTGCCAATATTGCTTTCTATGTCAAAGCCCATATGCTGCTTAAGGATTCACCTGCGATCGTCTTTGCTGGCATGAATATTCTGGTGGTGGTATTTGGTGTGATAGCAGGTCTGGTATTCTTTAAAGAACGGCTCAAACCTGCAAGTACTCTAGGATTACTGCTAGGCTTGACTAGTGTGATTTGCCTAGCTTATGCAATGTCTGCTTGACATAAGAGGATGCAAATTCAATCGGATGTCGGAGCAGGTCACCTGCTTCGGCCAGTCCAAGCAATAAACCGGACTGTTGGCAGTCTGGACAGTGCGGATAACGATGCTGTTGCTCTTTATAGTGCTGGAGATAAATTTTATCGCAATGATGGCATTCAAATTTCAGGGATTTGGATGTAAGGAGCGACATAGATGACCTCTATTGTTATTCTATTAGATGTAAATTAAATAAAGCAAAAAATAGGCCCGAATTGACATGGAAAGGGGCGCTTGACCCCTTTTATAGCATAAATTCCTTACAGTTTGGTGAAAATATCTTCAGCGGCAAGACGTGATTTAGGGAGTTTGGCATTGAAATCATTTTCACTGCGATAGCCTAAAGTCAGCAATACAGAAGGGATCAAACCCTGTTCTGCAAGTTGTAATTCTTCACTAATCATCTCTTCGTCAAAGCCGCCAATTGGTGTGGCATCAACCCCTTCAATTCCGGCAGCCAAGAGCATTTGACCGAGTGCAATGAAGGTCTGGTTTTCAGCCCAACGCTGAATATCACCTTTTTCATTACGATAATAATGAATATAACCTGCACGGGTATTTTTCTGACCTTCTTTGGCTGATTCATCTTTAAAACGGCCACTGAGATCATCGCGGTTCAATAAGTTTTCTAGATGCAACTCATTAATATCGGCTTTGGTGCAGAATAAAATGGTATGTGAAGAATCCAGAACTTTGGGTGCATTGTAGGCATAAGTACCAACCAAGGCTTTGGCAATGCGCTGTTTGGCGGCATCATGATCGGCAATAAAAAAATGCCAAGGCTGAATATTGATCGAAGAGGGTGCCAGACGCAAAATTTCTAACAAGCGTTCAAACTGTTCTGCTGGGATTTTCTTGCTAGGATCATAGGCTTTAGTGGTATAGCGGGTCTGTGTGATCTTGAGTAAATCCATCAATGGACTCCAATCTTTTTAAATAAACAGCGAGTAGAAGTTTTAAATATATACATTTTTCACATCCCCTGATTATTACAATAAAAAAGCATCAGGCAAAGCCTGTTCTGAAATGATCTTGAGCTGGATTCAAGCAAAACTTAGAGTTAAATCAGATTAAAACCCAGTTTTTGTCTATTGGCACTTTTAAGCGAGAAGCGTTTAATAAGAGACATCGCCGGCAACATGCAAATAGGTTAGCGGATGCAAGTCACCAATTACTTTAAACACAAACTGAAAACCCAGCAGCAAATCGGCTTATGGATTGGACTGGCCGATGCCTATGGAACCGAGATTGCGGCAAATGCAGGCTATGACTGGCTACTGATTGATGGTGAACATGCGCCTAGCGATTTGAGAACGACTTTGTCGCAACTGCAAAGTATTGCTGCTTATCCCTCGCAAGCAGTGGTACGACCGCCTATTGGCAGCGTGCAATTGATCAAGCAGCTCCTCGATATCGGTGCACAAACGCTGTTGATTCCGATGGTAGAAACCGTGGAACAGGCCGAACTTATGGTCAAGGCAGTCCGTTATCCGCCTGAAGGAATTCGTGGCGTTGGTGCTGCACTGGCACGTGCCACCCGCTGGAACAGCATTCCAAATTATTATCAGACGGCACATGAAGAAATCTGTTTATTAATCCAGATTGAATCGGTCACAGGACTTGAAAATCTGGATGCTATTCTTCAGATCGACGGGATTGATGGCGTGTTTATTGGCGCCGTTGATCTATCTGCCACTATGGGTTATCAAGGTGATCCGAATCATCCTGAAGTACAAAAAGCTGTAATTGATGCAATCCAGCGGATTCGTTCTGCAGGCAAAGCTGCAGGAATTCTGTCAACCCAGCATGAAGTGACGCAAAAATATATCGAACTTGGCACTGAGTTTGTAGCAGTGGGCGTAGATACCAGTGTTTTGATGAATTCCTTGCGTGATCTATTGGGGAAATATAAAAAGGATATCAATGTGATTAATCCGACTAGCGGTTATTAATCAACAAGAGATTCTGAATGAATAGCTTGCTTAGATTTTTAGTTTATTTTTAACCGGAAATTCTTTAGATGAGCTATTCATTCAGCCATAAGAAAATCATAATGAACCTTCAAGATGCAGAACAATTTTTACAAGAACAGCAGAACATCTTAGAGAACCAACGTCAGCAAAAAACTAGACGAGTGCAACAAGCCTTTTTTATGATTCACGTACTGTTTGTAGCCTTAAATGCTATTCTCTTGATCCTAAATTATCAAAAGACGGGAGAGTGGAACTTGCTGTACCTCGGGCTGAGTTTCATGTCTCTAATATTGATTTTAAGGTATTTAAAGACAGGTTTTGTTTATCAACGGAAATGAAGTAACGTTAAAATGAATTTTAGATCATAAAAATCAAAAGCCTAATAATTAACAAAGCATGAAAAAAGTTCTTAAAAATCCCATTCTATTGTCATTACAATGTAATTTTGCTTTTGCTGGATAAATAGCTTACACTGGTTGCACTTCAAGCAAGTACTGTTCTTGCTTCTATTATTATTTTAAGCTGATTGTGATGTACTTTTTAGTTCAAGTATTTGAACTCAAATAAGATCTACTAACCATAGAACTATTATGTAAACTAGGTTGTTATTAATCTCTCTCCATATAGTCACAAAAAGCTCATATCGTGTGAGTAAATATTTTGATCAAAATCAATGAATGGCATATTGCCACTGCCGCTGATGGCAATGAAATTAACGTGAAACTGGTTCCATTAAAGCGCAAGCAAAATACAATGGACGGTTTTATCTGGGTTGAGGTCGGTAAAATGATTCAATTGCCAACGGGTGAGGAATTTCAGTTCAATCTCGATGGTAAAAGTTTCTATACTGGGGTAAACCAGCTTTATCGTCTGTGTTAAGCAAATCAATATCGTAAAAAGTGGCTGATTAATATCGCCACTTTTTTAGTTTCAGGGTATCAAAACTTTGATCTTCCTGAATTTCCAGAATCTCTGCACTGTCTTCTTTCCAGTCGCCTAGTACAATTCTTCTTTTCTGGGCTAACTGATGAATGGCTGCGCGATGCGTATGACCATGGATCAGTACATCTACATCCTGTAATGCCAGCTCAACTGCATGTGGGTTGACGTCCATCACTTCATAGCTTTTAAACTGTTGTGCCTGATGGCTTTGTTGACGAAAGCGGTTGGCTAGTCTGGTTCGAAATGAGAGAGGGGTTTTTCTTAAGAAGCCAAGTAGCCAGGGATGACGAATAATCTTTTTAAAACGCTGATAGGAGACGTCATCGGTACATAGGGCATCGCCATGTTCCAGGCGAAAATGTGTTCCGGCAATGATTAGCTGATCGATTTCGGGAAGAAGCTGCCCGCCAAATCGAGCTAAAAATTTACTTCCTAAGACAAAATCCCGGTTGCCGGCCTGAAAATAGACTTGATTCCCAGCCTGAGTAAACTGTTTTAATCCAGTGACAATCTCGTCCAGCCACGGAGACGTATAATCATCACCAATCCAGGCATTGAACCAGTCACCCAAAATATACAGTTGGGTATTTTGATCTTGATACTCAGTTAATAAATCTAAAAACCCCCGAACAAGTCGAGGGTGATCAGGTGACAAATGTAAATCTGAGATAAACAGATAGATCACGAATCTTTCCCTTGTTTAATTTAATCCCTCCCGACCTCCCTTTGAAAAAGGGAGGAAAACCTTATTTTGATAAAAGGTGATTCCCTCCTTTATTAAAGGAGGGTTAGGGAGGATTTAAACTTATTCAGAAATGATTTTTGCAGATTCGATTACTACATTTTCTAGAGGAACGTCAGCGTGGTAGCCACGGTTGCCAGTACGTACGTTTTTGATTTCGTTCACAACGTCCATACCTTCAACCACTTTACCAAATACCGCATAACCCCAACCTTGAGCAGTTTTGCCAGAGTGGTTAAGGAATGAGTTGTTTTTCACGTTAATGAAGAACTGAGCAGAAGCAGAGTGCGGTGCCTGAGTACGCGCCATTGCAATCGTACCTTCGTCATTGGTCAAGCCGTTGTCTGCTTCGTTTTCGATTGCATCACGTGTTGCTTTTTCCTTGAAGTTTTCATCCATGCCGCCGCCTTGGATCATGAAACCATCAATAACACGGTGGAAAATTACGCCGTCATAAAAACCGTCACGTACGTATTCTAAAAAGTTAGCTACGGTTTTAGGTGCTTTTTCAGCATTGAGTTCTAGAACAATACGACCTTTATTGGTGTTTAATTCGACTTGAGGAAAACTCATTGTGTAATCTCCTGATCATGGACGAGTGCCATGGTTTTTTCTGAATGAGTGAAGCATAAGCAAACTACATTCGACAAGGCAAGTAAAAACATTATTTTCTTTGTTAAAAGCATAAAAATAATACCTTATTTATACGTTGATTTATCAAGGCATTTCAATTGCTGCCAGACAGGGCGTTATATTTCGGGTTAGGTACAAATTGAATCATTTTCCAGTTTCGTAAAGTGTTGATATTTTAGTTTTGGGCAGCTTGCTGTATTTTCACTTTTTAAAATGAGTGAATTGAAATCAAATACCGTAGTTAGCGGTTGAGAGATTAATCACCTATAGTTAAACTAAGGAACTTTGATAATGAATATACGTACAACTTGTACGATGAAATATTCGTTAATCCCTTTTTAACTTTAGAAGTGAATGATTGATCATGAAGCCAAATGATGTTGTGACATCTCTGCCCGAGAACCCGACCCAAAAGAACAATGCAGTCGATTCAGTGCAGCAGCAAGAACAACAACCAGGCTTGGACTTTGTACGTCAGGTCATTACTGATGATTTAGCCGCTGGTCGTACTCAACAGGTGGTGACGCGTTTTCCGCCTGAGCCGAATGGCTATTTACATATTGGCCATGTGAAAGCAATTTGCTTGAACTTTGGTATTGCTGAAGAATTTAAAGGTGTGTGTAACCTGCGTTTTGATGATACCAACCCAGATGCCGAAGAGCAGGAGTATGTGGATGGTATTGCCAATGATGTGAAATGGCTGGGTTTCCAGTGGGAAGGTGAGCCGCGTTATGCATCAAGCTATTTTGATCAACTTTATACCTGGGCAGTTCAGCTGATTGAGCAGGGCGATGCCTATGTGGATTTGCAAAGTCCGGAAGAGATTCGTTTAAACCGTGGTAATTTCGTTGAGCCAGGTAAAAACTCGCCACAACGCGATGCAACGGTTGCAGAAAACCTGGAGCGTTTTGAGAAAATGCGCAGCGGTGAATATGCAGAAGGTCAGGCAGTTTTACGTGCCAAGATCGATATGACTTCACCGAACGTGCATATGCGTGATCCGATTTTGTACCGTATCCTGCATTCAGCGCATCATCAGACTGGCGATAAATGGAAAATTTATCCAATGTATGACTATGCGCATCCACTTTCTGATGCGATTGAAGGCATTACGCATTCACTCTGTACTTTGGAATTCCAGGATCACCGTCCGTTCTATGATTGGGTAGTGGCAAAAGTTAAATCACCATCCGTGCCACGTCAGTACGAATCTAGCCGTTTAAATGTGGACTATACCATCACCTCAAAACGCAAATTGCGTAAGCTGGTTGAAGGTGGCTATGTTCAGGGCTGGGATGATCCACGTATGCCAACTGTAGTGGGTATGCGCCGTCGTGGTTTCACGCCTGAAGGTCTGCGTGATTTCTGTCAACGTGTTGGTGTATCGAAAGTTGATGGCAGTATCGTCGATGTAGCCATGCTGGAATACTGTATTCGCCAGTCTCTGGAAAATACCGCAGCTCGTGGTATGGCGGTGTTAAATCCATTAAAAGTGACTTTAACCAACTTGCCAGCCGATATGGACCTGACCCATTCACGTCATCCGAATGTCGATATGGGCGAGCGCGTTATTCCATTGACGACTGAGCTGTATATTGACCGTAAAGACTTTGAAGAAGAGCCACCAAAAGGCTTTAAACGTTTGATTCCAGGTGGTGAAGTCCGTTTACGTCATGCCTATGTGATCAAATGCGACGAAGTCATTAAAGATGAAAATGGCGAAGTGGTTGAGCTGAAATGTTCGATTGATCCTGAAACTTTGGGTAAAAATCCTGAAGGTCGTAAGGTCAAAGGTGTGATTCACTGGGTATCTGCGACAAAAGGCGTTCCTGCAGAAGTGCGTATTTACGACCGTCTGTTTACGGAGTCTGATCCAGAAGTGGGTGATGACTTCTTGGCAAACCTGAACCCTGAATCATTGAAGGTGGTTCAGGCCGTGATTGAGCCTGCATTAGCGCAAGCTCAGCCGGAGGATCGTTTCCAGTTTGAGCGTGAAGGTTATTTCGTGGCAGATCAATATGATCATTCCAGCGAAAAACCGGTATTTAACCGTATTCTGGATCTTAAGGACAGCTTTAAACCAGGCAAATAAGCTGGTTTAAGTCAGAATGTAAAAAGCCCAACTCTGGTTGGGCTTTTTCAATACAGCAGGGAAAATTGCATGATTGTGCGTGATAAGAATAATAGTTTGGGGTTACTGTTTGCCTGGCAGGGAACGATTCTGCCCAAGGTGCTGCCCGCATTAATCTTGGTGGTTTTTATTTCCGCTTTGCTGGTGTATTTGAGTCAGGCGCATTTCGTGAGCCTTCCTGCTGTCCCGGCAATTGGCTTTACCATCTTTGGTGTCATTCTCTCGATCTTTCTGAGTTTTAGAAATACGGCCTGCTATGATCGCTGGTGGGAAGGGCGCAAGCTTTGGGGTGCGTTGATTGCAACCACGCGTCATTTATGCCGTGACAGCCATGTGCTAGATGAGCAAACCCGTGAAATCTTATTGTATCGCATGATGCTGTTTACTTATCTATTGCGGGACCGGCTGAGACAGCAAACGCCTAGCATTCAGGCTTATAAAGCCACGACCGGTTTTGCACCCAAGTCATTTGAGCAATTGCCCATGCAAATCAATCCATCACAATGGGTGCTGGAACAGATGCAAAAAGAACTGGTACAGCAATATAAACAGGGCAAGATCAGCGATATTATTTATAATAACCTGAATCAGCATACTGTGGCCTTGGGAGATATTCAGGCCGGTTGTGACCGGATTTTGTCAACGCCATTACCATTTTCTTATTCGGTGCTGTTGCATCGTGCGGTTTATTCTTTTTGCTTTATCTTACCTTTCAGTTTACAGGCGAATTTGGGACTGTGGACACCAATTTTAGTGGGATTGATTGCTTATATGCTACTCGGGCTGGATGAGCTTAGTGCGGAGCTGGAAGAACCCTTTGGTCTACAAGACAATGATCTGCCGCTAGATTCAATTGTACGACTGGTAGAGCGGGAAACCCTAAGCTCTTTAGGCAAAGCACTACCTGAAGCGATTCAAGCCAAAAAAGGCTATTTAACCTAATTCCTTATCGACATCATCAAAATGTAAACACGGCCTCAACCTTTCCTGCTCATCATTTATCGGTAGACTAGGCTTTGAATTAACGATGTTTAAAATTAGTCAGGTCTGACACTTTAGTTTTAGCCTGATCTTGCAATTCACGGTATTGTTGCAAACGCAGATTGGCTTTATCTCTGAGCTTCTTCTTGATGTACAGCGCCAATGCGAAACTGGTGGTGGTCAGGGTCAGGAACATGCTGTTCATAAAACTCATCATCGAGCTGATATAACCAATCGTGGTCAGACGATTCATCATATAAATCACTTGCGGGCTGCTTTCTACGCCGGTAATGGCCCAGGTACACAAATGTTCGCAATTATTAATAATCAGATGATAGTTATTTTCATGCATTCTGGACCGCATGCGGCGCACCACTTTACGACCTTTATATTTTGCCGAGTCATAATGCTGCATATGAATCGGTTTGCCATGACTGAATTTTTCAATCGAGGTGATTTCAATGGGGCGTTTCTTGAATAAATGCGCAAAGCCGGAATAATGAATGACACGACCACGTCCGGCGTAAATCCCATGATGGGTATAACCGAAATGTTTAACCATAAGGTGTGCGCCTATGGGAAACCGTTTAGTCTGTTGCATATCAGAATTAAGCCATTTAAAAAGCATTGTCGTTTAATAGGAAGTGTACTGTGTTTTGCTAAATTAATCGATGCCTTGCCTGAGTTTCAGATCAGAATTGAAGAGTTATTAAGCCAAATTTAAAGGGATTTAAAGAAAGCAGAATTTAGAACATATTCTTCTGATAAAGGTTTTAAATAGCCTAAGCAAGCCTTAACATTTCTTCAAATCAAAGGGGATCAAATGAGTTGTTTAGAGTTTTCCTGCCTGATCTCTGAAGTTTTAAAGTTGGAGTTAATAAACTATGCTGAAATAGAGAAGACCAAACCCTTCAACTATAAACTTTCAAGCATAAAAAAAGCACCTGACTACGCAAGTGCTTTCTTTATACGGCTGTAACCTTGGCCGATTACTGCAATGGCAAGTGCTGAAGTTCATTCAGTTCTTTACGGCTATAGCCGCGAGATACCAGAACCTTTTTAATTCCGATGATGATTTCTTCATCAGTGGCTTTAGAAAGTGCTTCAAGAAGCTGTTCATTTGTCTTGCAAGAGCAATCATTTTCAACACAAGCAATTTGATTCTTGTGTTCATTGTGTTGTTCATTAGAAAACAACTTTTGCCAAAAACTCATAGAGCCTTCATACAACAACCTAACATAGAGTGAAATATAGCCAATTAAATAAATAAAGCAATAGGACCTATGTGATAAAAGCAGCAGTCAGGCTAGAAAATTTCCGATTGAAGCCCGAAGGTCTAACGATATTTCTTGCTGTACAAGTCAATATTCATTATTAAATACATGATTTGTAATATAAAAAATGGAGCTTCAAAAAGCTCCATTTTTGTAACAATATAATAAATTGAAACAAAGTCTTTATACTTTTTCCAATAAGACACCCGTCTCAACATGGTGCGTATACGGGAACTGGTCAAACATGGCGAACTTGCTGATTCTATGCGTTTGAGACAACTGTTTCAGATTGTCATATAAGGTATCTGGATTACAAGAAATGTAAATAATACGCTGGAAACGCTGTAACAGTTTCAAGGTTTCATCATCAATACCAGCACGCGGTGGATCGACAAATACCGTATCAAAATCATAAGTCGAAATGTCAATTTGTGCTTCCTGCAAACGACGGAAAACACGTTCGCCATTATAGGCTTGAGTGAATTCTTCGGCAGACAGACGCGCAACCTGAATATTTTCAATCTGGTTCTGCTCAATATTCCACTCAGCTGCATAAACTGAAGATTTGGCTAATTCAGTGGCCAAAACACGGCGGAATTTGGTCGAAAGCGGCAGGGTAAAGTTCCCATTGCCACAGTAGAGTTCCAGCAAATCTTTATCTGATTGTTCCGCTGCATCACATGCCCATTCCAGCATTTTTTGACAAACTTGTGCATTCGGCTGAGTGAAGCTGCTTTCGATCTGCTTGTATTTATAGCGACGATCAAAGACCGATAGCTCTTCCACCACATATTCATCAGTCAGGACGAATTTCTGGCCCCGGCTTCGGCCAATCAGTTTAATATTCAGTTTTTCCGCCAGTGCTTTTGCTGCAGGTTCCCAGCTTTCATCCAGCTTGCGGTGATAAATCAGGGATACCAGAACCTGACCACTTAACGTCGCCAGAAAATGGACTTCAAATAAACGATGACCCAGATTGGCATCTGCCTTGAATGCTGCCAGTAGTTGCGGCATCAAGTCATTAATACTGCGGTCTGCAATTGGAAACTCATCAATCCGAATCACTTTTTTATTGTTGTTCTCGTCACGTTCAAACATGGCATAAAACAGATCATCTTCAGTATGCCAGATCCGGAATTCAGCACGCATGCGGAAATATTTTTCAGGAGACTGGAATACTTCTAAAGCAGGTGGTTGATATTCGGCAAACTGAGCGCTGATGCGTTCAATTTTGGCTTCAAGTTGTTGCTGATAAGATGAAGTCATATGCAGTAAGAAATCGCAAATATTTTAAAGCGCAAATGGTAGCAAAAAATTGCCGATCTGCCTAAGCCTATTGTAGTTGAGTCGCTTTAAAAGCTACATAAAAAAGACCAAACCTTCTGAGGAGAGAGGTTTGGCCATCAAGAGGAAAGATTTAAGCTAAAAATGATGAGATGATTGGACTGATTTAGAGATTATCCATCGTCATCAAGCTGGCATTTCCGCCTGCCGCCGCCGTGTTGATACTGATCGCGCGTTCAATCACAAATCGCTCGACCGGAATATCATAGTTGCCCGAAGTTAAATGGGTGATACCAATAATTGGACCTTGGCGTGTTGCAATGCGTTTCTGCAAGTCAATCAGTTCAGTAGTGTCACCATGATGCAGGACGGCCTCAAATACACCTGTTTCAATATCCCGGACCACTTTAAATTGCTTGCTAACCGCGGCTGGCATGGTTGGTAAATATTTCAGAATAAAAGTATTGTTTGCCAGTACCGCAGGACGACTGCCAACCGATAAAATCGCCAGAATTTGCTGAATCTGGTCTTGATCCCTATGTGCTAAGGAGAGAACGCTTTCACGTGGCAAGATCATGTATTGATTTTCCTCGCCAGTTGGGCCTTGCAGGCTAAAGCTTTGACCAGTCGCAATTTGCATAGGCGCTTTTAAAGATAAAGTTGGGAAAGTTTTAGCTACCCAGGCTTTAAACTCCTGAACAAGTTTATGTTCAACAAGTGCTGGCTCAGCTTGAGCTGCATAAGGCTGAGCCAGTTTTTTCTCGGATACTTGATGCATTAAACGATAGATATACAACGGGCCACCCGCTTTCGGGCCGGTGCCGGACAGACCTTCACCACCAAAGGGCTGGACGCCCACGACCGCACCAACGATATTGCGGTTAATATACAGGTTGCCGACTTCGGCCTGTGCAATCACGGTTTGCATGGTTTCATCAATACGCGTATGCAAGCCCATGGTCAGGCCATAGCCTTTACTGTTGATCTGATCTAACAACTGTTCCAGTTCACCATATTTATAACTAATTAGATGCAGCACCGGACCAAATACTTCACGTTCTAGATCGTCCAGATTTGGCAGTTCAATCAGGGTCGGCGCAATGAATGTTCCTGGAGTTAATTCAGTCTGGTCCTGATTAAACATCAACTGATGAACTTTATGACCTTTGCTGCGCATCTGCTCAATATGCTTTTGGATATTTTGCTGGGCTTCTGCATCAATCACTGGACCAATATCGGTTTTAAGCAAAACCGGATTGCCAACGCGCAACTGTTGCATGGCACCTTTGAGCATATTGCGAACAGCCTCCAGATTATCTTCCTGAACACAGAGGACACGCAGGGCAGAACAACGTTGACCGGCACTGTCATAGGCAGAGCTCACCACATCCAGCACTACTTGTTCAGTCAGGGCGGATGAATCCACAATCATGGCATTTTGACCACCGGTTTCAGCAATCAGGGTGACGCTTTCTCCAAACTGGTTTATTCGTTCTGCCACGGTTTTTTGTAGAATTTGGGCGACCTCGGTGGAACCGGTAAACATGATGCCCTGAATACGTGGATCTGCACTGAGCTGTGCACCAATGGTTTCACCACGGCCCGGCAATAGCTGTAACACATCCTGCGGAATGCCGGCTTCCCATAAAATCTGTACGGCTTGTGCTGCAATGAGCGGTGTTTGTTCAGCCGGTTTGGCAATCACGGTATTGCCAGCGACCAGCGCTGCTGAAATCTGACCGGTAAAAATCGCCAGCGGGAAGTTCCATGGACTGATACATAGTACAGTACCTAAAGGCTGGATCTGTACATTGTCACTGAGATCCAAAACTTGAGCTGCATAGTAACGCAAGAAATCTACCGCCTCACGTACTTCGGCAATCGCATTGGCATAGGTTTTACCTGCTTCGCGAGAAAGAAGAACCATGAGCGGAAGCAAACGCTGTTCCATCAGTTCTGCGGCTTTATTCAGGCAGGCAGCACGCTCATTTTTTGGCAGATTGGCCCAGAAACTTTGTGCATTAACTGCTTGAGTGAGTGCAATTTCGGCCTGTTCAGAAGTTGCTTCATAGACCGTACCGACCACATCCTGATGGTGTGCTGGATTAATGATTTGCACTACGTTGCTTGTATCGATAACTGTAAACGCCGTTCCCATAGCAGCTGCCTGAAATTGCGTATTTGCCAGACTGGAGGCGACTTCATTTAAAACACGGAGTTCAGCATCATTGGCCAAATCGAGTCCTGAAGAGTTAATGCGTGCATCGGCATAAAGATCTTGCGGATATGGAATATGAGGATGCTTGGCTCCCAATACGTTTTCCTGTTTTGATGCCTTTAAAATCGTTTGTTGAGGATTTTCAATCAAATCCTCAATGTTTAAAGTCTTGTCGGCAATACGATTGACGAAGGAGGTATTAGCACCATTTTCCAGTAAACGGCGCACCAGATAAGCCAGCAAAGTTTCATGATTACCGACTGGCGCATAGATCCGGCAGGGTATACCCAGTTTATTTTTCGATGGATCGCCCACGACATTTTCATACAGCGGTTCGCCCATGCCATGCAGACATTGAAACTCATATTGACCGGCATAATACTGCTCAGGTTGCGCCAGTTGATAGATCGTCGCTACTGTTTGTGCATTGTGTGTGGCAAATTGCGGGTAGATATAATCCGGTTCAGCCAAAAGCTTACGCGCACAGGCAATATAAGACAGATCGGTATGCACCTTACGGGTAAATACTGGATAATCCGACATTCCATCAATCTGGGCTTTTTTGATTTCGCTATCCCAATATGCGCCTTTGACCAGACGAATCATCAGGCGTTTCTGGCTGCATTTCGCCAGATCAATGATGTAATCCACGACATAGAAGCAGCGTTTCTGATAGGCTTGAATCACAAAGCCAATGCCTTTCCAGTCCTGCAATTGCGGTTCAAAACACAGGCGTTCTAATAGTTCCAGCGAAATTTCAAGGCGATCGCTTTCTTCAGCATCGATATTTAAACCAATATTGTATTGCTTGGACAAGACCGCGAGTTTCAGTACTTTTGCATAGAGCTCATCATGCATGCGATCCATTTGTGAGCGCTGATAACGTGGATGCAGCGCAGAGAGTTTGATAGAAATGCCAGGCCCGTCATAAACATCCTTATCCTGCGAAGATTGACCAATGGCATGAATGGCTTGCTGATAATCCTGATAATAACGTTCAGCATCCGGATCGGTCAGTGCTGCTTCACCCAGCATGTCATAGGAATAGCGAAAGCCTTTTTCTTCCAACGGTTCGGCATTTTTCAGGGCTTCATCAATGGTTTCACCCGTGACAAACTGCTCGCCCATCATGCGCATGGCAACATCCACGGCCTTACGGATAATCCTGCGGCCACTGCGTGCCAAAAGACCAGTCAACAAGCTATACAGGCTCTTTTGCTGCGGGGTTTCCATCAGCTTGCCAGTCAGCATCAATCCCCAGGCGGCTGCATTTACAAACATCAGCTGGCTCTGGCCCAAATGTTCTTTCCAGTTACCTTGATTGATTTTGTCTCGGATCAGCAGGTCACGTGTGGCTTTGTCCGGAATCCGCAGCAAGGCTTCTGCCAGACACATCAGAGCAATGCCTTCCTGAGAAGATAAAGAAAATTCCTGCAATAAGCCCTGTACGATACCGGCTTTCCCAGTGGAACTTTTGCGCTCACGCAAGGAATGTGCGAGATCAAAGGCAAGCGCCTGAATCTTGTCACTCATCTCGGAAGAAATTTCACTATGGGCCAATAACTCTTCGACGCATTCAGTTTCAGCACGACGCCATGCCGTATTAATACGTTCTTCGTATTGGTTTTTATGTTTAAATTCAGTAATATAATTCGAGTGCTGGGCCGCATCTAAAATTGAATCGGGGCGGAGAGTGGTTGGCATAGTGACTTCCTGTACTGCGTCAATCAGTTCTTTGAGGTGAATGAGTTTTAATCTATAATCACAGAATATTTGACGAATATATCACTATAGTTTTCGCTTTTTTTAGAGAATAATTTTAATGCCAAGTCCTTATTTGAACCTTGACCGTATAGATATTCGTATACTGGGTTTATTGCAATCCGATGCCAAGCTCTCCAATATCAAACTGGCTGAACTGGTCAATCTGTCGCCTACGGCAGCCTTGGCGCGTGTACAAAAGCTGACCCGGGAAGGTTTTATTGTGGGCTATGAAGCGCGCCTCAATCCAATAATGTTGAATAATGGTTTTGTGGTCTTTGTTGAAATTTTACTGGATAAAACCACACCGAATGTTTTAGATGAATTTTCCCATGCAGTTCGGCAGATTCCTGAGATTATCGAGTGTCATATGATCAGTGGCGGTTTTGATTTTGTGGTGAAAATCCGCTGTGCCAATATGGACGAGTTCCGGAAAATTTCAGGTCAGATCTTGTGGCAATTGCCCGGAATTAAAGAAACGCGCAGTTATCCGGTGATGGAAGTAATTAAAGAAAGTCAGCAGATCCATCTGAAAATGCCGGGAAAAGCTAAATAATTCGCAACCGCTTCATCCGAAAAGATAAAAATATAAAAGGGACAATTCAGTCCCTTTTATATTCAAGTAAGAAGATGATTATTTTTCCATTTCTGCCATTTCTTTTTGATACTCGGCTTTAGCCATTTCAAAACGATGTACTACATCTTCACTAGGTGCTTTATCCAGCAGACTGACGATGATAATGCTGAGGGTAGCCAGAATAAAGCCCGGAATAATCTCATACAGACCGGTATCACCCATGTAATTTTTCCAGACAATTACAGTCACGGCACCGACCACCATACCGACAATCGCGCCGTTGAGGGTCATTCGTTTCCAGAATAGCGACAAGATAATCAGTGGGCCAAATGCGGCACCAAAACCTGCCCAGGCATAAGCCACCAGTCCTAAAACCTTACTATTCGGATTAATCGCCAGTGAAATGGCAATCAGGGCAATCACCAAGACCATGCCACGACCGACCCAGATCAGTTCTTTCTGTGAGGCATTTTTACGCAGGAAACTCTTATATAAATCTTCGGTCAAGGTCGTTGAACAGACTAGAAGCTGACAGCTTAAGGTACTCATGATTGCTGCCAGAATAGCAGCCAGAATGATTCCGGCAATCCACGGATTAAACAGGATTTTGGTCAACTCCATAAATACCGTTTCAGGGTTTTGATTCACCACCGAGGCCAATGTGGGATTGACACTGAAGTAGGCAATACCGATATAACCGGCAGCCACTGCACCGCCTAGGCATAGAATCATCCAGGTCATGCCAATACGGCGCGCAGCAGGAATGGTTTTGACCGAATCTGCTGCCATAAAACGCACCAGAATATGCGGCTGACCAAAATAACCCAAGCCCCAGGCCAGACTGGAAATAATCGCAACGGTGCTTAAACCTTCAAGCATACTGGAGGCATGTGGGCGAGCCGATTCAAGGATGACACTCACTTGCTGGCTGTTGTCGCCCAGGGCCAAGAAGGTAATGATCGGAGTCAGCAATAAGGCAAAAATCATCAAACCGGCCTGGAATGTATCGGTCCAGCTGATCGCCAAAAAGCCACCAATACAAACATAGAGAATCGTCGCCATCGCACCAATCACAAGCGCTGTGGTGTAATCCCAGCCAAACAGGCTTTCAAACAGACGTGCACCTGCGACCATGCCCGAAGCACAATAAATCGCAAAGAACACCAGAATCACCAAGGCAGACAAAACCCGTAAAATGCGTTTACGGTCGGAAAAACGGCTGGTGAAATAATCCGGTAAGGTTAGGGCATTGTTTTGATATTCAGTATGGGCACGCAGTCGACCTGCTACGAGTAACCAGTTCAGCCATGCACCGATAATCAAACCGATCGCAATCCAGACTTCTGACAGGCCAGACAGGTAAATGGCTCCCGGAAGACCCATCAACAGCCAGCCACTCATATCCGATGCGCCCGCCGAAAGTGCAGTAACGACACTGCCCAGACTCCGTCCACCTAGAATATATTCGTCAAAATTGGAGGTGACACGATAAGCATATAAACCGATTGCAATCATGGCGATAATATAAAACATGAAGGTAATCAGGGTGGGGTTTAAATAAGTCATAGGCAGGTCATCCTGTAAATATGGAAATCATCGTCCAAGATGATTTTTTGTACTGAGATTGCAAGGAGGTGATTCAAGCATGGTTTAAAAATTACACTCTGTAACAATTGCACAGCTTTTATGTGTGCTTATTGTAAACATAATGGTAATCCACTGAAATTGAATCAGGAATAACTTGAGCGGATAAAAGGCAATACGACGTCGGATTCAGGGGGAAAGTGGAAATTTTGAATAAATAATTAAAATATTTGAATTTTAGCCAGTTACTTACACAATTTTACAAAACTCACAGCTTTAGCGTATTGGTAATAAATCGTAGCAAATCTAGGTTAAAGTCTTTCTATTAGGCCTGTATTTGTTTGCTCATATTAATGTCACACCAAATACGGTGCATCGCCAAGAGTATTTTTTAGTGGACAATATGCTTCAAATCGAACCGACCCGCATTGAACGTGATTTATTGGGGGAAAAACAAATCTCGTTGCATAGCTATTATGGGATTCATACCTTACGTGCCATCGAAAATTTTAAGATTTCCGGATTGGCGGTGGGGCAACAAACGCATTTTATTCGTGCTTTGGCCCAAGTGAAAAAAGCCTCGGCACAGGCCAATCTACATTTTCAAAAACTGTCCGAGCAGACCAGTCATGCCATTCAAAATGCCTGTGATGAATTGATTCAGCATCCGGAAGCGTGGCAAGCGGCATTTCCACTCGATCCTTATCAGGGCGGTGCCGGAACCTCCATCAATATGAATGCCAATGAGGTGATCGCCAATATTACCCTTGAAATGTCGGGCCATCAGAAAGGTGATTATCACATTCTGCATCCAAATGATCATGTCAATACCTCGCAATCGACCAATGATGTCTATCCAACGGCTTTGCGTCTGTCGACCTATAGCAGTCTGGATGAATTATTGAGTGTGCTCAAGGCGCTGATAGATTGTATCGATCATAAAGCTGCCGAATTTGAATATGTCATCAAGATGGGACGTACCCAGTTACAAGATGCAGTTCCGATGACCATGGAACAGGAATTCCGGGCATTTGCCACCTTATTAAAAGAAGACCTGAAGCTGATTGGTCAGATGCGACAGTTATTGCTAGAAGTCAATTTAGGCGCCACTGCTATTGGGACCGGAGTGAATACACCGCCGGGCTATGCCAATCGGGTAGTGGAAATCTTGGCACACCTGACAGGTCTACCTTTAAAAGGAGCGGCAGATTATGTCGAGGCGACCAGCGATTGTGGCGTCTTTATTATTTTGTCGAGCAGTTTAAAACGTCTGGCAGTGAAACTGTCCAAAATCTGTAATGACTTGCGCTTGCTCAGCTCAGGGCCGCGTACAGGTCTGGCTGAAATCCGTTTACCTGAATTACAGGCAGGTTCTTCGATCATGCCGGCAAAAATCAATCCGGTGATTCCGGAAGTGGTCAATCAGATTGCCTTTCGGGTGATTGGTAATGATTTAACCATTACTATGGCTGCGGAAGCCGGGCAGTTACAATTGAATGTTATGGAGCCTGTGATTGCCGTGGCGATGAATGAATCGATTCAATTATTGACCCAAGGCATGCAAACCCTGAATCAGAAATGTATTGCTGGCATTCAGGCCAATGAACAGATTTGTTTAAGTTCGGTCATGCGCAGTGTCGGGATCGTAACCTTGCTTGAACCGATATTGGGACATGCCAAATGCGATGAAATCGGCAAACAATGTATGCGGGAAAATAAAACCGTGCCGCAAGTAGTATTAGAGTTGGGCTTATTGAGTGAAGCGCAATTAGAAGAGATTTTTGCATTTGAAAATCTGGTGTCTGAAATCCCTTCAGCAGAGAATCAGCTCGAACAGGTTTCTTAACAGAGCCAGAGACTTTAAATCGTCTGAAACAGCGAATCGCTGCTATTTTGATAATTTGCCTCAAGTTCAGGATGTGGATTTGAGGCATTTTCATCTAGACTAGAGCCTGAACTATATTTGGCTGGGTAAATGGCGATGTTTGATAAAATCAGTGCATTATTTAAAAGTAATAAACCGACTGCTGCACAGCTATATTTAGAAGAGCAGAATATTCAGTATGTAGAAGGTACAGGCTATATCGTCGATGGTATTCAACTCAATCAGGAATTAGGTGCACGATTAGAGTATTTGTCCAATCGCCGTTTAAAACAGTTTGATGATTTAAAAGCGTTATATGATACCGCGATGCTGATCAATGAAAAAATTGATCTGGAAATTGCCCATCAGCGTTTTAATGCGACTTTAGGCAATACCGAAGAGAACCTGCTGCAATTTAAAATGATCCTTAAGAAGTTAAATGATTATTATCGTAACTTTCTGCGCGATCAAAAATAAGCTGCAAAAGTGGCTTAAAATCGAAGTATATGGATGTGGCAAGACTGCATAAAAATAACAAAATATCCTGAGATCATCGTGCTAGTATAAGCCTCAGGTTATTTAGACTTTAAAGCTATATCCATGTTCCAGCAAGAAATTTCCCAACTCAATTTACCACAGCTCAAAGCAGGCGAGAAACGCTGGTTAGGCAATCTGCAAGGTTCCTCAACTGCATTATTGCTTAAAGAAATCGTGCAGCAGCAATCGCGCTTGTTCATCGTGATTGCACGTAATAATCAGCATTTGGGTCAACTGGAAAGTGAACTGGAATTTTATGGGATTAAACCCACGATTTTTCCGGATTGGGAAATCTTGCCTTATGATCGTCTCTCCCCACATCAGGATATTGTCTCGGAACGTCTGGCAATCTTATCCAATATGCCCAAAACTGGTGTACTGTTGTTGTCCGCCTCAACTTTGGCACAACGTGTGGCGCCAACCTCATGGATTCTGGGTGAGCATTTCGATATTCATGTCAGTCAGAAATTTGATCTGGAACAACAAAAGAAAAAGTTGATTCAGGCCGGTTATCATCTGGTCGATACCGTCTATGATCCAGGTGAATTCGCGGTACGCGGCAGTATCATGGATATCTACGCATCGGGACAGGAAGCACCGATTCGGATTGACCTGTTTGATGATGAAATTGAAAGCCTGAAATTTTTCGATGCCGAAACTCAGCGCACCACGCAAAGTTTGCAGCAGTTTACCGTATTGCCGGCACAGGAATTTCCGCTCAAGGAAGGTCGTGCCACTTTCCGTGACCGCTATGCCGAATTTTTCCCGACCGCGAATCCAAAGAAAAACCCGATCTATCAGGATGTGATGGATGGCATAGTCTCGCCGGGAATCGAGTTTTATTTGCCCTTGTTTTTCAGCGCTGAAGCAATGCAAGGCCAAAGTTCACTGATTTCGTACCTACCGAAGAATGGCATTGTCATTACAGATAAGGCTCTGGACGAAAGTCTCAGCCAGTTTTGGCAAGATGTGGTGCGCCGTTATGAAGATCGTCGCCACAATGTCGACCAACCGATCATGCCGCCTGAAAGCCTGTTTTTTCAGACCAATCAAGTGCTGGAGCAGCTGAACCAGTTTGCACGCATCATTGCCGCACAAACATCTTTTGATCAAAAAGCTGGGGTATTGAATCTTGATACCCAGTTGCCACCGCGTCTGCCCGTAGATCCGAAACGTGAAAAACCGTTTCATGAAGTCAAAAAATATATTGATCAGGCTAATCATCCGGTACTGCTGGTGGCTGAAAGTGCTGGACGCCGTGAAAGTCTTAAAGATGCATTAAGACCAAGTCTGGGTGATATCCCCACGGTTGAAAATTTTGATAGTTTTATTCAATCTCTGTATGCAATTGCCATTACCAATGCGCCTTTAGAGCGTGGTCTGGTATTGACCGATCGTGTCAGCGTAATTTCTGAAAATCAGCTGTATGAACATCGCGTGGTACAGCGCCGTCGCAAACGTCAACAGGAAGTTTCCGAAGAGTTTCTGATCCGAAGTCTAACTGAGCTGACCATGGGCGCGCCTGTGGTGCATATCGATTATGGGGTCGGACGTTATGCTGGTCTGGTCACCTTAAGTATTGATGATCAGGATCACGAATTTTTGCAGCTGGATTATGCGGATGCCGCCAAAGTGTATGTGCCGGTGACCAATCTGCATTTAATCAGCCGGTATAGTGGTGGTGATCCGGATCTGGCACCGTTACATAAGCTCGGTACAGATGCTTGGAATAAAGCCAAACGTAAAGCACTGGAACAGATTCACGATGTCGCGGCCGAATTGCTGCATATTCAGGCACGGCGTTCTTCCAAACCTGGAATCAGTTTTGAAGTCGATCAAAGCCTGTATATGCAATTTTCTAGTGGCTTTGCCTATGAAGAAACACTGGATCAGGCCAATGCGATTGAAGCCACACTGCATGACATGCAGCAGGCCAAGCCGATGGATCGACTGGTGTGTGGTGATGTGGGTTTCGGCAAGACAGAAGTCGCGATGCGTGCCGCATTTGTTGCAGTGCAGAATAATCGGCAGGTGGCGATTCTGGTACCAACCACCTTGCTGGCACAGCAGCATTATGATTCATTCAAAGACCGCTTTGCCGACTGGCCGGTCCGGATTGAAGTGCTGTCACGTTTCGGTTCTTCCAAAGCACATACTAAGACCATTGACGACCTCATTGAAGGTAAAGTCGATATTGTGATTGGTACACATAAGATTTTGCAGGAAAATGTCCAGTTTAAGAATCTCGGTCTGATGATTGTCGATGAAGAGCATCGTTTCGGTGTGCGCGACAAGGAGCGAATCAAGGCCATGCGTGCCGATGTTGATATGCTGACACTGACTGCGACTCCAATTCCACGTACGCTGAATATGGCCTTTAGTGGCATGCGTGATCTGTCGATTATCGCCACACCGCCGGCACGCCGTCTTGCGGTGAAAACCTTTGTGCAGGAACATACCGATGACACCATTAAAGAAGCGATTCTGCGTGAATTGCTGCGCGGTGGTCAGGTTTATTTTCTGCATAATGAAGTTGATACAATCGATCGTGCCGCCGAGCATATCCGTAAACTGGTGCCGGAAGCGCGGGTGATTGTGGCCCACGGACAGATGCGTGAACGTGAACTGGAGCAGGTGATGCAGCAGTTCTATCACAAGGAATACAATGTTCTGGTATGTTCGACCATTATTGAAACCGGGATTGATGTTCCGAATGCCAACACCATTCTGATTGAACGTGCCGACAAACTGGGCCTGGCGCAATTACATCAGCTACGCGGACGTGTAGGGCGCTCACATCATCAGGCTTATGCATATTTGATGGTACCGTCATTAAAAGCCTTAAAAGGTGATGCAGAAAAACGTCTGGATGCCATTCAGCGTGCTTCAACTTTGGGTGCCGGTTTTATGCTGGCAACTGAAGATCTGGAAATTCGCGGCGCAGGTGAATTACTCGGTGAACAGCAGAGTGGTTCGATGCAGGCGATTGGTTATAGCCTGTATATGGAAATGCTGGAAAAAGCCACCAAAGCCATTCAAAAAGGTAAAACGCCAAACTTCGACGCACCATTGTCATTGACTGCCGAAATTACCCTGCATATGCCAGCACTGATTCCGGATGAATATCTGGGTGATGTGCATCAACGTCTGTTGTTCTATAAACGCATCAGTAATACCGATACCCAGGAAAAGCTGGATAATATCCGGATGGAATTGATTGATCGTTTTGGTATACCGCCGCAACCGGTCAAACAGCTCTTTGCTGTACATCAGATTCGATTGAAAGCCGAGCAGCTTGGTATTACTAAAATTGATATCAGCAGTCAGGGTGGGCATATTGAATTTGCACCGGATACTCCGGTTCAAGCCATGACGATTATCCAGATGATGCAGAAACATCCGACCTATTTCCGGATGGATGGCGGTCAACGTCTAAAAGTCATGGTCATGCTGGAAGACTATCAAAAGCGGATTCAGTTTATACAGGATTTACTGGACAGTCTGCTTAAAGAATTGCACTGATTTTATTCGATTAAATCAGCCTGAAAATTCAGTTTGGATTTCATTTTCCAATGAAGTTTGCAGGAACAACAGGCTTGATTTTTTTAATGAATTGTTTACAGTAATTGTTGTGATGTGCTTCGCAACAAATCATGAGAATTTGTCTTTAAACACATTGCTTTCAATATTCAGCTTCAGTTGGATATGTTAGTATTAGCCATCATTCTAATTTTGCATCATTTATAAAGATATGTTTAGTTTGCATCCACAACTTGCTCAAGATACGTTTTTTGTAGGCGACTTTCCTTTGTCAACATGTCGTTTGATGAATGATATGCAATTTCCCTGGCTCATTCTGATTCCACGTGTGCCGGGTGTCTCTGAATTATATGAATTGAGCCAAGCTGACCAAGAGCAGTTTTTAAGAGAGTCAAGCTGGTTATCAAGCCAGCTGGCACGTGTTTTCCGTGCGGATAAAATGAATGTAGCAGCGCTGGGTAATATGGTGCCGCAATTGCATTTTCATCATGTAGTCCGTTATCAGAACGATGTTGCATGGCCGAAGCCGGTTTGGGGTACACCTGCTGTTCCTTATAGCAGTGAAGTACTGGCACATATGCGTCAAACCTTAATGCTGGCTTTGCGTGGTCAGGGCGATATGCCATTTGACTGGCGCATGGACTAATTAGCCAAGGCATTCCGAGAACCATGGACAGTTGCGGACTTCAGGGAGTGAGTGAGTGCAATTAGACGACTGGACTCAAAAAGAACCCCATCAGTTTGAATATTTCCATCGCATGATGGGATACATCATGCTGTCTCTGGTTCTGGTCGTCTTTCATTACACTGAACCAGATACCCAGTATCAGCTTTTTGTTCCATTTTTTCTGTTTCTGGTTTTGCTAATTACACCGAAACTATCTCGCTGGCTGATCTATCGTCATGATTATCACATTCGGCGTAATATTCTTTTCCTGATCGATGTCATTGTCATTTCGGTGGTTTTGGCGGCCGTGCATCTGGACTTGGTCTTGTCCTTGCTGGGTCTGATCGCAGTACTCTATACCGCGATCAGCAATAAAATTTCATTTATGATGGCCTGTCTGGCCAGCCTGATCGGGATTACGCTTTTTTATCTGGCCAATATTCTGGTCTTTGGGTTTAATAATTATTTCGAACCGACCAGCAGTGAGTTGACCGTTTTAGGCTTTATCTGTCTGATTACCTATTTTGGTGTCGGAAGTTTTTATCAAAGTGGTCGTGTGAAATACATGACCCAGAAAAAAGACCATTATTTCGAACAGATGAATCGTTATATGGAATTTGCCAATCAACTGAGTCGCTATGCGCCCGTGCAGTTATGGCAATCCATTATGAAAGGTGAATCTGAAGCCAAAATTGAATATAAACGTAAAAAGTTGACGATCTTTTTCTCTGATATTCAAGGCTTTACAGAGTTATCTGAAACCCTGATTCCAGATGATTTAGCATTCCTGTTGAATGACTATCTGCGGCATATGACCGAAATCGCTAAAAATTATGAAGCGACTGTTGATAAATTCATGGGTGATGCCATCTTGATTTTCTTTGGTGATCCGAACTCTGAAGGTGTGGAACGGGATGCCAAGAACTGCATGGAAATGGCATTGGCGATGCGTCAGCAAATGAAATTGCTGCGTGAGCGCTGGATTAAAATGGGTTATCCGCCACTGCATATTCGTATGGGGATTTCAACCGGTTATTGCCACGTAGGGAATTATGGGGCAACGCATCGTATGGCTTATACTATTGTGGGGCGTGATGCTAACCTGGCAGCACGTTTGCAAAGTGCGGCGGAAGTTGATGAAATCCTGATTTCAGAAGATACCCATAATCTGATCAAAGATGATTATCTTTGTGCACCGAAAAAGCCGATTTTCCTGAAAGGCATTAAAGCACCTGTAAGAACCTGGCAGGTCATGGAAAAATACGCGTCTCAGAAAGTCGAGTATCAGCGCTGGTTCGATTATGAATATAAGGGCTTTCATTTATTGCTGAATCTGGATGAAGTGCAAAACTTTGAATATCCTGAGCTGATTCATGTGCTGGAAAAAATGATTAAACGCATTGAAACTCAGCAGAAAATGACCAATTCACAAGGCATTGTCAAACTGAAGCTGGAAGATGAAGTGATTGAACATATTTAAAATTTATCTAAATTAACTCAAGCCAAATAAAAAAATTTGATTAAAAATGCTTATATTTAAATAGAAAAAACCACGCCTGAGCGTGGTTTTTTATTTTAGCCTGCAAGGAAAATCTTAGTGGTTTTCTGAAGCATGGTTAATCGTGTATTTTGGAATTTCGATTTCCAGATCTTCATCGTCCAGTTTAACCTGACAAGAAAGACGTGAATCAGGTTCTAGACCCCAAGCACGATCGAGTAAGTCAGCTTCAACATCATCCATTTCTTCCAGACTGTCAAAACCTTTGCGTACTACCACATGACAGGTCGTACACGCTGCTGACATATCGCAGGCATGTTCGATTTTAATGCCATTTTTCAGTAGGCTTTCACAAAGATTGGCATTTTGTTCGACTTCAAACTCAGCACCTTTGGGGCAAATCTGCGCATGTGGAAGAACTTTAATACGTGGCATAGTCGTTACCTTAAATTAGTTTGAGTTTGACCAGTCGTCGAGTTTAGTGCCCTTAAGAGCTGCATCAATATGTTGATTCATACGTGCTGCTGCAAAAGCATCACTATGTATTTTAAGCTGTTCAACGGCAGATTCAATCGCTTTGATATCTGAACCCTGAAGCTGAGTTTCAAGTTGTGCTTGCGCAGTTTGCAGTGCTGCAAGCTGTTCCTCAGTCAAAAGACCGGCATCCGCTTTGAGTGCCTGAACCAGTGCTTCCAGTTCACGCTGTGCTTCAACTTTGGTTTCATTCAAATGACGAAGATTCTTATCTTCTTCAGCGAATTTATAACCGTCTAGTAATAGGCGTTCAGTATCTTCACCAGACAAACCATAAGATGGTTTGATATCGATTTGAGCCGTCACGCCAGAGGTGGTTTCTTTCGCAGATACAGTCAGCAAGCCATCAGCATCGACCTGGAACGTTACTTCAATACGTGCCTGACCGGCAGTCATTGGCAGAATGCCATGCAGCACAAATCGGCCCAGACTACGGCAATGTTCAACCAGATCACGTTCACCTTGAACCACATGAATTAACATGGCAGTCTGGCCATCTTGATAAGTGGTAAATTCCTGACGACGAGCGACTGGAATCGCAGTATTACGCGAAATTAATCGTTCAACCAGTCCGCCCATGGTTTCAAGACCAAGAGACAGAGGCGTCACGTCTAATAACAATGAGCCATCAGTCGAGTTGCCAATCAATTGGTTCGCAGTAATTGATGCGCCAATCGCAACCACTTCATCCGGGTTAATGGTGCAAAGTGGTTCTTGGTTGAACACTTCACGCACGGCTTTTTGTACTGCATAAGAACGTGTCGAGCCACCGACCAAAACGACATTCTGAATGTCATTTAGTTCAAGCTTGGCATCACGCATCACACGCTTACATACGCTGATGGTTTTATCCAAAGCAACTTTAATGATCTCTTCAAATGTCGGACGGTCAAGCGTCAATACCTGATCAAGCAATTTGAGTTGAACTGAATCTGCATCAGACAAAGCTTCTTTGGCTTTGCGTGCCGCAACGACAAAATGTGCATATTCTGCATCATTCAAAGTGTCGATATTCAGCTGTTTCTTGGCCCATTTCAGGATCAAACGATCCAGGTCATCCCCACCGAGAGCGGTGTGGCCACCGGTTGCCAGAACTTCAAACACACCTTGAGAGAAGCGCAGGATCGAAACGTCAAAGGTACCGCCGCCCAAGTCATAAATTACATAGTTACGATCTGTACTCAGATTGCTTTCTTGGTCCAGACCATAGGCCACAGCAGCAGCGGTTGGCTCATTCAATAAACGTAGAACATTCAAACCGGCAAGCTGGGCAGCATCACGGGTTGCCTGACGCTGTGCTTCATCGAAGTACGCCGGAACTGTAATAACGGCACCATTGACCGGATTTTGCAGACTGGCTTCAGCGCGGTCTTTCAACTGCTTTAAAATTTCTGCAGAAATCTCAACCGGCGTCTTACGGCCTTGCGCAGTTTCAAAAGCTGGCATTTCATTGGCTTCACCAACCAAGGCATAAGGATGCTGGAATTTGATGTCAGCTTTCGAACGACCCATAAATCGTTTCACAGAAACGATGGTGTTTTTAGGGTCAGTAGTAATGAAAGGCGCAGCTTCATTGCCGTATTGAGTCTGTTGTTCTGCATAATGCACGATAGAAGGAAGTAGCACACGACCTTGTTCGTCATTAAGTACTTTGGCTTTACCTGAAAGAACCGTGGCAACCAAAGAGTGGGTGGTGCCTAAATCGATACCAATCGCAATGCGGTGTTCATGTGGTGCACTTGATTGACCTGGTTCTGCAATTTGCAAGAGAGCCATAGTGTTACATCCTTTGCACGTTAAATGTTAAATACTAAAAATTAGAAATCATCATCAAGATCAAAGCTGTCATCGTCCAGGAAGCGGTCTTCCGCTTTGTCGATATCGGCCATGACTTTAACGAAGAAGCGTAGTTTGCGCACTGTATCGCGTGCTTCGGCCCAGTCTTGATCCGCATAATCAATTTTGAACTCGCGAACCAAGCCTTCAATCCATTGCTGGACTTCGACTTTCAGTGAAGTTAAATCTTCAGCAGAAGTTGCATCGTCAAGTTGTTCACGAATTTCCAGAGCGTCCTGCAAGAATTCAAAATCACTGATCGACTGATCTAAGTGATAATCCTGTTTCTTGAGAGACAGTAAATACGCTGCACGGCTATCGACCGCTGACAAGGCTTTAAATGCCTGATTGATATCACTTGATTTAATCAGAGCCTGATCTTTGTCTTCAGCTTTATCTGGATGATATTGTTGCTGCAACTTTAAAAATTCAGTCTTTAAAGCCGCCAAATCAATATCGAGTGCTACAGGAAGGTTGAACAACTCAAAATGATTCATGGGAGATGGGATCCGCGATTAATGTGCAAAAATAACTGTATAAATGCAATTAAAACAGTGTGAAACACACTGTTTTAATGTCAAAAGAGAATAACTGCCGGGTTTATACAGTGAAGGATTCACCACAACCGCATTCGCCTTTTTTGTTGGGGTTGTTAAATTCGAAGCCTTCGTTCAAGCCGTTTTTAACATAGTCCATCTCCATACCTTCAAGATAAACCAGACTTTTCGGGTCAACGAATACTTTAACCCCAAACTGTTCAAAGGCTTGGTCATGTGCATCGACTTCATCGACGAACTCGAGCACATAGGCCAGACCAGAACAGCCTGAAGTTTTCACACCAACGCGAATGCCTTCACCCTTACCGCGATTTTTTAAATAATTGCTGATATGAGTTGCAGCATTTTCAGTTAAATGGATCATGAAAACTCCGTTAAAATTTCAAAACGTGGAACAATTAAGCTTTAACTTTCTTGCTACGGTAGTCTTCTACAGCTGCTTTGATTGCATCTTCAGCAAGAACAGAACAGTGTACTTTTACTGGTGGAAGTGCAAGTTCAGTCGCAATATCAATGTTCTTGATCGCTTGGGCTTGATCCAAAGTTTTACCTTTGAGCCATTCGGTCACAAGTGAACTTGATGCAATGGCAGAACCACAACCATAAGTTTTGAAACGTGCTTCTTCAATCACACCTTCGTCGTTTACCTGAATCTGTAAACGCATCACGTCACCACATGCTGGCGCACCAACCATACCAGTACCAACGTTTTCAGCATTTTTGTCTAAAACGCCAACATTACGAGGGTTTTCGTAATGATCAATTACTTTTTCGCTATAAGCCATGTTGCTTCTCCAAACCTCGGGGTCAGCCTTAGTATTAAATATGGGGGTAAAAAAACTTTTCTCAATGAGATAGCAACGGATTTGTCACTATCTCAGGATGAAAATTAGTGCTCAGCCCACTCAACTTTAGAAAGGTCAATACCTTCCTTATACATATCCCAAAGCGGAGAAAGTTCACGTAACTTCTCAACAGCAGCTTTAGTGATAGTCAATACGTGATCGATATCTTCTTCAGTGGTGTATTTACCAAAGCTGAAGCGAATCGAACTGTGTGCAAGTTCGTCTGAAAGACCCAATGCACGAAGTACATAAGATGGTTCAAGTGTTGCAGATGTACATGCCGAACCTGAAGATACCGCAGCATCTTTCAATGCCATCATCAATGATTCGCCTTCAACGAAGTTGAAGCTAATGTTTAGATAGTTCGCAACGTTTTGTGTTGGATGACCGTTCAGGAACACTTGTTCAAGACCTTGTAAGCCATTCCATAATTTGTCGCGAAGTACGCGTAGACGAGTCTGTTCAGCTTCCAGGTTTTTACCTGCAAGTTCAAATGCTTCACCCATACCGACAATCTGGTGAGTCGCAAGGGTACCTGAACGCATACCACGTTCATGACCGCCACCATGCATTTCAGCTTTAAGGCGTACACGTGGGCTACGACGTACAAACAGGGCGCCAATACCTTTAGGGCCATAGATTTTGTGCGCAGAGAAGCTCATCAAATCTACTTTTAAAGTTGAAAGATCAATTTCAACTTTACCCGCTGCCTGAGCTGCATCGACATGGAAGAAAATCTTGTTGGCGCGAGTGATTTCACCAATCGCTGCAACATCAGTCACAGTACCGATTTCATTGTTCACCATCATCAGGGAAACAAGAATTGTGTCTGGACGGATCGCTGCCTGTACCATTTCAGGCGTAATTAAACCGGTTTGAGGTTGAGGCTCAATATAGGTAATTTCAAAACCTTCAGACTCAAGCTCACGACAGGTATCTAAAACTGCCTTATGTTCGATTTTAGAGGTAACGATATGTTTACCTTTAGATGCATAGAAATGAGCCACACCTTTAAGCGCAAGGTTGTCTGACTCGGTTGCACCTGAAGTCCATACGATTTCACGTGGATCAGCTTTGATTAAATTCGCAACTTGCTCACGTGCATATTCAACTTTTTCTTCTGCTTGCCAACCATACGCGTGTGAACGAGATGCCGCATTACCAAAGGTACCATCGAATGTTAAGCATTCCATCATACGTTCAGCAACCTGAGGATCTACAGGAGTTGTAGCTGCATAATCAAGATAAATCGGACGTTTCATGTCAAATACCTGTAACCGATAAAAGGGCTGAATCTAAAGGTGCTGATTTTTGGCGTAATGACACAGTCTGGACGTTGTCACGTGCAACCAGATCAGCAAGCGAGATTTTTTCTAAATAATCGGCGATGTGATGGGAGAGTTCCTGCCATAAATCATGAGTCAAGCACATCGCGCCATTCTGGCAATTGCCTTTATGGTCACAGCGAGTCGCATCAACTGTTTCGTTTACAGCTTCAATAATTGCTAACACAGTAATTTCATCTGCATTACGTGCTAAATGGTAACCACCATTTGCGCCACGAACACTAGAAACTAAACCATGACGCTTGAGCTTCGCAAATAACTGCTCAAGATAAGCAACAGAAATAGTTTGACGTGCTGCAATTTCAGCGAGCGTTATCGTTTTTTCAGAAGGCTGCAAAGCTAGATCAAGTAGAGCAGTCACAGCGTAGCGACCGCGAGTGGTTAGGCGCATGATTCGATACACATGGTTAGACTAGATGTGTAGATTTTATGAATCCCGACTAAATTAGTCAAGTTATTTTTAGTAGACCTTAGTGGGATTTAATTTTTGGAGAATGAAAGATTTACATGCTCAGCCAATTATACACTAATAACATAATCAAAAGTACGCTGCTCAGGCCAAAAATGATATTAATACGCTTTTGACGGCGTTCGATCCGTTTCAGGCGGTTTTTATACTGTTTGACTTCCACTTGCAGGGTATTGATCTTGGAGCGCTGTTCTTCAATTTTCTTTAAAAGCGGTGCAATACGCTTTTTAGAAGCAATAATTTCCGCTTCATCCGTCGGCGCATCAGACAGCCAGTGTTTCCAGTCGGCTAGTACTTTTGGCAAGCTGAATACGGTTAACAGATCACGAAACTCATCTTTTAAAACCTGATGACCATCAATACGCATGCTACGAATGCTACGACGATTGCCAAAAATGAAAATTTTAATCAGATCGGGAAGTGTAGTGCGCACATCCAGGTCGACAATGCGGCCCGGTGCTTTATGGTCAAACAATAGTCCATTGGGGGTGAATTGCACATAAAAGTCGAAATACGGAATATAGCTATTGATTTTAATCGAGATGTTTTTATCTACAAACTTTTTGGCCTGTAATGCAACGACACGATCATGCTTGAGAATGAAGGTAAATATTGTCTCTAAAACAATTAACGTCATCGTAAGCAACAAATGCGGTTGATTTTGACTTTGTTGCGATTCGCTCATATACAACTAATCCTTACCTGAAATATAAAGTGAAAAAGCTTCCTGCTTGTGAAGAGATTTCAGGGTTAAATCAAATTAGACTTGAAATAAATTGCTTTGTAGAACAGTTTATCAAATCTATCAAGTACTAAATTTGCTATTATGCAGTGGTTTTGTAGAATAATTTATAATAATTGCGCAGAAAACAAACAGGAGCCGTGCACATGGACAAGTCAAAAACAGCACAAGACTCAGCTGAAGCTTCGAATGAGAAAACGCTGAGAACCAAGTCTAAATCTGCCTCGGAGCGCAAATCGGTTCTTGATTTTCGTAAATATACCAAACAAATCTGGTTGGCTGGACTGGGGGCATTTTCACGTGCAGAAGAAGAAGGTAACAAACTGTTTGACTCGCTGGTCAAGGTCGGGGAAGAGCTTGAATCTAAAACTGCAGATATTGCCGATCAAACTGTAGAGAAGGTTTCGGAAAAGGCCAAAGAGTCGGTTACAGACACCAAAGACAAAGTGGAAAAATTAATCGACAACTCTGTTCATCACTCATTGAATCGTATAGGATTAGTCACATTGAAGGATGTACAGTATTTGGAACGTTTAATCCTTCAGTTGCATGCCAAGGTTGATCAGTTGACTGCGGAACAAGAAAAAATGAAAGAAGAATTGTCGAAAAAACTTAAATAAAATGACTTTATTCATTATTCAATGTTTTTTTCGCATATTTTTTGAAAAAAAAGAGGTTCTTAAGTATTGCGTTTATACCTAAAGCATTGCTATAAAGGCGTTATGGCATGTTAAACCAATTCTTGAACCTTAAATAAACGATATTAAGAGGACGTAATCTTCATGAATAAATCAGAATTAATTGATGCAATTGCAGAAAAAGGGGGATTATCTAAGGCTGACGCAGGTAAAGCTTTAGATGCTACAATTGCTTCTGTTACTGAAGCTTTAAAATCGGGTGATACAGTAACTTTAGTGGGTTTTGGTACTTTTGGCGTGAAAGAACGCGCTGCACGTACTGGCCGTAACCCACAAACTGGTGCTACTCTTGAGATCAAAGCAAGCAAAGTACCTAGCTTCAAAGCAGGTAAAGGCTTAAAAGACGCTGTAGCTTAAGCTTACCCAGCGACGAAACGCGCCTTCTTTGGCGCGTTTTTTATTGATAAATTTAATTGTGATGATTAACACATTCATTCAATGGGTATTTTCGGTTAAAATCCTTTGCAAATAAAATATTGGAATACTTATGGAAGCTTTTCGTAAAGTTATTAAGGGTTGGTTGGGCAAAGTCTTGCTCGTTCTGTTTTTGACCCCGTTAGCACTTGTAGGTATTGAAGGATATTTTAGCAGCGGAAACTCTGATGCAGCAAAATCAGTGAACGGGACTGAAATATCTCAAAAAGAATTAGAGTCACTGACCAAATCATTTAAAGAACAATATCTCAGTTATGCCAATGGGGATGAAACTTTACTGAATCAAAGCTTCATTGACCAGAAAGCCATGGATACTCTGGTTGCACGTACTTTATTGCTGCAACAGGCTGAAGAATTAGGGATCAGTCTGAGTGACCAGCAAATTGAACAGATGATTGCTCAGCAGCCTACTTTCCAGCAAGATGGCAAGTTCTCGAATGCTTTATATGAAAATTATCTGAAATCAATTGGCATGACCAATCGCGCTTTGATTGAAAGTTTACGTAAAGATCATGCGCTGAAGATGCTGTCATCGACTTTCCTGGATTATCCACTGGTAAGCCCAGTCGAAATGCAGCAGATTGCTGATTTGCAAACTGAACAACGTCATATTCATATTTCCAGCATTAATCTGGACAGCTATAAAAAAGATGTCAAAGTGACGGATGCAGACATTGCTGCCTATTATGAAAAACACAAAACGCTATTCAAACAGCCGACTAGTGTAGATGTCGACTATGTGGTGTTAAAGCCAAGCGATATTCAGGTGCAGAGTTTGGCGGTTACCGATGCTGAACTTCAAGAAGCGTATACTGCCTTTGTTGCAACACAAAAACAGGCAGTTAAACCGGATGTGAAGCATATTTTAATTACGGCGGACAGTCGTAGTGATGCTGAAGCAAAAAAACTGGCGACCGAGATTGCAGCCAAAATTAAAGCCGGTACCACTTTTGCTCAAGCTGCAGCACAATATTCTGAAGACCCTGAATCTAAGTCTAAAGGTGGTGCGCTTGCTGTCTATGAAGAAGGTGTATTTGGTACTGTATTTGACCAGACGGTTAGTTCTTTAAAATCGGGTCAGGTCTCTGCACCGGTGAAAACAGATTATGGTTACCACATTATTTCTGTGCAAATGCAAGATGTGGCAGTTTCTTCTTTTGAATCACAAAAAGCACGTTTGTCTGAAGAAGCCTTGGCTGCTAAAAAATCCAATGCTTTCTCTGATACGGTCAATACGCTAAATGATATGGTGGTAGGAAGTGATTCTCTGGATGTCGTTACACAGGAAGTGAAAGGTGTACAAGTCCAGAAAGCCCAAGGGGTAACACTTTCGACCCGTGATCCAGTGCTGAGCGATGCTAACCTCAAGGTTAAACTGTTTAATAATGATGTTAAAAATGGTGATCGTAATGCTTCAACAAGCATTCAGTTAGCCAATGGTGATGTGGCCTGGATCAAGGTGCGTAATTATCATGCAGCTGGCGAACAAACACTGGCAGAAGCAAAACCGCGTGTTAAGGCTCAGTTGATTGAAGACAAAGCAGCTGCTCTGGCAAAAGCAAAAATTCAGAAAGCTCTGGATGAGTTCAAAACCAAGCCGGCTGCAGCAGTGGCGAAAGGTGATTTGATCTTTGAAGATGCTGGTGTTTACACACGTGCTGAAGGTTTGCTAAAACGTGATGTACAGCGTGCGGCTTTTAGTCTTCCGACACCAAAAGCAGGCCATTGGTCAGTGACAACAGCGAAAATGCCAAATGAGCTGGTTGTGGTTGCTGTATCAGAAGTGAAGAAGAACCCGGTAGATGTATTGAGTGCAGAACAACGCAGTGAGTTGGTGAAGTTATATCAACAACTTCGTGGTCAGCAGGAATTTGATGACTATACGCGTTACCTGAAATCTCAAGCAAAAATCAAATAAAATTGTTGTATAAAAAAACCAGCCTGCGGGCTGGTTTTTTATTTTCCAAAATTTATAATCTTATGGGAAATAATATTAAATATCTGATATATAATTATTTTGGGCTGTAATTCAGTCTATATCCATTCAGCATAAATAAAAAATGATAAGGCATATAATGAAAAAAATATCGTATTTTAATCCTGTTCCGCAGCATGCGCAGGTCGTTAAATCACCTCACTATCACCCACAACCAAATAAACCTGGAAAAGGTCATGAACCGAATAAACCGGGGAAAGGGTATGTTCGGGATGAAACAGCAATTATTCTCAAACCTTCTACGCCTGAGGTAACGGAGTTTGGTAGCCAAATTGTTGGTATAGCAGATCCGTTTGTTACTATTATTGCAACTTATAATGATCAGCAATATCAAACTAATGCTGATGCGCAGGGAAGTTGGTCACTGAATAATCCCATCTCAGGCGCTGGCTCAGTGACGATTGTTGCTGTAAATGCAAAAGGAATTGTTTCCTTAGAAATTGGACTAGCGCAAATAGCACCACTACCTCCGAGTATACCTGTGTTTTCTCAAGAGGGTGATTATCTAGTCGGTACGGCTGATCCACATGTGACGGTGGTGGTTAGGCATAATGGTGTTGAATATAACACCGAAGCTGATGTAAATGGGCAATGGACACTTCTAAATCCGATGGTGCCGGGTACTTTTATAGAAGTATTTGCCCGTAATGAACTTGGAGAAGAATCTCCATCTATTATTTCTGGTATGGCGCCACTTCCTGAAATTCCGGTATTTCCAGATTGGGCACCTATTACCCCAGTTATTTTAGAGCAGGGTGAATATCTATCAGGTAAAGCAACTCCTCATACGCAGATTATTGTGACGGCAAATGGTCATGAATATTCAACTAGTGTTGATGGTCAGGGGAATTGGTCGTTACTCAACCCAATTGCACAAGGAGGAACTTTAGAGATTTATGCAGTAAATGATTTAGGTATTAGATCTAATATCATTGCATTGGCGATTCCTGTGGTATTTCCTGAGCCAGAATTACCTGTTATAGAGCCAGAACAGCCGAGTTACATCTTGTTTGAGCTAGTTGTCCCTACTATTTTGGAAAATGGCGAACAGCTTGCTGGCGAGGCAATGCCTTACGGTAAAATTGTGATTCTTGCTAATAATCAGGAATATATGACTTATGCAAATGCGAATGGTGAGTGGAGTATAGAAAATCCAATTGCACAAGGTGGCTTTTTGACTTTATATTCGGAGAATGCAGCAGGCCAGCGTAGTGAAACTATTTCATTAGCAAAAATTAATTTTCCATTAAACGTGGAGCAACATGCTTCTATTGAGGATATTCTTACTACAGTGATTGAGCAAGATGAAGAATCTGCAAGTTTAGAAAATGATTCTCAAGATATTCAGGTTGATTTGACATTACTTCTACAAGATACAGAAACGCCGACTACATCAGTTGCACTCATTGAGCTGATTGTGCTGGAAGCACTAGAAGAAAGCTTCGAAGCCCCTTATTTTGCCGACCAGAATATTAATTCACAGCTTATACAACAGCAGCTATTTGATCAGATTAATATTATTGGATAAGAAAAAAGGGAGCAAATGCTCCCTTTTTTAATTATTCAGCACGAATAATCAGTTCATAACCGGTATATTTGCGCATATTAATTACGCCGGTATCCAGAATTAAATACTGACCCTTGATGCCTTGTAACTTGCCACGAATCACGGGAGTTTTATCCAGATTATGTGATTTAATCTTTTCCGGATATTGTTCTACCGGATAAATGAACTCTCGTGCGAATTCATCTTCCAATACTTCAATATTTTCATTAAATTCTAGATTCTGATTAAATTCTTCACGAATGCTTTGAATTTTAGGTGCGAATTCTTCTAGAAGTTGTTCACGCACTTCAATCAGATTCAATGGTTCTGCTTCACCTTTGAGCAGTTTGCGCCAATCAGTTTTATCAGCGACCTGCGTACCAAACATGACCTCAAGCTTTCCAGAAAGACGACGTGAGCCCACTTTCATAATCGGCAGGGCCTGGGTCGCACCCTGATCAAGCCAGCGGGTCGGCATTTGGCTGGTACGGGTGATACCGACCTTTAATGCGCTAGAATTGGCCAAATAGACAATATGTGGCTGAAAGCAGACATTCTGTGCAAACTCATCTTCGCGGCAAGTGCCTAAATGATAATGGCACGTCTCTGGCTTCATGATGCACATATCACATGAAGCATTGGTTTTAAAACATTTAAAACAGTGACCTTGCGAAAATGATTTGGAAGTTTTGTTGCCACAAGACACGCAGTAAATATTACCTGTCCATTCAATCTCGATTTCTTGGCCTAAATTAAACGGAAGATCAATTTCTGCACGATCTAAAATTAATTTATATTCAACATTTGCCCGCTGTATCTGTTGATCAGTTACACTAAGGTCCTTGAGGCCGACGTGCATTTTATGACAAATGCCCTGAAGTTCCATAAAAATTACTCACTTAAATCATAAGGATGCAGTTATGGCTGAGCAGAATGTCATTACTTCGATGCTAGACGATTTCGCACAGGAACAGCCAATTCATACTGCTATTTGTATTGGGCAGGACTTGAGCCAAGTCCAGTTTCAGCCAGGTATTCAATGGTCCTATTTTAGCGTATCTGACTTTTTAAATCTGCCTTTTCAGCAACGTTATGACTTGGCTGTAGTGATGCTGGATACTGCAGAAACAGAACATTTGTCGGAGCAGATCATGAGTCAAATTCTGGTGAAATTACGTGATTTGTTTGCCAAACGACTGGTGGTGATCAGCAAGCTGCAAGATGAAAAATTATTGAGAGCTTTGGGATTTACCCAGCTGATTGACAAGACCACACATGAAGCCGATTTTGCGCTGTGGCAGTTTAATATTTTAACCTATAAGCACGTGCCAGACTGGTTTAACTCCAAGTTTTGGGCTAATCCGGAAAACTGGGATAAATTTCGCTGGTAAGCCGAAAACCTGCTTAACTAAGATTGCAAATATTAACACAATCTTGCCTAGACAATATGAGGGCAGGCCGTATTCTGTAATTAAGATGCACATAGGATATAGGACATGACAAACCTGAGTAGTATTGTGGAAATATTAGCAAAGCAGGCATTGGGTGGCGGGCAGTCGCAGCAAAAGTCCTCACAACAAGGTGGCTTGGCAGATATCCTAGGGTCTGTGCTAGGGCATTTAAACCAGTCAAATCCTCAGCAAAATCAAAATCCTCAAAACCAGCAGAATCAAACCGGTCAGCAGAACCGACAAAATGGTCTGGGGGCAATTTTAGGTTCAGTACTAAGTCAGTTTGGTGGTGGTAGTACTCAAAGTACTGCCCAGCCTCGTTCAGGACTAAGTGGTTCTACCGGTAAAACCTTATTGATTGCAGTACTGCCTTTAGTACTGGCCTGGATTCAAAAACAGGGCGGTTTACAGGGTGCATTAGATAAGCTTAAAGGACAGGGGCTCAATAGTCAGGTCGATGATTGGGTGTCGACCGGTCCCGGTGAAAATGCCAATGTCGATCCGCAGCAAGTGCAGAACCTGTTTGATGAGCAGGAAGTTGAAGAAGTTGCACAGCAAACCCATGCACCGAAGCAGGATGTGTATAGTGCGATTTCACAGGTCTTACCGCAGATTATTGATTCGCTTACCCCGCAAGGTGAGCAAACCAGCAAGCAGGAAGCCAATAACGATATTCAAAATGTATTGAATATGGTTTCAGGACTTCTTAAAAAGTAAATCTAAACATTAAAAAAAATCCCGATATCTGTCGGGATTTTTAATGTCTATAAATGATTTCAAATTTAATCTAGATTCATGCTGAACAGCTGATTAGATTTACAGATTTTCTTGGCAACATAATGAGATTTTCTCATGCGAATCAGGATAATCTGCGACTGAAAACCGAGTTCACCAAACTCAGGTTCTACCTGTACATAATGCAGTTGTCCATACTCATCTCGCACCCGTGCTTGAGCAGAAAAACCGGGACGGGCATTGCCACTGGAAATCGTCGCCAAACGGCCGAGTAAATTGACATTGTTCTTTTTATATTTAGGTGGAATGACCTGATCCAGACAGTGAATCATAAAAATAGTAAAAAAAGTCGCAATGATCAAAGCTGGAATAATCAGATAATAGGCAGGCAGAAATTTAAATTCCTGAGAATAGATCAGGAACTGTAAAACATAGCCGGCAAAGCTAAAATTCATCAGGAAGAAAAACACAATCAAAGTTTTGGAGAATTTGACGTTTAGTAGATCCATCTGCTGAAAGTCATAAGGTGAAATTTTTTGCAGAAACTTGCTGGGTCTGAGTCCAAAATAGAAACCAATGGTTTTCACCACACCAAACAGAATAATCGCCAATAAACTCAGATGAAAAGGCATCAGGTTATAGTCTAGAAAAAATGCAGGCATGGTGAAGTCCGTTTTCGTCTTATTCTGAGAGGTAAATTCCACCATCAGAATGCACGGTAATCTCTACTTTTTCAAGTGCTTGACCTTGGCAAGGCCCGGAAATGCATTCACCGCTTTCTACCAGAAACAAGGCGCCATGCGTGGAGCATTCAATAAATTCCTGATCACGATCCAAAAACTGGTTTTCCAGAAATTCCAGTTCAACCTGCAAATGCGGACACAGGTTTTGATAGGCATAGAAGGCACCGTCACGCTGTGTGATAAAGATATTGTCTCCATCAGGAAGCTCAAAAGAGCGTGCTTCGCGCTCTGGAACGTCTTCGGTCATGCAGATTTTAAACATTAAGCACATTCCTTTTGAAAGTCTTGTAATAATGCCGCATAGTCTTCAACTGCCAGGCGCGGACCAAATTGTGAAACCACTTGGCTCGAAATGAGAATCGCCAGTTCAGCCGCAGCTTGAAGACCCAAATTAGCATTCAATCCGTACAGGAAAGCCCCGGCAAAAGCATCACCGGCACCGTTGGCATCTACTGCAGGCACTTTACGGCCAGGAACAGTAAATGTATTTTGATAATCCGAAATCAGTGCGCCTTCAGCTGACAATGTAATGACAACGTGCTGACTGATTGTTTTTAATTTAAGCAGGGCTGCCTCAAGATTATCTGTTTCTGTATACATCAGCGCTTCTTGCTGGTTACATAACAGCAAGTCTACACCATCTGCAATCATTTCATCCAAACCGGCACGCGCGTATTGCACCATGGCAGGATCAGATAAAGTTAGGGCAATTTTAACGCCATTGGCACGGGCAATATCACGTGCTTGTTGTACGGCATGACGTGCTGTGTCAGAAGTTGATAAATAACCTTCGAGATATAGCCATTTCGCGCTATTTAGTGCGCTGAAATCAATTTGTTGATCAGTCAGTTCGGCCGTAATACCCAGATAGGTATGCATGGTACGTTCAGAATCAGGGCTGACCAGAACCATACATGTCCCTGTTACGCCTTCACTGATCGATTGGGTGGTGGTCTTAATACCTGCATCATTCAAACCCTTCAGGTAGATGTGCCCCAGTTCGTCATTTCCGACACGACAGCCATAAAATGCAGAACCACCGAGCGCAGAAAATGCCACGGTAGTGTTGGCTGCTGAACCGCCTGAAGCCTGACCCTTATACACTTGAGTCGCTTGAAGATTTTGATAAAGAGTGGCCTGAGTCTCACCATCTGCAAGTTGCATGGTGCCTTTTTGCAAGTGATGTGCAGTTAAAAAGTCATCAGAAACTTTAAATTCTTGGTCAATCAGCGCATTACCAATCGCAAAAAGATCAACAGTTGCCATGTTCAAATATCACATTAAAAATGAAAGTCCTAAGTTTACACGATTGCTTGGGATTGCTGTAGTTTGTTGAATCATTTTCAAATATTTTTCAAAAATGCTGTATTTTGTTCAGCAGCTATCTTTGGTCTAAAAACTGACTTATTTTTGTGCACTGGTGCGCTGCAGCATTGATTTAAGGATCACATTTTATTTATAAAGAGATATCGCTCCTGGCATGATACTTTAAGTCGCTTGGCAACTGTCATTCTTCACAACAATTTCAAATAGTGTGCGTATATGAATATTAAAATTGTAACAGCCGAACAACTCCCGGATCAGATCGAAACACTGGCAACTCTGGCACGTAAAGAAGGCTATAATTTGGTAGATAAGTTAATAGAAGAATATCGCACCGGGAAAAACTGCTTTAGCCACGCCAATGAATATCTGGTGGTGGCGCATGATGGCAAGAAACTGGTTGCCTGTGGCGGCTTAAACCAGCAATGGGGAGATAATGGCATTGAAGACCGCATTGGTCGGGTACGCCGTTTCTATGTGCATCCGAAATATCGTCAGCATGGCGTAGGCAAACAGCTTTTGGCTTACCTAGAGCAATTGGCACGTCCGCATTATTCGGCTTTATGCTTACAAACAGATACCCGACTGGCCGCCAGTTTTTATCAAAAGCAGAATTATGTATTTGTGGAAAACAATCCAAGCTATAACTATTTTAAATATCTGATTTCTTAAGCTTGTAAATACTTATCTAGATGCAGGAAGTAAATTTGATGATTTAATTTTCAAATGATCAAGTTTACTTAATTCGATCAAAATCCTCGGTTTTCAACGTGAATAATTTAGATAACTAAAGCTATAATGCGCTTAGTTATTTTAATTAAAGCATTAGGAGATCGCATGACTGTAGATGTCACTGAAACCATTTCTCAAACTGTACATCCTGCGTTTCAGTTGGTACGTCAACAACATGTTGAAGCTTTAGACATTTTCGTGTCTGAATATAAACATAAAGTGACTGGCGCCACACATTATCATCTGGCGACCAATCACGACGAAAATGTCTTTCTGGTGGCGTTTCGTACCCAGCCGATGGATTCTAAAGGCGAAGCACATATTCTGGAACATACTGCGCTGTGTGGTTCAGAAAAATTCCCGGTGCGTGATCCATTCTTCCTGATGATTCGCCGTTCACTGAATACTTTCATGAATGCCTTTACTGCGGCGGACTGGACTGCGTACCCATTTGCGACGCAGAACAGCAAGGATTTCCAGAACCTGCTTGAAGTGTATATGGATGCAGCATTTGCTGCGAACCTCAATCCACTAGATTTTGCCCAGGAAGGCATTCGCATTGAGCTGGAAAATGGCGAGCCTGTCTATAAAGGCGTGGTCTTTAATGAAATGAAAGGTGCGATGAGTTCGCCTTCAGATCAGTTGTATCACACGCTGGCGCATCATTTATTCCCAAATACGACCTATCACTATAATTCGGGTGGTGATCCTAAAGATATTCCTGACCTGACTTACCAAGAGTTGGTTGATTTCTATAAGTCACATTATCATCCAAGTAATGCAGTCTTCATGACCTTTGGCAATAAAACGGCATTCGAACTGCAAGAGCAGTTTGAACATCTGGCATTGTCTAAATTTGAAAAAGGTCAGACCCTTTATCCAACACCTGAAACCCGTTTGACTGCACCATTGACGGTTACCGACAGCTATGCGGTTGATGCCGAAGATTTACAGGACAAGACCTATCATGTGCTGTCATGGTTATTGCCAGAAGCCAGTGACATTAAACTGCGTTTAGGTATGCGTTTAGTTGAAGGTATCTTGTTAGAAGATTCAGCATCACCACTGCGTCATTATCTGGAAACGTGTGGTTATGCAGATGCCACGGGTCCATTCATGGGCGTGGATGATTCTAATTTTGAAATGACTTTCTACTGTGCGGTACAGGGTTCAAATCCTGAACATGCAGAAGAATTTAAAAATGGTGTGTTTAAGGTTCTGGAAGATGTTGCCTCTAAACCAGTTGATCAGAGCATGGTCGATGCGATTCTGCATCAAATTGAATTGCATCAGCGTGAAATCAATGGTGATGGTACGCCGTATGGTCTGAGCCTGATTCTGAGCGGTTTGGGCAGCGCAATTCATCACCGTGATCCGGTCGAAGTTTGGGATGTGGACTCTGCGATTGCCGCAGTTAAGGAAGAACTGCAAGATCCAATGTGGCTTTCCAATCTGATCAAAGAGCATTTGCTGGATAATCCGCATCGTGTCCAATTGACACTGGTTCCGGATGCGACTAAATCTGCCAAAGAAGCAGCGGATGAAAAAGCGCGTCTGGCTGAAATTGGCAAGAATCTGACTGAAGAACAGAAAGCTGAAATTATTGCGCAGACTGAAGCATTGAATGTGCGTCAGGACACGCCGGATGACTTGAATTTATTGCCGAAAGTCGGTCTGGAAGATGTCCCTGCGGAATTGCAAATTGTTCAAGGCCAGTTGCGTGAGATTATCTGTAACCGTGTTGATACGCCGTTGAACCTGTATCATGCCGGCACCAATGGGATTTATTATCAACAGGTTCTGGTCAATATTCCGGATGAAGTGGTGCAGTCGCCTTACTTTAACCTACTGTCGATCCTGATGGGTGAAGTCGGTGCGGGTGAGTATGATTATCTTGAGTTCCAGCAACTGCAAACAGCGGTAAGTGGCGGTCTGGGCATGGGCGCATCTTTGCGTTCTAAAGTCGATGACAAAAACAAGATTACTGCCTGGTTGACGCTAACGACCAAATCTTTGGTGAATCATCTCGATGCGATCCGTCTGTTAAAGATCGGTTTTGAACAGCTTCGTTTTGATGAGAAAGACCGTATTATCGAGCTGTTACAACAGCGTAAAACGCGCTGGCAGTCACGTATTTCTGGTTCTGGACATAGCTATGCAATGCAAACGGCTTCACGTCAGCATAGTGCATTGGCTTTGCGTGATTATCACAATACCGGTTTGGGTGCATTGAACTGGCTGATCGAGCTGGTGTCTAAGATCGAAAAAGATCCGGCTGAATATGATCTGCTGATTGATGAATTAAAACGGATTCATCGGGTCTTGTTGCAAGCACCAAAGCAATTCCTGTTAGTCTGTGAAGAGCCGCAGTCTGAGCATCTGATCGAAGAAATTCAGAATGTCTGGGATAAACTTGAAGTTGATTCTGCACCAGTTTCATTAACTCAAGTCGAAAAAGTAACCCATGACCAGCACGAAGCCTGGTTGATTCAAGCCAATGTCCAGTTCTGTGCGGCTGCTTATCCAGCTGTTGAAGTTTCACATCCTGATGCTGCTGCATTGATGGTACTGGCGGGTTATTTGCGTAATGGCTTCCTGCACAGTGCCATCCGTGAAAAAGGCGGTGCCTATGGTGGTGGTGCCAGCTATGACGGGAATGCCTGTTCATTCCGTTTCTACAGCTATCGTGACCCACGTCTGGCAGAAACTTTCCAGGATTTTGATGCGAGTATTCAGTGGTTACTTAATGCACCACAACAGCCACACCAGTTGGAAGAAGCCATTCTGGGTCTGATTGCCAGCATGGATAAACCGGGTTCACCGGCAGGCGAAGCCATTACTGCATGTTATTCTTACTTGCATCAACGTACGCCAGCGTTCCGTAAAAAATTACGTGAACGTTTATTGAATGTCACACTGGATGATTTGCAGCGTGTTGCACAGACCTATCTGGTCGAGCAGCAGGCGACGAAAGCCATTGTAGCGCCAGTGGCAAAACGTGAAATGCTGGAGCAGCTTGGTTTTGTAATTCAACAAGTTCTATAAATAAAAAAAAGAGGATAAGGGATGGCGCTTAATTCGTTTAAGCGCTCAACTCTACAGCTGAGCGTGTTGCTGGGCTGTGCAGTTGGGACGCAAGTGAATGCGGAAGAAACAGTAGTCAACAGTCCCACGCCGGCAACGGCTGAAGCCTGTGCTGCACTGGAAATTAGTGCAGAGCGTCTGACCTGTTATGATACTTTATTTAAAATTCCGGTTACTGATAAGCCTGCAATCGTTTCTGAACGTCGTGCAGCAGCAGAAATTGCGCCTGAACCCGACAATTTAAAAGCGAAAATTGGTCAGACTGTTTCCAATATTTACGCTTCTGAAGGATCAAAGCTGACGCCGAATCTGTCTTTGCTGGATAGCCGCTGGGAACTCTCTCCGGAAAGTAAATTAGGCACCTGGAACATTCGTTCTTATCAGCCGGTGTATTTGATGCCAGGTTTCTGGACATCAAACAAGAATGAATTACCCGAGAGTGAAAATCCCAACAATATAGAGACAGAGAAACAGAATCTCACCTCAACTGAAGCTAAGTTTCAACTGTCTTTAAAGACCAAGGCGGTTGAAAATATCTTGGGAGATAATGGCGATCTCTGGCTTGGTTATACTCAGTCTTCGCGTTGGCAGGTGTATAACTCGGAAGAATCACGTCCGTTTCGTGAGACCAACTATGAACCCGAAGCCAGTTTGATTTTCCGTACCAATTATGATCTTTTGGGTCTGAATTGGCGTATGTTGGGATTGACCATCAATCATCAGTCCAATGGCCGTTCTGATCCGTTATCACGTAGCTGGAACCGGGTGATGCTGAATCTTGGTTTTGAAAAAGACAATTTTGCCTTGATGGTTCGTCCTTGGTATCGCTTTGAAGAGAAGCGAGAAGACGATAACAATCCCGAAATCAAAAACTATATTGGCCGTGGAGACATGACCGCATTTTATCGTTATAAGGAGCATGATTTTTCATTGATGCTGCGACATACCTTAAAAGGTGGAGATGAAAACCGTGGAGCCGTACAGTTCGACTGGTCATTCCCGATCAGTGGGCGTTTGCGTGGTCAATTCCAGCTATTTGATGGCTACGGAGAAAGCCTGATTGATTATAACCACCGTGCCACTTATGTCGGTTTAGGTGTTTCCTTGATGAACTGGTTCTAAGATTCCAAGTTTCGTCATCTTGGAATGAAAATAAAAAACCATGCTGCGGCATGGTTTTTTTATAGATAGATTAACCAATCTGGATTTCTGAAGGTGGATGTTTGAGACGACTCTTTTTCGGAGTCGCAATAAAATAAGCAAGCGTCAGTGGCCCTAGACGACCTGCGAACATTAACAACATCAGAATGATCAAACTGGCCGGTTGTAGCTCCTCTGTCACCCCTCGGGACAAGCCAACGGTACAGGCTGCAGACACAGCTTCAAATAACAGATCCAGAAAATCCTGCTCAGGTTCCAAGATTAATAAGCTCATAAAACCCATCATGATCAGCGCTGCAGTAATACACACGACGGCCAATGCTTTAAAAGTGGTTTTTTCAGGAATAGAGTGATTAAACAGCCGGATCTCATCTTCGCGTCTTAAAAAACTGATTACGCTGATGACCACAATAATAAACGTACCGACCTTAATGCCGCCCGCCGTACTTAAGGAACCTCCACCAATAAACATTAGAAATATGGTAACTAGAGTGGATGCATCACTCATTTGTTCCATTGGCAAGCTATGAAAACCTGAAGAGCGGGGAACGGTGGCATGGAACCAGGCATTCACGGCCTGATCGCCCAAACTCATGAGACCTAAGGTCTGTGGATTGGAAGCCTCCAATAGCCAAAGTACGATAAAAGCACTTAGGTTCAGACCCAGAATCGTTGAGAGGATTAGCTTGCTATTGGTACTTAACTTGCGCCAGCGTTTACGTTCCTTGACATCCATCAGCACCAAGAAACCGATACCGCCAATGATATACAGCATACTAATGGTAAATGTAATCAGATACTGTCCTGAAAAACTCATCAGACTGTTTGGAAAAAGCGAAAATCCACCATTATTAAAAGCGGAGACGCTATAAAAGGCTGCATAAAATAGTGCATCGCTAAACTGATATTCTTTGAGCCAAGCCAAAGTCAGAATCAGCGTACCGATTGCTTCAAAGAATAGAGAATATAAAAACACGGCTTTAATGGTAAAACTGACTTTTTTCAGGCTAGTTTGTCCAATGGACTCCTGTGCCATGACTTGTTGTTTTAGCCCCAGTTGCGGTGCCAGACTCATCACTGCCAGAATGGCAAAGGTCATAAAACCCAAGCCGCCGCATTGCAACAAAAACATAATCACGATTTGACCAAATACGGTATAGGCTTCACCGACATTCACCACCGATAGCCCGGTAATGGTCACAGCAGAAGTTGCTGTAAAAATCGCGTCTAGCCAGCTGATTTCTCCATGATGGGCGATAGGCAGCATCAGAAGTAATGAGCCGATCAGAATTAATCCGAGAAAACCCAAAGCCAGTAAGCTCGGAGGACTGAGGTTAATCGTCCTGTGTTGCTTTAAATCAGAACTTTTCATAGATGTTTAAAATATTTAGCAAGACGGCGCAAAGGTTCCAGCAATCCTTCAACCAGTAAAATATCGCCTTCTTGAAGAATCTGATCGGCATCTACGTGATATTGCAGTGTAGATCCGCGTTTATGTAATAAGGTGGTGATTTCAGGCACATGCTTCATCAACTGATTCAACGGTGTACCATGATGATCCGCATGAATTTCAATTTTGACAATATAATGATCATCTTCAAGCGCCATATAGCGACTGACCATCGGATAGCTTAAAGACTGGGCCACCCGAACGCCCATATCTTCTTCAGGATGAATGATTTTTTCAACATTGAGATGGGTCAGAATCATGTGATGAGATTTGGATTTGGCTTTCACCCAGATTTTCTTCACGCCCATATTTTTTAAGTGCAATACACACAGAATGCTGGCTTCAATATCCTCTCCAATCGCAACGACAACGGCATCACAGCGCTGAATGTTCAGCTCATCCAGTACATGTTCATCGGTTGCATCGGCAATCACGGCATGGGTCAGTTGATCGGAAATATTTTCGACATATTTTTTATTCAGATCGATCCCGATCACTTCATGCTTCAGACTGATGAGCTGTGTGGCCACGGTGGCACCGAAACTGCCAAGCCCGATGACTGCAAATAATGCCATGGATTGTCCTTCGTTATCTTTATGTCATTCGTTATATCCGCTATGGTAATGAGAAGGCGATTCCTCAGCTATAGTTTTTAGGTAAAAATAGTACAAATCTTTGAAGTATTTACGCTTCTTTTATCTGAAGTACAGATTGAAAATTTGGACAGTCAGACATAACCTGACGATGTGTATATAAGGTTCCATAACTGTTTTGGATGATGTATTCGAATTCATGATGATCATCCTTCATGATATTGAGTGTGGCTTGGCGTTTGAGTTGAGGATAAGTTTTTAAATTATCGATTGAGGCACAAGAAAAGCTTTTTACAAAAGCTGGAATTTTAGGATCTAATTTCACTTCTTTATAATGATCTAGAAAAATATAAACAACGAATTTGGGATATTGGTTGAGTATTTCTGAATGTGTCTCTACACCTGCGATGTTGCTGAGGTTATTTGCAGTTGCATTACTGGGAATATTTTTCATGCTTGTTCGAACACGATCTTCTTCTTGATTTAATTTGTATGCCGGATAGCCGTATAAATAGACAAGTAAAGTGGTGAGCAAAATAATAATAAAAGTGATTTTCATATCTTAAGATTCTGTTTTTGTAATTATTTTTAATTATAACAAGATTGGAAATTAATGGATAATTGGTGTTTTTATTGATAATGCACTTTTAAATCTGCATAGAATATCATCCTAAAAAAACCGCCTCGAAAGGCGGTTTATGTTTGAAAGAATTACTTCAAGAAACGTTGATAACCCAGATTATTGGTAATTTCCTGATAAGGATAGGTAATGGTTTCGAGAGTTTCGATCAAGCCATCCGGATTCTGTTGTGCATCAGTTGCTTCAAGACCCACTAGAACACGCCCTTCAGCAGCACCGTGGTTACGGTAGTGGAATAGGGTAATGTTATGGGTTGGGCCAAGACGTTCCAGGAACATCAGTAAAGCGCCAGGACGCTCCGGAAATTCCACGCGGAACAGGCGTTCATTTTCAATATCGGCATGACCACCGATCAGGTAACGAATATGCAGTTTGGCCACTTCATCATCAGACAGATCGTCAACGTCATACTGGAATTTTAAGGTCTCATAAATTTCCTGACGTTCTTTCTCGCCATTTTTCAGACTAATACCGACAAAGACCTGTGCCGCAGAAGCATCGCTGGCACGATAGTTAAATTCAGTAATATTACGACCTTGCAAAGCACGACAGAAGCTCAGGAATGAACCTTTCTGTTCTGGAATGGTCACGGCAAAAATCGCTTCTTTGCGTTCACCCAGTTCGGTACGTTCAGCGATATAACGTAAACGGTCGAAGTTCATGTTGGCGCCGCAGACAATCGACACCATGTTCTTCCCTTCGATGCCATGTTCAGCCACGTATTTTTTAATACCTGCCAGAGCCATTGCACCAGATGGTTCTACAATGCTACGGCATTCGTCATAAGTGTCTTTAATCGCTGCACAGACTTCATCCGTATTCACCAGCACCACATTCGGTTCCACGATTGGGCCAGAATTGTCCGATTTTTGCAGACGAATCACATCAAATGGTTTTTCACCAATTTGGGCTACAGCTGTACCATCAGCAAACAAGCCCACAGATGGGAGAATCACACGTTCATTTGCTTCTAAAGCAGCTTTTAAACAGGCAGATTCGTCGTATTCCACTGGAATGACTTTAACGTGGGGTGCGACATCACCTAAATACGCTGCAACACCTGCGATCAGGCCACCACCGCCAACTGCGACAAACACGTAATCCACATCGCGCCATTGGCGAAGAATTTCATTGGCAATGGTGCCTTGGCCAGCAATCACCAGTTCATCATCATAAGGCGGAATGAAAGTCATCCCATCTTCCTGGGCACGTTGAATCGCATATTTATTGGCAACATCAAATGAATCACCATGCAAAACCACTTCGCCACCCAGACGTTTAACCGCCTGTACCTTGATATCAGGTGTGGTTTTAGGCATCACAATAATCGCGCGAATACCCAGCTTTTTCCCTGAGAGTGCCACGCCCTGTGCATGGTTGCCCGCTGAAGCAGTAATAACGCCACGTTCCATTTGTGATTTCGGTAGTTGACTAATACGGTTATAGGCACCGCGTAGTTTGAATGAAAAAACCGGTTGTAAATCTTCACGTTTAAAGCGGATGTTATTATTGAGTCGTTCGCTAATTCGTGGCGCTGCTTCGAGTGGAGTTTCGATTGCAACATCGTAGACCGTTGCTTGTAAAATTTGTCGAACCAAACGAGACAGCATGTTAATTTTCCATCTAACAGTTTAAAATAGGGGCTTATTGTAACAAACCACACGGCTTTGCGGTTTAAAAAAGCTGCAAAAGTCCAAAATAGTTGAGTGAAGCCATGAGTCTATATGCAACCCAAGATGAGAAAAAACAAGCAGCAGCCAAAGCCGCTTTAAAACACTTGCCAAAAGGGGGCATTTTAGGCGTAGGTACAGGCAGTACTGTAAACTTTTTAATTGACTTATTACCTGAGCTGCAATTGGAAGCAGTAGTCGCCAGTTCAGAAGCAACTGCACAGCGTTTGAAAAAGCTCGGCATTGAAGTGGTGGATATGAACTCTGTCAGTGGTCTGGATGCTTATGTTGATGGCGCAGATGAAATTGATCGTCATATGCATATGATCAAAGGTGGCGGCGCAGCGCTCACACGTGAAAAAATTGTTGCCTCTATCGCGAAAAAATTCGTGTGTATCGTGGATGATTCAAAATGGGTGGGACAATTGGGCCGTGAATTCCCGCTTCCGGTAGAAGTGATTCCAATGGCGCGTTCTGCTGTTGCGCGTAAAATTGTATCTTTAGGTGGCGATCCTGCTTATCGTGAAGGTGTGGTAACTGACAACGGTAACGTGATTTTAGACGTATATAATCTGAATATTCTGAATGCGCTTGAACTGGAAAAAACCTTAAACGATATTCCGGGCGTGGTGTGTAACGGTATCTTTGCGATTAATAAAGCAGATATCGCCATTGTCGCGACTGATAACGGAATTGAAGAGCGTACTGCGGTTTAATTGAACTTTCTAGAAAAAATCCCTCTAAATCTCCCTGATCGAAGTTTTAAAGCATTGCTTTAAAACAAGTGCAAGAAGGGAGACTTTTAAAAGCCCTTCTTTGAAAAAGAGGGGTTTGGGGGAGATTAAAAAAACTATAATGACCTTATCCGATCTACCCGAAATTCAAATCACCCGAAATGTCCGTTCAACACGGTTACGTTTGCGTGTCGATGCGACCCAGATTCGCCTTACAGCCCCGGTTTTTTGCAGCAAAAAACAGATACGGCATTTTATTGAACAATCTGAAAGCTGGCTGATTAAAACCTGGCAATCCCAGCAAGAAAAAATCGAAAATATTGACCGGACGTTACCGATTGAGCTGCGGTTATTTAATCTAAAAGTACCTGTACAAATCTCTTATCACAGCCAGAAAAACAACTTTATTTTTAATGATGAAAATTTACAGCTTTGGATCAGTGACCGACATCCTGAAGAATATTTAAAAGCTTTCGTGATTGCCTACGCAAAAGAACAGCTTCCCTCATATTTAAATCTCGTCTCACAGCAATGTCATTTGCCTTTTAAAAACTGCAGTATTCGACAACCTAAAACCCGGTGGGGCAGTTGTTCGGCCAAACATGACATTATGTTGAACAGCGCGCTGGTATTATTCCCTGAACAAGTCACGCGTTATGTCACTGTCCATGAACTTGTACATACAAAGCATTTTGATCATAGTCCACGGTTTTGGGCAGAAGTTGCCAAGCATGATCAGCATTTCCAGCAGCATCGTATAACGCTGAAAAATACACCGTTGCCATATTGGTGGGGTGCCTAAAAGCATAATTAATAAGTCCATATAACCTTATTGAAATAGCCTAAGCAATCTAGGCATTTAATCCTCTAAACCGGCCTTATCCTGCGGATCAATTAAAAAACCAGCAAACCCCGGTGAAATGGTTTAGAAAACCTCAACTTCCTGTCATACTAGGCCTTATAAAGGAAACATTTATTTGAGGTAATCATCGTGATTTCAGTGGGTATTGTGGGTGGTACGGGTTATACAGGCGTTGAACTTTTGCGTCTTTTGCTACGACATTCAGATGTAAATGTAACAGCACTGACATCACGTACTGAAGCAGGTCGTCGTGTAGATGACATGTTCCCAAGCTTGCGCGGGCATACCGATCTTAAATTCTCTGATTTAAGTCTGGATTTATTAAAATCATGCGATGTGGTGTTCTTTGCAACACCGCATGGTGTCGCAATGAAACATGCCGAAGAGCTGGTCGCTGCAAATACCAAAGTGATCGACCTAGCTGCCGATTTCCGTTTACAAGATCTTGCACAGTTTGAAAAATGGTATGGCATGCAACATGCATGTCCAGAACTGTTAAAAGATTCTGTTTACGGTTTATCTGAATTGAATCGTGAAGACATTAAAAAAGCCAATGTGATCGGGAATCCGGGGTGTTATCCAACCACAGTTCAGCTGGGTCTGGCGCCAGTCTTAAAATCTGCTGAAGCATTGGTGAAACCTGAAAGTATTATTATTGATGCCAAGTCGGGTGTATCAGGTGCAGGACGTAAAGCCAGTCTGGGCATGATTTATTCTGAAAATGCTGATAACTTTAAGGCCTATGGTGTAGCGGGTCATCGCCATCATCCTGAAATTGTCGAAGCACTGGAAAATATTTCAGGTCAAAAAAATGTGTTTGATCATATTTTATTTGTACCGCATTTGGTGCCAATGATCCGTGGTATGTTGTCGACCATCTATATCGATTTAACTGAAGCAGGCCAATCAGCAGATTTACAAGCGCTATATGAGCAGTTCTATGCCAATGAAGCATTTGTCGATGTTATGCCGGCGGGTAGCTCACCCGAAACCCGTTCAGTGCGTGGAGCGAATCAGTTGCGTATTGCCTTGTATAAGCCACAACCAACGAAACTGGTTGTACTGGTTGCACAAGACAATCTGGTAAAAGGGGCAGCAGGTCAGGCTGTACAAAACATGAACCTGATGTTTGGTTTTGCTGAAGACGCTGGCTTAAATAATATTGGTTTATTACCATAAAAAACGTATTAGAACTTCACACACATTTAGATTTGCATTTAAATGTGTGTCTTGATTAAAGCAAACAAGAGATCAAAATGCCGAATAACGAGTCAAATACGACGCTTCCTCAGGAACCCGGTACTAAGAAACCATTCATGAAAGGCAATACCCCCTTAGCCATTGGTGCGGCTGTATTGATCTTAAGCAGTGGCGTACTCGGATATACCGTAGGACATCGTCAGGGTTTGACTGCGGCGGGTTATGATGCGGATGCAGAGCAACTGGTCGATGTGGTACAGACTCAGAAAGCCAGTCTGGAAACACTGAACAAGACGCTGAATACTGCGGTTCAGGAGCGTGATCTGGCTGTCAGTAATGCCAATGATCTGTATCTGGCCATGACCAAGGCACGTGATGAACAGGTTCAGGCCGAAAGTGTGGGAACCATTTATCGCGAGATCTTGCGTCAGCGTGGTGGTCTGGCATTGGCGGTTCAAAACCTGTCGATTAAACCATTACCCGAAAATGCCTTTGAATACCAGATTGATCTGGTTCAGGTCAGTCCAGGCAAAAGCCGTGCCTCAGGTAGTGTGGAATTGCGCCTGATTAAAGGTGCGGAAATTCTGGTGGTGCCACTGGAAGATAAAAACTTTAATTTTGAAAATTATGAGCGACTCACTGGCCGCTGGACCATGCCGAAAGGCTTTAAACCAGAATTTATTGAAGTGCGTCTCACCGGTGCCAAGCCTGTGATTCGTCGTTTTAGTTGGGAACAGGGCAAAGCAGTCGAAAATCAGTCTGCCACCTTGTCAGAAATTCCGAAAACCGAAGCAAATGCAAATTAAGTGTGAAATATAAATCTTATGCCAAGCAATAAACGTCAAATGTGTTTAAGTGATATTAAAAACTCTTTTAATGAGTCTGGAATTGTTGATTGGCATATCAGCCCACGTTTAGCAAATGAATCCTCTGAAGACGGTGATTCTGACCTAGCTGTACAAACTGCACCGCCAGAACTGAAACGTCCACCGTTGTATGCCGTTGTTTTATTAAATGACGACTATACGCCGATGGAGTTTGTAATTGAAATTTTACAACAATACTTTGCAATGAATCTTGACCAAGCTACACAAGTAATGCTAACTGTACATTATGAAGGAAAGGGTGTAGCTGGGGTCTATCCTCGAGACATTGCGGAGACCAAAGCGAACCAAGTCAATAATTATGCTCGATCACAAGGTCATCCGTTACTTTGCCAAATAGAGCCTAAAGATTAAGGGGGTTACATGCTCAGTCGTCAATTAGAAGTATCACTACGTTTGGCTGTCAGCATGGCTCGTCAAAAGAGACATGAGTTCCTGACCGTAGAACATTTATTGTTAGCCTTACTCGACAATGATTCTGCCGTAAATGCTCTCAAAGCATGTGGTGCCGACATCATCGTGTTGCGTAAGGAATTAGAAGAGTACGTAGAACAACATACCCCTAAACTTGGTGAAAATAGTGATCAGGCACCACACCCGACAGAAAGCTTCGACCGGATCTTGCAACGCGCGATTTTTCACGTGCAATCAAGCGGTGGTGATCGTACTGTAGAAGGTGCTGATATTCTGGTTGCCATGTATTCTGAGCGTGACTCATTTGCAGTCTATCTGCTGAAACGTCATCAAATTAACCGTCTGACCCTGACTCAGTACCTGTCTCATGGTACCCGTAAAGAAGATGTACAGTCTGAAGAAGAAATCGAAGATCTAGATGGCGAATCAGCATCTTCAGCAAGTTCAGGTCCACTTGAACTTTATACCACTAACCTGAATGTTGAAGCACAAAAAGGTAAGACCGATCCACTGATTGGTCGTGAAAAAGAAATCGAGCGTGCCGCGCAAATTCTTTGCCGCCGTCGTAAAAATAACCCACTCCTTGTCGGTGATCCAGGTGTCGGTAAAACCTCGATTGCTGAAGGGCTGGCTTGGTTAATTGTCAATGGTAAAGCGCCAAAACCACTGGAAAATGCTGAAATTTTCAGTCTGGACATTGGTGCTTTGGTGGCAGGAACCAAATACCGTGGCGACTTTGAAAAACGCTTGAAACAGCTTTTAAATGCGTTGAAAAAGAAACCTGAAGCAGTGCTGTTTATTGATGAAATTCACATGATTATTGGTGCAGGCTCGAGTATGGGCAGTACCATGGATGCATCGAATCTGATCAAACCGGCGTTGGCAAATGGTTCTTTACGTTGCATTGGCTCAACCACTTTCCAGGAATACCGCCAGGTCTTTGAGAAAGATCATGCTTTGTCACGTCGTTTCCAGAAAATTGATGTGAACGAGCCATCTATTTCTGAAACTATTGATATCCTACGTGGTCTGAAATCGAAGTTTGAAGATTTTCATCATGTGGAATATGACGATCAAGCTTTGGTGTCTGCGGTAGAACTTTCTGCAAAATTTATCAACGACCGTTTCTTGCCAGATAAGGCGATTGATGTCATTGATGAGGCCGGTGCTCAGCGCCGTTTAAAAGCGGAGCAAGACGACAGTTTGATTACTGTGGAAAATATTGAAGACATCGTCTCTAAAATTGCGCGTATTCCACCAAAAACTGTTTCTAAAGATGATAAGAGCGTGCTGGAAAATCTTGAGCGCGATCTGAAACGTGTGGTCTTTGGTCAGGATGAAGCGATTGAGGCCTTGGCATCTGCGATTAAACTGTCACGTGCCGGTTTGAAGTCTCCAGATAAGCCTGTAGGTAGTTTTGTCTTTGCGGGTCCTACAGGTGTTGGTAAAACCGAAGTGACCAAGCAGCTCGCGAAACAGATGGGTGTGGAACTGGTTCGTTTTGATATGTCGGAATATATGGAACGCCATGCAGTGTCTCGTTTAATCGGTGCACCTCCGGGCTATGTCGGTTTTGATCAAGGTGGCCTGCTCACCGATGCGATTCACAAAAATCCGCATTGTGTGCTGTTGCTAGACGAGATCGAAAAAGCGCACCCAGATGTGTTTAACCTGTTATTGCAGATTATGGATCATGGTTCATTGACTGATAACAACGGGCGTAAATCTGATTTCCGTAACGTGGTCTTGGTACTCACCACCAATATTGGTGCGGAAAGTATTTCACGTGTCAGCATTGGTTTTATGGAACAGGACAATAGTAACGATAATCAGGAAGCGATGAAGAAAGTTTTCTCGCCAGAATTCCGTAACCGTCTCGATGGCGTGATTCAGTTCAAGGCATTACCAAGCAGCATTATTGAAAATGTTGTAGATAAATTCCTGACTGAACTTCAAGCACAACTAGATGACAAAAAAGTCATGTTGGAAGTGGATCAGAGTGCACGTGAATGGATGTCAGAACATGGCTATGACCGTTTAATGGGCGCACGTCCAATGCAACGTTTGATTCAGGAACACCTGAAAAAACCGCTGGCTGAGATGATCCTGTTTGGTGAGCTGGCTGAAAATGGCGGCAATGTTGCAGTATCGGTGAAAAAAGAAAATGGTAAAGCGGTTGGCTTAAAACTTGAAGTTTTTGAAGACCAGACTGCTGAACCAGCTTAATTAATAAGAAGGATCAAACCCGTGCTTGCACGGGTTTTTTCATGGACTCATATTTTAAATTATCAAATTCATATCATTTAAAAGATAAATTATGGATATTCAAGTTACCAAGCTGTTCACGACATTTTTACTGTTTTTAGTCACGGCATTGATGGAAATTTTAGGTTGTTATTTTCCCTATCTGATTTTAAATCAGGGGAGAAGCCACTGGTTATGGATTCCGACAGCTCTGGCTTTGGCGGCTTTTGTCTGGCTGTTAACCTTGCATCCAGCTGCTTCAGGACGGATCTATGCCGCTTATGGCGGTATCTATATTTTTTCAGCACTGATGTGGTTGCGCTTCGTTGATCAAGTGACTCTATCGCGTTGGGATCTACTTGGTGGCATGGTGGTAATACTGGGCGCGTTGATTATTATTTTGCAGCCGCAAGGCTTGGTGCGTTAGCAAGATATAACAGTAAACCTTATTAAAAAAGGCAGCCACAGCTACCTTTTTTTGTTTTTGGATTTTTTAATTTCAAATCAAACTTGATGTCTTATTTAGTTAGATTATTTTAATTTACAATCTTTCTGGGAAATATCAGTTTTATAGGTTTGTGTCTGCGAGTTCAGGCTGAGTTCAACCTTGTATGGGTTCTCAATCTGATAGCGATGTTCAAAGAAAATTTCACAATTATTGAGCAGATTATTGCGAATGACTTTCATCACTTCTTTGCGCCCCAGGTCTTTTTCAAACTGGCTAAAATCGGGCGTGATGATCATGCCTTTCAGTGTGGTTTTATTGGCACTTAACTGTAATTGTTCAATAATCGTATTTTGATCAATCTGCAACGGTAAAGTTCTGGAATCTTCTGCACTGAGCACTGCGAGTAATTCATTCAGTTCAGCTTTTTTCTGAATTTTAAATTTGCTGTCAATAATATTTTTTTCTTGAAGATATTGGTCAAATTCAGAAGCATGCACCGGTAAGGCAGCACTGCTAAAACCAGTCAAGAGTGCCAAAGCCCAATATTTTTTTTGCATTGTATAAAATCACTTTTTATTCCATTTCAACAATGATTATAAGAGCTGAGACAAAAAAAGCACCAGAGATTGGTGCTTAATTTGTGAAGATTCATCTTAAAAAATTAGTCTTTTTTCAGATTTTCATTAATCAGAAATTCAACCAAGGCTTTTTGCGCGTGCAAGCGATTTTCCGCTTCATCCCAAACTACAGCATTTTTATGGTCAAGCAGATTTTCTGAAATCTCTTCACCACGATGTGCAGGCAAGCAGTGCATAAACAAGCAATCCGGATGTGCAAGATCCATCAGACGTTCATTTACCTGATAATCTGCAAAGGCTTTTTCACGGATCTTCTGTTCTTCTTCTTGGCCCATGCTTGCCCAAACGTCAGTCACTATCAGATCAGCATTCACCGCTGCATCTTCAGCAGAAGGAACCAGTTCCACACAATGCGCAAATTCAGACAGGAATTTTTCTTGTGGTTCATAGCCTTTTGGCGCTGCAATTTTCAGATTAAAGCCCCACATATGTGCAGCTTCAATATAAGAGTTACACATATTGTTGCCATCACCAATCCAGGCAACAGTTTTCCCTTCGATTGAGCCACGTTGCTCTACATAAGTCTGCATATCAGCAAGTAGCTGGCAAGGATGGTGGTCATCAGTCAACGCATTAATCACAGGAACTTTCGAATAAGATGCAAAACGCTCCACGATATCATGGCCGAAAGTACGGATCATCACAATATCCAGCATGCTTGAAATCACACGTGCAGAATCTTCAATCGGTTCACCACGACCTAACTGGGTATCGCGTGAAGACAGGAAAATCGCGCTACCACCAAATTGGCTCATGCCAGCTTCAAACGAAACACGCGTACGGGTACTGGATTTTTCAAAAATCATGCCCATCACTTTACCAACAAATGGTTGGAACACTTCATTGTTATGCTGTTTGCGCTTAAGCTCAATTGCGCGTTGCAAAATCTGGTTAAGTTCTAAAGTTGATAAATCGCGTAAGGTGAGAAAGTGACGGAGAGCCATTCGTTACTCCACAATAATTGCCGAAAAACTCGATCAACAATCAGTTGTTGGTTAGTTTAAGAAAAAAATAAGGAATCGGCTAATATACTATAAGCAATGAAAAATGCAAAAAAAACTAGGGTCTGTTGACATTTACTGTTCATAATTAACCCTATAAAGGTAGCCATAAAAATATACAGGCTAAAGCAACAGAACTTTGATA
>NZ_JAMXXN010000007.1 GCF_024129435.1 Acinetobacter lwoffii | reverse complement strand
TGTTTTCAATTGCAAGTTGACGGATTTTGATCGCAGCAGAAAGACCCGCAGGGCCTGCGCCTACGATGACGACGTCAAACTCCATCGATTCACGTTCGATGTGTTCCATGTAGGACTCCTCATATTACTATTCGGTGGCAACCATAATCATATGATTGGGTGCTGCCATAAGTGTTCTTGGTTCCTAGACACAAAAATGCTGGTGTCTTTGATAATCTGGGCTAGTATAGTTTTAAAGCCGGTTTTAGCCAATTGGCTGAAACATATTATTTTTCCGTCATTAAGGTCTTCTTTTATGGATAAGCCAGTACCCAGCACAAATCCGACGAAAAAAGTAACTTATCCCGATGATAAAAATTTAATGGATATCGCACAATACTTAAAAGATGCACAGGGCAGTCACAAAAGGTCAATACCCCCTTTGGAGCAATGGCAGCCAAAGCATTGTGGCACAATGGATCTCAAGGTTTTAGCCAACGGCGAATGGTGGCACGAAGGTCAATTGATCAAGCGTCAGCCGATGATTGGCCTGTTTGCAACGGTGCTCTGGAAAGAAAACGATAAATTCTATCTAAAAACACCAGTAGAAATGATTGAAATCGAAGTTGAAGATGAACCTTTATTTGTCAATCAGGTCGATCAGGTTGAGATCAATGGAGTGACTTATCTGCAACTGGGCACAACCACGCAAGACCTGATTATTGTCGATGCTGAACATCCAATCTTTATGCGTGAATACAAAGGTGAGTTGAGGCCTTATGTGCATGTGCGTTTTGGGATTAATGCACTGATTCAGCGTGCGGCATTTTTACATCTGGTCGAGATGGGAGAGCTTGATGAAAATCCGGCAGGCGAAACCGTTTTAAGTTTGAAAAGTGGTGATTTAGACTTGCATTTGAGCACCTGAGGTTTAAGCTTGAACGCTAGAAATTTCAAACAAGCCACCTGCAACGTTATGAGCGCTATTCAACCAATTTCCCAGCTATTAGACTCGATGCCCAATGCCACGGCAGATGCGCCTATTGGCATTTTTGACTCAGGCGTAGGCGGCTTGTCAGTCGCCCTGGAAATTGCCCGTCATTTGCCTAATGAGCGCTTTGTCTATTATGCGGATACTGCGCATGTGCCTTATGGTCCGAGAGATGATCAGGAAATTCGTGCCTTGACGGCTCAGGCGATTGAATGGCTTTATCGTCAAGGTTGTAAAGTTGCGGTGGTGGCTTGTAATACCGCTTCCGCTTTTAGTCTGGATTATTTGCGTGACTATTATGGTGAAAACTTTCCGATTATCGGTTTAGTACCCGCGCTTAAACCGGCGGTCCTGAATACCCAGTCGAAAACGGTGGCGGTATTGGCCACGCCCGCGACCTTCCGCGGCCAACTGATTAAAGATGTCATTTCCCGTTTTGCCGAACCGGCTCAAGTCAAAGTCCTGCCTGTGACCAGTCTGGATCTGGTGCCTTTTGTTGAGGCTGGGGAGCAGATGAGTGCAGCCTGTTTGCAGACATTAAAAGAGATTTTACAACCAGTTGTAGATCAGGGCGCTGATTATTTAGTGTTAGGATGTACACATTACCCCTTCCTAAAATCGTCAATTCAGTATATTTTTGGTCAAAAGCTGACATTAATTGACTCAGGATTCGCGGTTGCAAGACAAACGGCCCGAATTTTAATTAAAAATGGGTTATTATTTGAGCATAAGTCTAAAGAAAGCGTGAAAATTGAATTGGTGGTGAGTGGGCAGAATGCTGAACAGCTCCGACCGATTTTGCAGCACCTGATTCCGGCCGATTTAAAATGGCAGGTCAGTAATATGAGTGCAGTTTAAAACTCATTTTTATAATTTAAGAAGAAAGATATTTTGATTTTGGGGTGGCCATATTGGGTAAAGAAGCATGTGATGATGCATTTTTTACCCAAATGTACAGGAGAAGAGGATAGCCCATGCTGGATAAACGGTACCAAGTGTTCATCTCAACCTCTGGGGCAGAAATGCAACCGGAGCGTATCATTCTGTCTCAAACACTGGTAGGAATGGGGTTTTTCTCGTGGGGACTGGAACAGCGTACACCGCTGAATACTGCATTTGCACGCCGCCAGATTGATGACTGTGATTATGTCGTGATTCTGCTGGGAAGCCAGTATGGAGAGCAGTCGGTATCGGGTGTTGGCTATATGCATCTCGAATATATTTATGCAGTGACCAAGCAAAAACCGATTATTGTGTTTATGCATGATGATCCGGCATCACGTGAAAGTGCATTGCATGATGCCAAACCGGAATTACAGGAAAAATTTAAGGAATTCCGTCAGTTATTACAGCAGGAAGTCGATCAGGTCTTTACTTACCGCAGCCTGCGAGATCTGGAAATGGCAGTGCGTTTTAACATGCCGCAAATGTTGGAGCGCTATCCGGTGACTGGCTGGGTGCGTCCGCAAAATACTCAGGCGCTACATGACGAGATTGATCAGCTGAAAGCCAAAGTGGCTCAACTGGAACGTGATGGTGGAACTGCAGAAGTTGATCCATTCCTAAGCTTGCCCAAAGTAGCGATGCATGAAATTTTTTCTTTTGAATACCGGATGCATGCTTATCAGGATGGTAACTTCAAGGAAATCAAAGTCCAGAAGAAACTGACTTGGGCGCAATTGTTGGCGTTGCTGGGCTCCACCTTTGTCAATCCGACCCCTGAGGAATTTTTCTCGAAGCGCATGAATGAATATCTGAATGAAACCGGTTTGCAGGATGCACGGGTACAGATGCCGCGTGCACATGCAGTGGCGCGTGCCCAGATGAATATCCGTGCCTTGCATAGTTTAAAAATTCAAATGCGCCAGAATGACTGGATTGTGCCATCCGGTCGTGATGACCGACAGCGCATGCTGTGGCAGATCACGCCAAAAGCGCAAAAATTGCTGGATAGCAGCTTGCTGGATTTAGATCGCACTTTTCAATATAAGTCAGCGTATTAATCCATAGAGAGAATAAATAAAAAGCTGTTAAAGTACAGGGGTTGATATCCTGACGGACGAACTGAATGTATTCTACTGCTAAAGCGAAAGTGACGATTATATTGGCAAACTTGGGCACACCAGATGAGCCTACGATTCCTGCGGTACGCCGTTTTCTCAAGCAGTTTTTATCCGACCAGCGTGTGATTGAGATTCCCAAACCGATTTGGCAAATCATTCTGCGCTTATTCATTTTACCCTTCCGTCCAAAGCGGGTATCACAGGCTTATGCACAAGTATGGGGACAGGATTCACCGATGCGTGAAATTCTGTTTGAGCAGGTCAGCGCAGTCAAGACACATCTCACCCAGCTGTATCCACAGTTTGAACTGAATGTGGTGCCCGCCATGACCTATGGCAATCCCAACATTCAGGATGTCTTGGCACAAGTCTCCGCGCAGCCACAGGAACACGTGATTCTATTTCCCCTGTTTCCCCAATATTCAGCCACGTCGACCGCACCTTTATACGATGCAGTGGCGAAATGGGTGGTTCAACAGCGCAATTTACCCGGTTTGACAGTGATCCGGGATTATTATCAACATCCTTTATTTATCCAGTCGCTGGCTCAAAGTGTACGTGACTATCAGGCAATTCATGGTAAGCCAGAAAAATTGTTAATGTCTTTCCACGGCATTCCACAGCCCTATGCCGATAAAGGCGATCCTTATGCCGACCGTTGCCGCATAACTGGTAAGCTGTTAGCTAAAGCCCTGGGTTTAAGCGAAGATCAATATGCGATCAGCTTCCAGTCACGGTTTGGCAAGCAGGAATGGATCAAGCCCTATACCGATGTTTTGCTTGAAGATTGGGCGAAACAGGGGGTGAAATCAATTCAGGTGATGAGTCCGGCATTTTCCGCGGACTGTCTGGAAACGCTTGAAGAGCTGGCAATTGAAAATGCCGAGGCTTTTAAAGCACTCGGCGGTGAAAGCTATAGTTATATTCCTGCTTTAAATAGCCGTGAAGATCATTTGCGATTGCTCAATAGTCTGCTACAGGCTAATCTGGATGCATTGACACAGACACTTGCTCATTAACTTGCCCGAGGTTTTTCACCCCATGTTACAAGTCAAAATTGTTCCGGTTACTGCATTTCAGCAAAACTGTTCCATCATTTGGGATACGGACACCAAAGAAGCCATTTTGATTGATGCAGGGGGCGAACCTGAGAAACTGAAGGCTGAAGTTGAAGTACTGGGTTTAACAGTTAAAGCCTTGTGGTTGACCCATGGTCATCTGGACCATGCGGGTGCTGTGGGCGCGTTAAAAAAGGCTTGGGATGTGCCGGTAATCGGACCGCATAAGGAAGATGCATTCTGGCTTGACATGATTCAGGAAGTTTCTGCACGTTATGGTTTTCCGATTCAGGAAAAAGTCGAAGTGACCCAGTGGCTGGAAGGTGGTGAAGTTCTCACACTCGGCAATGAAGAATTTGAAGTGCGTTTTGCCCCAGGACATACGCCGGGTCACGTGATGTTCTATAACAAAAATTATGACTTGTTATGGACAGGTGATGTCTTGTTCAAAGGCTCAATTGGCCGCACCGATTTCCCGCGTGGCAATCATCAGCAGCTCATAGATTCAATTCAGCGTGAATGTTTCAGCCTGCCAGATGAAACTCGATTTATTTCAGGACATGGTCCGATCAGCACCATTGGTTTTGAAAAGCAGCATAATCCTTTTGTTGCAGGTAAAGCGGGTTAAAAGCGTAAATAAAAGACCAATATAGTTTGGTCTTTTATTTTTATTCTGAAAAGGGATTATTGCGAAGTTGTCGCGTTTGCATGTGTATGAGCCAAGCGGCAAAAGCAAAAAGCACACCCAATACAATAAATAAACTATCTTGTTGGAAAATGCCGACTCCCAACGAAAGAAGTGCGAGTAGACCAACCCCAATTAATATGACTCTTAAATTAATATGACTCTTAAAATAATATAACCCATATTATTGCTCTAAAAATAATGTGAAAATTTAGAGTAGAACAATAATACTAAGGCTTTATGAAAGATGTTAATTCGTGTTGCTTTATCTAAGTAATTTTATAAAATTCATATGATTTATTTACTTAATTTCGACAAGATTCTGCTTTCAGACAGAATTTTCGACAGGGAAGACATTTTATTCTTCGCTGTTGTCGGCTTGTGGTGCATCCTGAGTAGGCAAACTATATTCCTCATTGGCCCAAGCGCCTAGATCAATCATCTTGCAACGTTCTGAGCAAAAAGGACGGAATTCATTATCTTCCCATGTGGTCAGCTTGCCACAGCGCGGACAGTTTAAAGTGGTAGGCATGGGACGACTCCAAAGAAAAATAAAGGTTCGATTAGGCAAATATAGCCGCACTTGTTAGACTTATGCGGTTTTTATTAGTTTGATCTGATTATGCCGATTCGTCAATTTCAAGCACAGCGTATGCATGCGCCCCGTGATTTTCAAAGCATCAGTCCTGAACCGGTCTGCGTCGAAGTGGGAGCGGGTAAAGGTAAACATGCCTTGTTATTCAGCAAGAACAATCCCGATACTCAACTGATTGCAATTGAACGTACCCGTGAAAAATTTCTGGCGATGCAAAAACAGCATGCTGTTGAGGGTCAAACTAATTTACAAACCGTTCATGCCGATGCTTTACCGTGGATCGTACATGCACTGTATCCGCAGCAGGTAGAACAATTCTTTATTTTATATCCAAATCCTGAACCGCATAATCCGGCACAGCGCTGGGTCAATATGCCATTTTTTGAGTTTCTACTTTCACGCCTGAAAACCGGGGGAACGATTACTTTGGCCAGTAATATTCCTGCCTATATCGAAGAAGCAGAAATACAGGTGCGAGAGCTCTGGAAGCTGCCTTTTGTCAAAGAAGTGATTGCTGCAGATTCGGCGCGCACCCATTTTGAAATTAAATATCTGGAACGCGGCGAATTATGCCAGCAACTAATCATCAGCAAGCCTGAAAGTTATGTGACACGTTTTGATGATTTCCAGCCTTTGCAAGGGCAGAATGCCACCGTCTCGGAATAAGCAGATGAGCAAACGCATTGCTATTGTGGGCGCAGGCCCCGCAGGCTTAATGGCAGCAGAAGTGCTCAGTCAGTTTGATTATGAGTTGCATATCTATGAGCAAAAACCGTCTGCCGCGCGTAAATTCCTGATGGCAGGTAAAACCGGCCTGAATATTTCTCATGCCGAGCCTGTGCTACAGTTTGTACAACGTTATGATCAGGGGGAGTGGTTGTCACCTTGGATCAAACAGTGGGATGCGCTCTGGATTCAAGACTGGATGAAACAGCTCGGTATAGAACCTTATATCGGTTCGTCTGGCCGGGTATTCCCGACTGAAATGAAAGCCGCGCCCTTGTTGCGTGCCTGGCTCAAGCGTTTGGCCAATGATGGCGTTCAGTTTCATTACCGGCATAAAGTCAGCCAGTTGCAGCAGCAACAGCTTGAGCTGCGTGATCTGAAAAATAATGAACATCGTACTGAATATTTTGATGCCATTATTCTGGCTTGTGGTGCAGTGTCTTGGTCAGCGTTGGGTAGTGATGGTGCATGGCAAGCCTGGTTAAAGCCGGATGAAATTGAGCCTTTCCAGGCCAGTAATGCCGGAGTGGAATATCCCTGGTCTCGATTTATGCAGCCAGTCTTTGGTCAGCCGCTGAAACGTGTTGCAGCATGGTTAGGGCAAGGTGAAAAGACCGTTGGCGATATCGTAATTAGCCATTACGGTCTGGAAAGTGGCCTGATCTATAAGCAGGGTCGGGGTTTACGCGAGCAACTAAAACAGGGGCAGCCGATGCAGCTGCATCTGGACCTCTTCCCAAATCAAAGCATGGAACAGCTTGCGCAAAAATTACAGCCAAGTAAGAAGCAGTCTTTAACTAATGTCTGGCGTAAAGCTGGATTGGACGGTGCCAAGGCGGCCTTAGTACGGGAATTGGTAGCCAAAGCGGTATGGCAAGATGCTGCTGAATTAGCCAAAAAAATTAAACATTTGACCCTTCCACTCACAGGTTTCCGCCCGATTGAAGAGGCGATTAGCTGTGCAGGTGGTGTCAAGCGTGAAGTGTTGTCAGAACAGCTACAATTGAAATCTAACCCACATGTATTTCTTTGCGGAGAAATGCTGGACTGGGATGCACCGACCGGCGGTTATCTACTGACAGCCTGTTTTGCCACAGGGCGTGCAGCGGGTGAAGGTGTGCATCAGTTTCTGACAGCAGATTAAGTCATTTTATAGCTAGGATGATCTAGTATTTATACTGAATGCAGACTCAACAGATCCGGCCTTGTTCATTCACGCTGTTTTAAAGCTGCCAGTTCAGCTTAGATTATTTTTGTATTTTATCTAAGCTGTGTGCCAATTTAGCATCCTAGACTATTCCTTCACTTGCCGGGAAGCGGGTTCTTTCTTGGCGAGATCCGGATATTGCGAACGCCAGCGTTCCAGTTGTTCTTGGGCGTGTAGATATTTCCCTAGACCTTTGACATTCTCACTGGCTTCATTCACGGGTGTAGCTTGAGTCTTGGGAGTATTGAGTAATTTGTCCTGATGTTCCCAGTATTGATACATTAAGCCCTGAATATAACGGCCCTGTTCGGTTTTCAGTTCTAAAGCCTTCAACATATTCAATGCTGACTGGACATGATCACGCTGACGTTGCTGGACAAATTCTTCTGTCATATTTTCATCATCGCGCATGCTGTTTAATTCTTTTTCCAAGTCGCTGCTCATTTCCTGAAAGCGCTGTTCATAATCCGTCAATGCAGCAATATCATGCGGATCATCAGCAGTTTTAGGGAAGTCTTTCAGTGGCTCGGTTTTCAGTTCCTGCATGACTTGATCTGAAGCCGTATTATCTGTTGTCGCTTCAGTCGGAGTTTCGGTCGTTTTCTGGTCACATGCCATCAGCAGCATGGCCGCAGCGAACAACAGCGTTCGTGTCATTCCTGGTATTTTATGCATGATCGCCTCCTGTTTTTAATTACTTTTCTTGAACACATAGATATGGGTGACATAAGGAAAATCGATCATTTCCTCTGCGCTTTTGGCTGTATATTGCTGGATGATCTGTTCAAATTGTTGTTTTAACTGTGCCTGCTGCTGTTCAGGCATGGCTGCAATAAAACTAGTCGAGAGCAGCCGCTTGGATACCACCTGCTCGACACTGCCATGCTGTTGCTGGGTCATTGTGGTTTCTGCATAGGGCTGAAATAGCGTTTGCTGTGCAAAGACCTCGCGCCAGATGCCGCTATGATAGCGCGGCGTATCGCCTTCCAATGGGACAATACAATCGGCCAAGGCTTGAACCCAGTCCACCCGCGTATCGCGCTGATTCCAGATTAATACCAGATAGCCAAGCGGTTTGAGTACCCGATCTAATTCTTGTAAGGTAGCAGAATCGGCAAACCAGTGAAATGACTGTGCACAAAATACCGCATTCAGGCTATGATCGGGCAAGGGAAGTTGATGGCTCATGCCTTCAAGAACATGAATGTCTGGATGCGCCTGTTTTAATTGAGCCAGCATTTCCGGGACAGGATCAATCGCGATAATGTGCTTACTGAGCGGGCGTAAATAGGGGATAAACTTGCCGGTGCCACTGCCCAAATCCAGAAGATGCGCACCTGCAGGCAAAGCCAGCGTTTCACTCAGCCATTGGCTGATTTCTGCCGGATAATCGGGACGCACTTGCTGATAGAGCTCAGCAGACGCACTAAAACCCCGTTTTGCTGCAGGATGTAATGATTGTGTCATATTTTGCGCTTTTTAATCTTTTTGATCGATATAAAATAGCATATTCACTTTTTTGACAGCGTTCATTGACTGAATTGTTGTGGAAGGGTTCGATTTACCAGCACGGGAAAGTTATGGACAAGCAGATTGTTTTTGAAGATGAACATATACGCGCGATTTTTATGCCGGGATCTTCTTCAGAACTGATTTTTTCATTTGGCGATTTGATTACCCGTGCCAAGGGCCTCAACATCAATGCAGAAAAGTCACTGGCGAAATTCGAGTTTAATGTACTTGGCATTATGCCCAAGCATAAATCATGGTTTCCGCAAGGTTCCATGTGGAACATGTTGCAAGCCATCGCAGATCTGATTGCGCCATTTCAGCAGCGTATTGCGTATGGTGGCTCGATGGGCGGCTATGCCGCGATTAAATATTCCCGTGCCTTGGGCGTACAACGGGTGGTGGCGATGGTGCCACAATACTCGATTGACCCGGAAGATGTGCAAGATGCGCGCTACAACATGTTCTATCAGCCAGAGCTGAATGCCGGGATGCGGGTTGAAGCTCAGGATATCGAGCCTGCATGTGAATATATTATTGTCTATGATCCTTACTGTGCCGAAGATCGTGCCCATTATCTGAAATTAGAGGCGCTGATTCCGCATCATCATGTGCTGCATTTGCCTTTTACCGGACATGATGCGATCGCAGTTTTGGCTAGTTCCGAATTGCTCTATGACTTTTTGGTGCATGAATATGAGCCAAGTTATTTCTACCAGAAAATGCGTCGGGTCAAGAAAAACAGCAAGTTCTACTACCGCAAGGTGATCGAAAATGTCTTGCCACGGCACCGCATGGCCTTGGGACACATTCTGAAAAATAATGATCTGCAACTGGATAACCAGTTTTTTGATGCCAGCCAGAAACAGGTTATTTTGCGGGAACTTTTGCGCAATAAACAGGTCGATCAGCATGACCTGCTCAAGCTCGGCATTCATGTGAATTTGCCGCAGGAAAATCGTCAGTTGCTGTTAGACCAGTATGGGCATGGTCTGGTATTTAATGTCATCAGCCATAAAATCGAAAGTTATGCAGAAGGTGCAATTGCCCTGAACCATAAATTCCTGATTCCAATTTATGCCAAAGGTAATGGTTTATTGAGTATTAACCTGAATGATGAACGTTATCTGGTGGTGATGAATGACCGGCATATCATGAAGCTGATCAAGGAACAGGATGAACTCAGTCTGGGCATGCACCCGATTTTAATGAAGCGTTATAGCGATTTTTATATGTTTAGCTATAAGCAGCTGAATCTGAGTACCAATGAGTATGGTGCTGCTGCTTTTATCGACGATAGTGACAAAAATACGCAGTTTGTGACGCACAGTGAGATAAGTTAACTAAAAATTTTTATAAAAAACAATTACTTGACTTGTGATGAGCTTGGCATAATATAGAGATAAGCGGTATAAATAATAAACCAATTATATCGTTCCCGATGGTTGAAACGAAGAAGGGGATCTCTATGATGCAAGCGACTCGGATGATGCAAGTATGTTTTATCTTCGGTTTGGTTCTACCTAATCTGGCGCATGCAGAAACTGTGCATTCTGCAGTGATCATGGTCAGTGCGTCCATCATCTTTATGATTATTCTGTCTGTGTATGTGGTGTATCGAATTCGCAAGTCACTACGTAATCATATGGATAAACCGCTGGATTAATTGCATCAGGCTGGAAACAGGTTGAAAAGCCTCAATGACTTGTTTTAAATGACAGACATAAATTGTCAAACAGGATTGAGGGAACAGCCATGAAAGCCGTTTATTTAGACTATGCTTCTTTAGACCAGCAGGATTTGGACTTTCAGGCACTGCATGCAGTATTTGATTCACTAGTTTTGTATCCGGCGACCTCGGCTGCCGAGATTGTATCCCGTGTAGCTGGTTTCGATGTCATCATTACGAATAAGGTGATGATCGATGCAGCTACGATTCAGCAATGCCCTCAACTCAAACTCATTTTAATCTCTGCAACCGGCACCAATAATGTCGACCTTGAGGCGGCCAAAGCGCAAGGGATCGTCGTGTGTAACTGTCAGGCTTATGGCACTTCGGCAGTCGCGCAGCATACCATCATGTTGATGCTCAATCTGGCGACTTCATTCCTGTCTTATCAACGTGCATTAGAACAAGGCGAATGGCAAAAAGCCAGTCAGTTCTGTTTGCTGGATGCGCCAATTGTCGAGCTGGCCGGAAAAACATTGGGCATTGTGGGTTATGGCGAACTGGGTCATGCGGTGGCGAAACTGGCCGAGGCCTTTGGCATGAAAGTGCTTATTGCCGCGCTGCCAAATCGTCCGGCGGATGCATCCCGTATCCCATTTACCGAGCTGCTTCCTCAAGTCGATTTTTTAACTTTGCATTGTCCACTCACTGAAGATACCCACCATTTAATCAGTCATGCTGAACTGGATGCAATGAAAAGCAGTGCATTTTTAATTAACTGTGCGCGTGGTGGAATTGTTGATGAAGCGGCATTGGTTGAGGCTCTGCGTGCAGGCAAGATTGCCGGTGCAGCGACGGATGTACTCACGGTAGAGCCACCGAAACAGGGCAATGTACTACTTGATTCAACGATTCCCAACCTGATTGTGACACCGCATAATGCGTGGGGCAGTGTTGATGCACGACAACGGATTGTGGATCAGATGGTGGAAAATGTAGCAGCATTTAAACAAGGTCAGCCGATCCGACAGGTCAATTGATAGATCGCGTCGATACAAGATAATAGTTTTATTTTCTAAAAATTAAAAAAGCCCATCACGGGCTTTTTTTATAAATCGGTTACCGCATAACTGGTAGCTGATCCTGACTGGGGTTGAGTCTGTGGTGTATTTGGGTTTTGCGTCGCACTCGACTGGCTTAAAGGCTGCTGCACGATAGGTGCCTGTTGTGAATTTCCACGCCAGACTTCTTTGGTCTGCTGGATTTTCTGACCGGTTTGCTGGGCTGCCTGAGTTGCACCCTGATCTACTTTTTGCAGTGTATCAGAGGTTGCAGATTTGGTATTGCTCCAGGCCCGGTCTACCCCCGGCTTGATTTTGGCAATGCCTTTTTCCGTTGCTTCACCGACTTTCTCAGCAGTATTAATCACGCCTTCCTGTGCTTTATAAGCAAAGACATGCAGCAGGTTCGGATTTTCACCATAAGGCTTAACCGGTTTAGCAGACTGAGTCGTGGTTTGTGCGAATGCTGGAACAGAAAGCATTAAAGCTGTCGTTAAAATAATTGGGGTTTTGATATTCATTATGGATCGACCTCGAATTCGTCTAAGTGCGGTCTGAGTTTGTTTTTCAGTGTAACGGATAATGGGTCAAAAACAATGAATATCCTGTGAAGAGTGCAGAGCTTTCAGGTTGATCTGTGCCGAAATATTGTAATTTTTAAAGAAAGGGCAGTAGAAATTAGCCCAAGTGTCGAATTGATTTTTAGCAAAATAAAAGCCCTGTTCTTATACTTAAACAGGGCGATTTTTTTAGTCACATTGTGTCAGGGCATCTTTGGCGAAATGTTCGCGTAAGCTGACAAAGTTCTTTTGTACGCCTGCATCGTGCAGGTCAAATTTTTGTGCAGTGCTAGTACCGTCGCGCTGGAAAGTCGCTGAGCCGGCATCGATTAGAGTCATACCTTTAAATGACCATTGTTCAATGACACGGTTATTGCCGATATCGCCGGTAAATTCAATCACGCATTTGTCGAGAAATTTGGTCAGTTTTGCCTTGTTGTTGGTGGTAGCTGGAACAACTTCGAGGTTTTGGACTTCCTGTAAGACGCCAACCTGAAGCTGTGGGATTTTTGGTGCAGATGTACAAGCTGTAACTGCGATACTCGCAAGACCAGTCAGAATGAGTGTTTTAAATTTCATATGATTCTTTCTTGTTGAGTGTTGTTAGGTTGAGTATATGAAATATATAGGGATATGCCTATAGTATTTGTCTGGCTTAGCTTAAAAGCGAGCTTTTGAAATTTTATTATTTTCATCTTTGGAATTTTTCTGAAATATGAAAATGAGGCACTTAAAGTATATTTTTTAATTATAGAAATTGGATAAAGAGCATAGCGAATGAATAATATCGATGAATTAAAATTTCATAAACAATTTAATACGTATGTAAAGTATACAAGTTTAGCAATCAAAATTTCAAAAAGTGTAGCTGGAAGATTAGTAGATTATAGAAAAGGATGGGCCTCTATCCTTTTTACAAAAATTTGTGTTACTTCGATCTCTTTAAAAAAATTAGCAGATTTGGATACTGGCAAGAAATATAATTCACATTGGGATTTTAATTCAGCATTTACTTTAGCTAGAAATTTAATGGAGTGCTATCAAACATTTTTTTATCTTTGTATTGATAAAATCTCAGAAGATGAAGCATTAGCTAGAAAAAAGCTTTTTAATTATCATGATTTTATAGCTAGAGAAAAATTATTTAAAGAAATTGGTAAAGAAGAACCGGATATAGACTTAAAAGACCAATTGATTAAAGAATTAACTAGTACTAAATATTTTCAAAACTTAGAAGAGAAACAACAACGGCATTTTTTTAAAGGGGGCTACTGCTTTTTTTCTCAGTCGAGAAGAAATTGAACACAAAATCGGAAATTCAAAATCAGCATTTAAAGTAAATTACCAACTATTATCTACTTATACCCATAGTTTTCCAATGGGGTTCTATAAAATGTTTGAACCAGACCGAGGAACTGGAGTAAAGACACCAATAGAGGAGATATATTCTGCATATGCTTTAGGTTTAGCTGAAGGATATTTGAAATTAGCTATTAATAATATGTTAGAAATTTTCCCTGATTTATATGACAAATTAAACAAGCAAGATAAAGATCTTCTCGAATTAAAAAACCCGCTCTAAAGCGGGTTTTTTAATAAATCAGAACTTAGTGTTGAAGCACTGAAATATCAGCAACCTTCGTAAACAAGTCACGAAGCTGAGCAAGCATACGTAAACGGTTTGCTTTCAAGTCAGCATCATCAGCCATCACCATTACACCGTCAAAGAACGCATCAACTGGGGCACGAAGTGCGGCAAGTGCAGACAATGCAGCAGTGTAGTCTTTGGCAGCAAATAACGGCTCAACCACAGGCGTGATTTTCGCAAGTTCAGCGAATAACGCTTTTTCAGCATCTTCAACCAGGTTTGCTTCAACCACAGCACCTTCAGGTGCAGCTTCTTTAGCCAAAATGTTCGCAACACGCTTATTGGCAGCCGCAAGAGCAGCAGCTTCAGGCAATGCACGGAAGTGATTTACCGCATTTACACGCTTGTCAAAATCAAGTGGAGATTTTGGCGACAACGCTTGAACTGCTTGAATCACGTCTACTGCAACGCCTTGGTCTTCGTATTTCGCACGGTAACGACCTTCAAGGAATGCAACAGCATCCGCCAAAGTCTTGTCGTGATCTTTCAATACATCGCCATAAGCAGCAAGTGCAAGTTTGATCAGGTCTTCAATCGACACATCAAGCTCGTTTTCAGTCACAAGACGTAAAATACCAATTGCAGAACGACGTAGTGCAAACGGGTCTTTAGAACCAGTAGGTGCTTGACCGATCCCGAAAATACCTGTGAGCGTGTCTAAACGATCCGCAAGGGCAATGGTCGTACCTGTTTTAGTCTTCGGTAAAACGTCACCCGCAAATTTAGGAAGATATTGCTCACCTAAAGACTCAGCCACTTCAGCATTTTCACCTTCAAGACGTGCGTAGTAAGTACCCGCGATCCCTTGAAGTTCTGGGAATTCACCCACAAGCTCAGAGGTTAAGTCACATTTTGCAAGAAGCGCCGCTTTTTCAGCATCTTCCGCTTTTGCACCAGTAATTGGAGCTAAAGCCACAGCCAATTTCGCAATACGTGTCGATTTGTCCCAAAGCGTACCCAATTCTGCTTGGAACACCATGTTTGCCAATTTTTCTTTACGAGACGCAAGCGGTTGCTTTTGATCTTGCAAGAAGAAGAATTCAGCATCAGACAAACGTGGACGAACCACTTTCTCGTTACCTTCAATAATTTGTGTCGGGTCTTTCGACTCAATGTTTGACACAGTAATGAAGTACGGTTGCAGTTTGTTGTCTGCATTTACCAAACAGAAGTACTTTTGGTTGTCCTGCATCGTGGTGATCAATGCTTCTTGAGGAACTGCAAGGAAGCGTTCTTCGAAGCTTGCACGAAGCGCAACAGGCCATTCAACCAATGCAGTCACTTCGTCACGAAGATCGCTTGGTACAATCGCAATTGCATTGACTTCATCAGCAAGTGTTTTAACTTGCTGGTCGATGATGGCTTGACGTTCTTCAAATGACGCCACAACGTGAGCTGCTTTTAACTTCGCTAAGTATTCGTCAGCGTGCGTTAAAGTAATTGCTTCTGGCGCGTGGAAACGATGACCGTAAGTGACGTTACCGGCTTTGTGATCTTGAATTGTTGCATCAACCACATCGTTGTCTTTTAACAACACAACCCATTTTACAGGACGCACGAATTCAGTACGGCTAGCAGCAGAACGCATACGTTTTGCGATTGGAAGATTGTCTAACGCATTTTGTAAAATTTGTGGCAGTAAAACGTCAAGGCTTTGACCTTTTACGTCTTTTAGGTAGCAGACTTTCTCAACTTTACCCGCTTGGAAAGTTGATACTTGATCAACCGTGATGCCTTGACCACGCATAAAGCCCTCAAGCGCTTTCGTCGGGTTGCCTTCATTATCAAATGCAGCTTGTTTCGCAGGGCCGTCAAAACGTTTTTGCGTGTCCGCTTGCGCAGCATCAACGTTGACGATTTTAAGTGCAAGACGACGTGGTGCTGCATAGGCTTCGATTGAATCAAAAGCAAGACCAGCATCTTTTAAGCCTTTTACGGTTTCTGCATGTAGAGCATCACGTAATTTTTTTAAGCTTTTAGGTGGAAGTTCTTCACAACCCAATTCGAACAAAACGGTATGTTTAGACATTATTTGCTCTCCTTGTTTGCTTCTTTCGCTTCTGCTTCAACTTGTGCTTTTAACTGTGCTAACACTTCATCACGTAATGCGGGTTCAGCCATTGGGAAACCAAGTTCCGCACGTGCTGCTACATAACTTGTCGCAATAGAACGTGCCAAAGTACGTACACGTAAAATGTAACGTTGACGTTCAGTCACAGAAATCGCGCCACGCGCATCCAATAAGTTGAAGCTATGCGATGCTTTCACGACTTGCTCATATGCAGGAAGTGGAAGTTTCGCTTCAATTAAACGTGTTGCTTCAGCTTCATAGAAATCGAACAATTCAAACATTTTTTCAACGTTGGCATATTCGAAGTTATAGGTCGATTGTTCCACTTCATTTTGATGGAACACATCGCCATAAGTTACCGTACCGAACTGGCCTTTGGTCCAAACCAGATCGTAAACTGAATCTACACCTTGCAAGTACATTGCAAGACGTTCAAGACCGTAAGTGATTTCACCAGTCACTGGGTAGCATTCAACACCGCCGACTTGTTGGAAGTAAGTGAACTGAGTCACTTCCATACCGTTGAGCCATACTTCCCAACCTAAGCCCCAAGCACCCAGTGTTGGAGATTCCCAGTTGTCTTCTACGAAACGAATGTCGTGAACTAAAGGATCAATACCGATCGCTTTTAATGAGTCTAGGTAAAGCTGCTGGATGTTGTCCGGGTTTGGCTTAAGCACAACCTGGAATTGGTAATAATGTTGCAAACGGTTCGGGTTTTCACCATAACGGCCATCTTTCGGACGACGTGATGGTTGGACATAAGCGGCATTCCAGGTTTCAGGACCCAGCGCACGAAGGAAAGTCGCAGTGTGGAATGTCCCCGCACCCATTTCCATATCATAAGGTTGCAAAATGACGCAGCCTTGCTCCGCCCAGTAAGTTTGTAAGGCAAGAATTAAGCCTTGGAAGGTATCAATATGCGATATGGCGCGACTCATGGTCATCCACTTAAAATTAGAGAAAAATTGTGCTCAATTATAAGGACTTTGCAGGGGAGTGGCAAAGGGTTAATGTAGGGATACTTTTCTGAAAAAAATAAAACAGGCTTAAAGGATACGCGGCATTTAGAAGCTTACTGCGATTTTAGCTGTACTGGCCGATACAGGCTGATCTGAAAATCAGGAATAAATCAGATGTATGGCATGCTGTTAAGCGGAGAGTCATAAAGTTCAACGGATCTCATACGATTGCGACTCTAAAATTAGTTTAATATTCACGCAATATAATAATGCTTAAAAATAAGGAACTTCATGACCACTTACCAAATTCAATGCCATTTAAAATACAAGGTCGTGCAACCGACAGAATTTATTTTTATGCTTCAGGCGGCACATCATCCTGATCAGAATATTCTCGAAGAACAACTCAGCTTTAATCTGCCCGTAGCATGGCATGAATTCCAGGATACTCAGCATCAAAACCGTCATGTTCGGCTACAGGTCGAACCCTGTGAGGCTTTTGAGCTGAATTATACGGCGACAGTGGTTCGTCAACCGAGCCTCTCTCTGGAGCTACAGCAAGGTCTGAAAGAAGTGGCCATTCCTGAGCTGCCCGATGAAGTATTGCCTTATTTATTGGCCAGCCATTATTGTAATTCGGATTTATTACTGGAAATGGCGAAACGCTCATTTGGCTGGATGACACCGGGCTATACGCGGGTCAAAGCCATTGAACAGTGGATTTATAACAATATTTTTTATGTGTCTGGCAGTTCTGATCAGTTTACCACTGCTACAGATGTACTGGTGCATCGCGCAGGCGTATGTCGTGACTTTGCCCATTTAGGCATTGCGCTGTGCCGTGCCTTGGGAATTCCGGCACGCATGGTGGTCGGTTATGTGGAAATTGAAAAGTTTTTACCTGACTTTCATGCCATTTTTGAAGCCTATTTAGATGGTGGATGGGTGCAGTTTGATCCGACCCGTCTGGCGCCGGTCGAAAATCTTATTCGGATTGGCACTGGAGTCGATGCCGGAGATGTGGCATTTTCAACCTATTATGGTCAGGTTGAGCTGTTAAAAATCCAGCCCCTGATCAAACCTGAATGAATAGGCAGGCCACAATAAAAATGTTCTGGAAATATACTAAGCAAAATGGTTACAAAGGGTTTTTCCATTTCAATGGCGATTGATAGGGGAGCGGTTGTTCTGCAAAAAAAACAGGATCAGTATTTTCAAGCTGAGCGAGATTATTATGGTTTTAAAAAGCTTCGATCGACTCATGATGAAAAGATGTAAAACACAGATGCCTTTCATCTGGCTTGGCTCTATAATGCCCAAAATCTATGAACAATAAGATCAGGCGCACTGTGTTTCACTCCCATCTCGACTGGCTCAATACCTTAAAACCGAATTTCAAAGTCCTTCCACTCAAAGACCGGTTGCTCTGTGGAGCTGGCGCACTATTGGGTTTGGTGGTTTCGTCCTTGTTGAGTTTATGGATTCTGGGGGATTTTGAAGCCTGGTATATTGCCCCGATGGGTGCATCTTCGGTATTGCTGTTTGCTGTGCCGGCCAGTCCTCTAGCACAGCCCTGGAATATTCTGGTCGGAAATACCATTGCTGCCGTGATTGGCGTGAGTTGCGCTTTATTCATAGCTAGTCCGACTGAGGCTTTTAGTGTAGCCGTGGCCTTGGCGATTATCCTGATGATGACCACGGATTCCCTGCATCCACCGAGTGGCGCCGTAGCGATTACTGCAGTGCTGGGTGGCCAGCCGGTGCATGAACTGGGTTATGCCTTTGTATTTTATCCGGTACTGCTCAATTCAATTTTGCTGATGGTGATTGCCATTGTCTTTAACCGAATGATTGGCAAGGATTATCCGCAGCAAGCTCAATTAAATACTCGTTCCAAGGATCCGACGCCGACCCAGAAAGTCACCATTCAACCGCAGGATATTCAGGAAGTGCTGGATCAGCGCACCGAGCTGCTGGATATCAGTGAATATGACCTGCAAAAAATCATTCTGGAGGCACAAAACCGCGCCAATGCGCGTGCGGTACATGAATTTAGCTGCCAGGATATTATGACGAAGGATGTGGCAACGCTGCATGAAAATGATGATATCCAGCATGCCCTGGACAAGTTCAAGCAGATGAACCTGATGAGCCTGCCCGTCGTCAATGCCGATGAACAACTGGTTGGCACGCTGGCGATGTATCAGGTGGTGGAATGGTTCAAGCGCGCTGCCGATGTGCGCAGCAGCTGGGAGTATCAGGTCAAACATATCATGACCCGTAAGGTAATTACGGTGCAGCCTTTACAACCCATTCAGGATCTGGTGCCGTATTTTGTTGAGCGTTCGTTTAACTATATTCCGGTGGTGAGCGAGCAGCAATTGGTGGGAATTATCAGTCGGGCAGACATGATTGCCGCACTGAATCAGGAGCTGAATCATTTTAAAATGAAAGCTTAAAACCGGATTAAAACGGAATTTAACAGAGCATGCCTGATCAACTCTGGTCAGCTTGCCGGCTGAGAAAACTGTAAAATAGTGCCATCGGCAGGGAAAAACACAGCAGAAACAAAAAATGGGAACTAAAATTTTCACTTGAAGGATGCGAGATATAGGCCAGAATCAGGGTTTCCAGTACGCAGCTCATTAAAATCGTGATGATATTAAACAGTTGATAATGGCGTAGCAGCAGGTGAGTCACCAATAGGAAAGGGAAGATCATCATCCAGTAAGTCAGGCAGACAAAAAAGCTAATAAAAAGCGCTGAAAACAGGCTCTTGAAAATGGAGAAAATCCCAGAGCTGGCTTCATGAAATAGCGCATAAGGGAATAAAATTACAGCTATGATCAGAGGTGCAAGCGCGAGGTTAAATGTCATTTTCCAAGGGGAATTCTGGATCGGTTGAGAGATTAAGTGAAATATCCTGTCCAATATCTATTTGCCACTTTTTGATGTTTTTAATATAGGGACTTTATCATTGTTAAATGCATATCATTTTTCGATGAGAGAAAGATTCAACATATAGGCGATTAATACGACAAAGCACACCGGAGTGTGCTTTGTGGATGGTGTGATGCTTAAAACTTTAATGATTAAATAAAGAACCAGTAAATAAACAGTGAAATAATAAAGATACACATGATATTCAGTACAAAACCGACTTTCATCATTTCGCTTTGCTGGATATGACCGGTTCCAAAAACAATCGCATTTGGCGGGGTAGCAACCGGCAGCATAAAGGCACATGAGGCACCAATACCAATGACAATCACCAGAATTTCTTTGGGCATGCCCATCTGATCCGCAATCGCGGCAAATACTGGTACCAGCAAGGCAGCTGAAGCGGTATTACTGGTAAATTCAGTCAGGAAGATAATAAAAGTAGCGACTACGAAAATAATCATCAGCGGGGAGGCATCACCAAAGGCATTGGCCAGAGTTTGACCCAGTACCAGCGAACTGCCTGAATCCTTCAGAATGGCACTCAAGGTCAGACCACCACCAAATAGGTACAAGACCCCCCAGTCGGTATTTTCTGCAATCTGTTTCCAGCTTGCGGTACCCAGAATCACCACCATACAGGCAGCCAAAATTGCAATCCAGGTATCCGGCTGGGAAATACCAAAAATTTCGGTGAATTTTTTACTGAAAATCCAGGCAATTGCAGTACAGAGAAAGAGGATCATGGTGGCTATACGGGTTCTGGTCCAAGGAATATCTTCGGTCGCAAATTGTATTTTATGATTCAGTTTTGGACGTAGTACCAGATATAAACTGACCAGCATGGCAGGAAGAATAATGAACATCATCGGCAAGCCGATTTTCATCCAGTCGGCAAAATCATAGCCGAGGGCCTTGGCGGCAATGGCATTCGGAGGGGAACCGACCATGGTGCCCAGTCCGCCAATACTGGCCGAATAGGCAATGCCGAGCAGGATAAAGACAAAAGTTTTACGATCCTTGCTGACATCCATATGTGAAAGCAAGCCTAAGGCCAAAGGCAGCATCATGGCAGCAGTCGCCGTATTGGAAATCCACATGGACAGCAGCGCCGTCACCACAAAAATCGCCAGTACAGAAATGCCCAGATGCCCTCTGGACATGGAGATGATCCACATGGCAATTTTCCGGTCCAGTTTCTGGATATGCAACGCCGTTGCCAGCGCAAAACCACCAAAAAACAGGAAAATGACAGGATCGGCAAAAGTGACCAAAGCGGCTTGTGTGGTAATCGGAACCAGTTCCTCACCAGAGGCCATTGGCATGGCCAGCAATACCGCCATCACGGGGATGAGTAAAGCTGTAATCGTGATATGAATGGCTTCAGTCAGCCATAAGATACCGATAAAGGCTAAAAGTGCCAGTCCTTTATTGGCATTCTGGTCATAGGGCAGGTAAAGATATAAGCCATAGGCTACAATGGCTGCGACAAAAATAAGAATCCAGCCTTTAAGCAGCCCTTTGGACATGGCATTGGTCGGGGTAGCTAGGTTGGTCTGAGTCATATGCTCTCCTTGCAAGATTTTTATTTACATCATTTTTTATATTAGCTTTAAATTTGTAATTTTGTTTTGCTTAAAAAATATCCTATTTAAAGATACTATAACCAGATTGTTGCAATAATCCAGTACTTTGCCAGAAGGCATACAGGCCCAAGCCGAAAAGTAAAGCCAAGACAATCCATTTGAAGTGTTGCTGAGATAAACGATGGCGTATTTTGCCTCCAATCCAGACACCAGCAAGGGCGAATAAGCTGATCCCGATCAGAATATGCTGTTGATGGGTTTCCAGTGTGATCAGAATTGGAAAAAGTAAAACCAGCTGGATCAGTTTACCGGCAATGAAATTGAGATTACTGATAATGACAATAGCTGTTTTAGACAGCTGGCAACTCATCAGATACATCATTAAAAAAGGTGCCATAGCATTGGTCGCCCCTCCAATAATGCCGGCCAGTAAACCAAAACAGAGCATACTGGAAATATGCGGACTAACTTGCAAAGGCCGTGCCCGTAATTGGTCCAAGACATAAAATATGATTACTAGACCTAATAACAGTTTTAAATAAGCCTCATTTAGCCAAAGTAACAGTTTGACCCCGAGTACACTGCCGATCAGGCTACTAAGCATTAGTGGCCAATAGCGTTTTATATAATAGCCAATGCTATTCAACAGACTATGCGTAGGATCGGCATTCAGCATGATCAGATTCAGCAGCAGGCAGGGCAGAATGACAAGCGTAACCGCGATACTAAGCGGATATGCACTGGACAGAACAGCCGTACTCATCATGGGAAAGCCAAAGCCGCTTAAACCATGCAGCAGGGCTGCTAAGGCACAGAGCCACAGCATCATCCATTCTGCCTGAGTCATGTGAAATCCATTTCAAAAATTGGAATCTTGAACTTATCGTGAATTCAACTAAGAAAGAAAGTGAAAAGCTGTAATACAGCAAAGAAATAACAAAAAAGATAGGCAAAAAAAGCCACGATAACTTGGGGAAATTACCGTGGCATCAAAATTTCATCCCATTTAACCGGGGTGAAAGAGGAAGCTCTGCGATGAAACTGGTTAAGAAGGCTTGTTAAAAATGACTGTATGGCTTAATAGCGTTTATCCTGATTTACTGTACGCACGGGATTTTGATAGCCCTGAGGTTGATGAACGCTGTCATGATCAATTCTGTACTGTTTTTTCGGCATGATTAACCACAACACCAGATAAACCAAAATACCCGGGAATGCGGCACTCATGATTGAAATCACCACAAAAATCAGACGTAATAAATTTGCGTTCCAACCAAAACGTTCAGCAATACCACCCATCACACCTGCAATCATGTTTGAGCGGTTAGAGCGATATAAACCAACATTGGCCATTAAAATCTCCTGATTAAAAATAGGTTTGAATCCTAAAATGGATCCATACTTATAATAAATGGAGTTTACTTAAACTTTTTAAAGTGCTGATTACAAATAAAATCGTTAAGTAATGTTAATAAAGATTAAAACCAGATCTAAGAGCTACTAACATAGTGAAAATTCTATTGAACTCTTGTGTAAAGTTCATCAGCTTTGCTGTGTGCTTTTTGCTCGCCATGTTTCCTATTTAGGTTTATTAAAAATGAAATTGGATGTATCACGTTGTACATTAAGCAGTTTTTTTAAATGTAGCCTGGTGTTGGGGAGTGTAGTGATTTTGCAGGCTTGTGATCAGCAGCAGGTCAAACCTGAACAGGAAAGTCAGGCAACATCAGAAGAAGGCGTTAAAATTTCCGCTGCCAATACGAAGGCCGATGTAGTGACCGTCAGCGCCAAATCTTTAACTCAGGTCGCAGGGCAGGCGACTGTTCCGGTAGAAGCAGATGGCAACTGTACCAGAGGATGCCAAGGTGTTTATAGGTCGCTATCATACTGAAATCGACTGTGATGGCCGCTTTGCGCCCTGTACTGAAGGTAAGGCAGAATTTATTTTGACTCTAATGCCGGACGGTACGGTGCATCGCAGCATTTTGCAGTATGGGAAGGTATTTATTGATAATACCAAAAACAGCACGGCTCACAATATCACCTACCGTAAAGACCGCTGGTTTATCAATCCGGAACGTACCGATGTGGTGGTGAATCGCAAAGAAGGGGCGAGCTTTTACTATAAGATTAAAGATTCAAATCACTTAGTCATGAATCTGGAAAAAATCTATAGTGAAAAGGAAAGAACCAACCGGGAATTATTTGATCGCGGTTATCCGGCACCTTCAAAAGCCTATGAACTGGTCAAAGACACATCCTTTCATATTCAAAAATAATGCCCGATAAAAATCGGCTGATCTGGTCGAAAGCTTAATTCAAATATGATTTAGATTAGACAATAAAGGCGAGTGGTGGGAACGCGTGAGCATAAAATCTAGGCGCAGAAATACACGACCAAAACATCGCAATTTAATTAAAATATCATGAGGGGAATTAGAGAAACATTCTAAGGAAAGAATGGTGGGTCGTCCGCGATTCGAACGCGGGACCAACGGATTAAAAGTCCGCTGCTCTACCAGCTGAGCTAACGACCCTGAGGAATAAAAATGATGACCATTTTTATGACGCAAGAGTGTGGTGTACTTTTACGTGATCCTTTCGGAAGATGGTGGGTCGTCCGCGATTCGAACGCGGGACCAACGGATTAAAAGTCCGCTGCTCTACCAGCTGAGCTAACGACCCATCAAGGAATATCAAATAAGTGGTGGGTCGTCCGCGATTCGAACGCGGGACCAACGGATTAAAAGTCCGCTGCTCTACCAGCTGAGCTAACGACCCTGAACCATCATTCAAACCAGGTTTGAATGTGCAGTGCAAGTCAAGCTAAATAGCTTAAAGCACCACTTTGTTTGATGGAGCGTATTGTAGCAAGATCTCATTTCAGCGCAAGCAAAAAATAACAAAGTTGCCCATGTTTGATTATAAATACAACAATTATGCTTTATCTAAACAAAAAATAGGCAACTTCAGTACTTAGAAGCGATATTGATAAGCCTGAATATTGGCAAAAATCTCTGCGGTGAGCTCGGAATATGCCGTTGCACCTGGCAATAACACCAGCAGGCGTTCATCGGTTTTACTCGGATCAAATGCTTGCTCTTTCAATTTATTTTTCTGATATTTAAAGGTGCCTGTGGTTTCAACTTGCTGTTGTACGCGTAAAAATACCGGTACTGCATAAGCTGGCAGGCATTTTTTAAAGTAAGCGACCATGGTGGCTAAATCGGTGTCCTTCAATTTTACATCGGGTTGCAGGGTAATCGCGGCCATGCCGGCACGGCCATTGGTATTGGGGATTTCTACGCCATACACCACCGCTTCAACGATTTTGTCGTACTCAGTCAGCATGTTTTCCACTTCAGTGGTGGAAACATTTTCACCTTTCCAGCGGAAAGTATCGCCTAAACGATCAACAAACTGGGCATGGCGGAAGCCGATATTACGCACCAGATCTCCGGTATTGAAGTAAGCATCACCTTGGGTAAATACATCCTGCATGATGACTGACTTGTTTTTTTCCGGATCGGTATAGCCATCAAAGGGTGAACGGCGGGTAATTTTACCAATTAATAAACCAGTTTCGCCTTTTTTCACCCGTTTGCAATGGCCTTTGGCATCCCGTACCGGCTCATTTTTATCTTTATCAAAGGCAATAATCGCATACGGTGTGGGTGAGAAACCGACGGTATTGTCAAAATTGAAAATATTGCTAAAACCGACATTGCCTTCACTAGAGGCATACAGTTCCAGCACTTCCTGAATGCCAAAACGGGATTTAAATTTATCCCAGATATTTGGGCGCATGCCATTCCCAATCATCTTAGTCACGCGGTGACCTTTTTCCAGTTCAGATGGGGGAGCATCCATCAGATAGCGGCACAACTCACCGACATAACCAATCGCAGAGGCATCAAATTTTTGCACATCCTTCCAGAAAGAAGAGGTCGAAAATTTACGGCGAATAGCCAGGGTGCTGCTCCCTGCAATGACACCGCACCAGCACACCACCATGCCTGTGGCATGACAAAGCGGCAGGGTACAGTACATCACATCATCTTTATTGAGATTCAGCACATGCCCATAGGTGCCATAAGCCAGCGTCCAGCGACCATTGGTAAAGATCACCGCTTTAGGTAGACCCGTGGTGCCCGAGGTGTAAATATAGAACAGCCCGTCTTTGCCCTGTACCGAATGAGTAGTTGATGGATTGAATTTGGGAGCAAGATCGGTTTTTTCAGCCAGGTTGATAAAGCCTTCAGGCGCCTGACCCGGATCGGCTTGAGTGTTTTGATCTGCAAACCAGTGCAGGCGGTCACTGCTAATATTCAGGTCATTACGAATCTCGTTGACTGCATGACGACACTCTTCACCCACAATCAGGGCAATCGGTTTGACCAGATTGATACTGTGCGTCAGCACCTTGCCGACTTGAGAGGTATTGACCAGAGCGGTGGTCACACCCAGTTTAGCCAGACCAATCACGCTGGCAATCAGCTCAGGGCGGTTCTCGACCATGACAGCAACAACATCACCTTTCTTGGCGCCCAAGGATAGATAGAAATGGGCAATCTGGTTGGCCCAGGCATTGAGAGCAGCATAGCTATAGCTTTGCTCTTCAAAACGCAAGGCAATGCCTTCCGGGTTACGCTTGGTGGCTTTTTCAAAAGCCAGACCCAGGCCGGCCGGTGTGTTCGGAGTACGTAAATATGCCTGTCTTAGACCAGTGAGCAAATTGGGCACTTTGGTCAAGAAAGCCGGGATTTTGGCAGCGACATCTGCAATCCCAATCAGAGCGTGTGGTTTCATTTGGGTCATGAGAATCCTATTTATTTTTCGTATCCGATACGTTCAATTTATATACAGTAGACGAGCTATCCATCTTTTAGCGTTAAAACACTAGTGCAATCAACCTATTCTGACTAAATCTAGCAAAAAAAACCTAGTCACCGAAATGACTAGGTTTTTTTAGATGACTGCAATTAAGCAAATTATGATTCAGTTGCAGTATTGGCTTTTTTCGGTGGACGACCACGTGGACGACGTGGACGAGCAGCCTGTTTCTCCGCTTTTTCAGCTTCGCTGGCTTCAGTGTCTTCTGTTGTTACTTCGGCCTGATCCTGGGCTTCTGTAATAGGAGCTTCTGATTCAGCATTTGCTTCAACTGGCGCAGCATCTCTAGGTTGAGCTTCAGTCACTGGAGCCGCTTCTGTAGGAGCTGTATCTACTGGTGCCGTAGTTTCAGTTGCTTGTTCAGCTGGCTGAGCATTTACGGTTTCTTCAATAGCTACTTCAGTGGTTACTGGAGTTTCAGTTGCCGCTGCTTGAGCAGACTCTGCTTGCGCTTCTGCTGCTACAGGTGCTTCTGGCGCAGTTTCAACTGCCGGAGCTGTTTCTACTTTGGCCTGTTGCTTGGCTTGTTGCAGGGCCTGTTCTGCAGCCTGTTTAGCCAGACGGCGACGCTCACGTGGATCATTTGCGACACGTTTGTCCGACACCGGTTTTGGTGGAGTCAGGTCCAGAACTGGAGCAGGCTCTGCTTCAACCTTGGCTACGGTCACTTGAACATCACGGGTGACCGGTTTTTTCTCTGTGGCAGGCGTTGCTGCAGCCACCAGACTCGCGTTGTACTCTTTTGTGAACTTCTCTAGAGCACGGTTGAAGGTTGGCAATAAACCAAACTGTTCAATCAGTACGGAGCAGTCTTCACCATAAACATGGCGAATCAGGCTACCAATGGTGAACTGACCCAACGTTGGTACTTGTGAAGGAGTCAACTTCTGAACTGTAGCCTGTTGAGGCTGTCCTTCACGCTGCTGACGACGACGCTGACGCGGATCGTTGCTGGCACGTGGTTTTTCAGCGCTTGATTCTTCAGCTGGCACAACCTCTTCAGCAGGGGCTTTCAGTGCAGCTTCCACTACATTTTCAGCCGCGGCTTCTTCAACTGGCGCATCTGCCGGTGCAGTCACTTCAACCGCTGGCGTTGCAATTGCAGCATTGTCATTCAATGCCACGATTTCGCTTTTCGCCTGGTCAATATTCACGACCATGGCTGTTGGCATCACGTCTTGACGTGGTGCATCGACCAACTCAACACGAAGCTGCTTGTCATTGACTGCTGGCGCTTCAACGACTGCAGGTGCTGCTTGTTGAGCCTGTTCATTCAGCACGCTTGGATCGCGGTGGCGATTTGGACGTTCCTGACGTGGCTGGTTGCGGCGGTCACGACGTGGCATTACCTGTTGAGGCTGTTGTTCATTGTTTTGAACATCATTTTGCTGAGATGGCTCATTGTGATGCTGACGGCGAGAATTACGCTTGTTTTCACGTGCTTCATGACGTTGCTCTTGACGAGATACCTGAACCACTTCTTCATGCACCTGATGTTGCTGAGGAGCGGAAGCTTCAGACTGAACCTGCTCACGCGGTTCTTTGTGCTTCGGATTACGTGGTTTTTTGTTGTTATGACGCGGCGCTCTTTCATCACGCTCTGCCGGTTTCTCAGCATCACGTTCCTGTTTTTGCGCTACAGTCGATGGTGCAAGGTAGGCATTGCTGCTTGCCGGAGCAGCAGGTTGAGACACTTGCTGTGGCGCAGGTTGTGCCACTGGTGCAGACAATTGACCGAACTGACCACGGCTCACCGCACCGCCATTGATCATTTGTTCAATTGCTGCAGCTGCATTGTTGGCAGTACGCGATTGATCAACAGTCGCAGCCTGTTTTTGAACAAACAGGTTTTCTAACCATGCGCATGGGCTAGATGCAGGAGCAGCAACTTGTGCTTGGGCTGGAGCTTGTTGCGCAACAGGTACTTGCTGTGCATTTTGGTTTTGCTGGTTACGGCGTTTATTGTTTCTGCCGTTGTTTTGCTGTTGAGCAGGCGCTGGTGCAGCAGCATGCGTATGTTGTTCTTCTTCTAAATGCCATTCAGATGACTCATAGCCCAACTCTTTTTCACTTGAACGTGTTGCTTCAGTACGTTCATAGCTGGTTGGTGCAAAGCCTTCGGCATTATAAGTAATTTCATAATGCGGTGTTTCCAGATGCGGATGCGGCAACACAGTCACACGTACATTTGACGTCTGTTCTAAATACACCAAGGTGTGACGTTTTTCATTCAATAAGAAGGCAGCAATTTCCACTGGAACTTCGACTTGAACTTCACCATGACGTTCACGCAGGGCAATCTCTTCCACTTTACGCATAATTGAAAGCGATAAAGAGCGAAGATCACGGACCATGCCGGTACCATGACAGCGAGGGCAAACGTAGCCAGTCGCTTCTTCAAGAGAAGGACGTAGGCGTTGACGGCTCATTTCCATCAAACCAAAACGTGACAATTGACCGAACTGAATACGGGCACGGTCACTTTGCGTTGCTTCACGTAGCTTCGCTTCCACCATACGCTGGTTGCGGTCTTTGGTCATGTCGATGAAGTCGATCACCACCAGGCCACCGATATCGCGTAAACGTAATTGACGCGCGATTTCTTCTGCCGCTTCAATGTTGGTGTTTAACGCGGTGTCTTCAACGTCGCTACCGCGAGTCGATTTTGCTGAGTTAATGTCGATGGACACCAGAGCTTCAGTTTGGTCGATCACGATCGAACCGCCCGAAGGAAGTTTTACTTCACGTTCATAAGCAGTTTGAATTTGACTTTCAATCGCGAAATGCGCGAATAAAGGTTCATTTAAGGTATAAGTTTTCAGTTTTTCTAACTGACGTGGCATTACTGCTTTTACGAAGTTATAGGCTTCGTTATAGGCTTGTTCTGAGTCAATCAGGATTTCAGCAACATCATCACGCAGGTAGTCACGAATGGCACGTGTCACCACGCCCGCTTCTTGATGTACCAGCATTGGCGATGGACCTGAACTTGCAGTGCTCTGGATTTGTGCCCAAAGGTCTAACAAGTGCTGTAAGTCGAGTTGCAATTCTTCTTGTGAACGACCGATCCCGGCAGTACGCACAATCACACTCATACCACGTGGCACGTTCAGTGTTGCCAGCATTTCTTTCAGTTCTTCACGCACTGAACCAGAAATCTGACGGCTGATACCACCACCTTTAGGGTTGTTTGGCATCAAGACCAAATAACGGCCAGCAAGTGAGATAAAAGTAGACAGGGCAGCGCCTTTATTGCCACGCTCTTCTTTTTCCACCTGAACCAGAAGCTCGGTGCCTTCAGTGATCAGTTCACGGATATTCGAAGTTTGGCGAGGGTCGGCTTTGTAATATGAATTCGCGATTTCACGCATTGACAGGAAGCCTTGGCGACCTGCACCGTATTCAACGAATACAGCTTCTAAAGAAGGTTCAACGCGAGTCACGTGACCTTTGTAGATATTGGATTTTTTTTGTTCACGGGTACGATTTTCTAAATCAAAATCGTAAAGACGCTGACCAGTGACAAGTGCAACGCGAATTTCTTCGGCATGTGTTGCATTAATCAACATACGTTTCATGGGTGTAACACCTTATAGTGATACACAGCAAAAAATCGCTATACACGTAGCGAACATCACACATCACGGATCAATGGCTCAAATCTGCAATGAATTTCATTGTGGTTTGAGTCTTTTATGACCGAGCTCTATTTAATATAGATGGGCTTCGGTTTTTGATTCACGTATTGATGATGGCAATACGGCTTCAATCTTTAAACGGATTAAAGTCACCTGAACGCTTCACTGGCGGACGAGCGGTGCATTGGATGTGTGTAACTTTCACTGTCACATTGCTCGAAGATCATCCCTTCTTTATAGAAAGTGTCTTGATACGGAATTGTCGTCGTATCTTTACAAACTGTGCAGATCCAATGCATCAACGCTGTAGCCTGAAGTCGTCTTCAGGTTGCGACTAATCTGATGTGTATCAGTTTACGTTTAAAAACCAACAAAGTTGGCGACATATTTTTTAAGACAAACTGATTTATGTACCTGAGGTACAATTAAACGCAACAGTTTGCTTTGTTTGCCGATATAATAAGCCTTCGGCGTGGCATAATTCTTTGGGGACCTTCCCGTATCATGTGAGTCTTTAATTGAACAATCAAGTTCAGAAAAATCTGAAATGATTCAACTTTTACTCACAAACGATGGTTTCCGTGCGCTGACTATATCAAACCTTGCATCATCTGCCTATGGGCTAAGCTTATGTTTCTTGTGTAAAGCATAACCTAAGTGATCAGTTTTTAATCAATTTTAGTATTTTTTGGGTCATAGTAACTGTATGAATTCTACGCAACAATGGCAAAACGTCACTTGGTTTGAAGTGGATGAACATCAAGATGGACAACGCATCGATAATTTCCTGTTTAGTCGTCTGAAAGGTGTGCCAAAAAGCCGTATCTATCGTCTGATTCGTGAAGGCCAGGTTCGCGTCAATAAAAAACGCATTAAAGCAGAAACCAAACTCGCAATCGGTGACCAGATTCGCGTTGCGCCGATTCGTTATGAACAAAAAGATGAGACCGCGGCCCCTGTTTCGGACAAGGTCGCACAAGGCTTATTGGCCCGTGTGATTTATGAAGATGAAGGTCTGATGGTCGTGAATAAGCCATCCGGGATTGCCGTGCATGGCGGTAGCGGTGTGGCCTATGGTCTGATTGAAGGCTTACGTGCAGCAACCGGTAAAAAGTATCTGGAATTGATTCACCGGATTGACCGTGATACTTCCGGTCTGGTGATGATTTCCAAAAAGCGTAGCGTGTTGAAAACATTACAAGATATGTTGCGTGAACATAAAATCAAAAAAACCTATGCCGCTGTGGTAAAAGGGCAGGTCAGTCTGGATAAACAGCTGATTGATGCACCTTTACATCGTTATGAGCTGGCCAATGGTGAGCGTCGCGTCTGCGTGTCACCGAAAGAAGGCAAAGAGTCTAAAACCCAGTGGAACGTGCAAGAGCGTTTTATGCATGCCACATTGGTGTATGCATCTCCGCTTTCGGGTCGTACCCACCAGATTCGTGTTCATGGTTTGAGCATTGGTCATCCACTCGTAGGCGATGAAAAGTATGGTCATGAAACAGAATATCGTGGGCCAAAACCACGCCGTTTGTGTCTGCATGCCATGCGTCTGGACATTCCGGGCTATCCAGCGATTGAAGCGCCATTGCCGGAAGATATGCAGAGTCTGGTGGCGCAGTTAAGAGCGCAGAAAGCGGATAAACCGGCTGCTCAGTAAGGACTTATTTTTTTCTTTTAATAAATTCAATCCACCCTCATCCTCCTTTGAAAAGGAGTGAATTCCCTTCTTTCTTAAAGATGAGGAACACTGTTCCGCAAGAGGGGAGATTAAATTTCGAAAGAATCCTCTCCCTGAGCAGCACTGCTGAGCAAGTCTCCTTTCTTGCACGTCGTTTAAAGCAGTGTTTTAAACTCGTTCAGGAGAGGGAACACTACTTATTAAAGAGCAATGTTGAATTAAAACTTCATTGATAATTCGACTTTATTGGTTCTTTTAGTAAAGTCATTTGCTTAAGAATGAAAAAAGCTCTCTCCTAAAAGGAGAGGGTTTCAAGACTGAATCAAATCCAGGAAACCTTATATGAACTCAGCTGTAAAATTGGTCATTTTCGATTGGGATGGCACTTTATTTGATTCAGTCGGTCAAATCGTAGCGAGTTTGCAGTTTGCCGCACAGCAATTTCAGCAGCCTTTAACGGATGCAGATGCCAAAAGTATTATTGGCCTGGGTTTGCCAGAAGTCGCACAGCGACTTTTCCCAACCGTGCCAGATTTACATGCAGATATTTTGCAGGCTTATTCCGATCATTATGTTGCCAACTCATCAGGAGATTCCTGGTTTGAAGGCGTAGCGCACATGCTCGCAGATTTACAGCAGCAAGGCGTGAAGCTGGCTGTTGCTACAGGGAAAAGCCGTAAAGGTCTGGATCGTGTATTGAAACAGACGAATAGTGAAGAGCTGTTTGTGACCACGCGTGCTGCCAGCGAAACCCGTTCTAAACCTCATCCATTAATGTTAGAAGAAATTCTGGCGGAAACCGGTGTGCAGGCTGAACATGCCATCATGGTCGGTGATACGTCTTATGATCTGGAAATGGCGCAAAATATTGCCATGCCAAGTGTTGGTGTAGGTTATGGTGTGCATGAGCCTGAACTTTTAGCTCAATTTAATCCCGTCTGTATCGTGGATGATGTGGCTGCTTTGCATAGCGCATTGTTGGCTAAAGTCCAATGGAAACAAGCAGTTTAATCCAGTATCTTGGTTGTAATGAAAAACAAGCAGTTCCCCGGTTTAAATTGGCTGGGGAATGCTGCAGATTTAAGCACTGGTTCTTATCTTTTAGTCTAAAGTCGTAATTGTACTGATTTTATTCGGTCATATTATGGCAGTTATTTTGCTAAATAACGATGTGTTTTGAATAATAAGATTTTGTTTTATTTGATTTTTTATAAATTATTCTTATAGATAATAGCTATAGCAAAAAATAAAATAACTATTGGCACAAACGCCGGATTTTTCCCATCCTAAAACTGTTTATTCCTATGCTCGCTCTGAGAAAGGCAGTCCATGCAGATGATCAGCCTGATCATGTCCATATTTTCTGTCCTTCTTAGATCCCGGCATAAGCCTAATTTTTGCAGTTTAAGGAAACATTGATGTCGAATTCTGCTGTTGTTGAATCAGTTGCACAAGCACTTCGTAGCGCTGAATTATCACAAACTGCGATTGCACCGATTCGCCCGGAACTTGGCGGTGAAAGTGCTGACGTAGATATCGCCTATGCCGTTCAGGAAGTGAATACCGAGCGTGCTTTGTCTGAAGGTCGCCGTCTGGTGGGTCGTAAAATCGGTTTGACGTCTAAAGTCGTTCAAGCGCAACTGGGGGTAGATCAGCCGGATTTCGGTATGTTATTTGCCGACATGGCCTATGGCGATGGTGAAGCAATTCCAGCTGGCCTTCTGATTCAGCCGAAAGTTGAAGCAGAAATCGCATTGGTGATTAACCAGGATTTAACCAAAGAAAAACACACGTATGCAGACATTATCAGCGCAACTGATTATGCATTGCCTGCAATTGAAGTGGTCGATAGCCGTATCGAAAACTGGAAAATTAGCCTGATTGATACTGTGGCGGATAACGCATCTTCTGCTGCATTTGTCTTAGGTTCTCAGCCGGTTAAATTAGAAAATCTTGATCTTGTGAACTGCAAGATGGTGATGACACGCGGTGAGGAAGTCGTTTCTCAAGGCGTGGGTAAAGCATGTCTGGCAAACCCATTGAATGCTGCTGTTTGGCTGGCAGATGAAATGGTACGCCGTGGTCGTCCGCTGTTAAAAGGCGACATCATCTTGACGGGTGCTTTAGGTCGAATGGTTGTGGCGCAACCAGGTGATGAATTCAAGGTTGAAATTGAAGGCTTTGGTTCAGTAACCGCTGCATTCGCTGCTGAATAATCAAGATTCCAAGAGAGTACATTCATGAAAAAGATTAAATGTGCAATGATCGGTCCAGGGAATATTGGTACTGATTTGCTTTATAAATTACAACGTAGCGAATGGTTAGAGCCTGTTTGGATGGTGGGGATTGACCCGACTTCTGAAGGTTTGGCGCGTGCTGCGAAAATGGGTTTAAAAACCACAGCTGAAGGCGTTGATGGTCTTCTTCCTCATGTGATTGCTGATGACATCAAAATTGCATTCGACGCAACTTCTGCCTATGTCCATGCTGAAAACAGCCGCAAGCTGAATGAACTTGGCGTGTTGATGATCGACTTAACGCCTGCTGCGATTGGTCCATTTTGTGTACCACCAGTCAACCTTGAAGCATTACTACAAGCGGGCGAAGTACCAAACGTGAACATGGTGACATGTGGCGGTCAGGCAACGATTCCGATGGTGGCTGCGGTTTCTCGCGTTCAACCTGTTGAATACGGCGAAATCATTGCAACTGTATCGACTAAGTCGGTTGGTCCGGGAACGCGTAAAAACATTGATGAATTCACACGTACTACTGCAGGTGCCATTGAGAAAGTGGGTGGTGCGAAACAGGGTAAAGCGATCATCATCATTAACCCTGCTGAGCCACCTCTAATGATGCGTGATACTGTTCACTGTCTAGTAGAAGGTGAGCCGGATCAGGCAGCGATCACTGAATCTGTACATGCCATGATCAAGGAAGTCCAAAAATACGTACCAGGTTACAAACTGGTAAATGGTCCAGTATTTGATGGCAACCGTGTATCAATTTACTTGGAAGTTGAAGGTCTGGGTGACTTCCTGCCGAAATACGCAGGCAACCTGGATATTATGACTGCAGCAGCTGCACGTACTGCAGAAATGTTCGCAGAACACGTGTTCAACACCGCTGAAGCTTAAAGGAATACCAAAATGTCTAAGATTATTGTTCATGATATGACTTTGCGTGATGGTATGCACCCGCAGCGCCATCAAACGACTGTTGAGCAAATGATTGCAATTTCAACAGCACTTGATGATGCCGGCGTACCTTTAATTGAAGTAACGCACGGTGACGGCCTTGGCGGTTCATCAGTGAACTACGGTTTTGCTGCTGCAACGGATGAAGAATATTTATCCGCTGTTGTGCCACGTATGAAAAATGCAAAAATTTCTGCATTGCTTTTACCTGGTATCGGTACGGTTGACCATTTGAAAATGGCACATGAAATTGGTGTCTCTACCATTCGTGTGGCGACGCATTGTACTGAAGCGGATTGTTCTGAGCAGCACATCACCGCTGCACGTAAACTAGAAATGGACACCGTCGGTTTCTTAATGTTGGCGCATATGGCATCTCCTGAAAAATTGCTTGAAGAAGCAAACAAGATGGTGTCTTACGGTGCAAACTGTATTTACGTGACAGATTCAGCGGGTTATATGCTTCCGCAGGACGTGATCGACCGTGTGGGTCACTTACGTCAACACTTGGATTCAAGCATTGAGCTTGGTTTCCACGGTCACCACAACTTAGGCATGGGTGTATCGAATACTGTTGCTGCGGTTCAAGCAGGTGCGGTACGTGTTGATTTGGCGTCTGCAGGTTTAGGTGCTGGTGCGGGTAATACACCACTCGAATTGTTTATCGCTGTGGCAAACCGTATGGGTATGGACACTGGTGTTGACTTGTTTAAAGTACAAGACGTTGCTGAAGATCTGGTGATTCCAATGATGCACAACCCGATCCGTGCCGACCGTGATGCGGCAACTTTAGGTTATGCCGGTGTTTACTCTTCATTCCTGTTGTTTGCTAAACGCGCTGAAGCGAAATATGGCGTATCTGCGCGTGAAATCCTGATGGAACTTGGTCGCCGTGGTACGGTTGGTGGTCAGGAAGACATGATCGAAGACTTGGCATTAACCATGTCTAAAGCGCGTGAGTTACAAGCTTAATTTTTAATGCAATCGTATTAAAATAAGGCTAATAAAAAAGCATCCAAAGTGGATGCTTTTTTATTATGAAGTAGTTTTAATAATATATTAAAACTCTGATCTCAGATATTTTAGTTATAGTGTTATGTGAAGATTATTTTAGTTTAATTTTTTCCTTAAACATAAAAACGATAAATAAAAAATAGTGGCTCAATATTTTAAAAAAAATTGCGCTTATTAATAGAGAAAACAAAAAATAAATTAAATATCCGGTCAAATTTTTATTTTCTTTAATCGGTTTAAAATCTAAGAGATTGAGCGCTTAAATCTGGGCTTGGAATATGGAGAGCTAAAAGAGCAAAAGTTTAATACTGTGGTCGGATTTTTTATTTAAACCGACTTGCGCATGATGGCGGCATGGATTTTATCAGCTGAATGGGGAACTCATCATGCGTCGTCACAATTTACGGATTGCAATGCTTGCTGCGACAGCAACTTTAGGGACAACTGCAACGAATGCAGACTTTATTGACGACAGCAATGTTCAACTCAAATTTAAGAACTTTTATCTAGACCGTCAGTATCAAGATGACTATTCATCACGTAATTGGGGTTCTTGGTCACAAGGCGTGACTCTGGATGCCAAGTCGGGTTATCACGATATCGGTGGTGGTGTGCAGGTCGGTGCAGATCTTCTTATTCAGCATGCGTTCCGTTTGAATGGTCGTGATAATAATCCTGACTGGGTTTTACCGCATGAAGGACCAGGCAAAGGGCAAAAAGATAATTTTGGTAAAGTTGGTGCGACCTTAAAAGCCAAAGTGTCACAAACTGAACTGAAAGTCGGCGAGTTATTGCCGGTATCTCCAGTCTTGGTATTCGATCCATCGCGTCAGTTATTGACGACGTATAGTGGTGCCTGGTTAGAGTCTAAAGACCTTAAAGATACCAAGTTAACTCTTGCGTATATTGATGGCATTAATAACCGTTATGACAACCAGTTCCGCGACTTAACTAAATTTGCTCCACCAAGTTTCTATGATACGGGTGCTGAAGCTGATGGCATGTGGATTGCAGGTGTAGATCACCAACTCACTAAAGAAGTAGGTGCGAGCTACTGGTATGCCGATGTTCAAGACATTTATCAACAGCATTATCTAGGTGTCAATTACAAAACTGCGCTTGGTGAAAAAACCAAATTAGATAGCCATATTCGTTACTTCGATAACTCGGAGTCAGGTGACAAGCTGTATGGTGAGATCGATAACCAGGCATTATCTGTCGCTGCAAAAGTGAATCATGGTGCACATAGCGTAGGTGTGGGTTACCAGCAAATGTTTGGTGATAGCGCATTCCCGACATTGGGTGGCTGGGTGCCACAGCCTTATCTGGCGAACTGGGGGGTAGCAACCTTTACCGCGCCAGAAGAAAAGTCATGGAGTGTTTCTTATGGCTATGACTTCTCTGAAATGGGTGCAAAAGGCTTAAATGCAACAGCCGTATATTTCAAAGGTTATGAGCAGAAAGGGACTGGGGCGTATCAAGGTCAGAACTTCAATACGGATGAAGTGAATGCCGTCGTGAACTACACTGTGGCAGAAGGTAAATTAAAAGGTTTGGGTGTACAGGCGATGTATATTGATGTGAATTTTGCCAATCCAGCAAAACCAGACCTGCAAGAATACCGTGTCGCAACTACTTATACCCATAAATTCTAATACCCGTATATTTTAAAAGCAGTCAGTCTTCTGGCTGCTTTTTGGTTTAAGAATGCAGTTAAAGCCTTAGTTTATGTAGGGTTTAATTTATAAATTAATAAAGAAAACAAACACTTAAATTATATCTATTTTGTAGGATGCAATCGTAATTTTGTATCAGTTTGCTGCAGCTGAGCAGTTAATATAAGGGTGTACACAAGTCATTTTAATGAGTCAACTTGACGTCGAATTCTTGAAAATAGAGGGACACGCAAGCGAAAGACTGTAAGAGGAAGCAATATGAGCACTGTTCAAATCCCTGACTATCAAACAGATCCATTCTTTGGCTTAGAAGATAAATGGATTGAAACTGCTGAAGGCGAGTTGACCCATTACCACGAAATTGGTGAAGGTACGCCTATTCTATTTTTACACGGTTCAGGTACAGGTGTATCGGCTGCAGCAAACTGGTGGTTAAACCTGCCACAAATTGGCGAGCAGGCGCGTTGTATCGCGATTGATACCGTTGGTTATGGCCAAACTGTGGTTGCGCCGGGTACTGAATATGGTATCCGTGCCTGGGTAGATCATGCGATTCGTACGCTAAACGCTTTGGGTATCGAAAAAACCTGGTTGGTGGGTAACTCTCTGGGTGGCTGGTTAGCATTCCAGATGGCGTTGGATTATCCAGATCGCATTTTGGGTATCGTGTCTATGGGTACGGGCGGTGCGAAACAGACAGCTGCACTTAAAGCTCACGCAAACCCAGTTCTTACAGAAGAAGGAATCAAGAAAACCCTTTCTATGTTTGTCGTAAACAAAGACCTGATTACTGATGAACTGGTAAAAGTACGTTTTGCGTCTGCTGCAAATGACTATGCATCAAATCGTTTAATGGATGTGGTTGGCGCACGTGACCGTGACCGTTTCGAATTCCCATTAGATTTCGAAAAAATGAAAGACATTACTGTGCCTGTATTGCTGATTCATGGTACGCAAGACGTGGTGATTCCGGTTTCTCGTACCTGGGACATCCTCAACATCGTGCCAAATGCTGATGCACATATCTTCAGCCAATGCGGTCACTGGTCTCAAGTTGAAAAAGCAGATGAGTTCAACACTGTGATCAAAAACTACCTGGCTGTACACGGCGTAAAATAAGCTCGATGTAGTTTTAAAAAAGGATGGCTTCGGTCATCCTTTTTTATATCGGAAATATTTAAGGTAGCGTACCTAAGTAAGTTTGATTCTCATTTACTCGGATAAATCTAAAAATCTAATAATTTTTATAGGTTTGAGCTATTTAAACGGAGAAAAATCCGCATGAAACTTTATTAGACTTAAGTGGTAAATGCAGCACATTTAGAGCTAAAAATACACAATATTGGTCAAGGGCAAGTGACAAATTTAAGCGCTAGAAATAGATTCTTTATTATAAAATAGAATTAAAAATGGATTCTTAAGCATAAAATAATAAAACAAAAAAAGCACATGCCTATCATAAGTTGAATGGCATATGCCTAATGCAGGGAAGAAATAGGATTAATTTTGTTCGCTACGGTTAATATCCAGATAGAACACACGGGTCAAAAGCTCAAGAAATTTGCTCACGACATAGGATTTGTTGTTTTTATGGTAGCTGACATACAGGTCTAAATAGGGCAACTCCACGTCCAGCGGACGAATCACGGTATTATCCATGGTTAGTGGTGCAATATAGCCAGGCAAAATGGTACAGCCTAGGCCCATTCCGATCGAGTTGATATTAAATAAAATATTATCGGCCTTTTGCACGATATTGAGTTCAATGCCGTTGGCTTTGGCAAAGTCCAGAATAGCCTGGTTCAGGGTCAAGGACTGCTCTGCTGATGGAATAATAAAATCAATACCATTCAATGCTTTAACAGGAATTCTTTCGTATTTTGCTAAGGGGTGATCTTTAGGCAGGAGAAAAATCAGCGGTTCACGAATCACGAACTGGCTTTCAATTTCATCACTATTGAAATTATGACGGGTAAATGTCAGATCTAGATCACCTTTTTTTAACAAACGCATCTGCTCATTGTTGTTCAGGCTGAGCAGTTCAATTTTTAAATCTGGGTTCTGTACACGTAGATTTGGCAAGATATAGGGGAAGATTTTCATCTCGGCTACCGGTACAAAACCGATACGGAGCATTTGTTGTTTGGCCTGTGACACCTGACGTGCCATGGCAACGGCTTTGTCCGCCTGTGCAAGGGTGAGACGGGCCTGTTCCAGGAATACGGCGCCTTCTTCGGTCAGCTCTACTTTACGTTTGGTCCGGTTGAGTAGCTTTACGCCGACATCTTCTTCCAGGTCTTTGATTTGCTGGCTAAGTGAGGGTTGAGCCGTATAAAGTTTAAGTGCTGCCTTACTAAAATTGAGCTCTTCAGCAACGGTGATAAAGTAGCGAAGGTGTCGTAATTCCATGTCATCAACCCAAAGAGTAATCCAAAAAATGTCTTACTATAATTTCCTCAAAGTATAATCTATAAACAACTATGTCGTGAAGATTATTTTCCCATTCATAAACTAAATGCTCTGGCGGGATTAATAGATGTTTTAATATAAAAATTCACGTGCTTAATAATTGCTTTAAGCTCTTAATTGAAACAAAAAAAATATTTCCCGAAAAACGCTGTCAAATCCATCATCGTTGAAAAGTTGAGTCTATTACTTTGTGCCAAAGATAGGTCACAGGAGAGCTTTTCATGAGTGGAAAAATTGATGTGCGCGAAATCGATGCTTTAGTCGATGCACAAAATGGACGTATTACGCCATCTATTTATACAGATCCTGACATTTACGAATTAGAACTCGAACGTGTTTTCGGTCGTACTTGGTTATTCCTTTGCCATGAAAGCCAAATTCCTAAGGCTGGTGATTTCTTCAATACCTACATGGGTGAAGATCCAATCATTGTGGCACGTCAAAAAGACGGCTCAATCAAAGCATTTTTAAACCAGTGCCGTCACCGTTCTATGCGTGTGAGCTTCGCTGACTGTGGTAATACCCGTGCATTTACTTGCCCATACCACGGCTGGTCATATGGCATTGACGGTTCTTTAAAAGATATCCCGCTTGAAGATCGTGCTTACTCGCATGGTGCATGTAAAGAGCAATGGGGTCTGGTTGAAGTGAATCGTGTGAAGTCTTACAAAGGCTTGGTATTCGCTTGTTGGGATGAAACCACACCTGATCTAGAAGAATACATGGGCGATATCGCTTGGTATTTAGATGGCGTTGTTGACCGTCGTCCAGGTGGTACTGAAATCATTGGTGGTGTACACAAGTGGGAAATCGAGTGTAACTGGAAGTTTGCAGCGGAACAGTTCGCATCTGACCAATACCACGCGTTGTTCTCTCACGCTTCTGCGATCCAAGTATTGGGCGCAAAACCAGATGACGAATCATCTAAAAAATTAGGTGCTGCGCAAACTGCTCGTCCAGTTTGGGAAACTGCCAAAGACGCGATCCAGTACGGTTCACGTGGTCACGGTTCAGGCTTCTTCTTCACAGAGAAACCAGATGCAAACGTATGGGTTGACGGTGAAGTTGCCAACTACTTCCGTGAAACTTACGACGAAGTTAAAGAGCGCCTAGGCGAGACTCGTGCATTGCGTCTTGCAGGTCACAACACCATGTTCCCAACTTTGTCTTGGTTGAACGGTACTGCAACACTTCGTGTATGGCACCCACGTGGTCCAAACAAAACTGAAGTATGGGCATTCTGTATTGCTGATGCTGAAGCATCTCAAGAAGTGAAAGAAGCATTTGAACGTTCTGCAACGCGTGCCTTTGGTCCAGCCGGTTTCCTGGAGCAAGATGACTCTGAAAACTGGATCGAGATCCAAAAAGTTTTACGTGGTTATAAAGCGCGTCAAAACAAACTCATTATGGAAATGGGTAAAGGTAACGAGAAAGTACGTGAAGATGGTATCCCGGGTATCACCAACTACATTTTCTCTGAAACTGCAGCACGTGGTATGTACCGCCGCTGGGCAGATTTATTGATCCATGAAAAATGGGAAGACGTGGAAAAAGCAGCTGACGAATATGAGAAGGAGCTTATGAAATGAGTCAAATCAGCTTAGAACTTCATCACCAAATTAGTCAGTTCCTGTATCGCGAAGCAAAATTGCTAGACGATTGGAAATTCCGCGAATGGTTAGATACCTTAGCTGAAGATATTTCTTACACGCTACGTACCACACCAAACACACAAACCCGTGACCGTCGTCGTTCAGTTGAACCACCTACCACTTGGGTGTTCAACGATTCGAAAGACCTTTTAGAGCGTCGTGTAGCGCGTCTGGAAACCGGTATGGCTTGGGCTGAAGAGCCTCCATCACGTACCACCCACATGGTGAGCAACGTGATCGTAGAGCCAACTGAAGTTGAAGGCGAATACGACGTGTACGTAACCTATTTGCTATATCGTACGCAAAAAGAGAAAGACATTGTCATTTACTGCGGTAAACGTCATGACAAGATCCGTAAAGTTGAAGGTGGCCTCGGCTTCCAGATCTTCAACCGTAAGATCACGCTTGACCAAGTTACTTACAGTTCACATAACCTGAGTGTGTTCTTCTAATGAATAAGATTTTTGTTTGCCAAGTTGACGAATTAGACGAAGGCGAAGCGTTAAAAGTAGATTGTGGCGTAAACGGTATCGAAGCGCTTGCTGTATTTAACAATGGCGGTGAATTCTTCGCTATGAACGATAAATGCAGTCATGGTAATGCTTCTATGTCTGAAGGTTACCTTGAAGATGACGGTACTGTGGAATGTCCATTGCATTCAGCACGTTTCTGTTTAAAAACAGGTGAAGCATTGTGTCTACCTGCAACTGATCCAATCAAAACATTCCCAGTGATTGTTGAAGATGGCCAATTGTTTGTAGAGATGGCAGGAGAGTAAGCATGGGTTGGCTACAGGGCGAAGTTGCACTTATTACCGGGGGCGGTTCAGGCTTAGGCTGGGCTTTGGTCGAGCGTTTTATTGAGGAAGGTGCACAAGTTGCGGTTCTTCAACGTTCAAAAGCTAAAGTAGATGCATTAAATGAACACTTCGGTGGAAAAGTTCTTGCGATCGAAGGTGATGTAGCCAGCTATGCAGATAACGTTCGTGCAGTTCAAGCCACTGTGGAACGTTTCGGTAAACTCGATTGTTTCGTTGGTAATGCCGGTATTTGGGATCACTATGCCGATATCGTCAATACCTCTGGTGAGCAACTAGAAAAAGCCTTTGACGAGATTATGGGCATCAATACCAAATCTCTGATCTTCGGTGCGAAGGCTGCACTGGATGCATTGATCGCTTCTGAAGGTTCTATCATATTTACTTTGTCTAATTCGGCACTGTACTCCGCTGGCGGAGGCCCTGTATATACTGCATCTAAGCATGCGGGTGTCGGGATTATGAAAGAACTGGCTTACGAGCTTGCGCCTAAAGTACGAGTGAACGCTGTTGCACCGTCAGGTATGAATGTGAATATCAAAGGTGCGGCATCGCTGGGTCAGGAAAATGTGGGCCTGCTCGATGCACGTGATCCTGAGAAAATTGCACGTGGCATGCCACTGAATTTCTTGCCTGAACCGGAAGATATGACCGGTTCATACGTGCTGTTGGCATCTCGTCAAAACAACCGTCCTTTGACTGGTGTTCTGATCAATGCAGAATGCGGTCTGGGTATTCGTGGCCTACGTCAGCCACGTGCAGGTTTCTTTGACGAATAAACATCTAGTCTCATTCAAATGGACTTACCGGCAGCCTCTTCTCTCAGGGCTGCTTTCCTTCTAGGAGTCTCTCATGGCCGTTAAACTTATTTGTGCATCGCACAGTCCTTTAATGGAATTTGCTTCACCTCAAGATCAATCAAAAAAGCAAAAAGTTCGTGCTGCTTTTGAAAAACTCTCTGCTGAAGTAAAAGCTTACGACCCAACCCTGATCATCACTTTTGGTCCAGATCATTTTAATGGTTTCTTCTATGACCTGATGCCAAGTTTCTGCGTCGGTATTCGTGCCAAAGCTGCAGGTGACTGGGATTATGGTAAAGACAATGACTATATTGATGTACCTGAAGACAAGGCATTAGATCTGGTTCGACGTGTACTGGATGAAGGCGTGGATGTTGCCTACTCATACCGTATGCAGGCCGACCATGGCGTGACTCAGCCCTTACATTTCCTGTGTGAAGGCAAACTTGATCGTTATCCAACGATTCCAATTTTTATTAATGGCGCTGCAGCACCGATGCCAACCACCAAACGTACTATTGCTTTGGGCCGTGCTGTGGGTCAATACATCAAGTCTTTAAACCTTGAAAACGAGCGTGTGCTTGTTTTAGGTACCGGTGGTCTGTCACATGATCCACCTACACCACAAATGGGTGCAGTACCACCAGAAGTGGAAGAGTTCCTGATTGCAGGTCGTTATCCAACGCCTGAAGCACGTCATGCACGTCAATCCAAGATTATTGCAGTGGGTCAAAAGCTGGCAGCAGGAGATACGTCAGTTGCCGTGCCTTTGAATGCTGAATGGGATATTGCCCTGCTAGAAACCTTCAAGCATGCTGATTTTGCAACATTAGAAGCGATGACTGAAGCTGAAATCCGCCATGATGGTGGTCGTGGTGGTCAGGAAGTCCGTTCTTGGATGGCTGCCTTCGCTGCCTTAAGCGAAATGGGTGAGTATGAAATGACCACACATTGCTATGAAGACATCAGCGAATGGATTGCCGGCTTCGGTATCGTATCTGCAGAGTTAAAAGGTTAAGAAAATGAGCAACGTAAACAACATCGTGATCGTGGGTGCTGGCCAGGCAGGTGCGAGCGCAATTTTAGAACTTCGTGGCAACAAGTATGAAGGCAAAATTACCTTAATTGGTGATGAAAGCCATCTTCCTTATGAGCGTCCACCGTTGTCTAAAGAGGTGATTCTAAAACCTGAAGAAACCAAGATCGAAATCCTGTCGGAACAGAAACTGGCAGATTTAGGCGTAGAAACGATTCGCGGCAATGGCGTGGCGAAAATCAATGCCGAAGCGAAAACGGTTGAACTCCTCAACGGTGATGTTGTTGCTTACGACAAACTCTTGCTTGCAACAGGTGGTGCAGCGCGCCGTTTGCCTAATTTCGATGCTTTGGGCAAACACGTCTATACCCTGCGTAACCTGGAAGATTCACAGGCACTGGTGCCTGTACTTCAAGCCGGTCGCCGTATCATCCTGATCGGTGGTGGCGTGATTGGTCTTGAGTTGGCATCATCTGCACGTTACAAAGACTGTCAGGTGACTGTGATTGAAATGGGTCCGATGGTCATGGGTCGTTGTTCACCACAAATCCTGAGCGAATTCCTGCTGGAACAGCATCGTCAAAACCAGGTCGATGTGCGTCTTGAAACTAAGATTGCAGATTGCCGTTTAGATGGTGAAGAAGTCGTGGTAATGCTGGAAGGCGGTGAAGAGCTGCGTGCGGATGCTGTAGTTTACGGAATTGGGATCGTGCCAAATGCACAGCTTGCCGTAGATGCAGGTCTGGATGTTGATGTTGCGATCAAAGTGAATGAACACTGCCAAACCTCGAATGCTGATATTTATGCAGCGGGCGATGTTGCGACTCAGTTACGTGACTGTGGCAATCACCGCCGCGTTGAAACTTGGGAAAATGCCAACCTTCAGGCAGGCATCTTTGCGCGTCACGTGATGGGTGTGGAACATCCGAAAGCCAATCTGGCCTGGTTCTGGACGGATCAGCTGAATATCAACTTCCAGTTTGTTGGCGAAATGGCAGCAGATGAATGGCATATCCGTGGGGAAATGGATGCAGCCAAAGGTGCAGACAATTCATTCGTGATGTATGGTGTGACCGATGGTCAGATCGTTGGCGGGATTACCGTGAATGCAGCCAAAGAAATGCGTCATTTGAAAAAAATGATCAGCAAAAATACGGCGTTTGATGTTGAAAAACACTTGGATATCGCGCAAGACTTACGCAAAATTGCTTAAGTTGTATTGAGATATTTTTCGACAGACCTATGTTTTGCATAGGTCTGTTTTTTATGCACAAAACTTGATGAATTTATCAAAAATTAAAACTTCATCTCAGCATGAATTCGCTATACGCTATTTTTGAAGTTGCTGATCCAGAACTTCTTGGCCTCGTTTAGGAGACTTATGAGTTCTTCATCTTCATTGCCGGTCACGGCAAGTATTTACGCTTTATTGGTGCTGATCTGGGCAGCAACGCCACTGGCGATTGTCTGGAGCGTGGCCGAGATTCACCCGATGTGGGTGCTGATCATTCGCTATTTCGGTGCCTCGATTATTGCGCTTTTCCTGCTAAAAATCATGCGCGACCCGCTGCCTTTTGACCGCACTTCAATGAAAAGCTATCTGGCAGGCAGTTTTAATTTAATCGGCGCACAGCTGTTTATTTATCTGGCGGCCAATTATCTGACCTCAGGGTTGATGGCACTAATTTTTGGTTTTTCACCGCTGATCGCCGGTTTAATCGGTCATGTGATTTTAAAAATCCATAAACTGATCTGGTTGCAATGGCTCGGCATGGCAGTGGCCGTTGCTGGTTTGTGTTTTGTTTTTGCCGACTCTGCAGACAGCAAAATCAATCCTTGGGGTGTGGTGCTGATGCTGATCAGTATGGTGTCTTATATCAGCTCAATCTTCTGGGTTAAACAGATTAGTGCACCCTTGAGTCCGATGTCACAAGCCACTGGTTCATTACTGGTATCTGCGGCTGGTTCAGTCATTTTAGTGCCGCTTATCTGGCAACATATGCCGACTCAGTTGCCTAGCACACAGGCAATGATCGGTTTTGTATTTACCATGATCATGTCTTCGATTGTGGCAATGCTGTGTTATTTCTGGCTGATTCGCCGTCTAAATGCTTCGACCGTTTCATTGAGTAATGTGATGACGCCGGTGATCGCTCTGGTATTGGGAGCAACCTTAAATCATGAAATTATCAGCAGTCATGCTTTTGCGGGAATTGCTGTGGTGATGTTCGGGATCATCATGTATTTCTGGAAAGAGTGGCGCGAGCAGTATTTTTCCAAGCATTAAAACTGTAAAAACCAAAAGGGCGAAAGCCCTTTTATTATTTTAGTGGAGAGTAAAGTGATTCAACAACGTGAGAGATCACGACTAAGCAACAATTTGTAAAACAACTTTCAAAAATAAATGATTAAGATTTTGATACATAAATCATTCAAGCTTGCACAAGCTTATTTAGGACAGTGTCAGGATGTCTGAATCCAATAAAATCGTAGTTTATGCAGCCCTGTTTGGTAATCTGGCGATTGCGCTGGTTAAATTTGTTGCGTCCTATATAACCAATAGTTCTGCCATGTTCAGTGAGGCAATTCATTCCGTAGTGGATACCTTGAATGAAATTTTACTGCTGTATGGCATAAAAAAATCAGAAAAACCTGCAAATGCCAAACATCCTTTTGGTTATGGACGTGAACTGTATTTTTGGGCTTTTATTGTGGCACTGATGGTTTTTGCGTTGGGTGCGATTGTATCCATCTATCAGGGGATACAGCATATTCTTCAGCCTGAAGTCATGCAGGATCCATTGATCAATTATATTGTGCTGGGTCTAGCGATTCTTTTTGAAGGATTTTCATGGTCAGTGGCTTTAAAAACTTTTCGTAAACAAAAGGGAAATCTGGGATATTTTGAAGCATTTCGACACAGTAAAGATCCAACGACCTTTACCGTGTTATTTGAAGATACTGCCGCCCTGGTCGGCTTGGTAATTGCTCTGGTCGGTATTTTTCTGGCGCATCAACTGAATATTCCTGAATTGGACGGTGCTGCATCGATTTTAATTGGTATCGTGCTGGCAGTATCTGCCTGGTTTCTGGCACGGGAAACCAAAGGTTTGTTACTGGGTGAAACGGCAGATCCAAAACTGCGTGAAAATGTATTAAACATTGCTCAACAGGATGCGGCAGTTTTCAGTGCCAATGGGGTATTGACTGAGCAGATGGGCGCTCAGCAAGTCATTGCATCATTGAGTCTGGAATTTAAAGATGATTTAACTTCTGATGAAATTGAAGCCTGTGTCAACCGGATCGAAGCACAGATTAAACAGCTGCACCCGGAAATTATTGCTTTATTTGTGAAACCCCAAACCAAGGCCGTATGGCTGGAACGAACCCAAGGTCGTGTATAAAGATCTAAAAATCGCTTGAGGTTGGTATTTTGACTTCCGCTTGCCTTTCTTGCACAACTGATGTGATGATACAGATGTATGGGGAACTCCATCATAAAATCATCAATGGGCAGGCATGCTTTTGTTAGCATGGGCTTATAAATGTTTAGTATCATTTTGTATTTTTAGACAGAAGGGCGCGAGCGATATTTTTCTAGATAATCCAAGGCTTCAGCCAGCCATAAGGTCGATGAAATGCCATTTTTTTGTTAAAAATAACAAAAACATACATGATTTTCTGTGACGGATTTCATACTATGTTGCAGTGTGCCTGTTTTTAGTTTGTATGCTCATTAAAAGATGCACCGCTTGACCATTTCAAGAGGTTGCTGTCTTGCATATAGCGAATAATAAATAGTGGATGTTTATGCAAGATCTTCTCAAAACTAAAAAATTCCAGTTAATCACGGAATCCAGTTGGAAACATCTCTGGTCTAAGCCAGTGTTTGAGTATCTGCATTCAGATCATTTCGACGGAAAACAGTTTCGTAATCTTGAGCATGCTTCTCTATCGCGCGGTCGCTTTGATTTATACAAATGGCTCATTACCCGAAAATCCAAGACCTGGAATGTCAATCTTGACGAGGAACGTGCCGAGTTTTTTTCTCGTCCGCGCGCATTGCCACAGCAGCGTCCAGATGCAGCTCTGGATGACTGGCAAGTCTGGTTTATTGGTCACGCAACCACATTAATTCAGATCGGCCCCTATAACTTCCTGACCGATCCGGTTTGGGCTGAATATGCCAGTCCATCGGCTTCTACAGGGCCGCAGCGGGTCATTCCGGCTGGCATTGCCTTGGATGAATTACCTCAGATTGATGCCGTACTGCTCAGCCATAACCATTATGATCATATGGATCTGGCTAGTCTGGAATGGCTGTACAACACTTTTGAGATGCCTATTTATACTGGTCTGGGTAATGCCTGGTATTTGCCAGAACATTATACCGTGCATGAAATGGACTGGTGGGAAAGTGCCTTTTTTGAAGAGATCCGGATTGTCTATACGCCGGCTCAACATGCCTCAGGGCGCGGCATGCGCGATCAGAACTGTGCACTTTGGGGAGGATTTTCTTTATTACATGGCAAGGAACATTGTTTTTTTGCCGGAGATAGTGGCTACGCCTCACATTTTAAAGAAATTCGTAAACGTCTGGGTGCACCGCGAATTGCCTTACTCCCGATAGGAGCGTATGAACCGCGTGAACTGATGCGCGCGATCCATATGAATCCGGAAGATGCCTTTCATGCCCATCATGACTTGCAGGCCAAATGTTCACTGGCGATTCATTACCGTACTTTTCAGCTCACGGATGAAGACCGGGATGCGCCGGAACATGAGTTGCATGAGATCATCAAGCATTCTTCCAAGTTGATTAATCCGTTTTATTGCATACGTGAAGGCAAACGAATTATTGTCTAAATATTTTACTCTGTTCCTGTTGGATGAGTTGAATGGCCACTACAGAAAGCATCAGCATGGCGGTATTCATCACCACAGGATTGAATGCTGCAGTAAGTTGCAACGGGGCTGTGAATGCAATCAGCAGTAGTAATCCAGCAAGTCCGATAATATTCAACCTATGCAAGAGTATGGACCGGTTCCATTTCAGAAAGCATAAGCCAAATAGCATTTCACATCCTCCGGAAAGTCTAACCAAGACTTTGGCCAGTGCCAGCTCAAAACCCATATTTTGCCAAATGCTAATTTCAGCGGGTGATTGGAACAGAATTTTTGGAATGAGTCCCTGATAGAGCCATAGTATGACCAAAGTCAGCTGGATAGTACGCAGTGATTGTAGGAATACAGGTTTAGGATTCACGGACAGCTTCTTCCAGAAAATGGCGTTTATTTTCGCTGGATGGAATCAGGCAATACTCGGTTTTGCCAAATAGCTTGTAACGATTTAAAGCAACCACACGATACAGAAAATCCCGGATAAAACGCGGAACCAAATAACCTGCGCTCATTAAATTAAAGGGAAAACCGAGATGCTGCAGCACCTTCAGCAAGGCAGTCGATTCGGTATAGAGTATGCCATCTTGAATGACGAGCATCGTGGTGTAATGTTCAGTGGACATCTGATAATGCTCGAGCAGTGCCGTACCTAAAGGCGATTGGGCGGAAACCAGTTTAAACTGAATCTTTTTATCGTATTTAATCAGAAACCGTGTCCAGCCATTGCAGATTACGCAAACAGCATCAAATAAAACAATGTCGTGTTGTTGAATGATGTCTTCAATATTTGGATGCATTGTTGTATTTCTTTTTGTGCCAGCTTGTTTCTATAGTGCTTGATGCTGCAATAAAAAACCACCCGAAGGTGGTTTCTATACATGTCTAAACTGGCTTAGAGAAAGCTAGGCAAACCTTTGGCTGGATCGCTTTCACGTGCTGCTTGGGCATCTGCTACGGTCATGCCGAGTGCTTGTGCTACGCCTTCGCCGTAGGCTGGATCACAGCTATAACAGTTGCGGATGTGACGGTATTTGATGAAATCTAGCGCATCACCCATTGCTCCGGCCGTGTTATTAAACAGTGCCTGTTTCTGCTGATCATTCATCAGGTTGAACAGGGCACGGGGCTGACTGAAGTAGTCATTGTCATCTTCGCGGAAGTCCCAGAAATCGGCATCACCGGTGATTTTCAGTGGCGGTTCTCTGAATTCCGGTTGTTCCTGCCACTGGCTAAAACTGTTCGGCTCGTAATGTGGCAATGAACCATAGTTGCCATCCATACGGCCCTGACCATCACGGCGGTTCGAATGTACAGGACAGCGTGCAGCATTGACCGGAACCTGTGAATGATTCACGCCAACACGGTAACGCGCTGCATCGGCATAGTTCACTAAACGTGCCTGTAACATACGGTCCGGTGAGTAGCTGATACCCGGTACAAGATTGCTTGGTGCAAAGGCTGCTTGTTCTACATCCTGGAAATAGTTTTCCGGATTGCGGTTCAGTTCAAATTCACCGACTTCAATCAGTGGATAATCACCTTTCGGCCAGACTTTGGTCAGGTCAAATGGATGATAAGGCACTGTTTCAGCTTCCAGTTCCGGCATGATCTGAACGTACATTTTCCATTTTGGATACTCACCACGCTCAATGGCATCAAATAGGTCAGTCTGACTACTTTCACGATCTTTAGCAATCAAATCTGCAGCTTCAGCATCGGTCAGGTTTTGAATACCTTGCTGGGTACGCATATGAAATTTCACCCAGAAGCGTTCATTCTGGGAATTGATAAAACTAAAGGTATGGCTGCCAAAACCATGCATATGACGGTAACCGGTTGGGATCCCACGATCCGACATAACAATAGTCACTTGATGCAGAGCTTCAGGCAAGAGTGTCCAGAAATCCCAGTTATTGGTGGCACTGCGCTTGTTGGTTTTCGGGTCACGTTTGACTGCTTTATTCAGGTCAGGGAACTTGCGGGCATCCCGCAGGAAAAATACCGGAGTATTGTTGCCGACCAGATCCCAGTTGCCTTCTTCAGTATAGAATTTTAAGGCAAAACCGCGAATATCACGTTCTGCATCGGCTGCGCCACGTTCACCTGCCACCGTTGAGAAACGCGCAAACATTTCGGTTTTTTTGCCGACTTCAGAGAAAATTTTAGCGCGGCTATATTGGGTAATATCATTGGTCACGGTAAAGGTGCCGAAAGCACCTGAACCTTTGGCATGCATACGACGCTCTGGAATCACTTCACGGACAAAGTTGGCCAGTTTTTCATTCAGCCATAAATCCTGAGCAAGCAAAGGTCCACGCGCACCTGCCGTCATACTGTTCTGGTTGTCGACCACAGGCGCACCAGCTTCAGTGGTCAGGTGGGTGACAGGGCATTTTTTAAAATCTTGGCTCATCTTTCCTCTCCAAGTTTTGAATATCTTGTGTCGTTTATCTAGTATTCATAAAATATTGAGATATACGCTAATCAAATCAGGTTTCACTATATTTACAATATCTTTAAATAAAGGGTGTTACAGCACAAAACGGAATTCAGGATATAATTGAGTGAGCTCACTCAAAACGTATTTTTAAAGTTAATAAAGTTTAAAATATTGAAAATTAAATGGTTACTTTTAAAAAGTAACGGGTTTTCCACTCTCTGACAATATCAAATTCTATATATTTTGAATAACTCAAATAATGAATGGGATTAAACGAAAATAACAATATCTAAGTCCATAATATGTTTTTATCAAAGGATAAAAATAATAAGTGAAAAGTGTTATTTAAAATACATTTTATAACTGATTTATTTTAAATAGTTTTTTAATCAAGTTTTGTTGGTCTGAAGAAACCCATAAAAATAATGAATGGAATAAGGGTGTTTTCTGGCTATAGCTCGCATTTTTGCATACAGAAAATCCTATCCAGATGGTCTTTATTTTTAAAAAAGCATTGGCAAATATGCTTGAAAATTAGTCAGTCGGCCCTATAATTATCTCACTCCTTCCTCAAAATCACATAGAGAGTAAAATGGCCAAGAAAAAAACAGCCGAGCAGGTGGTGATCCACAATTTTGTGGCAAAACACATGCATGAAGTCAACAAAAGCCAGGTCTTTGTAGACCGAAAGAAAAATGCAAAACGTGGCTACAACAAGCACAGACAAGGGCGATATTCCATGGAAGATCGCCCTTTTTTAATGGCTGCTTAAGGTCTGTAAGGTGGCTGGGGACGACGCGGTGGCTGTTTAGGATTGGTTTTAACTGGAGAGAGCGGGGCGACAGGCCGGTTGTTACGAGTTTGCGAATATTGATTTGGATGCCGGGATGACGTTGTCGATTCATCCGCAATTAAGTCATTAAAGAATTTATTGAGTCTACTGTGCACTGGCGCTTTGTGGTGAGGGGAGTGAGGCTGTGGTCTGGCCTGCTGAAAACTGGAAAATTGATCTTTTTGTTGATGATAGAGTCTGGCAGCAATGACGGAGGGGTCATCTCTGCCTAAACGCCGCCGTTGCGATGCCGAAATTTCAATGCCCAATAATGGAGTCATTTTAGGCCGATCGGCATAGCTCGTTGCTCGATTGCTGGCAGGGCGTATATAAGATGAACCGGAATTATGAGTTTCTTTGCGGGCAGCCAAAGCCGGTGCAAGAATGACTACATAGAACACCGCAACAATCATGAACAGGATGACCAGAAATTCCATAACCACCTCTACCACTGTCGAGGGACTGGAAAAAGTCCCGTATTAGGCACTCACTATACGTGATGCTGATTTCACCATATCCCCTAAACCATGGGTTCTGAAATAATATTCTAACCAGCTTTTTACCATAAGTGGATTGTCCATTTTTAACACATGTGCCAGTAATTCCTGGGCATCACTCATCGGAACATGACAAATGGTTTTACGTACCCGCAAAATATTACTGGAACTCATCGACAGGGTATTAAAGCCCATGGCCATGAGCAAAACTGCAGACAGCGGATCGCCCGCCATTTCACCGCAGATACTGACCGGTTTTTCATTACGATGACAGTCCTGCACCAGACGGGTCAGGGCACGCAGTACTGCAGGGTGTAAATGTGAATAGACATTGGCTACCCGTGGATTATTGCGATCCACAGCCAACAGATATTGGGTCAGATCGTTGGAGCCGACCGAGAAGAAATCCACCAGTTCGGAAAATTCATCAATCTGATGAAGCACACTCGGCACTTCCACCATGATGCCGAGTTTTGGTTTATTTACCTTGACCTGTTCTTCTTCTTGAATCGCCGCATGGTCACGTTCCAGTAGGTAAAGCGCTTCTTCAACCTCGCTGACACTGGTCACCATCGGCAGCAGAATATGCAGGTTATTCAGTCCGATACTGGCTTTGAGCATGGCGCGAATCTGTGAAGAAAAAATTTCCGGATGATCGAGGGTAAAACGAATGCCACGCCAGCCGAGAGCCGAATTTTCTTCTTCAATCGAGAAATACGGCAGGTCTTTGTCTGCACCAATGTCCAGCGTTCGCATCACTACCGGTTTGTTGGCAAAATGACTGAGTTGCTGACGATAAATCGCACGTTGTTCTTCCTCGCCCGGGAAGCGGTCACGCAACATAAACGGAATTTCAGAACGGTATAAGCCAACACCTTTGGCACCGCGCTGCACGCCACGCACCACATCAATCATCAGGCCGGTATTGACGTAGAGTTTGACCGCCACGCCGTCCGGAGTAATTGCATCTTTGGTTTCGTACTGGCGCAAATCTTTGGCAATCTGTTCTTCTTCTTTTTGAATTTCTTTATAGCGACTGCGCAGGCGCCGTGGCGGATTAATAAAGACCCGGCCCTGATGTGCATCGACAATCATCTCTACATCATCGAGGGTGTTGATCGGCAGCTCAGTCACACCGACCACAGTCGGAATACCGAGAGCACGTGCCACAATCACCATATGCGAGTTCATGGCACCTTCAGTGGTGACAATCGCGGCAATTTTATCTACAGGTAGTTCAACCAGTGCCGCCGTCGATATTTCCTCACCAATCAGAATACTTTCATCAGTCAATTCACGGTGACTGGCATCGGCTTCCTGTAAACGTGCCAGAATGCGGCGGCCCAGATCTTTTAAGTCCGCCACCCGCTCACGTAAATAGTCATCTTCCATCTGGGAAAATTGTGCCACATGATTGTCAATGACAATTCGCACGGCGCCTTGTGCCCAGTGACCTTCACGAATAAAGGCCTTGATTTCTGCTGGCAGGGCATTTTCATCCAGCATACGCAAGAACACGCTAAACAGTGCGCGTTCCTCGGCCATCAACGCATCCTGCATTTTGTCATCTAGCGACTGGATTTCTTCGCGGACTGAATTTAGCGCGTTATCTAAGAGCTGCAGTTCTTCGCTGATGTCATCTGCTTCACGGTCAGGGACTGCGGCAAGATCTGCTGGTGGATACAGAATCACTGCACGACCTAAGGCAATGCCACCGGAGCCAGAAACTCCCTGAAAGGTTTTATAGGCGGGCAGGTTGCTCGGCTTACGGAATACATCGATATTGCCAACGGCATGGGCATGGGCGATGACGCCAGAAAGCTGCGCGCAGAGTGTGACCAGAAAGGATTCAGCAGCTTCAGAAAAGTCCTGTGATTCTTTATTCTGAACCACCAGTACACCCATGACCTTACGGCGGTACATCACCGGCACACCGAGGAAGGAGTTATAAATTTCCTCACCGGTTTCAGGTAAAAACAGGAAGCGCTCATGTTTAGGGGCATTGTCCAGATTGACAATTTCCTCACGCTGCCCAACCAGGCCCACCAGACCCTCACCGGTCTGCAAAGACACATGGCCGACAGATTCTGCATTCAGGCCTTTAGACGCCATGAGCAGATAACGCTGATTGCGTTCATCGAGGAGATAGATCGAGCAGACATCAACCTGCATGGCCTCGGCCACATGCTTGACCATAATGTCGAGTGATTCATGCAAACTGGTGGACGCATTGATCTCCTGAACAATACGTCTCAAGGTGTCCAGTTGCATATTCGACATAAGGTCTGCTCCGTCTATTCAGAATTTCAGTGATTAAGTTTATTTATAACAATAGCCGCGTAAAAAATCTGCATTATTTATGCGATTTTTTAAGGTTTTTGCTGGGGTAGTTGCTGACACAACTCCACCAGGGCTTTGCGGTAAACATCACGTTTGAAATTCACGACTTGACCGAGTGGGTACCAGTAACTGACCCATTGCCATTGATCAAATTCGGGCGGATCAGACAGATTCAACTGAATATGCTGAACGGGGGCCGTGAGTTTGAGTAAAAACCACTTTTGTTTTTGACCGATACAGACCGGATCAGAGTCCGTACGAATGTATCGATGCGGCAAACGATAGCGCAACCAGCCTTTGGTTTGCGCGACTATCTGGACGTGTTCGGGCAATAAGCCAACTTCTTCTCTCAGCTCACGATAGAGTGCCTGCTCAGGGGTTTCTCCATATTGGATCCCGCCTTGTGGAAATTGCCATGCATTATGACCAATGCGTTTTGCCCATAAAACCTGTCCAGCATCGTTTGCCAAAATGATCCCGACATTCGGTCGGAAACCTTCAGAGTCGATCATTTGGCTACCTAAAAATTGTTTAATTTATGCCTTTGCCATCGGGGAGCATTATTTCGTTATCCAACTCGAAAAAAGCAAAGTTTAAAAATGTTAAAATTGCTATGATCTTAACGAATTTCTATCGACTAGCGGAGATAGATTTACAATTTTTTTCTTAAATTTCAGTTTTAACGAGTATTTTCATGAAATTGGCGCTATTTGATCTCGATCACACCTTGTTAAACACGGATTCGGATCATTCTTGGGGAGAGTTTTTGGTCAGTGAGGGCCTGGTCGATCCAGTTCAGCATCGCGCCATGAATGACAAGTTCTATGACGATTATAAAAAAGGTCAGCTGGATCCTTATGCCTATAATGAATTTGTGTTCCAGTTTCTGACCAAACATGACAATGATTATTTGACTGAATTACATCAACTGTTCATGCAAAAAGTCATTCGTCCACAAATGCGTCCTGAAGGTTTTAAAGCCATTGAGCGCCACCGTGAAGCAGGGCATGCCTTAGTGGGGATTACCGCAACTTCAGACTTTATTACCGCACCCATTTTTCGTGAATTCGGAATTACTGAAATTATTGCCACCAATGCTGAAGTCATTGATGGGAAATATACTGGTAAAGTCATCAATACCGCATGCTATCAGCAAGGCAAGCTGGTGCGTCTGGAACAATGGCTGGAAGGCCGTGACGTAACCGAGTCTTGGGCTTATTCAGATTCTATTAATGACCGTTTCTTGCTGGAATATGCGGATCATGCGATTGCAGTCAATCCGGATGATCGCTTGGAAACTTTAGCCCAAGAACAGGGTTGGAAAATACAGGACTGGTCGATCTAATCACTCCGAACTCATTGATGTGATTATTAAGTACAACTTCGGTTGTGCTTTTTATTTGCCTCATTTGAATATTAATGTTTTTTCACAGTCCGGCTGAATCAGACATGCTATGCTCGAAAAACAGGACATGATAACAATAGTAGATTCTGAGGTATGAGATATGACTCACGTTCGACCACGTATGACACATCTGTTCCAACAGCTTGGCTTGGATGCCAGTGCAGAAGGTATTGAAACATTTATTCACGAGCATCAATTGCATAAAGATCTGACTTTACTGGATGCGCCGTATTGGTCAGAGGCACAACGTCAATTTTTAAGCGAGAAAATAGCCTCTGATGGCGAATGGGCGATTGTGGTAGATCAACTCAATGAATCCTTACATGAAAATTCAACCAGTGAAGGATGATTAAAAAGCCAATCGTATGATTGGCTTTTTTTAGGCCATCACCTTACCTTTAGCGAATCCGTTTCCAGATCGTGACTTGTGACAGGGTATGTTGATACTTTCTGGCCGTTTCTCGAATCACAAAAGGCACATCTTGGGGTTCGGCCACCAATTCAAAGTGCTGGGTTAAGATATTGCTTATACCAGCCAAGGTCGTGATCTTTTCCCCATCCTGCTGAAAACCGCCCAGCCATTCGCTACGCGCCGTATGTTCTTCCAGCCAGGTATAGGGCGAACTCAGCATTAAAATTCCACCTATATTGATACGTTTATGAATCTGCAATAAAAAGTCTTTCGGATGATGCAGCCGGTCAATCAGGTTGGCTGCCAGAATAAAATCATAGCCGCTAAAATGTGCTTTCAGATTGCAGGCATCGGCCTGAAAAAATTCCGTTTTAGATGTAAACTGATCCAAAGTAACATCTTCAAGTGAACAGCTTTTTTCTTCGCTTAATTCACCTTCTAGCGGCAGCTGATAATGTACCTTGTCGCCTTGAGCCAAATAGACCGCTTGCTGAATAAAGCGTGCAGAAAAGTCCAGACCGGTCACTTGATCAAAATAGTGTGCCAGTTCAAAGCTGGCGCGGCCGGTAGCACAGCCAATATCTAAGGCACGATGACATGGCACTTGCTGAAAATAGGGTTGTGCCAGATCGACCAGTGTTTTGGCAAAATTAGCGATACCAAAATATTCGGGGCCGTACTGGAATTCCAGATATTGGGAGACCAGCTGGTCGCTTTCATAGTTCGAAGGGAAATGTTGCAGTGCCTGATCAGAGGCGACGTAGCGAAAACCGGCATGCTGGAAGAAATGCCGTCTGAAGGCATAGCGGGAACTATATAAAGTTTCATTGCCCGCCGAAATCCAGGAGCCACCTTTCATCAGGTTATGGCGACCGTCAAAGGTTGGTGTACTGAAATCATCATAAAGCGGATGCACCTGAAAACCCTGAAATGGATAGATCGGAGTTTCAGTCCACTGCCAGACATTGCCCTGAATATCATAAAAATCGCCCTGCTTGAAATGATCGACCGGACAGGAGCTGGTGCCGTATTTCAACTCGATATTGGCCTGTTCAGGGCTCGGTAAATCTGAATCCAGATCGGAAACTGCATACAGGCGATACCATTCATCTTCAGTCGGCAAGCGAATGGTTTTTCCCAGCTGTTGCGATTTCCACTGACAAAAAGCCTTGGCTTCATGATAATTCACTTCTACCGGCCAGTCCCAAGGCATCGGCACTTCTTCCAGCATCAATCGCAGTGACCAGCCTAATTCAGTTTTGCGCCAGAAACAGGGATGAGCAGCTTGTGAAAATTGCAGCCAGCCTAGACCTTCTTCACTCCAGTAGTGTTCGGTCTGATAGCCATCAGCTTCGACAAAGGCCAGAAATTCCTGATTCGATACCAGATATTTGGAGGCTGCAAAAGCTGCAACCTCGGCTTCATGCCGGCCGTATTCATTGTCCCAGCCATAAAATGGATGGTTAAAATCTTTCTGTAAATGCACCTTACCTTCAGGCACATCCAGCAAAATATTATCCGGGGCCATGCCGGTAATAATATTGGCACGCCACTGCGGATGCTGGCGTACATGTTCCAAAGCATGCTGGCGGATCAGCACAGAAGAAGTTTCCAGATGGATCCGTTCATGTTCGATGCCCATGATGATGGTCCACCAAGGGTTTTGCCAGTTTAAGGGTAGAGTTAGCGGAGCATGTTCAAGGATGTTCAGGATCAGGGCGCGTACCTGATGCCGATAATCACGGACTTCCTGCACACTGGGCCAGTCATAGTGCACTTCATCCAGGTCATCCCAGCTCATCTCGTCTACACCGATCGCGAAGATACTTTCAAAATGCGGATTTACGCGTTCGCTAATTAGCTTGCTGAGCAGCAGTTTATTGACAAAAAAAGTGGCGGTATGGGCAAAATAAAAAATTAGCGGATGACGTAAAGTAATCGGCTTGATGAAAAATGCATCTTCATGTTTGAGGCATTCAAACAGTTGTTCATAGGTGTCAAAGGTGTTCAGGAAATATTCGCGCAGGCAGTGCCGGGCAGTCTGTTCATCGGCAAAATCAAGTGCCGGCGTGGGCAGCAGCATCGGTTTGGCCGAAAGCCATAGGCTGCTTGTATTTGTTTTATCTTGAGAGTGGGATTTTAAGGGAGAATCGAGCTGCATCCGTCAGGCTCCATCGAATAGTTTTAAGCATTCCTCTGCACTGCAAAAGAATGGAATTGTCTTAAAAATACTCGAAAGATATCGCCAGATGGGGTGTATTTAGGTAACAAAATGCTGCACCGTTTTGGATGCAGCATGTTCAGGAACGGCTTAAATAGACAGCGAGGCACCCTGCATGAGCTGAACCAGAGCCTGAGCTGCTTTGGACTGCGTACGGCCAGGATGCCAAACCATGCCCAAACGACGGTTCATTTCCAAGTTGATGTCCAGCTGGTGCAGGTCGTGATTGACCAGGGTTTTTGGCAGTACTGACCAACCTAAGCCAATCGATACCAGCATCCGGATCGATTCCAGCGGATTATTGCTCATGCTGACTTTCGGTTTAATACCCTGTTTTTCAAATTCGGCCAAGGTGATCTGCGAAGTATAGGTCTGTGATGATGGCAACAGGCTCGGGTAGTCGAGCAAATCTTCCAGACACAGATTTTTTTGCTGCGCCAGCGGATGAAACGGTGCCACCACAAAGACCAGAGGATCATTCCAGATAGTTACATAATTCAGACGCGCATCACCCCGTGGCGGCAAGGTTAAAAATGCCAGTTCCAGATCGCCGGCAATCACCTGTTCATGCGCCTGTTCGGAATCTACAAAATGCACATCCAGAGTCACGTCAGGATATTCCTGAACATAACGGCGCAAATGACTCGGCAGATGATGCAGGCCGATATGATGACTGGTACCAATTTTTAGTTTGCCCTGTACCTGACCCTGTTCATGGCTCAAGGTATAATGAATATCACCGAGTTCATTCAGCCAGTTTTTCACTTTAGGCAACAGGGAATGTGCCGCGTGGGTGGCCTGTACGCCACGCCCGGCAGATTCAAACAGCTTGACCCCAAAGTATTCTTCGAGACTGTGAATACGTTTGGTGACAGCAGGCTGGGTAATGAATAGCTGATCTGCGGCCAGAGAAATCGAACCGGTTTCCATGACTTTCACGAAGGCTTCAAAGGCTGCGAGATTCATCTTAATCACCTATAAAGAATTTTTATGTGTAAATCTATTATTGTTATATTTTAAGAATAAATCAAAGTAAAATTAGCTCATCTATGTTGCAGTGCTGAATTACTATACATTTTCAAAGCCTTGGCATTTTAAAAACTAAAAAAGACCACCTATAAAGGCAGTCTTTCATCAGGAACCTCGACCGAAGAGTTTAGACGGTAATGTCCTCATTCTGCTGTTGGTTATTACGCTCCCAGATTTTTTCATGGAAGAAGAAAGCAACTGCCTGTACCGTTGGCTCTAATAAACTTAAGGCAATGGCCATCGTCAAACTGCCGGTCACCAAGTAACCCACAATCATCGCCACAGTAATGTGCATAATGTAGTAGCTGAAGGTTTTTTTGAACATGCGCTGGTTGTTGTCTACGAAGCGTTGAATATGTGCCATGTCGAAGTTCCTCAAAATCATCATTTCTGTCGATGAAGAAATAATAATAATTCTCATTTAATTTGTAAAAGCGAATATTTTTTATAAATCAATCGGAAAATTAGATTTATAAAAATAGAGCTCAAGCATGATTTGATTCAGCTTTTAAAAGATTCCAAAAAGTTTTTTAACTGATAAAAATGATAAATTAGATTTATGTGATTGCAGCGATATAATCAAAATCAGAGAAAGAATTTACCCAGTCCAGTGGAGTACATCGACATGGCAGGCGCAACCCAAACAGCAAAAACATTATATGATAAATTGTGGGACGACCATTTAGTAACGCAACGTGATGATGGTTCTGCCTTACTGTACATCGACCGTCACTTATTACATGAAGTGACTTCTCCACAGGCCTTTGAAGGTTTGCAATTGGCCGGGCGTAAGCCATGGCGTTTAAGTGCCAACATTGCCACACCGGATCATAACGTACCGACCTCAAAAAAAGAGCGTGAGCAGGGCGTTGCCGGAATTGAAGATGAAACTTCGCGCATCCAGGTGCAAACCTTGGATGATAACTGCAAGACTTTTAATATTGTTGAATTTGATATTAATGATATTCGTCAGGGCATCGCGCATGTGGTCGGACCGGAGCAGGGCTTGACCTTACCGGGCATGACCGTGGTATGTGGTGACTCGCATACAGCAACCCATGGTGCTTTTGGCTGTTTGGCGCATGGTATCGGGACATCCGAAGTTGAACATGTATTGGCGACCCAATGCCTGGTTCAAAAGAAGATGAAAAACATGTTGGTACGCGTCGATGGCAAATTAGGTCAGGGCGTAACACCGAAAGATGTGGTCTTGGCCATTATTGGCAAGATCGGTACCGCAGGCGGTACTGGTCACGCGATTGAGTTCGGTGGTCAGGTCTTCCGTGACATGTCTATCGAAGGTCGTATGACTGTGTGTAACATGGCGATCGAAGCCGGTGCACGCGTGGGTATGGTCGCTGTGGATGACAAAACCATCGAGTATGTTAAAGGTCGTCCTTATGCGCCAACTGCGGAACAGTGGGATCAGGCGGTAGCGTACTGGAATACATTGCATTCGGATGAAGGTGCATACTTTGACACGGTGGTTGTATTGCAAGGTGAAGAAATTGAGCCGCAAGTGTCTTGGGGAACTTCTCCTGAGATGGTCATTCCAGTGTCTCAAGCAGTACCAACTTTAGAACAAGCCAAAGACGATGTACAACGCAATGACTGGAACCGTGCTTATCAATATATGGGCTTAAATGCCGGTCAGGCCTTGGCTGAGATTCAACTGGATCGTGTCTTTATCGGTTCGTGCACCAATTCGCGTATTGAAGATATCCGTGCTGCAGCCGAAATGATCAAAGGTCGTAAGGTCGCATCTTCAATCAAACAGGCGATGGTGGTTCCGGGTTCTGGTCTGGTCAAAGCTCAGGCAGAAGCGGAAGGCTTGGACAAGGTATTTGTCGAAGCGGGCTTTGAATGGCGTGAACCAGGTTGTTCAATGTGTCTGGCGATGAATGCCGACAAGTTGCAGCCGGGCGAGCATTGTGCCTCGACTTCGAACCGTAACTTTGAAGGTCGTCAGGGCAATGGCGGTCGTACTCATCTGGTAAGTCCAGCCATGGCAGCCGCTGCTGCGATTGCAGGTCACTTTGTTGATGTTCGTTCATTTTAATTGGTACGTAGGAGCACAGACATGAAAGCTTATACCGTTGAACAAGGTATCGTTGCACCTTTAGACCGTGCCAATGTCGATACAGATTTAATTATTCCAAAACAGTTTTTGAAATCGATCAAACGTACCGGTTTTGGTGACAATTTGTTTGATGAATTGCGTTACTTGGATGAAGGTTATCCAGGTCAGGACAATTCAGTTCGTGTGATCAATCCGGACTTTGTCTTGAACCAGCCACGTTATCAGGGTGCGTCTATTTTAATTTCACGTGCCAACTTTGGATGTGGTTCTAGCCGTGAACATGCGCCGTGGGCTTTGAGTGAATACGGTTTCCGTACTGTTATTGCGCCAAGCTTTGCCGATATTTTCTTTAATAACTGTTTTAAAAACGGTATGTTGCCCGTGATTTTGGCTGAAGATATTGTTGAGCAGTTATTTAAGGAATGTGCGGCAGATGAAGGCTATCAACTGACCATTGACTTGCAGGCACAAGAAGTTCGCACCCCTACAGGTGAAAGCTTTAAGTTCGAAGTCGATCCATTTCGCAAGCATTGCCTGTTAAATGGTCTGGATGATATTGGCTTAACTTTGCAGGTGGCGGATGATATTCGTGCCTATGAAGAAAAAACCAAACAATCGCGTCCTTGGGTATTTGCCGAAATTCATGGATAAATCAGTAAAAATTGTCATGGCATGACTGCGATGCCCTTGCTAATATCGGAAGATTATTGAGTTTTTGATTGGGTAAGACAGACATTATGGCGAATTATTGGAAACAGTGGCTTGCTTTAAGTTCAGTATCGGTGCTGTTGACTGCATGTCAAAGCATCGACACGATGAAACTCAAACATGCCAAAGAAAATACTGAGAGCAAAAGCAATGCCCTGATCTACTGTACAGGGACGCCAGATTGTCAGTTCGAACGCTTCAATCAGACCATTATTGTCAACGCCGACAATGGCCGCATCAGTGATGAGGCGCTGAAGCAGAAACTGGTGCGCTTGCAGGCCAAAAATTTAAATCAGGCCAATTCGATTTATTTATCTGTGCCGGCAGGACAGCATGAACTGGTCGTGCGTTTTTATCCGATCAGTAAGGATAAAGCGGAAACTTTACATGTATTCCATCGTTTTCAGGCCAATAACCGCTATAGCTTAAAAATGTTTCGTGACCGTAGTGCGCGTAGCAGCAGTTTATTAAATTCTTCGGCGCCGGATCCGCTTTGCGTAGATCTGGTACAAGAGCAAAAAACCATTCGTCGTTTTTGCAAACCCTATAATGCAGTCACCGGGATTGCAGAGTTTGTAGAAAAGAAAATTTAACCTCTGTCAGGTCTGAATCTGACGTTTTAAACGGAAAATCTCATGTCTAAACAAATTTTGATTTTAGCTGGTGACGGCATCGGCCCTGAAATTGTAAAAGCCGCAGAGCAAGTACTCACACGCGTAAATGAAAAATTTAATCTTGATTTGACATGGGAACAGGGCTTACTCGGTGGTGCAGCCATTGATGCACATGGTTCACCGTATCCTGAAGTGACCTCTGAACAGGCTAAAAAAGCTGATGCGATTTTACTCGGTGCCGTGGGCGGTCCAAAATGGGATACGATTGAGCGCTCAATTCGTCCGGAACGTGGTTTATTGAAATTGCGTAGTGAACTGAACCTGTTTGCTAACTTGCGTCCAGCCATTCTTTATTCGCAATTGGCTGATGCTTCAAGTTTAAAGCCTGAAATCGTAGCAGGTCTGGATATTCTGATTGTGCGTGAATTGACCGGTGGTATTTACTTCGGTCAGCCACGCGGTATCCGTGAACTGGAAAATGGCGAGAAGCAAGGCTATAACACTGACGTTTATTCAGAATCTGAAATCAAGCGTATCGCCAAAGTCGCTTTTGAAATGGCCAACTTGCGCGGTGGTAAAGTATGTTCAGTGGATAAAGCCAACGTGCTTGAAGTAACTGAACTGTGGAAACAGACAGTGACTGCGCTGAAAGATGCCGAATACCCTGAAATTAATTTATCGCATATGTATGTCGACAATGCCGCAATGCAACTGGTGCGTGCGCCAAAGCAGTTTGACGTGATTGTCACCTCGAATCTGTTCGGTGATATCCTGTCTGATGAAGCTGCGATGTTGACCGGTTCAATCGGCATGTTGCCATCGGCATCTCTGGATGAAAATGGCAAGGGCATGTATGAGCCTTGTCATGGTTCTGCACCAGATATCGCCGGTCAAAACCTGGCAAATCCATTAGCGACGATTCTTTCGGTGGCGATGATGTTGCGTTATACCTTCCGTGAAGAAGCGGCTGCTAAAGCGATTGAAGATGCAGTAGGCCAAGTCTTGGATCAAGGCTTGCGTACGGCAGATATCATGTCTGAAGGCATGCAAAAAGTCGGTACGGTTGAAATGGGTCAAGCAGTCGTTGCTGCATTGAAATAAGCCTGTTTCGATTCAAAAAAACGCAGCCTTGAGCTGCGTTTTTTTATGATGGGCATATCAAATCCAAACCGCTTAACAGGTTCGGCCTGTAGTGCGTACCGCGGTCGCAATATTATCTTTGAGTAAGAAGGTGATTTTACATTGCAATTTGACGTCATAGCCGCCGGCAGGGCTTACTGACACTGGAATAGGTATAGTGCCTGTCCCTGTAGCAGGAAACTGCGCTACAGGCAAAGGAATGCTAATGGGGCGTTGTACCACATAGCTTAATTGCTTGGCGCTGCGTTCAGGCCCACTGATCTGCTGGTAACCTAAACGTTTTAGATCCAGAGTTTGATCGATCAGTTGGCTGCTTTGCCCAATGAACTGTTGTAAATAGGCATCACGCTGCGCAGCAGTCGTTGATGAGGTGGTGCTGCATGCACTAAGCAAACTCAATGCTGTACAGCATACTAAAATCAGTGTGAACTTCATGAGCTGTCCTCACACCAAATAAAATGAGTGTAAGCGCATTCCATGCAAAAATACTGTTGTGATTTGATACACGGTAGAAGTTTAGCGTGGTGAGGTTGATCCCTGATTTAATCCGATACAGGCTTTGAACTCGATGAGTACAGCTCAGCAAGCTCTACCGGTAAAGCAAATCGCCTGAACAATTTCATCTTTCAAGTCAAACCAGATTTGGCATTTCATCTCAATGTTATAACCACCATTTGAGGGCATCGGCATTGGTGCGCCGATCGGAATGCTCTGACTAATATTCGGCGTGCCCATCGGAATATTCATATCCCGAAAAATAGTGTAGCTGAGAGATTCTGCGGTTTGAATCGGTTGCTGGGAGGTCTTGAATCCCATTGCGCGAAGATCAAGCTGGCTACGAACCTGTGCTGCAGTTTGACCCACATAAGGTTGTAGAGACTGATGCAGATGCTGATTGCCGCCGGTAGCGCACGCAACGAGAAACAAGCTGGAAAGTAGGGACAAGCATTTCATATTCATTGTTTTTATACCTATTGTTTTAATTCAATGAATAGTTGTGAATTTATAAGACTGTGTCAAATTATTTTATTGATTGATAAATAATTCAAGTAATAAAAAAGCCACTAAAAGTGGCTTTTGCTTACGCTAAAACTTAGCGTGCACGATATGTGATACGACCTTTAGTCAAATCATAAGGTGTCATTTCAACCTTCACACTGTCGCCCGTTAAAATACGGATATAGTGTTTACGCATTTTACCAGAGATGTGGGCAATCACTTCGTGACCGTTCTCTAAACGTACACGGAACATAGTATTAGGAAGCGTCTCGGTGACAACGCCTTCGAACTCGATGAGTTCCTCTTTATTGGCCATAGCCTACCTGAATGAATAAATTGGAAAGGCGCAAATTATAGTCAATTTTTTTGCAAAATACAAGACGAAACGGGCGTTAGACTGATCATCTGCCAGTAAAATAGGCGAACTGTCACGATAATTTTTTTAACTAAAAAGACACCTGTTTCTGTTGTCAGTTTGGTCAATCACAGTTAATCTAAAATTAATCTTTTTAAGTATAAATGAAGTACATACAAGGAAGGCTTTTGAGTGAGTCAGCTAACGGATGCATCAGTCGTATTGCGTTTAGGCTATCAGGCGATTCGTCGTGCGGGGTTGCCAACAGAAGAACTTTTGACCAAAGCAGGAGTGGCTTTAAATCAGGTGGAAGCCAATGACCGTACCCCGCTGAGTGCCCAATATGCCTTTTGGGTGGCGGCAGAGGAAGTCAGCAAGGACCCGGACATTGGATTGCATCTGGGTGAGCACCTGCCACTTTATCGTGGTCAGGTCATTGAACACCTGTTTGTTTCATCTGAAAATTTTGGTGAGGGACTGAAACGTGCTTTGGCTTATCAGCGACTGATCAGCGATGCCTTTGCTGCCAAATTAGTGATTGAAGATGATCGCTGCTATTTAACCAATGGTGAACAGCCTTTTGCTGAGAGTCTGGTCAATCGTCATTTTACTGAATGTGCTATGTCAGGTGTACTGCGTTTCTTTAAATTTATTACCGAAGGGCGTTTTGAGCCGATTTATATCGATTTTAATTTTTATAAAGGGGCACCTGATGATGAATACTTCCGGGTTTATGAGTGTCCGGTCAGTCTAGGTCAGAAAGAAACTCGTTTGTATTTCGATCCGACTATCCTGGAATATCCGCTGTGGCAGGCTGAACCTGAGCTGTTGCAGCTGCATGAGCAACTGGCCATTGAAAAGCTACAGGAACTGGCAAGATATGATCTGGTCGGTGAAGTACGTCGTGCAATCGGCTCTACTTTGGAGAGTGGCGAAACCACGCTAGAAACTGTAGCAGCCCAGCTGAACATCACGCCACGCCGTTTGAGAACGCAACTGAGTGAGGCACATACCAGCTTTCAGCAGATTCTCTCGGATTATCGCTGTCGTCTGGCCAAGCGTTTGCTGGCGAGTACCAATGAGAGCGTCGAGCGGATTGTCTATCTGACCGGTTTTTCCGAGCCAAGTACCTTCTATCGTGCCTTTAAACGCTGGACCAATGAAACGCCAGTGGAATATCGGAAGCGGAAGCAGCGTTAAAAATCCCTCCTAACCTCTCTTTAAAAAAGGGAGGAATTCCCCTCCTTTTAGGAGGGGTTAGGGGAGGTAAATATTCTAAAAAATTTAAAAACTATTCCGGCATATTCAGCCAATGTGGCCCTAAAGGTAATTCAGGTAAGTCAAACTGTGCCGGATAGTCGGCATGAATAAAATATAAACCATCTGCAGGTGCGGTCACGCCAGCAGCTTTACGGTCTTCGGCAGCGAAGATAGTATCAATATGATCGGCAGCATACATGCCTTGACCAATTTCTAGTAAACAGCCCATGATGTTGCGCACCATATGGTGCAGGAAGCCATCGGCTTGAATATCCAATACCAGATATTGACCATGCTGAATCAGGTGGCAATGGCTGACATGGCGAACGGGCTGGTTGGACTGACAGGCTGCGGCGCGGAAGCTTTCAAAGTTATGCGTGCCTTCAAACTTTTTCGCGGCGTATATCATCTGTTCAACATCAAGCGGTGCATAGACATGGGTGACCTGTTTATGCAGCAATGCCGGGCGTACAGGGTGGTTGTAGACCACATAGCGATAGCGGCGCGCCTGTGCCTTAAAACGGGCATGGAAGCTGTGATCCATTTCTTTGATCCACTGGATCGAGATGTCTTTAGGGAGTTGGCTATTGCAGCCCATCAGCCAGCCACGTTCAGAACGCACGGCATCAGTATCAAAATGTGCCACCATGTTGGTCGCATGTACCCCGGCATCCGTGCGGCCGGCACCATGCAAGAGGATCGGTTGATCGGCAACTTTGCTCAGAACCTTCTCAATGGTTTCCTGTACGCTTGCAACTCCCGGCTGTTGAGTCTGCCATCCCCGATAATGCATCCCACAAAACTCAATTCCCACCGCAAAACGTTGCATAATGACCTCAAAACCTTATTGATCGTACCAATGACGATGCCATTGCTCTACAGTGTCGTATTGTAAATACATTTTTAGGGCTTTTGCATACAGATCCGCATGTCCATAACTTTCATTCAGCAAAATTTTGCAATGATTGACCCATTCGGCAATAGCATAGCGCTGATCCGTCGCACCAAAAGGCACTTGGGTGGTCAAGACGGAAATACAGCTCTGCTCATAGAGTTGATCAATGAGTGCAATCATGGCGTCATTGACCGCCAGGTTGCCAGTGCCAAAACCTTGCAGAAATAAAAAATGTGGTGGTCGAGCCAATAGGTTGTTCAGGTTATTCAGCTGCTGGGTCAGATCAACTGGCTGCATCATGATGCTCATGCAGTTGAATTCAGTCGCTTTCGTAATATCTTCAGCTTTGATCTGATAACACGCTTGACTGGTTTGGATTGCGATATTGGCTTCAAGACCTGAAAAGGCATTTAACTCGGTAGTATGCTGTTTTAGAGCAGTTTGCGCATGTAGCAGCTGATGATGGAATGCCAGATAGACCCCAGCGTTAGATTTGCTGACTGAATCTAGTGCAAATTTCAGGTTATCCAGGGCATCGCTAAATTCACGCTGTTCATTGCCTTGAGCATTCAGCAACGGATATTGGCTACCGGTCAGCACCACATGCGCCGAGTTCCCGATAAAATGTGCTAGTACCGCACTGGCATAACTCAGCGTATCTGTACCGTGAATGATCACAAAATGCTGGATCTGCCGCGATTGCAATTGCTGAATAAACTGTACCAGTTGCAACCAGTCGGTTGCTGTGCAGGCACTACTGTCCTTAATCGCGGGTGCATGGTGACATTCGACGAAATATTGCTCTGCAAGTATCTGTTCGAGCTTTGGAATAAATAAATCAGCAGGCATCGGTGCAAGAGGATCTCCCACACAGCCGAATGTGCCGCCCATATAAATTAATGCAATATTTTTTATCATAAAAAAAGCAGCCAATTATTGACTGCTTTAGTGTAAATCGAAATGCATCAAGATGCGATTTGATTCAGTAATTGCTCTGCGCGTTGCTGTTGCTCAGGAGTATATTCGGCTTCTCGTTCTGCAATAATTTCACGCGCAGCAGCAGAGGCACCGAGCTGAATATATTGCTGGGCAAGATCAAGGTTGAGACTTGCTTCATTAACATCCAGTAATTCCGGGAAAGATTGCACCAGAGGATCATGTTGATTGATCGCTGTCTGAGCTGGCGTAGTAGGTGCTTCTGGCGTGGTTTCCAAATGATCTAATTTGAAATCCATTCCGGATAGATTGGTTTGTACAACCGGCTCTGCCACAGGTGCTGCAGCTGTTAAACTGGACAGATCAAACTCAGTCGCTGGCACAGCCGTTTTTTCAGCTGCTGGTACAGGTGTGTCAAGTGAGAATGAAAAATCTAGAGGCTTGATTTCCTCACTCACAGTTGGCGCTGTTTCTACTGGAGCAGGCTGTTCCAAATCCAGTTTAAAGTCTAAGACAGGTGCCGTTTCTGTTACTGCTGTAGTTTGAATATCTGTAGATGTATCCTTAAATTCAAAATCTACAGAAGGAGCAGCAGGTACAGGAGCCTCTTCAGCTTTTGGTGTTTCTACTTGGGTAGTCTTTGGTTCAAAATTAAATTCAAGTGGCTGAATATCTGCTACAGGTTCTGCAACAGGGGCCAGCTTGCTTGATTGAAAGTCCTGCTGCAATTGTTCAAATGCCAGTTCATTTGAAGGAGTCGGTGCAACCAGATCGGCAAAAGCATCCGAAGTTGAAGCAGCTTCTTGCGCAGAAGAAGTTTTAGGCTGGGCACTTGGAAAATCAATGGTATCTTGTACAGCAGATGAAGATTTTTCAAATTCACGCTGTTTCGCTTCAGCTTGTGCCAGAATCTCATCTAAATGCAAAGAACGGATATGGTTAAGCAGCTGTGAAATCGCAAACTCATCTTTTTGTAAGATATGAATATCCAATAACAACAGATAGAGTTCATGCTGGGAATTATCCCGATTCAGTGCCTGGTTAATCTGTGCTTCGGCCGCAAAAAAATTACGTTCCTGAATCAGGCCTTCAATTTTCTTGCGTGTTTCTGCTGATAATGGCGTTGCTGATTTTTTTGTGACCCCGACTGGCTCCACTACTTTGGTTCTTTGTGGAGCAGCTTTTGAAGCAGAGCCAGGTTTTTTCGCTTTTACCGTTTTAGTTTTTGCTTTATCTGATTCTTGAGCATCTTGTCGTTTTTTAAAGACAATTAATACGATGATCAATATCACTAATGGAATCACATAAATCAGCATGTTTTACCCCTTGGGGATAGAGTAGTTTAAGTTCGCCTATCCCAATAAATCGTCATGTGTAACTTTTTAATTAATTGGCTTCTTATCTGCTTGTTGGGCTTTGAGCTGTTGTTGTAGCTGGGCCAGACGCGCATTTAATAACTGAATTCTGTGATCTTTCTGATTGAGTGCCAATTCTAATTCAGTTACGTTTCTCTGTAATTTAACGGTTTTTTCTCGGGCTGTCATAACTTTTAATGACAATTCCTTTGATGTTTGATTGCGTTCTGTGTTCTGGTTTGCAGAAACTTGCCCGGAATCGCGCTGGTTCTCAGCCACTAGGCTCATTTCTGCCTGATTCAGGCGGTATTTAGTCTTGCCAGTAGGCTTAGACGGTAGCTCGGTTTGCTTTGCCGCAGTGACTTTAATAGGCGCAGGTGTAGGATGAGTCGTATTTAAGTTCAATGCAGCACCTTTACGTAGACGATTGGCATTTCCTCCAATAAAAGCATGCTCATTGTCTTTTTTAATTTGTTGCATGACTTCATTGACCGGGCGCTGCTGCTGTTGAGCAATTCGTGAGGCAATTCCCCACAGTGACTCATTGGATTGAACTACATAAGTAGGTTGAGTCTGATTCGGAGTTGCTTTGACTGGTGAAGCTTTTGTAGTAACTGGAGCTGGAGTTTTCACCGGATTAGCTGATCCAGTTGATTTTCTGGCTTGTTCCTCAGCAAATTTTTTCACCAATGGATCACTGGAAGCAGTTTGATGATCAGAATGGGACTCTACAGCTTTCTGCATATTTGCTTTATTTGGTGCTGATGCACTTTGATTTGCTGGTATCGTACTGGTTGGTTTGTTTGTAGTCGAGGCTGCTGCAGGAGCCGGCGATGCAAGAGTTGCTTGTGAGGTCTTTACTGAATCTGAAAGCGCCGCTGCAGTTTTAACTGGGGCTTGAATATCGGGTGCAGTTACAGCCTCGCTTTTAAGCACAGGCGCAATCGCTTGCGCCTGAATCGCTGGACTTGATGTCATTACAGCTGGTGCAAATGCAGTTTTAGGAATGGAAATATTCGATAATACAGGTGGTGCTGTGCGTTGCAATGCCAATGGCTTTTCTAAAACCGGTGGCTTATTTGAGGCAGCGGAAGCTGCTGTACTGTAATGGCTACTTACGGGTAAGTTGAGTGCAATATCTTTTTCACTGACGACGACAACTGGTGCAAGCGGGCGTTCATTCTGTTTGAGACTAGCTTTTAATAAATCAGTTTTAGCTTGTAAGGGCGTACGGATATGTTGCAGCCGTGCAGCATTGCCTTCCTTGATTTTGACAATAATATTCAGCTCGCGCTCTGTCATGGGGCGAGAAGAAGTAATAGTAATAACCCCGGTGCCATTATTGCTGCGCCGAGTAAAAAAGTTCAGATGACCAGGTGGCTGATGCGATGCACCTATCGAGAGTAAATCTTCAGGTGAAGCCAGACTGACTTCAATCGGCAAATTGATATCAGACTGCCGAAAAGTCATTTCTGCGTAGAGTAATTCCCCAGGGGCAGACTGAATCTGAACCGGATCTACATTAATCGCGTAAATATTTTGTGAAGCGACAATGGCTAAAATGGCAAGCTTTAATTTGTTATATACAGTCATCTTAATCGTGAGCTCAGTCATTATCGCATAGCGAAAATTATAGATTAACGGGATGTTTGTTTTTTGTAAAATACTTACGCAATAGTTACATAAAAAAGCCGATCAATAAAGATCGGCTTTGGGCTTTATATCCAAAGGATATTAGGCATTTTTATAATCAATCAGAATACGCAGCATACGGCGTAACGGCTCGGCAGCGCCCCAAAGCAACTGGTCACCTACAGTGAATGCACCCAGATATTCTTTACCCATGTTCAGCTTGCGCAGGCGGCCGACTGGAACGCTTAAAGTACCTGTTACAGCAACAGGCGTCAGATCAGTCATCGATGCTTCACGAGTATTTGGAACCACTTTAGACCAGTCATTGGCACGTGCAATGATGTCTTCGATTTCATCCAAAGGTACATCTTTTTTCAATTTCAGGGTTAATGCCTGAGAGTGACAACGCATGGCACCAATACGCACGCAGTGACCATCAATTGGCACGATCTGCTGGTTGCCCAGAATCTTGTTGGTTTCAACCTGACCTTTCCATTCTTCTTTCGACTGGCCGCTTTCCAGTTGCTTGTCGATATAAGGAATGAGTGAACCAGCCAAAGGAACGCCAAAGTTTGCAGACGGGAAGCCTTCACCACGTTGTAATTCAGCAATTCTAGAGTCGATATCTAGAATTGGAGAACGTGGATCATCTAGCAACTCTTTGGTATTGTTATATAAATAACCCATACCATTGATCAGTTCACGCATGTTTTGCGCGCCCGCACCAGAAGCGGCTTGATACGTCATTGACGTTGCCCATTCCACCAGATTGTTCTGGAACAGACCGCCCAAGCCCATCAGCATCAAGGAAACCGTACAGTTACCACCGACAAAAGTCTTGGTGCCTTTGACTAGACCATCTTTGATCACGTGCATGTTCACCGGATCAAGTACGATGATGGCTTCATCATCCATACGTAAAGTCGATGCTGCATCAATCCAGTAACCGTTCCAGCCTTCAGCTTTCAATTTCGGGAAAACTTCAGAGGTATAGTCGCCACCTTGACAGGTAATAATGACATCCATTTGCTTCAGACTGTTAATGTCTGATGCATCCATAAGTGCTGGGGCGGTCTTACCGCCAAATGCCGGCGCTTCACCGCCTGCATTACTGGTAGAGAAATAGAATGGCTCAAAATGAGCAAAATCATTCTCTTCAACCATACGTTGCATAAGGACGGAACCAACCATCCCGCGCCAACCGACCAGACCTACTTTCATGTCACTTTGCCTCGGTGCGTTAAAAAATCAAAAGGGATTCGAGTGTACCAAAAAGGGACTCAACTGCAAGAGCTACACAATCAAAACATCAATATTCTTGAGAGAAATATCTGCTTTATGATACATACAAAATTGATAACGTCATTTTTCTTTTAGAAAAAATAATAACTTAATTAAGAGCGCAGTTTATGATATGGGTTATCCAAATTCTGGCAATCATTGTCATTTGGTTAAGTTTTTGGTCACTGATACCACGCGATGAATGGTGGATTCGGGGTGCGGATTTTCCACGCTTACAAATTCTGGTATTAGGCTTTATCGCCTTTGTGCTGTTCTTGGTTCTGGAGCATCCCTGGACCTGGTTGAATCAGCTGCTTTTTGTCGGGCTGATGGCAGCTTTGGCCTATCAGTTGAAAATGGTATTGCCCTATACCTTTATCTGGAAAAAACAGGTCAAGCAGGTCAAGCAGGATCAGCTGGATCCGCAACGTCAAATTTCCCTGGTCGTTTCCAATGTACTTACTACCAATACCAAATATCATTTACTGATCGAGCAGATCCAGATTCATCAGCCAGATCTGGTTTTGACTCTGGAAACCGATCAAAACTGGCAAAATGCACTCTCGGTGATTGAAGCCGATTATCCTTATCGCGTGCCTGTGCCTTTGGATAACCTGTATGGCATGCATCTATATAGCAAGCTCGAACTGAGAGAAACCGAGGTTAAATTTATTCTGAGTGATGAAATTCCCTCCATTCATACCACGGTGATCTTACGCTCAGGACAACCGGTACAGCTTTACTGTCTGCATCCTAAACCACCTAGCCCGACCGAGGCCAAGGATTCTACCTTGCGTGATGCTGAACTGCTAATTGTCGGTGATCAGATTAAAGATCTGGATGAAAGCTGTATCGTGATGGGCGATCTGAATGACGTGGCCTGGTCACGTACCACACGCCTGTTTCAACGCATTAGTGGACTGCTGGATCCGCGGGTAGGGCGTCATTATGTGAATACTTTTCACGCAGATTATCCTTTTTTTCGCTGGTCGCTGGATCACGTCTTTCACAGTACCGATTTTGCCTTGGTACACATGGAGCGTTTACCGCATGTAGGTTCTGACCATTTTCCGGTCTTTCTGGTTTTGCAAACCGGTCGGGTATTCGAGCATATTCAGGAAGAATTAGAACAAACTGATGAAGATGAGCAGGAAGCACAAAAAGCCATTGAAGAGGGCATTCAGAAAGCAGAGAAAGAGAAAAAAATAGTCACTGATGAAGTTGCTCTGGCTTATAAAGAAGGGGGCAAAATCTCTTAGCTTTTTAGAAGAAAAGTGTACGATATTGCTTACAACAGTTTACGCTTCTTGCGAATGGGCAGGGGTTGGGAATCTGGGTATTCTAGGTTTATCAGCACAGGGAGTCGAGAAAGGATATTCTCATAAGGAAGACGAAGCTGAATGAAAACATCATGGATATGATGCTGAAAGGGAAATCACAAAAAAGCAGAACGAATTATAATATGTGAAAGCACAACCTCATTAACCCGAGTTTTACAGGATGTAGAGCTCGGGTTAAATTATTTCAATTACTTAAACATGATTTTAAGCTATAGCCCTTCAAATTCCGTGATCAAATCGATTTAGTAAATTGATTTATAACCTTCAGGGCGAGTCTTAAAACGGCGGTGGAACCACATATATTGGGTCGGTGCGATGCGCAACTGCTGCTCAATCACCCGGTTCACGCGAGTGGCATCTTCAACTTCATTCTCACTAGGGAAGTTTTCCAGTGCCGGTTCAATGAGCACATGGTAGCGCGGATTGTTAATATCGCCATGACGGTAGAAATATAAAGGAATTGCAGCCGCTTTGGTCATTTTCAGTAAACGGCGATGTGCGGTTACAGTCGCCGCAGGCACGCCAAAAAAAGGTGCCATCACGCCTTGTTTTAAACCATAATCCTGATCCGGACTGTACCAGATCGCATGGCCATTTTTCAGGTTACGTACCAGACCGCGCATATCATCATGGTCAATCTGATTGGCATAAATTGTGGCGCGACAACGGTAAATCAGCATGTCCAAAAGTGGATTATTCTGCGGACGATAGACCACATCCGGTTCAAAATATTGTGCGCAAAGATAACCACCCGCATCGAGCAAAGTTGAATGCGTGCCTAATAACAGCATGCCTTGGCCTGCGGCTTGTGCCTTCTGAATATGTTCCAAGCCTTCAATACTGACGCGGCCCTGAAACCATTTCGGACTGTACCAGGCATTCAGCGTCTCAAACACCCCCAGCATTTGATCGATAAATACCTGACGGGCATTGTCCTGTACCTGCTTTTCAGACCATTCGGGAAAGCAGACTTCCAGATTACGCAGCGTGGTTTCACGGCGTGATTTCAAGTATTTAAAAGAAAGGTGGCCCAGCAGGGACGCCAGACGATGCTGAATGGCCCAAGGTAAGATCGCCAGAATCATCAGGAAAATAATGCCTAGCCATTTGCCCCAATATTGAGGTAACAGGAATGACCATTGAAATTCACCGGGTTGATATGCAGGCTGAGTACTCATAAAACAATTTAGGGCCAAAAGATTAAATGCAGTCTAACAGAGAAGATTATTGAAATAAAAAAGCATCTGTACGAATACAGATGCTTTAGTAAAAGCTCGGGGAATATTTAGCCGTTACTTAGGTTGTCCAGTTCTTCCCAACGCTCTAATTTTTCCAGTAACAGCTCATCAATTTCGGATAAGCGTTTAGACAGTTTCAGTGCTTTATCGGAATCAGTCACAAATAAAGAGCCATCAGCCAGTTGTGCATTGATCTCGACCTGCTCTTTTTCTAGCGCTTCCATCTCAGCTGGAAGTTGCTCGAGTGCACGTTGGTCTTTATAACTGAGTTTAACTTTTTTGGCAGCGGCCGGCGCAGTCTCGGCTTCTGCTTTGGCCATGGCTTTTTTCACGGCACTTTTTTGGTCAACCACGGTTTGATCCGGACGTTGTTCAAGATAATCCTGATAACCGCCAACATATTCGTCAATATTGCCCTTACCATCAAAGACCCAAGTGGATGTTACCACGTTGTCCATAAAGGCACGGTCATGCGAGATCAACAGTAGGGTGCCTTTGTAGCCACCCAGCATTTCTTCCAGTAACTCTAAAGTCACCATATCCAGGTCGTTGGTTGGCTCATCCATCACAATCAGGTTCGATGGTTTCAGCAACAGTTTCGCTAGCAGAATACGATTGCGTTCACCACCAGACAAAGCTTTGACTGGGGTACGTGCACGCTCCGGTGAGAACAGGAAGTCTTGCAGATAGCTATAGATATGACGACGGTTGCCATTCACATCGACATGGTCAGAACCTTCTGATACGTTATCTTTGACTGATTTTTCCAGATCCAGTGCATTACGGAGCTGGTCAAAATAGGCCACTTCTAACTGCGTGCCGGTCTTTACCGTACCGCCATGTTCTAGCTCACCCAGAATGGCTTTAATCAGCGTAGTTTTACCGACACCGTTATCACCGACCAGACCGATACGGTCGCCGCGTAATACCAGTGCAGAGAAATTATTGATGATCGGTGCATTGTCACCGAATTTCACACTCAGGTTCTCGATTTCAAACACCAGTTTGCCGGAACGGTTGGCATCCTGAGTCGCCATCGTCACTTTACCTTGTTGCGAACGACGTGCTCTAGATTCTTCACGCAATGCTTTCAGGGCACGGACACGGCCTTCGTTGCGGGTACGACGGGCTTTAATCCCTTGACGGATCCAGACTTCTTCTTCAGCCAGCTTTTTATCGAAGAGCGCATTTTGCTTTTCTTCAGCTTCCATTTGCTGGGCTTTCAGGTCTAGATAACGTGAATAGTTACCTTCATAACTACGCAGTTGACCACGATCCAGCTCAACAATACGGGTGGCAATGCTGTCGACAAAGGCACGGTCATGCGAAATGAACAGCAGGGTCAAATTGTTTTGATCGAGCAGGAATTTTTCCAGCCATTCGATACTTTCAACATCTAAATGGTTCGTCGGTTCGTCGAGTAACAGCACATCAGGTTGGGTAAGTAAAGCACGTGCCAGCAAGACACGACGTTTACGACCACCAGACAAATCGGCAAGATCTGCATCCGGGTCCAGACCCATTTTGCTTAAAATCGAATTGACCTTGGTTTCCAGCGCCCAGCCATCCAGCTGATCCATTTTGTGTTGCAGGTTGCCCATACGATCACAGGCGTCCATGTCACCTAGTACACAAGCTTCACTGGCAGCATGATAAGCACGCAGAACTTCTGACGCTTCACCAGCGCCATCTGCCACGATATCAGCCACTTTACCTGAATCCATCGGTACATCTTGCGCCAGCATGGAAATAGTAATGCCGTTTTGTAATGAAACTTCGCCGTTGTCAGGCAGTAAACTTCCTTCAATCAGCTTAAGTAAGGTAGACTTACCCTCACCATTACGGCCAATCAAACACACTCGTTCGCCGCGTTCCAAGTTAAAATTCGCGCCGTCGAGCAGGGCGGGTCCACCAAACGCAAGTTGGACATCCCTAAGGGTAATATAGGCCATAATGTTTCCTGAAATCCCCAATGAGGACTTTAAATGACTAAACAACAAAATCTAAATGATCAGGCGTCATTTTCCGCACCCATTGAAGATTTGCAAGTGCGAATTGCATTTTTAGACGATTTAGTTGAACAGTTGAATGATCAGGTGGCCAAACAGACCCTGGAAATTGCTGATCTGAAAAAGCAAATGACGCTGTTATATCAACGTGTTGAGTCTTCAGATCTGTCTGAAGGCATTGCAGAATTTGATCCGGTTGCAGATCGCCCACCGCATTATTAATTTGCAACCAATGATTTAATCAACAACAACCCTTAGCTGATCTAAGGGTTTTTTATTGAAAAATAAAAATGAGCCAATCGATAAGATGTTAAAAAGAGAAATATTATTTTTTTGAATTGGCTTTTAAATTGCATTAAATCCGCATATAAAAGTAATAAAGCGCAGCGCGATCATCAAGTTTAAAAGAGTTTTTCTGCTGAAAACAAACATTCGCGCTCGTAAACAGATTTCTTTCAGGCATTTCATAAAATGCAGTTTGGCCCTCTGCCGAAACAGGCCTGCACCCATTCAGTCGTAAAATTATTTGACCTTTCACTCACTTCCTACTCTAATACCGGCTCTCAGGTACATTCCGGAATTGCGTCCCATGCACCCAAAAGTTGTTCTACTCGACCTCGAAAATAATTTCCCCACAGCCAAGTTAATGCGTGAGATTGTGGCGCATTATTCGACTTTATATCTGTTTAGCTGTGCCGGAAAATTTGAATTCTCCTTAGAGGACTTAACCGAGCTTGCCGGCTGGATTAGCAGTGGTCAGGTGGTGGTGCTGGACACGCCTGAATCGCCACAAAAAGAATATGAGTATGCAGTCATTGTCGGTCAGCTTATGGCGCTACTGGAGCCAGAAACCGAGGTTGAATTGATCTCGGCGATGGACAGCTGCGAAATGTTGCAACAGATGCTGCAAACTTCTGATATTACGTGTCACCTGATTCAGATTCAGCCTGATGAGACAAACACTCCAACAGATCAACCTAAAAATCATCTTCCGAGTCTGGACGCCATCAAGAACAAACCTGCCTTGCAACTGGTGAAAAAATACTGTGATGCGTTAGGCAAAATGAGTGGCAAACCGAATACGGTGGAAACCCTAAAAAACTCAGTGGCGAATATTCTGCAAGTGATGCCGGTAAAAGCTCAGCATGTGGTCGGCATGTTGATTAACCTGAAAATCGTCAAGCGCTATGATGAGCAAATCAGCTTCCGCAAAAAAGTCCTGAAACAATGGCTGCAACTCAATCTGGATGAGCAAAACCCGGTTGAAAATCCGAAACTGGATCAGGTCATTTCCCAACTGAAGGCAGATGAAGCTCCAGTTGAATCTGAAATACTCAAGTCACCAATCCAGTCGGCACAGCAAGACCTGTTCAAGAACTTTGGCCGGATCGATCCGGTACAACTGGAAGTGGCGCGTAAACTGCGTGAATTGCAGGGCGATAAACCCAAAGACATTTATGAGCTGCGTGATTTACTGGAACAGTTATTTCCAAAATCGGACATTCGCTTGCTGCTGAAAGAGCTGATCGAGAAAGGTTATATTTACTGGAATGGTCACGAAATTTTATATAGTCATGAAATGTTCCTGAATTAATTTTATCGTGCAAACTTGCGTTTTATATTGTGCTTATGCAACTCTAATAATAGAACATAAAGGTTGAACTATGGAAAACACTGGAATCTGGGTGACGGTGGTCATCATCATTTTCGTCATAGGGTCGATTTTCGGGTTACGTGTAAGTCCCCGAGAAAAAGCCTTGGGGCTGATGCGTGATAAAGCCCGTAAAATGGGTTTGCATCCACGTCTGGTGGTGGCACCGGACTGGACCAAAATCCCGAAGGCGACTGAAAGTCGTGCCAGTATGGTCGCATACTACAGTGTGCTGATGCCAGATGCACGTTTGCCCTTGATGCGCGCCCGTGTTGTCGATAATAAACTCGAAATCGTGCAGGGTGATGAGAAATTTAAAGATTTTCCCATTGCATTAAAAGGCATTTATGCTATTGATATGCAGGCCAACTGTGTCGGCGTGTATTGGGATGAAGAAGCTGATTTAAGAGCGACCCAACTCGACGACATCAAAGCGCTGTTACACGCTTTGGCTGAACTTTAATTTAGAAATAAACAGGATTAACGGTTAATTATGGCGAACGCTCCTCGGTCCACATCAAAAAGCAGCACAGCGAAGTCTCCCGACGCTGGAAGCAAGCGTGCCCTAGTGATTGTGGAGTCGCCTGCAAAAGCGAAAACAATCAATAAGTACCTTGGTCCGAACTACATCGTAAAATCATCAGTGGGTCATGTGCGTGACTTGCCGACAGGCGGTTCTGCAAAATCGACAGAGAAAAAACCGGCGACACGTACCAAACTGACGGATGCAGAAAAAGCTGAAAAATCACAGAATGCGTTGATTAACCGCATGGGTGTCGATCCGGAACATGACTGGAAAGCCAAATACGAAGTCCTTCCTGGCAAAGAACATGTGGTTGCCGAACTGAAAAAACTGGCATCGCAAGTCGATGAAGTCTATCTGGCAACGGATATGGACAGGGAAGGGGAAGCGATTGCCTGGCATTTAAAAGAAGTCATCGGTGGTGATGATTCGCGTTATCAGCGTGTGGTCTTCAACGAAATTACCAAAAACGCGATTCAGGATGCCTTTAAGCATCCGTCACGTCTGGATACCAATAAAGTCAATGCACAGCAGGCACGCCGTTTCCTGGATCGTGTCGTGGGCTTTATGATTTCGCCATTGCTTTGGGAAAAGATTGCCCGTGGTCTGTCGGCCGGTCGTGTACAGTCGGTTGCAGTGAAGCTGGTGGTCGAGCGTGAACGTGAAATTCGTGCCTTCATTCCTGAAGAATACTGGCAGGTGTTTGCCGATACCAAATCGAAAAAAGATGATATTCGTCTCGAAGCGGTCAAGCAAAATGGCAAGACGCTCAAGCTGCGCAACAAAGCCGAAACTGATGCCTTATTAAACCTGATCAAAGATGCGGATTATACGGTTTCTGCACGTGAAGATAAGCCAACCAAGGTTAATCCAAGTGCGCCGTATATCACGTCAACGCTACAACAGGCAGCCAGTACCCGTCTCGGTTTTTCTGTGAAGAAAACCATGATGCTGGCGCAGCGTCTGTATGAAGCCGGCTTCATTACCTATATGCGTACCGACTCGACCTTCTTGAGTGATGATGCGGTGAATATGGTGCGTGGTCATATCGAATCCGAGTTTGGCGAGAAGTATTTGCCTGCCAAGCCGAACCGTTATGGCAATAAAGCCGGTGCGCAAGAAGCGCATGAGGCGATTCGTCCATCTATGGTTGGCTTAAAAGGCGACAGTCTGGTGGGTGTTGAGCGTGATGCACAGCGTCTGTATGACCTGATCTGGCGCCAGTTTGTTGCTTGTCAGATGACTCCGGCAGAATATCTGTCTTCTACCATTTTGGTGGATGCCAATGGCGTAGAACTGAAAGCCAAAGGCCGTACCTTGGTCTTTGATGGCTTTACCCGCGTGCGTGGTGCCAATAAAGCCGATGACGATATTTTATTGCCTGCGGTCAAAGTCGGTGAAGTGCTTAAACTTGAGAAACTTGATCCATCTCAACATTTCACCAAGCCACCGGCACGTTTTACTGAAGCCTCACTGGTGAAAGAACTCGAGAAAAAAGGCATTGGCCGTCCATCGACCTATGCTGCGATTATCTCGACCATTCAGGATCGTGGTTATGTGAAACTGGATAACCGTCGTCTCTATGCCGAGAAGATGGGCGAAATCGTCACCGATCGTCTGGATGAAAATTTTAGTAATCTGATGAACTATGCCTTTACCGCAGATCTTGAAGGTCAGCTGGATAAAGTAGCAGATGGTGAGCGTAACTGGAAAGAGTTATTAGACAGCTTCTATGGCGATTTTAAGCAACGTTTGACTACGGCGCAGGGTGAGAACGGTATGCGCCGCAATCAGCCTGTAGAAGTGGATGCAGTACACTGTAAAGAATGTGACCGTCCAATGCAGATTCGTACCGGAACCACAGGCGTATTCTTGGGTTGTTCAGGCTATAACCTACCGCCGAAAGAGCGTTGTAAGGGAACCTTGAACCTGACACCAGTGGAGTCTCTGGCTGCATTATCTGATGATGAGGCTGCGGAAACTGCTGACCTGATGTCGAAGAAGCGTTGTCCGATCTGTGAAACTGCCATGGACAGCTATGTCATTGATGGCGGTCGTAAACTGCATATCTGTGGGAATAACCCGGACTGTAGTGGTTTTGAACTTGAAGAAGGCGAGTTCAAAATTAAAGGCTATGATGGCCCAAGCATTCCATGCGACAAGTGTGATGGCGAAATGCAGCTGAAGACAGGCCGTTTTGGTCCTTACTTTGCCTGTACCAGCTGTGACAATACCCGTAAAGTCTTAAAGAGCGGTCAGCCTGCGCCTCCACGTGTAGATCCGATCAAGATGGAGCATTTACGTTCTTCTAAACATGACGATTTCTTCGTACTGCGTGATGGTGCTGCCGGTTTATTTCTGGCGGCGAGCAAGTTCCCGAAAGTGCGTGAAACCCGTGCACCGAAAGTGGCCGAGATTCGTTCTGTTGCTGATCAGCTTGATCCAAAGTATCAGTTTATCTTGCAGGCACCCGATGTAGACCCGGAAGGGAATCCGACTCTGGTAAAATTTAGCCGTAAGAACCAGTCACAATATATTGGTTCGGAAACTGCAGAAGGCAAGCAAACCAAATGGTCTCTGGTTTACCAGGACGGAAAATGGGTTGAAGCCTAAATTCTAAGATTCAAAAATGCTGACGAAAGTCGGCATTTTTTATGTCAGAATCATTTATACAAAAAATTAAAAATAATATTTTGGGGTGGATGTGGATATTCAGACAAAAAAGTTCGCTGTATTAATCGATGCGGATAATTCTTCTATCAACGCGATTTCATCAGTGTTGGAAGAAGTTGCGAAATATGGCATTGCCAGTGTCAAACGTGTGTATGGGGACTGGAGCAGCGAAACTTTAAAGAAATGGCGAGATGTACTCCTTCCTCATGCCATCACTCCGGTACAACAATTCGCTTATACCAAGGGTAAAGATGCGACGGATATGATCCTGATCATTGATGCTATGGATTTACTTTATGCAGGTGCATTAGATGGATTTTGTATTGTATCCAGTGATAGTGATTTCACGCCCTTAGCTTCACGTATTCGTGAAAATGGTCTAACTGTGTATGGCTTTGGCAAAAAAGCTACACCTGAAGCATTTAAGAAAGCCTGTGACAAGTTCATTTATATCGAAAATTTACTTGTAGATAGTGAAATCAAGCAACAGGAAGATGATGAACTTTCTAATGTTTCCCAAAAGAAAGTATTAAGCTCTGACAAATCTCTTGATCATAAAATTTTGCCTCAGCCTAAGGAAAATTCGAATCTTCCTGAAACGATGGATCGAGCTACGCTGAATCTGATTTATAAAGCCGTAAAAGATAACGCAGATGAAAATGGATGGGCATATCTTGGCTTAGTCGGAACATATATAAATACAGTAAAGCCAGATTTTGATACTCGAAATTACGGATTTGACAAGCTATCTGGCTTAGTAAAAGCCTTGGGAGTATTTGAAACAAAAATGCAAGGTAGCCAAATGTATTTAAGAAAAATGAAAAAGCAGAGTGTGTAATCGATATGTGGAAAAAGATTCGGATTCTGATTTTATTAATCATCTTATTGATTGTCGCGGTCAATGCCTATCGTGATCAAAACCCGAACTGGTCAAAGCCGATTATTGTGTTGCTGCATCCGATTAATGCTGATGGATTACCGACCACACAGCAATACATCCAGCAACTGTCGAGTCAGGACCTGAATAGAGCACGGAAATATCTGGAACAAGCAGCTCAGCAGTATCGCGGACAGCCTACTTATTTTTATTTTAATTTAGGCCGTGAGCTTAAAGTTCTACCGCCCAAAGGCCCTGAGCAGGCTTCACTCATCAATACAGTTTTATGGAGTTTAAAATTCCGGTTTTATGCCTGGAAACAGCAACAGAGTTCAGATCCTTCAGCCAATGTGACTTTATTTTTAAATTACTATGATCCTGTACAAACCAAGCAATTAAAGCATTCAACTGCCTTGCAAAAAGGCCGGATTGGTTCGGTGAATCTATTTGCATCCAAGCAACAGACTGAACAGAATAAAATTGTCTTGGTGCATGAATTACTGCATGCCTTTGGCGCCTCGGATAAATATGATTTAGCGACAGGCCAACCGATTTATCCGCTGGGTTATGCATTTCCAGATCAGCAACCCTTATTTCCGCAAGCCAAGGTGGAGCTGATGGCAGGACATATTCCACTGTCTCAAACTACCAGTAAAATGCCAGAATCTTTAAATCAAACCTTGATTAATGAGATAACTGCAATTGAACTGGGCTGGAAATAAAGACTTGTGGATAGTGCTGGATTTATCCACAATTTAGACTTCATTTGTGGATAAAAGATCACACCATGTCGCTCACCTTTGTGCTTGCTCCTGACTCGTTTAAAGAAAGCATGTCTGCTGCGCAGGTTTGTCAGGCCATGCAACGCGGTATCCAGAACGTCATTCCGGATGCCCACATCATTCATGTGCCAATGGCCGATGGTGGTGAAGGCACGGTCGATGCATTGATTTCAAGTTTAAAGGGGCAAAGTATTGCATGTGAAGTGACCGGACCACTGCCTGAGCAACGTATTCAGACCTATTGGGGTTTGATTGATGCAGGTCAAACTGCTGTGATTGAAATGGCCAAGGCCAATGGCATTCATTTATTGAAGCCTTCACAGCGTAATCCGATGCTCACTTCAACTTATGGCACAGGAGAAATGATCAAACAGGCATTGGACTTGAGTGTGAAAAAAATCATCATGGGGTCGGGCGGCAGTATTACCAATGATGGTGGTGCAGGGATGGCGCAAGCACTGGGTGTGCAGTTTCTAAATCATGCGGGAGAGTTAATTCAGGTCTGTGGTGGAAACTTGGATCAGGTCAAATCAATGGATTTATCTGGACTGGATCCATGTTTAGTAGATACTGAAATAATCATTGCATCGGATGTCAACAATCCACTGTGTGGACCAAATGGTGCATCGATAATCTTTGGACCACAGAAAGGTGCAACCCCGGAAATGATCAAGCAACTGGATCAAAACCTCGGTCATTTTGCCGATGTAGTCGCTGGGCAGATTGGCTGTGATTATCGTCATGTGGCAGGTGCGGGTGCAGCCGGTGGGCTGGGTTTTGGTTTAATGGCATTCACCGCTGCCTCTATTCGGTCCGGGGTGGAACTGATGATTGAACAGGTTCAACTGAGTGAGAAAATAGCGCAAGCAGATTATGTCCTGACCGGTGAAGGTAAAATTGATAGTCAAACATCTTTGGGCAAGACCCCTTTTGGGGTAGCACAGCTCGCCAGGAAATTTAATAAACCGGTAATCGCTTTTGCGGGTCTAGTCGGCGAAGGAATTGAGGATCTGTTTGAATCAGGATTTAGCCAGATTATTGGTATTAATCCACCAGATTGTCCTTTAGAGGAAGCCTTAAAAAATGCGGAAATGAACTTGGAGAAAGCTGTCGCTGAGATAGTCAAAAATCTTTTGACAGAGTGAAAGTATTTCTCTCTGCTGCAATCCAGCACGCCCTGTCGTCAGCTAATATCAAATCAAGAAAATAAAATTGGAGACAGTTTCAGGGCAACTGAAAAGCCATAATTCTGAAAGCGATCTGTTAAACTACATACATCCACAAAATGATGAGTGAAAATGAGTTTAGCCACCCTGATTGATGAATTAAACCCTCAGCAAAGACAAGCAGCCACCACAGAAGCAAAACACAGTTTGGTGCTGGCGGGGGCAGGTTGTGGCAAAACCAAGACCATCGTGGCACGCGCAGCTTACTTAATTGAACAAGGCATGCCTGCCAACCAGATTCAAATTCTAACCTTTACCCGCCGGGCTGCCAGTGAAATTGTGGCGCGTGTCGAACTGGCACTTGGTGAACAAGCCAAGGGACTGCGAGCCTCGACTTTTCATACTTTCTGTATGTATCTGCTGCGCCGTATTCCCAAAGCCTTTGGTCTGGAACAGTTTTCGATTATTGATCGTGATGATCAGCTGATGATGTTCCGCCTGATTCGCGGTCGTGATGACAAGAAAAATCCCAACCATCTGCCTAAGCCTCAGGAACTATGTGATCTATATTCTTTTGCAAGGAATACCCGGCAAAAACTCAGTCTGGCATTAGAAAAACAGATGCCGGAATATCTGGCCTTAAAGGACCAGATTGCCGAGATTATGAAAGAGTACGAAGCACGTAAGCAGGCACGCAGCTTTCTGGATTATGATGACATTCTGGCGGTAGTGGCTACGGCGCTGGCACAGTCCGAAGGTCTGGTCGACTATGTCGCTTCAATCTGTCGACATATGCTGGTCGATGAAATGCAGGATACCAATCCATTACAATGGGCTTTGCTCGAACCACTTAAAGACCGGATCAGCCTGTTTTGTGTCGGTGATGATGCCCAGTCGATTTATGGCTTTCGTGGTGCAGACTTTGAAAATATTCACCATTTCAAAGAACGTGTGCCAGATGCGCAGATTTTCAAATTAGAAAAGAACTACCGCTCGACCCAGGAAATTCTCGATCTGTCTAACTGGCTGCTGGATCAGTCTGAAATCAAATATGACAAACGTCTAGAAGCTTATCGCGGAGAAGGTGTAAAGCCGCGTATGCATATCTTCCCGAATGAGTTTGATGAAGCCAAATGGATTGCGATTGATATTAAAGAACGCCATTATCTGCAAGGCAGCAAATGGGGCGAGCATATGGTGCTGGTTCGTTCCAGCTTTGCCGCGCGGCACATTGAAGCGGCCTGTATTGCAGCCAATGTACCGTATCGCTTTATTGGTGGCATGAAGCTGCTGGAAACGGCGCATGTGAAAGATTTGCTCAGCATGCTGCGCGTGGTGGCTAATCCATTGGATGATATTGCCTGGATGCGTTTCTTGACCCTGTGGAATGGTGTGGGTGATGTCGGTGCCAGCAAGCTGTCACAGCAGCTATTGGCTGAAACTGAAATGGATCAGATTGCAAAGAAATTAGAACAGTTTGGCAAGATACCGCTAGAAACCATTCTGATCATGCAGCAGATGAATGTGCTCAAAGGCGAAGTGCAAGCCTGTGTCAGTCTTGCGATTCAGGCGATTGAATCTCAACTGGCAGAAAACTATAAAAAGGATTGGCCACGTCGCCAGAGTGATTTTGAACTGGTCAAACAGCTGGCCTCCAAGCATTCGCAGCTGAGTGAGTTTTTAGAGGAATATGTACTAGATCCGGTGTCAATCTCGGAAATTGAACGCCAGTCGGACCATGATGTGGTGACCTTAATCACCATTCACTCGGCCAAAGGCACCGAGCAAAATGTCTGTTATGTGGCCAATGTCACCCCAGGCAATTATCCACATGCACGTGCCCAAGGTGATTTTGATGATGTCGAAGAAGAGCGTCGTGTGCTGTATGTAGCATTGACCCGGGCAAAAAATGAATTGATTCTGACCAAACAGAACCTGAATCATTGGGCGCGGGAAACGGTCGATGAGCAGGGGCGTAAAGTCGAAAGCTATTTCCTGAATGATCTTACCCGGCATTTATGCACCACGGAAACCCATTACAAAACTCGGCAGCAAACCGTAAAAAGTGCCTTGATTGAACGCAAGTCGATTAATTTAGATTTTGGGATTGATCTCGATTAAACTATAGCAAAGTTGTTTCATGCAAAAAGTAGAGTAGGCGCGTGCTTTTTGATATTTTTTGCCTATCTTCTTAAGGTTGTAAGATGAAAATTTTAGTTCGTAATTTAGAACGTACGGTCACAGAAGCCGAATTGCTGAAACTGTTCCAGGAATATGGCACAGTGGAGACCTGTACTTTGGTGCTTGATGCATCAACAGGCAAATCAAAAGGTTTTGCTTTTGTAGAAATGCCACATGGCCGTGAAGCAGTCAAAGCCATTAAAGGCCTGAACACTTTACGCCTGCACGGACATGGGATCCGCGTGAAAGCCGCAGAAGATAAGCCTCAGGCTTAAACTCAAAAAAGGAGCACTTGATAGGCTCCTTTTTTATGGTCGAAATTTAGCATTGCCGTAGCTGTTCAATCAGCTCAATGCTCTGAATTTCAGTGCTGGATGGATTCAGTCTAAACATCTTTTGATTGCGAAATGCAGACGAACCTTTTACTTTATAAAAGCCAAAATTTGTTTTAACCCTTAGGAAATCTCGATGACCCGTGTTGCTCGCTATCATGCGGACCGTACCAATCAAAAACTGTATTTTGCCCGTCTATCCTGCCAGCAAGCAGAGCAAACTGAACATGTACAACAGGCTCAGGCACAACGTGAAGCAACTGTGTTTCATTTGCATGGTGCTTTGTTAGCATTTTTACAGGAACTGGTGCGTTACTATCGCCTGAATGATCCTCATCCGACGCTAAAATCGATCGAAGAACTGATGGCGGCCAAAGGCCAGATTTCGCCGGAAGTGGCGGTGCTGCAACATTTATCCAAGAGCGGTTTCATTGCTGAACTGAAACGTGCTTACCGTCTGTGCCAGTATGCGCCCGAACCAAGTACCCCAGAACCTGAAGACGAAACTTCCTCAAATCTCATCATTAAAGTCACACAGTCTCCACAAGCATGGTTACCTGATACTGCTATATTGAGAGAGTGGCATCGTGACCTGACCCAATTAATTGATGGTTTTCGTAATGAGATGATTGAATTTTAATCGGATCGGCTGTACTTGAAAATGCAATTTTTAACCCTATATCAATTACTCTAATGATGCAAAGTGCACCCGGCGCTTTGCCACCATGTTGAACATGGAGGATATATGTCTATAGAACAGTTGAAAGATTTATTTGGTAATCAAGACGCGATTTTAGAACTCGTTCAACTTGAAGGTGGCGCGTTGGCTCTACGCAATGCAGGCTCACATAAACAGCCTTTGGTCATGATTCAATTTAATGATGAGGTGAAAGCTTTACTTGGAGAGCAGACGCCCGTGATTGCGCAACAGATGATTCAGGCAGCACTCTATGGTTTGCTGGAACAGCAGGTCAATGAGTGGCAGGCTGAAGTTGTGGATGAAGAACCAAAGTATATGAGTTAATCGTTGAAATTTATTTAGAAAGCACACTATCGGTGTGCTTTTTGAGTTTTATAGGTTATTAAATTAGGCAGATTTTAAGTACCATAAAAACGTTCATTTGAAATGAAGATGAAAAATCAGTATTTTAAAATTTAAGTCGTGAGCAGTCTGAAGCCAGTGTGTTAATAAAATCTTTGGCTCAGAGATATATTGATGTCCATAAAAAAAGTTGCCAGATCCGGCAACTTTTTTTTATTCAGTGTTTATTCAAAGAAAAACTTTAATGAGAAGGCGTATGCTGATGCGCGATCTCAATCTGGTTCAAAATATGATTGCTCATATTTTTCGCCATTTCTTCTTTGGCATAATAAACAGCACCGACATTATCCCGACGAATGGCTTCAGCTTCTTCCTTGCTTTCTGCACAGACCAGTACCTGAATTTGTGGATTCAAGGTCTTGGCAATATCGACAATTTTATGAATATCGATGATATCCATAGGGGAAATGACCAGTAAGCGCGCATGCTGGATATGTGCCTGAATCAGTACGCCAGCCTCAGTGGCAACACCAGACACCGCAGCAATGCCTTTCTCACGTAGGTTTTCGACGATGTCACGGTTTTCTTCGGCAATCACCACCTTGATATTTTCTTGCATCAATGAGCGGGTAATGCGACGCCCGACCTCACCATGGCCAATAATGACCACCTGATCGCGCAGGTAATCCTGTGAGACTTCATCGGGTAACATCGCCAGAGGGTCACCACTGCGTTCCAGTAATCGGGCCAGAGTCGAGCGTTCCCGAATCCATTTCTGTACCGGCTCAATCGCGGAAAAGATAAAGGAGTTAAGCGTAATCGAAATTAAGGCACCTGCTAGAATCAGGTTTTGACCTTCCAGCGAAAGCAGGTTGAGCGAAACACCGAGTGCAGCCAAAATAAAGGAGAACTCACCAATCTGTGCCAGAGAAGCACCGACGGTCAAGGCGGTATTGATCGGATAACGGAAGAACAGCACCAGTGCCATCGCAGCAATAGTTTTACCAATCATGATAATCGCGACCACGGCCAGTACATGTAAAGGCTGTTCCAGCAAAATGCGCGGATCAAACAGCATGCCGACGGAAACAAAGAATAAAATCGAGAAAATTTCACGCAGTGGTAAGGTTTCTTCTTCAGCACGATGACTGAAATCAGATTCCTTAACGACCATTCCGGCAAAGAAAGCACCCAGTGCCATCGACACGCCAAAGACTTTATAGGCACCAAAGGCAATCGAAACAGCAGCTGCCACCACAGTTAAGGTAAACAGCTCACGTGAACCGAGACGTGCCACCACCTGTATGATCATCGGAATCAAGCGTTTACCAATAATCAGCATGAAGGCAATAAAACCTGCGACTTTGAGCAGGGTAATGCCTAAGGTGAGCCAGATATTCTCATCGCTTGCACCTTCCAGCGCTTGCCCACCTAAAAGCACCGCAGTGGCAGGTAACAGTACCAGCGCCAAGACCATGACCAGATCTTCGACCAGCAACCAGCCAACAGCAATTCGGCCATTGATTGAATCCAGTAAGCCACGATCACCAAGGGCTTTGAGTAGAACCACGGTACTGGCACAAGACAGGCTTAGGCCGAAGACCAGTGCTGAGCCAAAGCTCCAGCCCCACAGCATCGAAACTCCAACCCCGAGCAAGGTGGCAACTGCAATCTGTAAAATCGCACCAGGCAGGGCAATCCGGCGTACCTGCATCAGATCGTTCAGGGAAAAATGCATTCCGACGCCAAACATCAGGAACATGACGCCAAGTTCTGCCAGTTGGTTGGCCAGATGAATATCACCGACCACACCGGGTGTATGGGGACTAATCAGAATGCCGGCAATTAAGTAACCGATCAAAGGGGGAAGACGTAACCGTGCAGCGAGATAGCCAAAGACCAAAGCTAAGCCAAAACCAACAGCCAGTAATATAATGAGCTCTACGTCATGTGGCACTAAATACTCCTTTAGCTAGGTTTGCTGGGAAATAAGCACAAAAAGTGCCAAAACATGCAGAAAGTTTATCAAGTCGGATAAAAAAAGTGCAAAAAAAACGACCCGCAAAGGTCGTTTTTTTAAAGAAACTAAAATTATTTGATTTTAGCTTCTTTGAAGATTACGTGTTGACGGATTTTTGGATCAAATTTTTTGATTTCCATTTTTTCCGGCATAGTACGTTTGTTCTTAGTCGTGGTATAGAAATAACCTGTACCAGCTGAAGAAACTAAGCGAATTTTATCACGCATGGTTCAGACTCCTTAGATCTTTTGACCTTGAGCACGTAGGTCAGCAACAACCTTTTCAATGCCCAATTTGTCGATAATACGCATACCTTTAGTGGTTAAACGAAGACGTACAAAACGTTTTTCGCTTTCTAACCAGAAACGGTGGTGATGCAGGTTCGGCTCGAACCGGCGCTTAGTTTTGTTGTTGGCGTGTGAGACGTTGTTACCAACGACTGGACGCTTGCCGGTAACTTGGCAAACCTTAGACATGGTGTAACTCCATTGATTTAGCCAACAGCAAATCTGTATGGCCAGTCAAAAATAAACGGATTGAAATCATTCAAGGGGCGTTTTATATCAAAAATGCGCTTAAAAGACAAGCGATTTTCGTCAAAATGCGGCACCAACTATATCGATAGCTCATGCCTTGATCATTTAGCGGAGAAGTGTCTTCGAAATCAGCTTGTGAATCGGTTTATTGAACGGTGGCAGAATGTATTTCAAGCTGTACAGCTTTGGATTCGACATTACTGAGCGTTCATGCGACAAACTGAAGAAGCCTTCTGGGCCATGGTATTTACCCATACCTGATGCACCGACACCCCCAAATGGTAGATCGTCCTGCGCAACATGGGTCAGTACCGTATTTTGCCCGAAATGCCCTGAATGGGTACGCTGTGCGACATAATCGGCACGCGCCTGATCAAAGTCGAAGTAGTATAAAGCAAGTGGACGTGGACGGCTATTAATAAAGTCGATGACATCGTCAATTTGATCATATTCCATGATCGGTAACAGTGGGCCAAAGATTTCATGCTGCATGATCTGCATCATCGGGGTGACATTGGTCACGATGGTCGGTGCAATCTTGCGCAGATCAGCCGAGTTTTCACTACGCGGATTAATTTCAATGACTTGCGCACCCTGTTCACGCGCATCATCCAGATAGCCTTGCAGACGGTTATATTGTTTGACATTAATAATCGAGGTGTAATCCTGATTATGGGTGATATCCGGATACATGCTTTCGACACAGGCTTTAAAGTGATCAATGAACTCGGCAGTTTTTCCGAGAGGCAGGAACATATAGTCTGGCGCTACACAGGTCTGACCGGCATTCCAGAGTTTGCCCACCGCAATCCGCTGCGCGACATCGCGCAGATCAATCGATGGATGCACCAGTACCGGCGATTTACCGCCCAGTTCCAGAATCACCGGCACCAGATTTTCGGCAGCGGCTGCCATGACGGTTTTACCGACTGCAGTTGAGCCGGTGAAAATCAGTTTATCGAAAGGCAAACGACAGAAAGCATCTGAAATCACACCGCCACCATTCACCACAGCGACCAATTCTTTAGGGAAGGCTTCAGCCAGGGCTTTTTCCAGAACTTCACCAAAGGCAGCCGATGCACTGGAAATTTTGATCATGGCATGGTTGCCGGCCGCCAGGGCACAAATTAGTGGGCCAATCGAGAGCAACAGCGGATAGTTCCACGGTGCGATAATTCCGACTACACCCAAAGGCTGATATTGCACCCAGGCTTTGGCCGGCTGATGAATAATGCCGACATGACGCTTGGAAGGTTTCATCCACCGGGTCAGGTTTTTGCTGTAATATTTAATATGTTCCAGACAGGTGAGCAGTTCACCAATCTTGGTTTCCCCAATGGAACGGTTACCATAGTCCTGATTAATTGCGTCAGCAAATTGATCTTGATACTTAACTAAGATACGCTTAAGTCGAGCTAAACGATCGATACGTTCCTTTGCAGTCGGCAGAGGGTAGTGTAAATAAGCGTGTTTTTGTTGCGCCAAGACTTCATTCAGATATTGGCTATCAAAAAAATGTGGTGTCATTGATGTTGTTTTTGTGTGACTGTTCATGCCGCACTACCATTATTCAAAAATCGATTAATTAATTTTTAGAGCAAATACTCTAATTAGTCAAGTGACTTTGTGTGTTAGCCTGCTAATGCATGAACTGAATGGTTATTTTAGGATGTCCCAAACCAAAACCTTAAAAACTAAAGAGCGTATCTTGCAGCTCAGTTTGCAGCTGTTTAACGAGCGTGGTGAACGATCGGTAACCACCAATCACATTGCGGCTGAACTCGGCATGAGCCCGGGTAACCTGTATTATCATTTCCGCAATAAAAATGAAATTATTAAAGAATTGATGGAACAGTACCAGCACCAGACCCTGGAAATGCTGGCGCTGCCGGATGACCGTGCGCTGGATGCCAATGACAAGGTGCATTATTTTCAGGTACTGAGCAGCCAGTTATGGGCTTACCGTTTCCTGCATCGTGATGTCTATCATCTGGTAGAAAATAACGAAGATTTTCGCAAGATGTATCCACGCTTTGCCGGTCAGGTGATGCAGCAGGGCCAGAAAATCTATAAAGGCTTTGTTAATGCAGGCCTGATGGACATGACCGATTCAGAGATTGAAGCACTGATTATTAACCTGTGGATTGTGCTGACCAACTGGACCAACTTCCTGTATATGTCAGGTCATTTAACCGATTCCAATACGCTGGAAGAAAAATGGGTCTGGCAGGCACTCCGTCAAATGGTATTCCTGGAAGGGGCGTATTTACGTGGTGAAAGTCGTCAAACCTATGAAGGTTTATTGAGTAGTTTGGGCTCTTCGGAACTTTTTGCCAGCCTGTCGTCATCTAAAGATTCTGAATCTGAACAAACTATTCAGAATATCCAAGAAACGCGCTAGAATACTCGGCTTATTTTTAATTTAACTGATTAGTGACTTAAATCAACATGAATATGACGACTGCTAACACCGCACGTTTATTGATTACTTGTGAAGACAAGCCGGGCATCGTGCAGGCTGTTTCGAGCTTCTTGTATCATCAAGGTGCCAACATTACTGCGCTTGACCAATATGCGACAGCAGCGCAGGGCGGACGTTACTTCATGCGCGTTGAATTTGAACTCGATAATCTGCAAAGTCGCAAAGAAAGTATTACCCAGACTTTTGCAGCGAATGTGGCAGAACGCTATGGCATGCAATGGCGTCTGGCTCTGGTGAGTGACGTGAAAAAAGTCGGTATTTTGGTGTCTAAAGTCGATCATGCCTTGCTTGAGCTGTTATGGCGTCATGCGCGTGGTGGTTTGCCTTGTGAAATTACCAAAGTGGTGTCGAATCACGAGACTTTACGTGAAGCAGTTGAAAATTTTGGCATTCCATTCGAAGTTGTGCCGGTGACCAAAGACAACAAACCTGAAGCTTATGCAGAAATCGACCAGTTGATGCAGGGCAATGACTTACTGGTGCTGGCGCGTTATATGCAGATTCTGGATGAAGAATTTGTCAGCAAGTGGGAAATGAAAGTGATCAACATTCACCATTCTTTCCTGCCGGCTTTTGTAGGTGCCAATCCGTACAAACAGGCCTATGAAAAAGGCGTGAAGCTGATCGGTGCAACTGCGCACTATGTGACTGCTGATCTGGATCAAGGTCCGATTATTGAGCAGGATGTGGAGCGCGTGAACCATGACTTTACTGTTGAGCAGTTACGTGAACTCGGTCAGGACGTAGAACGTAATGTATTGGCCCGTGCGGTAAAATGGCATTTGGAAGACCGTATTATTGTCGATGGCAACAAGACTGTCGTGTTCCAATAAGACTTGCATTGAGTTTTAAAAAGGCATACTTTTAGTGTGCCTTTTTTGTTTTGATGCAAAAAAAGTCAGTCAAAGGTAGGATTAGCGGTTGCAAATGAAAACACTTCTCATTTATTATTGGCATACTTTAATTGTGCTAACCGATGAGCTTGATAGTTTGTTCCACATCATCTCCTCAAGGTAATAGATTTAATGAGTCAAGTTGCTGCGCCCCAAATGCCTACACCACCGAATCAGATGAAAAAGAAAGTCATCTCTATCGTAGCGGCTGTACTGGTTGGGCATGTGGGTGTGTTATATGCGATCAGCCAGATGAAAGCACCTGAGCTGGCACCCATTGATAAGCAACCCTTAAAAGTGCGCTTTGTAAAACTCCAGGAAGCGCCAAAACCTTTACCGCCAAAGCCGAAGGCCGAGCCACAAAAAGAGCCGCCTAAGCCAAAAGAAGTCAAAATTGTCGATAAACCGCTGCCACCACCACCGAAAAAAGTAGAAAAAATCGAGCAGGTGAAAAAGGCTGAAGAGCCAAAAGTGGTTAAAGCACCGCCAGTTGAAGCAAAACCAACCCCAAGTCCGGTTGTACCGACAGTGGTCACTGAAACTAAAGTTAAACCGGCACCTGCTCCAGTCGCGCCACCTGCGCCTGTGGCACCGCCAGCACCTGCTGCGCTGCCATCCCCGAAAAGTGTATCGATTGGTGGGGGCGTGTCTTGGCAGCGTTCACCAAAAGTCTCACTCTCTGCAGGTGAATTAAAATCAGCCTGTTCACTGGTAGTAGATGTTTCAGCGAATGAGCAGGGTAAAGTAGTTTCTGCGACTGCACGAAATTCAAGTTGTAGCCCGGCGGTAACGCGCAAAGTAGAAGCCGCGGTACGTCGTGCACAACTCACCAAATATGTTGAAAATGGTGTGGCTTATCCAACCCGTGTGGAACAGCCTTTCGATTTTCAGGTTAAATAACGGCTCACCCATTAGGAGTTCGAATATGAACTTTTCAGTTTATTGGCAACACGCTGATGCAGTCAGTAAAACACTGTATTTCGTGTTATTGGCAATGTCGATTGCGACATGGACCATTTTTGTGCTGCGTTTGATGGGCACTCGCCAACTGAAACAGATTGCCTATGCGCAGTTATCTAAAGCATTGGAACAACTGAAAACCAAACTGGCTCCTTTGGGCTTTGAACAGCGTAAGGCAGTGGCAGAACAGGCGCTGTTACGCCAGATTTCAGCAGAAAAAGCCAATGCCGAAAAAGGTGTATCAGTTCTGGGTACTATCGCATCGATCTCTCCATTTGTCGGTTTGTTCGGTACGGTATGGGGTATCTTTCATGCGCTGGTTGCGGTTGGTAAAAGTGGTCAGGCTGGTCTGGCACAAGTGGCAACCCCAGTCGGTGAAGCATTGATTATGACTGGCTTAGGTCTAGCAGTCGCGATTCCTGCGGTACTGGCTTATAACATCTGTGTACGTGCTAATCGTGGCTTGGCTCATGAGTTACAGGATCAGGCACACGGTCTGTTAATTGATACCATGCTGCAACAGGAATCTGCTGCAAAAAAGCCTGATGAAAAAGTAACACAACAGAGTTTCGTGGGAGGTCAAGCTTAATGGCTTTTCAACTGGGTGAAGACAACGATGTAGGCATGAATGAGATGAACCTCATTCCCCTCATCGACATTATGTTGGTATTGATGATCATCTTTCTGGTGACAGCGACCGTTGCGAACCCATCAATTCCATTAACCTTGCCACAAACCACTGCGGAGATTATCGATCTGCCGCCTGAAAATGTCACGATCAGCATCAATGCCGAAGGTGACATTGCCTGGAATGGCGATGTACTGACGCTGGAACAGCTTGAAACCCGTTTTAATGAAGCGGGCCAAGCTGAACGTCAGCCGACCATTGTGTTGAAAGCGGATAAAGAATCACGTTATGACTCGGTGGCGCAAGTCATGTCGCGTGCGAGTGGAGCCGGACTCAGCGATATTGCTTTTGCAACCGATAACTAAGATTCTGAGAGTAAAAAAGCGACTGATTGCAGTCGCTTTTTTTATGCCCATTTTTCGTGAATCTTAATGGGTTTTTAATAGGGTCGTAAATTTGCTGCGTAATTTATTCAATTTTGGCGGAATGGCAAAATTGCAATAGCCCTGGGTCGGGTTCTTGGCAAAGAAGTTTTGATGATAGTCTTCCGCCGGATAGAAAGTTGGAGCAGGGCTTAGTTCAGTCACCACATTGATGCCATCGGCTTTCAGAGCATCGATTGCCTGCTGCGCCTGTTGCTGCTGTTCATCATTCAGATAATAAATCACAGAACGGTACTGGGTGCCGACATCATTGCCCTGACGGTTTAATGTGGTTGGATCATGGGTCGCAAAAAATACATCAAGCAACTGGGTATAGTTAACCTGGTTTTCATCGAAATCGATCAGAATGACTTCGGCATGGCCGGTATTGCCTCCGCAGACATCATCATAGTTTGGCTCAGTCGTATGACCACCTGCATAACCGCTGACGACCTGCTGAACCCCCTGGATCTGTAAAAATACGGCTTCAGTACACCAAAAGCATCCCCCACCGAAAAGTGCCTGTTGCATGGTTGATTCCTCATTCAATTAAATAACTCAATTGGGCTGATGGTTAAATTCCAGCTCATCAGTATGAAAGATAAAAAAGCCTGTCCATACAGGCTTTTTGTAGGGATGTATTAACGCGGCTGAGCAGCACTTTCTAGCTGGATCAAGAGATTCCCATGGCGATCCAGTAATTTTAAGGTTTTAGCAAATACCTGATAATGCGTCACTTTGGCTAAAGCTTCATTAAATTTCTGATCAAGCTGATCGTTGTTCATACAGGCCATACGGGTAGTGGCCATCTGGCTCAGGGTCAGCGTATCTTTCGCTGCTGTGTAGCTGCCCATAATCCGGTTACAGCTATCTGAACCTGAAACGCGCTGGGTACTGGCATCAAATTGCAGACTCGGAACATTGCGTGCGGTTGGCGCAGTCTTGATTTCAGTATTGCCAATCTGGGTCGCAATCCAGGTACGATTTTGCAAAAGTTGTAAATGATTCGCGGTTTGTGTCGTGGCTGTATTAGGCACAGTTTCGCAGCCCATGACCGTTAAAACCGAGCCTAAAATCGCGATTGCAGTTAATTTTTTTAGCATGAGAGATACTCTGATCATTGACTAGCTATTTGTATATAAACAAAAAAATGATCAAGGTTCCAGTTGATTTTGTATCTTTATTGAAGTGGATTTGCTACACAGTTATCGCATGTCTGGTTTCGGTAGACCTTGTCGCATGAGTCTTGAATAGTCCTGACTGGAGAGATTAGCGGTCTGTTCTACCCGTGGATTGACATGCGCGCGTTGATACCAGGTGCGCATATCCCAAGACTGTTCCAGTACTTTCAGGTCATAGAGATAATTTGGTAAATAGCCGGAGGCCAGCAGTCGGTAATCTGAGGGTAGCTGTTGTTGCGATACCGCCTGAACCATATCAAAGACCAGTGTGGTGCAATTACTGGTCAGGGTATTGTACCATTTTGGCTTTTGTGCCAGTTCATCGGCCTGACGCAGATATTCCTTGAATAGCGCTTTAGCCTGAGCTTGCGGCATCTTTACCGGGAAAAAATAGACCTGTTCACCACGGACATTGCTGCGGGTATAAACAATATCCTTTTCGTCTGATGCAACCAGACTCAGTTCATATTTTCGGAAAAAGCCACCAATTGCTGAAAATTCTTCATTCTTTTCCTTGCGGATTTCAATCGAGAAGGTGAGTGGCTTTTGATTGGCAAAATCGAAGCTGACCAAGGTATGGGCAATTTTAGGCCCCATCCAGTAGGAAGTAATGATGTTCACGCCAGTAATCTGATTCAGGTCAAAACTACGGCTTTCCCAGCGTTCGATATAGCGACCATCGGCCTGCCAGTCAAAGTTGCGGATATTGTACAAAGTGACCTGATCGCCTTGCTGCTCATAATGCAAGAGCTGGGCAACTTCAGGATTCCATTCCCGATCCTGACGCGCTTCCAGACTAAAATATCCCAGCAGACAAAACAAAAAGGCCAGAAGATAAAGAACGCTATCGACTTGGCGGGAGATCAGATGCCGGGTGAAATAAATCCCGAGAACGACCAGTGCAAAGGTCAGCCAGAGTCCAATCAGCATCAAGCTGCCGATTTTTCCAATAGGTTGATGCACCCAAAGCATCAGGCTGAGCCACAAACTCGACAGAATGACGAATAAAGTAAACAGACTGCCCAGCAGCCACAGACTCCAGTGCCTGGAAATATATTCGCGTCCCTGCATCATCACTTTTTCATGAGAAATAGGTTTTATTTTCTGTAGGTTGCGAACTCAAAAGCAATGCCGGTTTTGTCGTCGATATGTTGCTCGGCGGCGACCTTTTTAAATTCCGCTGGAATCTCTGGATAATAGGCATCGCCCTGTACATCCAGTTCGACATGGGTCAGTTCCAGACGGTCTGTAATATTCATGGTCTGTTTAAAGATTTCACCGCCACCAATGATGAAAATGGTTTCGGGTTTTTCTGAAGCCTTTACATCTGCAACGGCCTGACTCAGCGCATCTTCAATGCTATAAGCGACTTTGGTGCCTGCAAATGCCCAGTCTGGATCACGGGTAATGACCCAATTCACCCGTTTAGGCAAGGTACGTCCCATCGATTCTAGTGTCTTGCGACCCATCACCACCACACCGCCTTGGGTGATTTCCTTGAAGTGTTTCAGGTCGGCAGAGATATGCCAAGGTAGGTCATTGCCCTTGCCGATACAACGCTGCTGATCCATGGCAACGACGTGTACAACTTCTAAATCTTGAAATGACATGTATTGAATCCTTCTTATCAAGCCCAAAGTCCTTCGTGTAATTTTTTACTGGTACGAAAGAAAGGTTAAAAATCTATATTGATTGCCTTCATGCTTTAGGGCTAGGAATATATTTTGAAAGGAGGTGGCGATTCACGCGTGGTAAAAAACCTCTTCCTAGCCCTCTCCTAGGAGGAGGGGGAACTTTATAATAAAGAAAATTAAACAGCGACAGGGGCTTTAATTCCTGGATGAGATTCATAACCGACAATTTCGATATCTTCAAATTTGAAATCGAACAGGTCTTTAATCTCGGGATTTAGTTTTAATTGACAAAGGCCGAGTGGCTCACGGCTGAGCTGTAATTGTGCCTGTTCAAAATGGTTGCTGTACAAGTGGGTATCGCCACCAGTCCAGACAAAGTCACCAACCTCCAGATCACAGACTTGCGCGATCATATGCGTCAACAAGGCATAGCTGGCAATATTAAATGGCACACCCAAAAATACATCAGCACTGCGCTGATACAACTGACAAGACAATTTTCCATTGTGTACAAAGAACTGGAACAGGGTATGGCAAGGGGGTAATGCGACCTGACCTGCTTCATTCGGGTTCCAGCCAGAGATAATCAGACGACGCGAATTTGGATTGGTTTTAATTTCATTGATCAACCATTTGATCTGGTCAAAACCGTCCTGATTATAGCTATTGTCTGCATTTTTGCTGGCACCAAAATTACGCCATTGGTGACCGTAAACTGGACCAAGTTCGCCTTCAGGACGTCCAAAACGTGCAGTCTGTTCTGCGGTCGCCCATTCATCCCAAATCGAGACTTTATTGTCTTTTAAATACTGAACATTGGTATCACCTTTCAGGAACCACAACAGTTCAATCACGATAGAACGGAAATGAACTTTTTTGGTGGTGAGTAAAGGAAAACCTTGGGAAAGATCAAAGCGCATCTGATGACCAAATACCGAACGTGTACCTGTACCGGTACGGTCGCCTTTATCGCCGCCGTTGTCGAGGATATGTTGTAAAAGGTCAAGATATTGGCGCATAGTTCTCTCTATTTGAATCTGTTGAAAATTGCCGTTTTAACAGCAGAACGGATTATTTTATAATCAATTTTCTGTCGAAAGGGACAATTTAAATTGCGCACATCATAGCATTTTTTGATGAGCTTTCATCGCCCAAATTGAGAATAAAAAAGACCTCCTGATAGAGGTCTTTTGATTGCAGTTTAAGCGGTTTTATGGCCCGTATGGACGGTATGAATCAGATCAGACAGATCATAACCTAAGGGTGCTGCATAACTTAAATATTCGCGTTGAGTCGCTTCGTCCAGACTGGTGTCGCGATGTAATCACCATAAATATTCTTTATTCGGCTCGCCCACGAGTGCCGTCTGATAATCCGGATCGATTTTTAAGACCCAATAATCGCCCTTGGTAAACGGGATCCCATGCAAGCCTTCAGGTAAAAATCTGATTTCAAGCTTGGCATGTTCTGCATCGACAATGATCGCTTCAGCAATGGCTTCATCCACCTTGCCATTTTCATTCAAGCTCTATACCGCAGAAATATCGGTGCTGTCTTCAGGTTGGCGCTTCATCGGCAAGTGTGCAATGTCATACCAGGTACTTAAATATTGTTCTAAATTAAAATTTGAAACGGTACTTAAAGTCTGACTCATTTTTCTTCTCTGTTTAGTTCAATATTTAAAGTTTAGTTCAAGGTTTAAAAATGCCGCATCAGTGTAATACAGGCGGTAAAGCTTAAAATGATGTAATCATGTGGTGAAATGTTATCTGAAAATGGCCGAGCTACAGATTAAATCCACACGTTTGAGTAGAAAAAGATAAGGACTCATTTTGTATAGTTCAGGCTAAAAAAGCTTTGCAAGGCATCGAAGTTGGCTTTGCTTTACATTTTTTTTGCAAAGATGATGGGTTTTGTAACTGTATTAGAAAGAACGGCTTAATTTGAATGCCGCAAAAATAGACAAATTTGTTTACATTTTTAATGTGAAAGATAACATTTAAACGACTAGTATTCTCGGCTTGTTAACAATATGAAAGCCTAAATTACAGGCGAGGAGCGGTTGGTAAGGCATGATCTATGATCATCAAGTAAACATGAGCGAAGTATATGCTCCTGTCCAAGCGAATATCATGGTGCGTTCCCAATCGGAGCAAAGACCTAAAAAGTCATCCCAAAAAGCCACTGTCCGTAACGCTTCAGGCGTAAGCAATGGCCATCGTATCAATATCGAGAAATTTACCAGTTATCTGCAAGGCATTACCCGAAATACCAGTACACAGAAATGTGCGCGCAGTATTCGTGTCGGTCTGCAATCTTCTGGTGCGAAAATTGTGAATCATCCGGTCGCAGCGGCAGATTGGGGAAGTACCCTGATGCAGCTGGGTTATAAGAAAATTAATGCTTCTTTTGATCGACCGAAAAAAGGCGATATCTATATTATTGACCGTACTCAGGGACATAAATATGGACATATCGCGGCTTATTCAGGTAGTGCCTGGGTATCAGATTTTAAACAGCGAGATCATGCGGTTTATCGCAATAAAAACGTGACTTATAGTTACTATCGTCTGGAAACTTACTTCTAAGAAAACACTGCGAAGTGATCAGTCCTCAAAACGCTTCGCACGGCTTTCATAGATTGAAACAATAAATAATCCAATCGCGGCAAAGCCAAGACATTGCAGACCCAAGGCAAATTTGCCCCATTGCTGGTGCTGTTCTGGCAAATAGCCAAACAGGGTAATTAAGGCAATGATGGGAATGACCCGGCTCAAGGCGCTAAAGCCATTTGCATAGGGATTGGATTTTGAGATTTTCAGGCGGAAATGGTGCAGTAAATGTACGACAATTCCAATCGCTAAACTCACCCCAACAAATACTGGATCTAACTGGGCCACAGTCGATGCCGCATAAATAAAAATACAGGTCGCGATGACAACGATGAGTTTGATTTGACGGCTACAGCGTTCCGAATACCAAAATTCAAGCATGGGGTGAACCCGAATCTGATTTGTTCTGATTGAGCAGGGATAGTGGAGAAAACAGGCAAATCGCCAGTGCCATAAATGCAATGCCTTGTGCACCCGGAATCAGGATTTCACCCTGTTGCATATTCATAAAAACTAAAGCAATCAATAAGGCAATTGGAATCCAGGTCAGTAATCTATACAGCAAACCGGTCGGGTTTTTGCTGGAAAAGTGGATTTTGCAGTAACGGCAGATCAGAAAAATGATGCCGGTACCGACAAACATCAGAATCGAATCTAAGGGCAGTGGTTCCATCCAGTACAAGCCTGCAGCTGTCGCTGCAATCACAATAAAGATCAACAGTTTTTTGAGAACAGATACCTGCGGATTAAACCAGAACTCAAGCATAATGATGAAAGAATAGAAGAGATAATCAGCACTTTAGCATATTTTGACTATAAAAAAGCGAGGCTGTTGCCCCGCTAAATTACGCAATTTTTTCAGCTATTTTTGTTTGGACCCCAGTCATATATTTTCTTCTGATAGGCATACCACATCATCCACAAGCCAATCAGGATCATTGGTAGGCTCAGGAATTGTCCTTTGCTCATCCAGCCAATAAATAGCTGGCCATTGTCCGGCTCACGGAAGAATTCAACCACAAAACGTGCCAGGCCATAACCGATCAGGAACAGCGCAGAAACTGCCATACGTGGACGTGGCTTGGAGCTGAACCACCACAGTATAATAAACAGGATCAGGCCTTCACATAGTGCCTGATAGAGTTGAGATGGATGACGAACCAGTTGCAGCGGATCGGTCGGAAAGATCATGCCCCAGGCAAAGTTTGGGTCGGTGACCTGACGGCCATACAGTTCGCCACCAATAAAGTTACCAATTCGGCCAAACATCAAGCCTGTCGGTACGCAAGGTGCGATAAAATCCAGAGTCTGGAACCAGGTCATCTTATATTTCTTGCACCACCACAACATGGCCAGAATGACCCCGAGGAAACCGCCATGGAAACTCATACCGCCGGTCCAGATCTGGAACAGCCATAAAGGATCGGCCAGGAACTGGGAAAAACCGTAGAAGAAGACATAACCGACACGGCCACCGATGATCACACCGAGTGCACCGAAGAAAATCAGGTCAGACACCATATCCGGTGTCCAGCCACGTTGTTTGGCGCGAAACGTCGCCAATCCCCAGGCAAATAAAAATGCCAGTAAGTACATCAGTCCATACCAGTGGACTTGTAAGGGCCCGAGCGAAATCGCGACGGGATCAATATTGGGATAGGTGAGCATTCCTGTTCCTTGTGATTCTGTTTTGCACAGATTTTAGCTTAAAGCAAAGAAAAATGTTGTACATTCAATGTGTAAAGATCGAGAGCGTAAATTATGTGTATCGTGGCATTGGCTTGGCGGGTTCTGGATCAGAGCTCATTATGTCTGATTTCAAATCGGGATGAGTTCTATCAGCGTCCTACGCAGGAGCTGCATGAATGGGAGAATAGTCCGATTATTGCCGGGCAGGATTTACAGTCGGGCGGTACCTGGATGGGGATTACGGCTTCTGGTCGCTGGGCGGTGATTACCAATTTTCGTGATGGGCAGGACAAAGGGCATTATCCGACTTCACGTGGACATATCATCCAGAACTTTTTAGATTCTGACTTAACGCCGATTCGTTTTGCTCAAGATCTGGAACAACGCCAGTGTGACTATGCCGGCTTTAATCTTTTTATTGGAAATCAAGATCAGGCCGTATATATGAGCAATCGCGGTGAAGCACCACAAGTACTGGCGCATGGCGTCTATGTGGTTTCGAATGGCCTGATGAGCGAAGACTGGTACAAGACCCGACATTTACGTAAACGCTTTACCCAGGAATTTTTACCGATGCTGCAACAACAGGAGATCGCAGAAGCAGATTTGTGTCATGCAGTCTGGGATATTCTGGAAGACGAACGCAAGGTGATTCCTGAACTTCTGCCAGACACCGGCATCTCGGTTGAAATGGAACAGCTGCTGTCATCGACTTTTATTCAGAGTCCGGCCTATGGCACCCGATGCTCCAATTTTTTGAGAATGCAGCAGGGACGATGGCACTGGATCGAGAAGTCACAACAAGGTGCGACCGCAGGTCAAACTATTGAGAAAATAATTAGCCTGAAATAATCACCGGATATAAAAAATGCCGACTAGAAGTCGGCATTTTTGAATAACAGCTTTTTATACGGTCGCTTGTTCCAAAGCTTCACCCGCAATGGCACCGCCATCTTTACGGGTAATGACCACAGTCGCAGAGCGAGGTACTTTGCCTAAACGGCTATAACGCTCGCTTTGGTTGGCTGGCCATGCACCCCCTGGATGCTGAACGTTGACAAAGATCGCTTTGTAGTCCGGGGTAATAGTCACGCCGGTAATTTCACAACCCGATGGACCAGTCAAAAAGCGACGAACACGATCATTACTGAGTTTGGCACCAACAAAGGTTTCCTGTCCTTCTGCCTTGGTACTGGCGGCAATCACTTTAGCACCATCACCCACAGTACCCGGAAGTGCTGCCAGCATCATACAGTTGGTTTCATCGGTGTACTGACCATCATCGGTCTGAATCCACAGAATACCGCGCGGATCGAACCACATGCCATCCGGGCTGGAGAAGTCATTTAAATCATCCAGACCTGACAGGTTGATGTTAGAGGCAGCACGTGCTTCTGCACCGAACAGGAAAATATCCCAAGCAAAACTTGTCGCTGTAACTGTGTTTTTAGCTTCACTGAAACGAATGATATGACCATTCATGTTTCCTGAGTTGCTAGCTGACGAGCCTTTAAAGTCGATGTAGCTACGTGGGTTGGCTGCATCGGTTGGGTAAGCACGTCCACGGTTACCGTTGTTGGTAAGCGTCACATAGACTTCACCATTTTCAGGATTCACTGCAACCCATTCTGGACGGTCCATTTTGGTCGCACCTACATGGTCAGCAGCAAGACGGGCATTGATGACGATGTCATCTTGGCCTGCAAACGGATAGATTTCATTGGCAGCAGTTAAACCATTTTTGCCATGAGTCAGTTCTAGCCATTCACCTGTACCGTCATCATTGAATTTAGCGACATATAATGTCCCTTTATCCATGTATTTATCACCAGCGGTATAACCACCATTAATGTCTTTTGGATCCCAGACTGCTTCAGAAACAAATTTATAGATATATTCGCCGGTCGCGTCATCACCCATATAGAAAGCTAATGGCTGACCCGGAATAGGGTTACTACATCGGCAGTCCTCGTGTGCAAAACGACCCAGTGCAGTACGTTTAACTGGACGTGTAGTCGCGCTAAATGGATCAATCTCTACAATGAAGCCACACGTATTCATGACATTACGATAATCTGCTAAAGCATTTGTGCCTTTAACTGAAATATCCCAACGATCATAAAGTCCTTTATCACCGGTTAATTCAGCAACAGGAGTATTCCAGCGGTATTGAGATGAACGGGCATCAGTACCACCACGACCATAACGTGATAATGAAATTTCTTCTTTTGCAATAGCGCGGGTGTCATTGGCTTGACGAGCGAAATAACCACTCCAGTTTTCTTCAGCCGTTAAGTAAGTTCCCCATGGCGTATAACCATTACCACAATTGGCAAAGGTACCGCGAGTTAACGTCCCATCTGGTGAGAAAATAGTTTTGACTAAGTCAGAACCACGCGCTGGCCCATTAATTTCCATCTCGGTTGCTGCAGTGATACGACGGTTAAAATTAGAATTTAAGTTGATTTTAACGTCTTGTGTATTTGCATCTTTGCTGATCTCAATAACAGAAACACCATGCGCATTCACTTCACGGAGTACCTGATCTTCTGGACGTACACCATCGATGGTAATTGTACCTTCTGGTGTATGGAGCTGAGATTGTTGTAGATATTCGTGGTTTAAAACAAGTAAACCTTGTGTTGATTCTTTGGCAGCATAATTTTTGTTGGTTGGATGCATACCGAAGAAGCTCATACCATCATGGTTATCGCCTGAACGGAACTGGTAAGAAGCACCAGAAGCTAAGGTTGCATCGGTCTTTTCTGGATACGCAGGGTTGATTGGATCACCGACCGCATATAGCACTTTAAGCTCATAACCTTCAGGAACACTAAAGAAGTTTTGGGTATTCTTGCGAACCGGCTCAAAGGCTAATTTATTCGGACGTGCTTTTAGATCACTCCATGCATGTTGATCTGGGCTGGTGGTGTCTGGCGGTGTCGTTGGATTACTGTCAGGAGTACCAGAATCATTATCATCATCTGAACAACCACTTACTGTTGCCGCAAATGCTAATGCCATTGCCCCACTTGTAGTTTTCGCAATAAAGCTACGACGACTAGTATATTGATCCAGAATCGTTTGGAAGTGCGTGTTATTTGAGTTGTTACTATCTTCAACCAGATCCTGGCAAGGTATCATGTCTTCGTTTTTCATTTTAAAGTCCCAATTAAAAAATAAGTACTTGGTGGTGTAGAAGTTTTCAATACCTTAAGCTTGGGATGTGACAGTAATCTTAAGAAAATGTTTCATTAAAGTTAAATAAATTCAGTACGTTATTTAAAATTAAAAAAACAAAAAGACAGCCAGAGCTGCCTGAGTAAGTCGATATTTTTGTTGTTTTGGCTGGTTATTGTTATTCAGTCTTTAACCGACGTTTTTCAATCAGTTTCCCTGCCAGCAAACCCAGTTCAAACAGTAGCCACATCGGGACAGCCAGCATGATCATCGACAGGGCATCCGGAGGGGTGACAAACATCGCTACAAAGAAGCAGCCCACAATAATAAAGCGCCGTTTCTCTACCAGAGTCTGTGTCGAAACTGCGCCAATCAAGATCAGAACCAGGGTAATAATAGGAATTTCAAAGGTAAAACCAAAGACCAGAAACAGCTTTAAACAGAAGCTGAGATAACTGTTAATGTCGGTCATCGGTGCCACAGTTTCCGGCGAAACACTGATAAAAAAATGCAGAATTGAGGGCAATGCCACAAAGTAGGCAAAGCTGATGCCGGTATAAAACAGCACGATACTGCCGATCAAAAGTGGCAAGGCCAGGCTCTTTTCTTTGGCATATAGCGCAGGCTTAATAAAGGTCCAAAGCTGATACAGGATAAACGGCATCGCGATCATCAGCGCGACAAAGAAGTTCAGCTTAAAAGGTGCCATGAAGGTTGCAGTGACATCCGTGGCAATCATGGTTGAACTGGCTGGTAGCTGTGCACGCAACGGTTCGGACAACCATTGATAAGTCTGATTAGCAAAGGGTAATAAGCAGAAAAACAGGCCAATCAGGACCGCAACCACTTTAAACAGATGCTTTCTTAAGATGATCAAATGCTGGGTAATCGGCATCTGTTCGAGGTTCAGTGCTGCAGCATCATTGGAGGCTGGTGTGGTCGGCAAGGATGTCATACGGCCACCTTCATTTCTGTATAGCGTTGTTCGGAAATCACGGTTTGAATTGCTGTAGGCTTGGGTAAATACACGGGTGATACAGGCTGTATCACCGGCTGATAGCTGAGCAAGGGCTGGACAGCTTGCGATTTTATTTTTACTTCATCGCTTACAATCGGCTGCTGCAAATTAGCCACTTGTGCCTGCATCTTGGCCTCCAGTTCCTGAATCCGCTGCATTTCAGCCTGCATCTGTTCACGTAGCTCAGACAGGCGCAATTCACGATCAAGATCATTCTGAACATTGCTCACCATACGCTTGATCTTGCCGTACCATGTTCCGACAAAACGTACTGCTTCCGGAAGCTTATCTGGCCCAAGAACCAAAAGCGAAATAATCCCGAAAATCAGCAGCTCGGTCATTCCAATATTGAGCATAGCGAACTCTTAACTTTTAACCGAATGTTCAGGAGTTTTGACCTGAGCATCAATGGTGCGTGGCTCTGCAAGCTGAGCTTGTTCTGCCTCTTCATCTTTGACTGATTTTTTAAAGTCTTTAATCGCGCCGCCGACGTCTTTACCCAGATTTTTAAGTTTTGATGTACCGAACAATAAAATCACCACAATTGCAAAAATCAGCACATGCCAAATTGATAATCCTGCCATTATTTTATCCTCTATATTTCATGCACCTATCTCAGCAGGCTTGTATGACAGCGCGGTGACGCTTTGATGACAGTTTGCCGACACGGCAGCAGGAGAAGGGCTTACTCATATAAAAAATTTCATAATTCAATGAAAAGTAGGCTGTGCTAGCATACAGTCTGATATGGAAATCTCAGCAGCATTGTCATGGCCTTGATTCTTCCCCTCCTGTCTTTTCTGATCGGTTATTGGGGTGTGCAATATTTAAAATCGGTTCGCCCTCTCTTGGCAGCTTTATTGGCACGGGTCCTGATTCCGGTACTGATTATTTACAATATGGTGTTTTACCAAGAGGGCAGTTTGTGGCTGATTGCCTTCAGCTTTTTCTGTTCCTGCGTATTCTTTGCCTTGTTTTATTTCACCCTGAAAAATAAACTGCGTGCCTTATGCCTGAGCTATTTAAATGGGGCATGGCTGGGAATTCCTTTTGCACTGGCAGTTTTTGGCCCGCAAGCGACCAGTACCGTAGTTGCCCTGTACATCGGTGGTTCCTTGTTTGGCAATGTCTGTGCGGTGATGGCAGTCAGTGAAGCCAGACAAGATAGCGGCTATATTTTAAAGAATGTGCTGCTCTCACCACCTGTGGTGGCACTGTCTGTAGCAGCTTTATTATCATTTTGGGATTTGAGTCATTGGCAGCAAGTGCCTTGGATAGAGATACTGTATCAGGCCAATAAAGTACTGGTCACTTTTAGCGGCATGTGTGTGCTGGGAATGTGGCTGAGCAATGTGCGGATCAGCCGCTTCGATTTAATGCGTAGTCTGCAACTGATTTTTTATAGAGGACTGTTTGCGGTTTTGCTGTGTGTTGTCGCCTATTATTATTTACCTATTCCGCAGCAGACGCTGACTTATGCTGTAATGCTGATGTTCTTTTTATTGCCTCCTGCAGCCAATATTGTAGCGCTGGAAACCCATTATCAGGGAACGGGCCATTCCGCCAAATATATTGCTTCGGGAACTTTGGCCAGTGCGATCTTGATTGCTTTATATGGGGCAGTGGTGCATGCGTTGATGCCAGGATTATAAAAAACATAAAAAGGTCCTCTTACCCCTAGGGAGAGAGTTAGAGAGGATGTAAAAGCTTTAGAAGGATGATTTTCCCTCTTCTTTTAGGAGATGAGAAACGCTGTTTCGCAAGGGGAGAGGTGTATTTTAAAAATCTCTCACCCCAGCCCTCTCCCAAAGGGAGAGGGCTGGGGTGAGAGGAGGAACTTACTTCTCCAAACTCTTCTTAAACAACTGCATCGCCTGTCCACGATGACTGATTTTATTTTTCTCTTCCTTACTCATTTCTGCACTGGAAATTCCGAGTTCCGGTAACCAGAACAACGGGTCATAGCCAAAACCATTTTCACCACGCGCAGCTTCCAGAATTTCCCCGTGCCAGATACCCTGAAAGACTTGCGGTAAGGGATCTTCGGCATGTTGAACCAGTGCCAGTACGCAAACAAACATGCCCTCAATCACTTCACCATCTTGGCGTAAGGGTTTGAGATCGGCCAGCAGTTTTTCATTATTGGCGGCATCGTTGCCATGCTCACCGGAATAACGAGCCGAGTAAATGCCGGGAGCGCCGCCAAGAACTGGCACACAAATGCCTGAATCATCTGCAATAGCAGGTTTTCCGGAAATTTTAGAAGCATGGCGAGCCTTAATAATCGCATTTTCTACAAAGCTTAGACCATCTTCGATCGCATCTTCGATATTCAACTTGCCCTGGGCCACGACTTCAACAGGCAGTTGTAGCTCGGCAAACAGTTTTTCAAACTCGGCAATTTTACCTTTGTTATTACTTGCCAATACCAGTGTGCCTTGGGATAACCAGTCAGTTGCAGCCATGTCAAAAACTCATTATTAGATAAAGAATGGGTGCTATTTTAGCAACGGATGAAGAATATGCGGCAATAAAAAAGCACCCGAAGGTGCTATTTATACAATTCGGCTTATTGTGCCTGAATCCATCTGTCGGCACGGTCACGCGCCTGACGGATCTGTTCTTGGGTCAGGTTGGCCGCTAAGGCAGTTTTCTTGCCTTCAGATAAAGTAATCACTTTATTGTCGAGCATGCCATCACGGGTAGACAGTTCATACCACTGGTAAGCGCCTATATAGTTTTTCTTTTTCTCTTCCATCATTGCCAGATTAAAGCTGGCACGGTTATCGCCACGGCTAGCCGCTTTTTCAAAATACTGACGCGCCAGCGCTTCATCTTTTCTGGTGCCAATACCATCTGCCAGCATACGGCCGACATTCAGCTGGGCAACTGCCAGACCTTGATCCGCAGCAGCTTTATACCAGGCAAAGGCCTGTCGTTCATCTTTTTGAATGTCTTTACCATACTGGTATTTGGTGGCCAGATAAAACTGTGCGCCGGCCTGACCAGCTTTCGCTGCTTTGGTCAGACTGTTGATATCCATGATGGAATACTGAGCCGCTTGACTGGCAACAGATGGACTAGGTGCAACATAATCTGCATGGGCTTGCATGCCAAAAAGTCCCGCCAGTAGCGTCGTACTTAATAATAATTTTTTCATAGCGCGCTCACTCGATAAATTGCGACTTCACCAAATAGATTAGGGAGATGCTTGCTCAGCAAACTATCTTCTTGATTCCCGTTCACAGCGAGTCGATTAATAATTTTGATGTTATTTTCCGCACAAAGTGCTTCAAAATCACGAAATGTACATAAGTGGATATTCGGGGTGTTATACCACATATACGGCAAGGCTTCAGAAACCGGCATTCTCCCTTTGATTGCCAGGAAAGAACGGGTCTTCCAGTGGGCAAAGTTCGGAAAGGTAATAATGGCCTGTTTCCCCACACGCACCATATCACGCAATAATACGTCAGGTGCATCTACAGCCTGCAAAGCTTGTGCCATGACCACATTGTCAAAAGACTGGTCGGCAAAACGGCTTAAACCGAGGTTTAAGTCCTGCTGGATGATATTTAACCCGCGACTGACCGCAATTGCAATCTTTTCCTGATCAATTTCTAATCCGTATGCACGAATATCGTGCTTTTTACTCATTTGTGCCAGCAGTTCACCATCGCCACAACCGAGGTCAAGTACGCTAGAACCGGGCTTAATCCACTTTTCAGCGAGTTGTTGATCGATACGCATTATATGGTCTCCTTCGGTGTTGCTTTCAGGTGTTCTTCACCCCCGAGAAATGCACGCAAAGATTTTACATAGAGCGGAATCGGGAACAGGAAGGAGTCATGGCCTTGTTCCGCATCAATATCCAGATAGCTGACAGGTTTATGGTTGCTAATTAAGGCATCCACGATTTCTTGCGAGCGGGCAGGGGTAAAACGCCAGTCAGTGGTGAATGACACCACCAGGAATTTGCACTGGGTATTGGCCATGGCTTTTTTGAGCGACTGTTCATATTCACGCGACGGATCAAAGTAATCCAGTGCCTTGGTCATGATCAGATAGGTATTGGCATCGAAGTTACGGCTGAACTGTTCACCCTGATAACGCAAATAGCTTTCGACCTGGAATTCGACATCGAAACCATACATAAATTTGCCTGATTTCAAATCGCGGCCAAACTTCTGCTTCATGGCTTCTTCGGACAGGTAAGTAATATGGCCCACCATACGTGCCAGAATCAGGCCACGTTTGGGATAGCTGTCATTTTCCAGATAACGGCCATTATGGAAATCTGGGTCTGACAAAATCGACTGACGTGCTACTTCGTTAAAGGCAATATTCTGTGCAGAAAGTTTCGGAGCGCTGGCAATAATCACGCATTTTCTTAAACGGTTTGGATAATCCACTGACCATTGCAATGCCTGCATGCCACCTAGTGAACCGCCAATGATGGCATCCCAGATATCAATCCCTAAACGGTCAGAGAGCAGGGCTTGGGTTTTGACCCAGTCGCGGACCGTAACCAGTGGAAAATCAGGGCCATAAGGACGGTTATCATTTTCAGGGTTTGGCGAGATCGGGCCGGTAGAACCGCTACAGCCACCAATATTATTCAGTGAAACCACAAAGAATTTTGAAGTATCAATGGCTTTGCCGGGGCCAATACATGAATCCCACCAGCCGGCTTTTTTATCATCTGCATGATGATAGCCTGCGGCATGGTGATGACCGGAAAGGGCATGACAAATCAGAATGGCATTGGACTTATCGGCATTGAGTTCGCCATAAGTTTCAACCATCAGTTCAAAACGTGGGAGGATGCGACCGCATTCAAGCTCTAACGGCTCTTCAAATTGGAACTTTTGTGGGACAACAATGCCCACTGAGTCAGCTGGAAAAGACACGGGGAGGATTCGCCTTAAATCTTTAGTATGAATAATAAAAGGATACCATTTGCCGGTATCCTTCTAAAGTCATTTTAGTGCTATGAATTATCGCAAATTCTAATACCGCCGTTTAGACCGCAGCAGCAATCACCTGATCAGTGCTTAAAACACCCTGATCAATCAGACGGTTGGTCGAGGCAATAATTGCTTCGATGGAAGAGGTCACGATGTTGTCATGTACCCCTGCACCAAAGGCAGATTTACCGGTACCTTTCACTTGGAGTTCGATCAAGGCCAATGCTTTGGCATGGGCACCTGAACTGATGCTGCGTTCTTCATAGTTGACGACATCAATCGGTAACTGAAGTGCATCCAGAATTGCAGAAATTGGGCCATTGCCTTCACCGCGGATACGACGGGACTGACCGTCAATTTCAAGGTCAAGCTCAATCACCTGATTGCCGTTATCATCTGACAATTTGTAGTTTTTCGCAGAATAGTGAACGTTTTTAGCATCCACATAGGTTTCCTTGAACAACTTCCAGATTTCGGTCGCGCTGATTTCAGTGCCTTGTTCATCGGTACGTTTTTGTACGATCTGAGAGAATTCAATCTGTAAACGACGCGGCAAGATCACGTTGTAGTTCGATTCTAACAAGTAAGCAATACCACCTTTACCTGACTGTGAATTGACACGGATCACGGCATCATAGTCACGGCCCAAATCTTTCGGGTCGATTGGCAAGTACGGCATATCCCAGATTTCTTCGTTTTTCTGGAACTCGAAACCTTTTTTGATCGCATCCTGATGCGAACCCGAGAATGCTGTGAAGACCAAATCACCGGCATATGGATGACGCGGGTGCACAGGTAAACCGGTACATTCTTCCACAGTCGCAATGATTTCATTGATGTTGGAGAAGTCCAAGTTTGGTGCTACACCTTGGGTATACATGTTCAACGCAATCGCAGCTACGTCAACGTTACCGGTACGTTCGCCATTACCAAATACACAACCTTCGACCCGGTCAGCACCAGCCATAATTGCTAATTCAGAAGCGGCAATGCCACAGCCACGGTCGTTATGGCAGTGAACTGAAATGATCACACCGTCACGACGCTGAATGTTACGGTGCATCCATTCGATTTGATCGGCATAGATGTGTGGACCTGAAACTTCTACCGTTGCAGGCAAGTTTAAGATCACTTTATTGGTCGGCGATGCTTCCCAAATTTCAGTGACTGCATCACAGACATCTTTTGCAACTTCTAATTCGGTTGCAGTAAAACATTCCGGGCTGTACTGGAAGATAAATTCAGTTTCCGGCTGTTTTGCGGCGTATTCTTTTACTTTCTGTGCAGCATTAATGGCTAACTGTTTTGCACCTTCTACATCAACATTTAAGACTTTGTTGCGGAATGTCGGCGAGTTGGAATTATAGATATGTACAATGGCACGTTTTGCGCCTTGTAAAGATTCAAAGGTACGTTGAATCAAATGATCACGTGCCTGAACCAATACCTCGATATAAACGTCATCTGGAATATGACCTTCTTCAATCAATTTACGGGTGAAATCGAAGTCAATTTGCGATGCAGACGGGAAGCCGATTTCAATATGCTTGAAACCGATTTTGACCAACATCTGGAACATCTTGAATTTTTGCTCCATGTTCATTGGCTCAAAGATCGCTTGGTTACCGTCACGCAGGTCGGTACTCATCCAGATTGGCGCTTTGTTGATTTCATTGTTCGGCCATTGACGGTCTGGTAAGTCCACACGTTGATACATGCGACGGTATTTTTTACTTGGATCAGCCAACATCATGAGAGAGCTCCTTATGCTGACTTGGGTACCGTAATCTTGGTTAAAGCGGTGCGTGGGTCAGCGGCATAGATTTTGTCTATTCATTGGGTTTTAGTGACAGTCTGGTTCAAACCTAAAATATGGTCTAAATATTGGTGGTTTAGCTTCACCAAATGCCTTACTTATAATTTAAAGTTTAATCCACTTATCCCGAAAAGTTTTTGCTATTTTTATGGATTTTAGTCGTATGGTAATAAAGATTTTCTTATAAAGTTTAATTGGTGAGAAATATTTTCACTTATTTTAAATATCGTATTTTATATTTTCTCGATTTGGACATAATTCGTTATTTATTACGTTCAATAGTGCCATAAAGCAATATATTTTGATAAACAATAGATCCAGTTGTTCTTAAAGATCATTGAAGACAGAGCCTCTTTTAAAGTTCAGCCCATTTACGCATTAAATTATGATACAGGTTGGTCAGTTTCATAACTTCTGCATGCTGATCACCCAGCTGCATTCTCAAGTTTTGAATACTCTGATCCAGATTAAACAGCATATGCCGCTCTGCATCATCACGGATCATGCTTTGTACCCAAAAAAATGAAGCAATTCGACAACCGGCAGTGATTGGCGTGACTTCATGCAAGCTGGTCGATGGATACAAAATCATATCGCCGGCAGGCAATTTTACTTCGTGATAACCGTAAGTGTCTTCGACCACCAGTTCACCACCGACGTATTCTTCAGGTTCACTCAAGAAAACCGTACAGGATAAATCCGTTCTAAGGCGTTCATTGCTGCCGCGAATCCGGCGAATCGAATTGTCGACATGAAAGCCGAAAGCTTCATTATTTTCATAGCGGTTAAAAAGCGGGGGAATGATATCCAGCGGAATCGCTGCCGATAAAAACAGAGCATGCTGTCCCAGCGATTCAAGAATGATCGTACTTAAATGCTGGGTCAGGGGATGATCTTCAGGTAATTGCTGATTCTGTTTCACGCTGGCAGAGAGTGTACCCGCGGTGACTTTGCCATTGACCCACTCAATCTTCTTCATCTCCTCACGGAAATATTGCACCTGTTCTTTGTTCAGTACATTTGGAATATGATGCAGCACGAGAAACCCCTGAATAATCGTCTTTTAAAAATAACATAGCCCCCATCAGGAGGCTATGCGGTTGCATTGAATTAATATTTAAAGTTGACTGCTAACACTGCACTACGACCTTCTGCTTCGGTCGCATAGTGAGATGAATAGGCTTTTGTGAAGTAACGTTCATCAGACAGGTTGTTGACGTTCAATTGTAAATCAACGTTTTTATTCACGTTATAACGTGCCATGGCATCATAGCGAACATAGCCTGGTACAAACTTGGTATTAGTAGCATTACCATAGACTTTATCCATTGCGACGGCACCAGCACCTAGGGTTAAAGCAGGAGTTACTGCATAAGTAGTCCAAAGGGTTGCACTGTTTTTCGCGACGTTTTGAACCTGATTACCATTACTTCTATTGGAAATGTAGATTGGAGCTGCTGTAGTGCCAATATTTTCATAACCACCATCAACTAACTCACTGTCTAAATAAGTATAACCAGCAGAAACTGCCCATTTATCCGTGATATTACCGTTTACGCCTAGCTCAATACCATCGACACGAGTTTCACCAATATTACTTGTGGTGCCATCATCTCCGGTCGCACGAGTATTGGTTTTTTCCGTGCGGAAAATAGCTGCAGTCAGGTTGAGCTTATCATTCAAGACATCCCATTTGGTTCCTAACTCCATGTTCCGGACTTCTTCAGGCTTTAGGTTGTTAATTGCAGCTGTAATCCCTTCAGAACCATCGCCACCATCTACACCGACTGGATTAGACGAAGTCGCATAACTTGCATAGATACTGCCATTTTCAACAGGTTTAAAGGTCAGGCCAGCTTGATAGTTGATAAAGTCTTTATCATTTTCAAGTTTAACAATTGTTCCTGCTGGAGTCGTAGTATTAAAACGACCTGCAAGCATGGTTTGCTCAGTTGAGTAGTCATCCCAACGTACGCCTAAATCTAAAAGCCACTGAGGGGTGAATTCAATACTATCCAGGAAATAAACAGACTTTGATTTGCTTTGAATATTGTACTGGTCGGCACCATTGGTACTTAATGTACCTGTCCATGGCCCACGGTTTGGGTTTTGTACCGAAGTACACCAGCCCGAAGTAATATCACCAGCGTTACAGGCATTGTGTACGTTACCTGTAGCGTTAACCCCATCAATAATGTATTGGGTACGGTCAGTTTCTTGGTCTGAATATTCGGCCCCCAGGTTAAAACTATGTTTAAGCATGCCTGTATTAAATTTACCGGTTAAAGCAAGTTGGTCGGTAAAAGCATCAGTATCTGCTACACGTGAGTTGGCACGTGCCCAGACATTGCCATTCAGTAAGAAATTGCCTCTTGAGTCATCTGGATTGGTCCAAAGGTAATCATTTTTAGACGTGTTATACACTGCCGTATTGCTAATGGTTAAGTTGTCCGTCAGATCATGTTCTAATTTAAGCGTTCCTGACTGATTTTCCTGTTTCTGGAAGTCACGATCTTTCCAGCCATAGTATTGACCTTGTTTAATATCAATTGGCTTGCCGTTGCCATTCAATCCTACATTTGCATTTGTGAGCGCAAATGGATTGTTATAAGGAATACCTGAATCAGGTGTGTCATCGGTTTTTAAATAGTAATAACTTAAAGTCGCGCGAGTAGGGGTGTCCAGACCAAAACTAATACTCGGTGCAATACCGGCACGTTTATATTCTGCACCGTCTTTCTGGCCTGCTTTTTCATTTTGATGCCCCATGACTGCAACACGTGCAGCAATACCATTACCAAAGTCTTTGTTGCCATCTAAAGTAATACGTTGATAATTGTCTGTGCCGCCAGCGACCGAACCTTCTAGAAAATCGCCTGCTTTAGCGACTTTAGAAATCATGTTAATGCTACCGCCAGTGGTGCCTGCACCGCCCATGGCAGAAGCAGAACCTTTGGTCACTTCAACTTGTTCTACCGCAAACATTTCACGGTTTTGTGAGGTGGCATTACGAACGCCGTCTACATACATCGAACTTTCAGAGTTATAACCGCGAATAAATGGGCGGTCACCGTTCGGGTTGCCACCTTCACCTGCACCCAAGGTAATCCCCGGAACTGTACGTAGTGCATCAGCTAAAGTCGTCACTTGTGTATCTGCAATCAGCTGTTTTGAAATCACTGAAACTGACTTGGGGGTGTCGAGTAAAGGCGCAACAAATTTGCTATTCGCAGATTGATCTACTTTTAAGCTGGGTGCTTGTTCAGCTTTGACTTCTTGATGAATCGTCTCTAACTGGATCACCTGTTCTTCCGCCATCGCAGATGCAGCTACCATTGATAAAGATGAAACAATTGCAGAGGAAACGATTTTTTTACGTGTTTTAATGAAGGTCATGTTAAACCTAATAAATGAATGCTAAAAATGTATGCGAATAATAATGATTCTTGTTTTTATTTTTATCTTTTTATCATGGGAATTCATGATCTTTAAGAAAATATTAAATGAGTTTTTAAATGTAATGATATAACAATATCTACTTAAGTTTTTGATTTTAATAAATATTGAAAAATTAATCTGATTATTAAATTTTTATTGAGAATAATGATGTCTATAAAGGGACATAAATTAGGGATTTTTCGTGGAGTACTAATCTAGCGATAATAAAAAACCCTGCCAGGGCAGGGTTTTAAATAACTTTCACTTAAATATTAGAAGTCATATGAAACAGATAGCCAGTAGTTACGGTCTGGAATATAAGTACCCGCTAAACCACTCGTTGTTTTAGTGTATAGGAAAGCATTTTCAACTTCGTTATCACTATTAATAAATGACTTATAGTCGCTAAAGTCTTTGTTCAATAAGTTATTCACACGACCTGAAACAGTAACTTGATTGTTGACTTTATAAGATGCACCTAAATTAAATAGCTCATAGGCTTTTAACTTATTGCCGACAGCATCAATTTCACGACTTACATTGACATCGCTTAAATCAGGATCTATGAAGCGTACACGATCAGATTTATATTCAGCTTCTAACCATGTAGTGAGCTTATCATTCACATACCAAGTTCCTGTGAAGTTCAAAGCATGACGAGGTGTATTTTCAATAGGATTACCTTTATTTTCACCTTCGGTAATTTCAGACTCTAGCCAAGTATAGTTTGCTTTTACATCAACGCTTGGAGAAATGTCATATTTAGCACTAAGTTCAACACCGTAGCTTTCAGCTTCACCTGCATTGCCTTTAAAGCTAAAGTTTTGCTGATTATCAAAACTGCCTACAGTCATGCAGTTGTTTGCAGGTGCTTGTCCTGTTGGACGACCTGCCCATAAACAGTTTTCAACGATGCGTGCATCACTGATAATAATATCTTTAAACTGAGTAAAGAACGCAGTGGTAGTTAAAGAGAAATTAGATAAGTTGTCGTAAACGAAACCAAGTTCATAGTTTGTGGTTTCTTCAGGCTTAAGATCTGGGTTGCCCAAAGTCACGTTTCGGCCTTGTGAGCTAAAACCATTAATTCCATTATGAAGGTCATTCGCTGTTGGAACTTTATAGCCAGTACTTACACCACCTTTTAAAATCCACTGATCATTGGTGTTCCAAACTAAATATGCGCGAGGTGTAAAGTGACCACCAAAAGCACTATGGTCTTCGTAGCGACCACCGAAAGTGAATGCAAGAGAATCCGTTAGATTCCACTCATCCTCAGCGAACACAGACCAAGAATCCTGTTCAAAAGCAACTCCATTACCTGCTGAGTTATCGATGGTTTCACCATCTTTATATTCAACACCAGTCGTAAGTTTATGGTTGCCAAGTGTTGAAATAATACGAGAATCAACGGTTAGGTCTTTATTTTCTAAAATACGATCTTGTGTACCATCTGAATAATAATTGTATTCAGGTACATTTCCTTTTGGAAGACGACGGCCTTCTTGTTCAGAAGAAACATAGCTTGCAAATGTTTTCCATTGACCTAAGTTAAGCTCAGCATCTACACCTGCAGAAATACGATCTCTTAAGAATTTGATCTCGTCTTTATATGAACCAATCCCTGATGGTAAACCTGTCGTACGGTTGAATTCGTAAAGTTCACCTAAACGGGCATCACTATTATCAAAACGTTGTTTAGCATGATCAAAGTCTACCCAAGTAGAGACGTTATCATTTATATTTAGCGTAAGTTTTGTACCCACAGCATAATTATTTGCTTCTACTGTACGTGGGTCACGACCTTGGCTACCTTCATCAATAGTTTTTGCGGGTGTAACAAGTCGATCTGATTGATCGCGGTGGAAAAACTCGCCACGTACTTGTATACCAAGTTTATCTTGAATCACTGGACCATTAACAACTGCACTGGTTTTCCAGTTATTACCAATATCAGAATTTTCTTGAATATTCTGTTCAACAGAAACGTTACCATTCCATTCTGATGCAACTTTCTTGGTAATAATATTAATGATACCGCCCATGGCATCAGAACCATAAAGGGTAGACATAGGACCACGAATGACTTCAATACGTTCAATAGAAGCTAATGGTGGCATAAAGCTTGTACTAAATTCACCAAAACCATTTGGACCAATTGAACCAGAAGTATTCTGACGCTGACCATCGATCAAAATAAGAGTGTAAGATTGATTCAGACCACGCATTTGGATATTTAAACCACCAGTTTTGCCTTGGCCATTTCGTACGTCGACACCTGGTACTTCACTGAGCGCATCTGCAATACTGGTAATACCTTTTTTCTTTAATTCTTCTGCGGTTACTACACTAATTGAAGCAGGCGCATTTTTAATATCTTGTTCAAAACCCGCCGCTGAAACCACAATCGTAGACATTTGATGTGTTGTTGTAGGAGTCGCTGTCTCGTTCACAGTCTCTGCAAAAGTAGATGTTGCTGTAACCCCAAGAATTGCCAATGTAAGTGGACGAAGACTAAAATTATGCATGACCAGATTCCCGAACCGAAGAATAAATTAGTATTGTTGCTCAAATAAGAAACTGGATATTAATGATAGTACTTATCATTTGCAATAAAAAATATACATTTTCTGCATTTAAGTGGGGTTGACTGAATATTTGAAAGGGTAGCAATTCGAATAAAAAAGACTTAAAAACTGGAACTCGCGCGTATTTTTTGTATATCCTTAAATGTTGTCATATAATGTGGCACATTTTTATAAACCTGTTATTACCAAATATATAGATAGAGGAAGCCATGCAAGTAACTTCTGAAGCGGTTTCGGGCGTTGCCCGTCGTTTAAATGTTTCTGTACCGACGAGCCGTATTAATGAGCAATTTGAAGCTCGTTTAAAACGCACTGCTAAAACTGCGAAGATCAACGGCTTCCGTCCAGGTAAAGTGCCTGTAAACGTCGTTCGTCGTGAATACGGCGCTGGTATCTACCAAGAAGTTGTCAACGACATCATTCGTGATACAGTTTTCGAAGCGATCCAGCAAGAAAAAATCAATGCCGTAGGCATGCCGAACATTGAAAAAACTGAAATGAAAGACGACGCTTTAGTTTATGAAGCGACTGTTGAAGTTTATCCAGAAGTTGACGTGAAATTCGAAGGCTTGGAAGTTGAACGCAAAGCTTCAGAAGTGAATGACAAAGACGTTGAGAAGATGATTGAAAATCTTCAAAAACAACGTGCTGCTTGGGCTGAAACAAAAGGCATGGCTAAAAAAGACATGCAAGTAACTTTTGATTTTGAAGGTTCAATCGACGGCGAAAAATTTGAAGGCGGTTCTGCAGAAGACTTCAAACTAGTACTTGGTTCTGGTCGTATGATCCCTGGCTTCGAAGACGGTATCGTTGGTATGAAGAAAGGCGAAGAGAAAGTGATTGATGTAACTTTCCCTGAAGACTACCAAGCTGAAAACCTTGCTGGTAAACAAGCTCAATTCAAAATCACTGTGAAGCTTGTTGAAAAGCAAAAACTTCCAGAAATCGATGCTGAATTCCTGAAAATCTTCGGTGTATCTGAAGAAGAAGGCGTTGAGAAGTTAAAAGCTGACGTTCGTAAAAACATGGAACGTGAAGTGAAGAATGGCCTTCGCAACCAGGTTAAAGGCGCGACTTTCGATGCACTTGTAGCTGCAAACGAAGTTGAACTTCCAGCTGCTATGCTTGCTCAAGAAATTGACCGTCAACGTCAACAAATGATCCAGCAGTTCACACAGCAGTTTGGTGCTCAAGGTGCGAAAGCATTTGATTCAAGCATGCTTCCAGACGAATTGTTCAAAGAACAAGCTGAAAAATCTGTAAAACTTGGCGTACTTGTAAGCCGTGTTTTAGCTGATGCGAAAATTGAAGTAGATGCTGCACGCGTTGAAGCGTACATCGAAGACATGGCTTCTTCTTATGAAGATCCAAACGAAGTAATTGAATACTTCAAAAACGATGCGCAACAACGTGCTCAAATCGAAGCAGTTGTACTAGAAGACCAAGTTGTTGATTACATTTTGGCTTCTGCTAAAGTAACTGATGCGACTGTAAGCTATGAAGACTTATTGAAAGAGCAGCAAGCTCGTCAACAAGGCTAATTTAGCTTTCGATAAAAAAGGCGCTTAATGCGCCTTTTTTTCATATTGATGCCTGAAAAAAGCATTTCTGTTTTTCACAAAACTAATGCAAAAAATATAATGGATTTGTTGGCGAATTTTTTGCAATTTCAGTGATTATCCCTCATATTGTGATTATGGGTTAGGTCACAAAAAATTTAGGAATAAATAAACGTATGTATGTTCCAACGATTGAAAACGCTTTAGTGCCAATGGTGGTAGAACAATCCTCTCGTGGTGAGCGTTCTTTTGATATTTATTCACGCCTTTTGCGTGAACGTGTAATTTTTATGACGGGCGAAGTTGAAGACAACATGGCGAACCTGATCGTTGCGCAAATGTTGTTTTTAGAGGCGGAAAATCCAGATAAAGATATTCATCTATATATCAATTCACCAGGCGGTTCGGTAACTGCGGGTATGGCGATTTATGACACCATGCAGTTTATCAAACCTGATGTCGTAACGTACTGCATGGGTCAGGCAGCATCAATGGGTGCGTTCCTGCTGAATGCTGGCACCAAAGGCAAGCGTTATTGCCTTGAAAATGCCCGTGTCATGATTCACCAGCCATTGGGTGGTTTCCGTGGTCAGGCTTCAGATATTGAAATTCATGCACGTGAAATCCTGTTTATTAAAGAACGTTTAAACCGTTTAATGGCTGAACACAGCGGTCAGGATTACGAGAAAGTTGCACGTGATACAGATCGTGACAACTTTATGACTGCGCAGCAAGCGAAAGAATACGGTCTTGTGGACGAAGTTTTAACTAAACGTCCATAAGTTTTAAAGATTGAGATAGTGGAGTAAATATGTCCGAACATCCTCAAGGACAAAAGCATTGTTCATTTTGCGGTAAAACGCAGTCTGAAGTCGGGAAGCTGATTGCAGGCGAGGACGCATACATTTGTAACGAATGTGTGGACGTATGCTTAGATTTGGTTCAAACCAGTCAGCAGGTGGAAACGAATGACTGGGCCAATCGTCCTTTGCCGAAACCGCATGAAATTCGTGCGGCCTTAGATCAATATGTGATTGGTCAGGACGTCGCGAAAAAAACCTTGTCAGTTGCGGTTTATAACCATTACAAGCGCTTGAAAGTGCAAAATAATGGCAAGAAAGCTGATGATTCAGTCGAGCTTTCAAAAAGTAATATTATGTTGGTTGGTCCGACAGGATCGGGCAAAACCTTGCTTGCACAAACGCTGGCACGTCTTCTTGATGTTCCATTTGCCATGGCAGATGCAACGACACTGACCGAAGCCGGTTATGTGGGTGAAGATGTAGAAAACATCGTACAGAAGCTACTGCAAAAAGCCGATTACGATGTCGAAAAAGCGCAAAAGGGCATTATCTATATCGACGAGATCGACAAGATTACCCGCAAGTCTGAAAACCCATCCATCACGCGTGATGTATCGGGTGAAGGTGTTCAGCAAGCATTATTGAAAATGATTGAAGGTACGGTTGCATCAATTCCGCCACAAGGTGGACGTAAGCATCCGCAGCAAGAATTCATTCAGATTGATACCTCGAACATCCTGTTTATCTGTGGTGGTGCATTCTCAGGACTTGAGAAAATTGTACAGCAACGTCAGGAAAAAGGTGGCATCGGCTTTACTGCAGAAGTGCGTAAAAAAGATGAAACCAAGAAGCTGTCTGACTTGTTCCGTCAAGTTGAAGCAACTGACCTGGTAAAATTTGGTTTGATTCCAGAATTTATTGGTCGTTTGCCAGTAATTGCCACTTTGGACGAGTTGGATGAAGAAGCATTGATGCAGATTCTGACTGAGCCGAAGAATGCGTTAACCCGTCAGTATCAACATCTGTTTGATATGGAAGATGTGGATCTGGTTTTTGAAGAATCGGCATTACGTGCAGTGGCTAAGAAAGCAGTTGAGCGTAATACAGGTGCACGCGGTCTACGTTCGATCCTAGAAAATTCATTGCTGGAAACCATGTATGACTTGCCAAGCCGTAGCGATGTCGGCACTGTCGTCATCAATGAAGCCGTGATTAAAGGTGAAGCAGAGCCGGAATACCGTGCCGAGCGTCAGCCACATGATCAGCAAGAGACAGCAACAAAAATAGATTTAAAGGTGGTAAATAGCAAATCTGCTTAATTGCTATTCGTCCGAAACGTGCGAAAACTCCGTGTTTTCGCACGTTTTTTATTTCCAAAAATAAAGCTCGGTGTTAATCTGATTCACTAGGCGTGGATGCCTAAAACTTATAAAAAACAAATCGCAAAGCACTTGCATACAAAAGAATAAAGACGCAGTGAGGGATAAGCATGCGTGGAGTCGCAATTGTACTCATCAGCAGTTTGGCATTGCTGGGGTGTCATGGTAAGAAAGCCGTCGTTGAGCCTACACAGCCACTCAGCACTTTAAAAAATATCGATCTTGAAAAAAAACCGGGCTTCGTCGAGCAGCATCGTATTGGCATGTTCACCATTGGTGGTTGGGTCAATCAAAAGCAGGGAAACCAGTTTCAGACGGTGAAACCGCAGCATGATGAAGCCGCCATCGTGTATTTATACCGGCCCGATTCTAAATGGAATCGTCAGGAAATTGTCGCTGCCAGCCTGTTTATCAATCAAGAACATATTCCAAGCTTATTGCACAACCATTATTACTGGATTGAAGTGCCTGCAGGGACCTATCGTTTGAGTACCAGTCGACCGCTAGGCGCGCTGCATTTCCAGAAACCTAAATATCTGGATTTTACTGTCGAAGCGGGACAGTCTTATTTTATTAAATATGATGAAGAGAATATCAGTACACGCCGGAGTGTTTCAGGGCCACTCATGCTGATGCCGGAAAAAGTTGGTCTCAATGAAATTGCTTTTACTCAGCTAAAATCAGACAGTTTTAACTTCGTAGCACAAGATCAGGAAACTGGCCAGATTCGTAAAAAAGCCCAAAAAATTGAACCGACTGCTTATGATCCATCATTGGATGTACAGCTAAAAGCACCTTTTAAAATTTGGGATCCACGGACTTGGTAATTGACATTTTTTTGAGCAAACATCATAAAAAAGCACCCTGAATGGGTGCTTTTTTATACAGATTTAATTAGCCCGCAGCAGCGTCAACTACTGGAATCTTACCAATTTTTGCTTGCCAGATTTTAGGTGCAGTCGCGTGAATAGAAGTACCATTCACATCAACCGCTACAGATACCGGCATATCTTTTACCACAAACTTGTAAATTGCTTCCATACCCAGGTCAGCAAAGGCAACCACTTCAGCTTCGCGAATAGCTTTAGACACGAGGTAAGCAGCACCACCGACAGCCATCAGGTAAGTTGCCTGGTTGTCTTTAATGGCTTCAACGGCAGCAGGACCACGGTCTGCTTTACCGATCATGCCGAACATGCCAGTTGCTTCAAGAACTTGACGCGTAAATTTATCCATACGCGTAGCCGTTGTTGGGCCAGCAGGGCCTACAACTTCGTCGCCGACTGGATCAACAGGGCCAACGTAGTAGATAAACTTGCCTTTCAGATCAACAGGAAGTTCTTCACCGTTGTTCAGCATGTCGACCATACGTTTGTGTGCAGCATCACGACCTGTATAGATTGTACCGTTAAGAAGAAGTGTATCGCCTGGTTTCCAGCTATTCATTTCTTCTTGGGTAATCGTGTCAAGGTCAACACGTTTAGAAGTTGAAGAATCCCATGTTACTTCAGGGTAGTCTTCAAGTTTTGGTGCGATGATGTTGGCAACACCCGTACCATCAAGTGTGAAGTGTGCATGACGAGTCGCAGCACAGTTCGGGATCATACCGACTGGCTTACCAGCAGCGTGACAAGGGTAATCCTTGATCTTAATATCTAGAACAGTGGTTAAACCGCCAAGACCTTGTGCACCAATACCCAGAGCATTTACTTTTTCGAAGATTTCGATACGAAGCTCTTCCATTTTGCTTTGTGGACCACGACGAAGCAATTCGTCCATGTTGATCTCTTCCATCAATGCTTCTTTGGCAAGCATCATGGCTTTTTCAGCAGTACCACCGATCCCGATTCCCAGCATACCTGGTGGACACCAGCCTGCACCCATGGTTGGAACAGTTTTCAGTACCCAATCCACGATTGAATCAGATGGGTTTAACATTGCTAGTTTAGATTTGTTTTCTGAACCGCCACCTTTGGCTGCCACAGTGATATCTACTTTATTACCAGGCACAAGCTTGTGGTAAATCACGGCAGGAGTGTTGTCTTTGGTATTTTTACGACCAAATGCAGGATCGGCCAGAACTGATGCGCGAAGCACGTTCGAGTTTTCTAAATAACCCTGACGTACGCCTTCATTGATTGCATCATCCAGGCTCATGGTTAAATCGAATTTAACGTCCATGCCCACTTCAACAAATACGTTGACGATACCGGTATCTTGACAGATTGGGCGGTGGCCTTCTGCACACATGCGTGAGTTAATTAAGATTTGTGCGATCGCATCTTTAGCAGCTTTGTTCTCTTCACGATCATACGCACGGCTCATCGCTTGGATAAAGTCTTGTGGGTGATAGTAAGAAATGAACTGAAGCGCATCTTTAACCGATGTGATCAAGTCATCTTGCTTGATAATAGTTGTCATACAAATATCTCTTGAGCGGGCTGATAGCTAGCGGGCTAAATTATAAGACAAAAGAATCGGGTTGTGGGCATTTTGGGCGAGCATTGGCCGAAAGTTTATAGTTTAAGCAATCTGAGCAAGGACTTTAGCTATTCAATGGGTCAAATATGACAGCAAGTTGTCATATTCAGTGTCATATTTCAGATTAAAAATACGCATAATTTTGCTTATTCCGTTTTAAGTAATTGAATTTTATTAATTATTTTAAATCTAATAAAAAACCAGATTGTCATATAACTGTCATAAAACTTTTACATAATGCAGCTATTGAAACGGGAGATCCTAACAATGGTTACAGGTATTTTGATGGCAGCTGGTTTTTGTGTATATATCGCTGCAACTTGGATGTACGGTCAGAAAGAAGATCAAGCCTAAGCTTTATCTTCTTTTTTATTTTAAGACCTCAAAGAATTAACCTATCTTCAAATCTTCAAATCTTCAAATCTTCAAATCTTCAAATCTTCAAATCTTCAAATCTTCAAATCTTCAAATCTTCAAATCTTCAAATCCAGTTATAAAAATATTTGAAAACTCAAATTTAAAAAGCATCTCTCCTATAGCTTACTCAAGCCATGTTGACCATTTACATTTTTAACCCAGAAAAACTCAAAGCCTGAAAACCCTTACACATGCGGCATTTTTTATTGCTTAGACTGTTTCTCTCAACTTCTAGAAACAGGCAAGTAGAATGAACAATTTTAATGCAAGTGATATTAAAGAACATGCTTCAGTCATTGCTTCATGTGGTACTCAAGTCGGGAAGGTGGACCATTTAGAAGGTCAGGATTCAATTAAATTAACAAGAAGTGATGATGAAAATAATGAGCATCATCTGATTCCCTTGAGTTGGGTAAGTGAAATCAAAGACGATAGCGTCGTGCTCAATAAAACTGCGGAAGAGGTACGTAAAGAGTGGACTACCTTATAAGAAATTAAAGTTAGTGGACTGAAAAGCAGGGCTGCTTCAGCTTAATTTTTTATGTCACAGACTTTATGAGTAACCGTTGAAAATGCCAGTTCGAAAGACTGGCATTTTTATTGTTTATTAAAACGAGATAATGATCGCGTGCTGAATTTATTGAAGCTATGAGTGTTTTTTTATAAAAAAACCACCTGATTTTTCAATCAGATGGTTTGGAAAACTTAAATTCAAGAAGTATTAAGCTTCTTGCTGCTCGGCCTGAATCGCGGTTAAGGCAATGGTAAACACGATGTCATCGACCAAGGCACCACGCGACAGGTCATTGACCGGCTTATTCAAGCCTTGCAGCATTGGTCCAACACTGACTACATTGGCAGCGCGTTGAACCGCTTTATAAGTAGTGTTACCGGTGTTCAGATCCGGGAAAATAAATACATTGGCACGTCCAGCCACTTGTGAATCAGGTGCCTTTTGGCGACCTACACTTTCTACAGATGCTGCATCATATTGTAATGGACCATCAATCAGCAGGTCAGGGCGGCGTTCTTTGGCAATCCGTGTGGCTTCAGCGACTTTTTCCACATCTGCGCCGGTACCGGAAGTTCCCGTCGAATAGGAAATCATCGCAATCCGTGGATCTATACCAAAGGCTTTGGCAGAATCGGCGGACTGGATTGCAATTTCGGCCAGCTGTTCTGCATCAGGGTCCGGATTGATCGCACAGTCACCATACACATAGACTTCATCTGGCAACAGCATAAAGAATACGGAAGATACCAGAGAATAATCTGGAGCAGTCTTGATCAGCTGAAAAGCAGGACGTACCGTATTTGCTGTGGTATGTACTGCACCAGAAACCAGGCCATCGACTTGATCCAGTGCCAGCATCATGGTGCCAAGTACTACCGTATCTTGTAGTTGTTCACGGGCTTGCAGTTCATTGAGCTTGCCTTTACGCAGCTCGACCATCTTGTCGATATAGTTTTCACGCACCAAATCCGGGTCAAGAATTTCCAGATCTTCAGGCAATTCAATGCCGCGCGCTTTGGCTACTTCTAGCACAGCTTCAGGCTTCGCTAGCAAAATACATTGCGCAATGCCACGGGACTGACAAATGGCCGCAGCCTGTACGGTACGCGGTTCATCACCCTCTGGCAGTACAATACGTTTTTTCGCAGCAATCGATTTCTGTACCAGTTCATGACGGAAAGCGGAAGGTGACAGACGTGGCTTATAAGAACCATTCAACATTTGATTCAGCCATTCCGGATTGATATGGCTTGAAACAAAACGTGTCACCTGATCTGCACGTTCGGTATCATCCACTGGAATTTCATTGCTGAGATTTGCCAGTTTTTGTGCGGTTTCAAACGTGCTGAGTGGTGTATGTAAAATCGGTAAACCTTGCTTGATGGCAGCCTGGCAGAATTCCAGTACATGATCATTTGGCTGTTGATGTTCAGTCAGCACCAGACCGGCCAAAGGAATCCCATTACTGCTGGCCAGACTACTTGCCAGTAATACATCAATCCGGTCAGAGGCACTAATAATTAATTCGCCAGCTACAAACTTATGTAGTTCATGTTCAATATTGGCTGAAATCAGACTACTGTGTTGCACACGGCGCTGTTTGGCTTCGCCTTCATTAATCCAGTAAGCAGAAATATGGGGAGCCAGATCAGACATGCGTGGCACACTTAAGGTTTTACTGAAAGGCACCAAGCCAATCACTGGCAATTTTTCAGAACCAATATGCGGATGCGTCTGCTGAATAGCTGTAATAAATTCGGCGGTTTCAGCTTTAAGGCGTAAATCTGGATTCAGCGTGACAGGAATCTGCGCAGATTCTTCAGGCAGGCCTTTGGTGCGCATTAACATGATACCTGCCAGACGGGTAGAGCTAGCGCCACCAAAATTACGCAGCTGATGTTCAACTTTGTCTGCGGTTTGGCTTGGCTGCTGAATATTGGCATTGCTGACCACAATAACTTTGGCATCAAGAGCTTGTGCCAGTGAAGCATTCAAATCATCGGCAAAACTGTCCTGAGTATTTGGCAGCAGACCTTCGACAATAATCAGGTCATGCTGTTTAGCAATTTGACGATGCAGACGTACCGCTTCTTCAAGCAATTCATCCTGTTCACCCAGATTGATCTGCTGCAAGACTTTGCTATAACGGATGGGTTCAACAGTTTCACTTTGAGAAATATGACGATACAAAGCCGTGGTTCGGTCTTCGATTTCATTCAATTCCTGGGCAAAAGGTTTCAGGAAACCAGCTTTTACCCCTTGGCATTCCAGTGCATAAATCAGGCCCAAACATGCAGAAGTTAAGCCTACGCCTTCCCCAGTGGGAACCAATAAAATCGTTTTCATAAGTGATATCAGTCGCAGAATAATAAAAATCAGTTAAAAAGTGGCTAAGCCTGCTTATGCAGGCGTTACCTCAGCTTTAGACTTTTTTGCAGTATTGCGCTCCACCTCAAGTTCAACCACACTTTGAACTTCTTGTGCGATACGGCCTTCTTCATCTGTTGGCACTACCCAGATTTGTGGGCCTGTACCTGAATCGATCCGACCTTCAGTACCGCGTTTCAATTCATTGTTGGCGTTTTTATCCAGATTGAAGCCGAAGTGGGGCAGGTAAGTCATGGTCTTTTCGCGGATATAGGCTGAATTTTCGCCAATACCGCCAGTGAAGAACAGACCATTAAGACGTGGCAGACCACAGCTCAACGCTGCCAGAGATTTAGCTAAACGGTAGCAGAATACTTCAATCGCCAGTGCGGCATCTTCATTGCCTTGTTCTGAAGCTTCAATCAGGGTACGCATGTCATTCGACAGGTCAGACAGACCCAAAAGACCACTTTGGCTATTCAGCATCTTGTCAATTTTATAAATGTCCCAACCCAGGTTTTTCGCCAAGAAACTATGCAGGCTTGGATCGACATCACCACTGCGTGTGCCCATAACAATGCCTTCAAGCGGAGTTAAGCCCATTGAAGTATCTACACTTTGCCCATTCCAAACGGCACAGGTCGAGCTACCATTACCTAAATGCGCAGTTAACCAGCCACCTTGTTTGAAACTACCTGCCAGTTCAGAACCACGTTCTGAAACATAGGCATGACTAGTCCCGTGGAAGCCATAGCGACGCACACCATGAGCAGTATATAAAAATTTCGGCAGGGCATAACGATAAGCATGCGCTGGCATGGTTTGATGGAAGGCAGTATCAAATACTGCAACTTGTGGTAATTCCGGGAATAAGCGTTTGGTTGCTTCAATACCAATTAAGTGTGCCGGATTGTGTAATGGCGCAAGCGGCGTTGCTTCACGAATTTTTTCAATAATCTCGTCATTGATCAGTTCAGCCTTGGTCAGGCTGCCACCATGTACGACACGGTGACCGATCGCGTCCGGACGGTAGTTGGCCAGACGTTCAAGACCCACTTCAAGTGCTTTTTTGTGGTCAGCAAATGGAATATGGATATCGACTGGCTCATTGCCAACCGTTACACCTTTAATGCGAGCATTCTCTGTGCCTAAGTTCTCAGCTAAACCATGAATACGGAAATTCTGCTCCTCAAGAAGTAATGCAAACTTGATTGAAGAAGAGCCACAATTAATAACTAATACTGATTTAGACACGATTGATTACCCAATTTTTAATTAAAATTCTCGTCCATTTGCTTGACCCAATTGCGGACAATGAAGCAGCAATCCAGATCAATGAATATGTTTTAACATTTGTTTTTTTTCTGTCCTAGATAGACTTTAGCAGATTAGACTTAAGCATTATCGACCGATTTAACAATAATAACTAAAATTTATCAGTTCATAGTTTTCATTTATAAATAAAATGATGCTGAAGAGATGATCAATAAGAATACTCAATTCTGCTTAAATTTAATTTTAGAACAAATTGGTTTTTAGTTTAGCGCCTGAAAAGGCAAATATTGTTTCTAAATACAATTCTATAAAGAGATTCATCAATAAAATGACCTGAAGGTTCTGATCCATGTATTTCAGTGTGAATTTATCTGTCCATAAAAAAACAGCCTCACACATGAGGCTGTTTTAAATGAGCGATCTGAATACTTATTGGCGAATCTGACCATCACCAAAGACAATCCATTTCTGCGAAGTCAGGCCTTCAAGACCGACTGGGCCACGAGCATGGATTTTATCGGTCGAAATCCCGATTTCTGCGCCTAAGCCATATTCAAAACCATCTGCAAAACGAGTAGAGGCATTGATCATGACCGAACTTGAATCTACACCCGCCAGAAATTCGCGTGCCAGACTGTAGTTTTCCGTAATAATAGAATCAGTATGATGCGAGCCATATTTGTTAATGTGCTCAATGGCTTCTTCTATACCAGAAACAACTTTGATCGCCAGAATCGGGCCCAGATACTCGGTATACCAGTCTTCTTCGGTTGCTGTAATGACTGCATCTCCAAGAATACGCTGGGTTTCCCGGCAACCACGCAGTTCGACTTTTTTCTCTTGGTATAGCTCTGCGATGCGTGGCAAGAATTCTTCAGCGACTTTTTCATCGACCAGCAGGGTTTCCATGGCATTACATACGCCATAGCGATGGGTTTTGGCATTGAGCGCAATCGGCAAGGCTTTTAACAAGTCTGCTTGAGCTTCCACATAGACATGACAGTTGCCATCTAAATGTTTAATGACCGGCACACGTGCTTCCTCGGTAATCCGTTCGATCAGACTCTTGCCGCCACGAGGCACAATCACATCCACATATTCGGTCATGGTAATCAACTGGCCAACAGCAGCGCGGTCAGTCGTGTTTACCACTTGTACGGCAGCCTCAGGTAAGCCTGCGACTTTCAGGCCATGCTGAATCGCGACAGCAATGGCCTGATTTGATTCCAGAGCTTCTGAGCCACCCCGTAAAATAATGGCATTGCCTGATTTGAGTGCGAGTGATGCAGCTTCCAACGTGACGTTAGGACGTGACTCGTAGATCATGCCGACCACACCCAAAGGCACACGCATCTTGCCCAGTTGAATCCCGGATGGGCGATAAGCCATATCACTAATTTCACCAATCGGATCTTTCAGGCCAATGACATCTTTAAGGCCCTGTAACATACCTTTAAAGCGTGCGGGGTTGAGTTCTAAGCGATCAAGCAGGGCTGAGTCCAGATTGTTGTTATGCGCCTTGGTCATATCTTTCTGGTTAGCAGCCAAAATAGCAGCCTGGCTATTTTCCAAAGCCGTATAAATAGCGGATAACGCATTATTTTTAGTTTGGGTGGACGCGCGAGCCAAAATGCGAGAAGCCTGGCGTGCCTGCTGTCCTACCGTTTGCATGTATTGTTCAATAGACTCTTGCATAGCGGTTTGATCACTTAGAAATTTCATTTCGATATTAACAGCCTGTTGCTGCACAATGAAGCCCATCTGTTAAAAATCATCCGTTTTCGCAGACTTCTAAACATTTTGAAATTGTTTTCTGTTTAAAAGCAGATAAGTGGTCAATCAAGCGGTTGCTTGTGAAAAGCAGCTCTGTATAGAATGAAACACGCGACATTGATGTCATTTATAACTATTAAAGAGCAGGATGCGTGTTCAGGCACACCGGAATGCGCCTGAAATATAAGATCTGTTAAGCATGACTTGTACAATAAAAATAAGGCAAGGACGGAGGAAAAGGAATATGAATTCCATCATTCATATGGATGCCCATGTATTGGAACAACCTAGCCATAAGGGCTTTTTTGATCTTTATGATAAGCACAGTTTTAAGCAGCCGCCACGTACGACTTGGATGGAGGGCTGGAAAATCGAATATATGGCGATCGCCCGTCCGGATACCTTACATTTAAGACCCATGGTGATTATTGGGGGAGCTTTCCAGAATTTTAATTCCTACAAATACTGTGTAGAACAGCTTTTTGATGCAGGTCCCATCATTCTGATTGACCTACCGTCCATGGGGGCCAACCAGCAGATTAGTAATGTCGATACAGGGCTGTCTGCCGGAACACTGGAGCTTGAAGACCTTGCTGCGATGCTGGGGCGCTGGCTGGAACAGATGCAGCTGCCGCAAGTGGCAATTCTAGGCATGTCCTTGGGTTCAGTGGTGGCTTCCTGTTTGGCAGATCAGCGTCCTGAACTGGTCGATCGGATGATCCTGATGGGTGTGATGCAGAAAACCCGTAAAAGCTGGCGGATGCTGCTGGAAGAGTCTTTGCATCTAATGAAAGAACAGCGTATGGATGAATTTGGTCAGGCCGTCATTTTGTACCTGGTGAATCATGCACGTTTAACAGAAACCCGGATGTCACCGACTGCAAAGCGTTTGTTCTTTAAACAGATGGCGGAATTTACGGCCACCGAACAGGATCGTTATGATATCAATTGCAACCGTTTATTGCGTCTGACCAATGTGCCGATTCCACAGTGCAAAGTGCTGGTGGCATGTGGGCAATATGACAGTTTTACCTTGCCACATGAGAATGCCAATTTTGCCCTGCAATGTCCGAATATGCAGTATGTACAAATTGCAGGCGCCGATCATGTACCGCAGTTACAACGTCGTAAAGAAACCATGCATCTGTTTGCAACCTTCTTACGTGATGAACCGGTCGATCAGTTGCCGGGAATTATTCCGTTTAGCCCTGAGCAGATACAGCAGCTTGAACGTCGCGGTGAAGAGCGGATTCAGGTGCAAGATTCACAGCGTTTCCTCAGTCATCGTCATTCTGATCTCATTTTAAAAGCAGAGATCGTGGACATGAATTTCTTTGGGGTATTGCTGGAGTTAGATGTAGAACAGGCAGTATGCGCAACAGCTTATCCACGTGATCTGGCCTTGCATCTGGAAGATGAAGTTGGGGAATTTCAGATTGAGTGCCTGATCTTTGAACAGGATGATACTCAGCTGCGTGCTTTATTCAAACATGGCAGTTTTGAAGTCGCAGAACGCTTATTACGCTTTGTACAAATGCAAAAAGTACTGTCACAAACTGAAGTATTTGATGCAGCAATTTAAAAAACAGCAGCATTAAAAAACAGCGTACTTAAACGCTGTTTTTTTTCACGGCATGAATCATCCAGACCAGATCACCTAAATGTTCATCCTGTTCATGAGTCGGGTTTGGCTGATGAGGCTCGGCAAAATAACGTTGTGGTTGTTGTACCTCAACCTGGTCAAATCCTGCATCTTGAAAAAAGTGCTGTAGTTCTTGAGGGGATTTAAAATGAAAGGTAAACGCACTGCGAGACATGAATTTAAGCAGACGGCTACTGCTCCAGATAAAGTTCGCTAGTTTATTTTTCACCGGTTCGGGGTAAATATCGCTGAGATAGTGAACTGCCGGGAAATACTGCGCATTTTCTGTAATACCCTGCATCAGAATGCGTAACATCTGCTGATCAAAATAATTAATCAGTCCTTCACTAATGACCACTAAGGGCTGGTTGCGGTCAAACATCTGAAAAATACAGTCCAGTTCTTCACTAAAAATATCGGCAGTCAGGACTTCAGGTGCATGCTGATCAATTTGCTGTAAAGCCTGCGTCTTGATCTTGGCCATATCAGGCAAATCCAGTTCACGATAATTAATCTCTGGAAATTTCTGTCTGAAATTCCAGCTTCGTGGAGATAGTCCGCAGGCAATTTCAAGAACCTGAAGTTGTGGATGTTGCTCAATTAGTTGACACAAATGCTCATCAATCATTTGATGACGCTGCTTAAGTGTCGTACGCATGCTACCGCCGACATGGCGTTCTGCCCAGGATTCAAGTGGGTGAAGCAGTTTGGCCAGAATTTTACCTTTAGTGGTCGCAAAGGCTGGATGCGAGATCCCCATTTGATACCAGATATAGCCGGTATAGTGCGCAGTAAATGAAATATGGCGATGTTGTGAAAGTGTTTCTGTCATATCGTTCTTACCTTATTGTTATTTTTAAATTGATTAAATAATTGTGTAACCTTTTCATTACTATAATTAAAAAGGAACACTTTGTCGTGTTCCTTTTTTTTGTGTTGACTGGATTAAAAAGCTTTAGCTCATCTGCTGTTTGAACGCCACTATTTCATCACGGATATTGCGCCATGCTTCTCCCAGATCAAGCTCTGACCCAATCTGGATGTTCGGGATGTTGCCGCGCATACGTTCCAGACGTTGCTGGTTCGGAAGGGGCAGATCAACAATCCCTTCCAGTGCAATACATTGTGCTGCACGATCATTGCAGACTAGCCCCATATCACAACCCGCTTTGAGTGCGGCCTGAATTCGGGCATCGGCACCGCCTGCGACACAGGCGGCCTGCATGCTTAAATCATCTGAGAACAGGACACCGTCAAAACCAAGCTCCTGACGTAAAACTTTCTGAATCCAGAATTCAGAGAATCCGGCTGGATTTAGATCAACTTGGCTATAGATGACATGAGCCGGCATCAGCGCATCCAGTTGTGATTGCAGTTGGATAAATGTTTGCATATCTTTTTGCTGAATCTCTGTATAAGAGCGCGTATCAATTGCTGCAGCAACATGCGAGTCCGCTTTGACCGAGCCATGACCGGGGAAATGTTTACCAGTTGAAGCCATACCGGCACGTTTCATACCTTTTAGAAATGCGCTGGCGAGTGGAATAATGTCCTGGATATTTTGGGCAAAGCTACGATCACCGATCACATCACTGATGTCATTCAAGTCCAGTACTGGGGCAAAGCTGAAATCAATTCCGACAGCCAGCACTTCAGTCGCCATCAGCCAGCCGCATTTTTCAGCCAGCTCTAGGGCGCTTTGTGGATCGCTCGTATAAAGTTCGCCAAATTTTCCTATGGCAGGCAGCAGGGTAAAGCCCTGTCTTAAACGCTGGACACGACCACCTTCCTGATCGACCGCAATTAAAATATCAGGACGCACCTGACGCATATGATCGGTCAAAGCACGGACTTGCGCTGGAGATTCGATATTGCGACCAAATAAAATCACTCCACCGACTTGCGGCGCACTTAATAGTTCAATATCTTCTTGAGTGAGGGTTGTGCCTGCGATGTCGAGCATCAATGCGCCAATCATATGCGGAATCCGTTTTAGAGTTTTCGGAGAAAACAATACCTGAATTCTGCAATGATTTGCTACACTTTGTCAGCACAGAATATGATAAAACTACACGACATAAACATATTAAGTTGTTTAAGATGCTGAATACGTTAAATTCTGGTCGAAAAGCAACACGGTCACATTGGTCTCTAGGCCAAGGAAGTACGAATTATTTATGAAATTTCAAACTATAGCTTGCGCAGTTGCGATTGCGACAGGTGGATTCTTTTTTACCCATGTAGTGAATGATGCGATTGCGGCCAATAGTAATGAAGTGGTCAGTAAAGCAATTCAGCCATCTCAAGAGCAGGCGCTGGTGTCACGTCAGCTGGCAACCCTGGTTGACCGTCAGCATTATTTAAATATGCGTCTGGATGCCCAGACTTCGCAGCGTATTTTTGATTTCTATATTGATAGTCTTGATCCGGAACACAGTCTGTTTCTGGCCCCAGAAGTTGAAAACTATAAGAAACGCTACGGTGCCAATTTTGGTGCCAATCTGAAAGCCGGCAATTTGTCTGGTCCTTATGAAATGCATGCGCAATATCAACAGCGCTTGCACCAGTTCTACACCTATATGTTGAATGAGCTGAAAAAACCGCAAAATCTGAATCAGCCGAATGTTTATATCGAAACGGATCGTGAAAAAGCACCGTTCTTTAAAACTGAAGCTGAACAGCGCGCGCATTGGTCAAAAATGCTGGTGTCTCAGTTGATCAATCTGACCATTAGTAAAGAAGAGGAATTGGCCAAGCAGAAAGCCCTGAAAGCCAATCCGGAACTGGCCAATGGACAAGACCTCACGGGTCCTGAAGATCTAACGCCTGCGCAAACCTTGACCAAGCGTTATACCCGTCAGCTGGAACGTCTCAGCCGCGTCAAAAGTGATGATGTGCTCGACAAGACACTGAACGCGATGATGCTGACTTATGATCCGCACAGCAATTATTTCCCGCCTGTGGATGCGATGGAGCTGAATCGTCAGACGACTTTACAGCTGGAAGGCGTCGGCGTATCGATTCGCCCGGAACGTGGCAATGAAGATTACACCAAGATTGAAACCATCGTTGAAGGTGGTCCAGCCAGCAAATCCGGTCAGGTGAAATCAGGTGATCGTATCATTGGTGTGGCCCAAGACGGCGAGCAAATGGTCGATGTCATTGGCTGGCCAAGTAATGAAATTGTCGGTCTGATTCGCGGTAAACGTGGCACTAAAGTCACTTTACGCTTACTCGGTGCGGGTGCTGCCATGGGGCAGGCACGTAATGTGACCATTACCCGTGACGTGATTCAGGAAGAAGATGCCGGTGTACGTACACGTGTAGTCGACATTCAACGCGATGGCAAGAAATATCAATATGGTGTGATCGAAATTCCGTCGTTCTACCTGAACTATCGCGCACGCCGTGCCGGTACCGATTATCGTTCGGTGTCTGAAGATACTAACAAAGCCTTGAAAGAGCTGGCAGCGAAGAATGTTGCCGGAATTATTGTCGATTTGCGGAATAACCCGGGTGGCTCACTAGAAGAAGTGGCACGTATGTTGGGGCAGGTGATTAAATCTGGCCCAGTGGTGCAGATTCGTGATGGTAATGGCAATGTTAGCGTCTTTGAAGATGATGATGGCGGTGCACAAACCTATGCGGGTCCTTTGGCAGTAATGATCAATCTGGCCTCTGCCTCGGCCAGCGAAATTTACTCCGCAGCGATTCAGGATTATGAACGTGGGATTGTGATTGGCAGTACCACCACTGGTAAGGGTACGGCGCAGGTGCAACTGGATAGCTTGGCCCATGGTCAGGCGACACTGACACAGCGTAAATTCTACCGGGTGACTGGTGGTAGTACCCAGAATAAAGGGGTTGTGCCAGACATTAAACTGGTCGATATTTATAATGAAGAGTTTGGTGAGCGTAAGGCTAAAAATGCCTTGCAGTGGGATACCATTCCAACCGCACCGTTTAAACGTGAAGGTGCAGTACAGAAATATGTACCTGAATTGGCTAAACTTTCTCAGCAACGGGTCGTGCTGGATTCTCAGTTCAAGTATCTGGAACAGCGTAAGGCGGTGATGAAAAAAGCCGAGGAAGAAAAGCGTCAGGTACTGGACTTGCAACAGCGTAAAGCAGAGTTGATTGCCATGGAGCAAAAAACGCTGGAGGCAGAAAATACCCGCCGTATGGCTACAGGTCTTAAACCTTATCCGAACTGGGAAACTTATCAGGCTTCAATGGATGCACTGATTGAAACCCGTGCCAAAATGAAAGCCAAAGAGCGTCCGGCGCTTCCTGAAGAAGAAGCCTTTGTGATCGAAGCTGCACATGTGTTGCTGGATTATGCCAAATTACAGAAAAAATCCTAAGATTTAACATTATTTATCATTCATTAAAATAGCCTGTTTCGACAGGCTATTTTTTTCTTTTGCAAATCTGCACAAAAGACCAAATAAAATTTTGCTATGAAGTGCCATCTGTCTAAATAAAAAGAAAAAAATTGTGATGGTGATCGAATAAATGAGCTAAAAAAATGAAGCTAAATATTTGCTTAAATTTGAAACACTTCTAATATATAAGTTGTATTTTATTTTTCTGTTGAGTTTTATTTTTGGGGCAATTCTCAACTTCAAAAGAAAGAAATATAAATTCTAAATTTTAGTTAAGACTGATGTTGTTGCAGACCAATTGGCTTGCATGGATAGTCAGTCTTGAGATTTTACTGAGTTCAAATTTGATCGGATGAAAATGGAAATATCAGTGCAGAGAATAATAAAAATGATCACCGATGGGGAACATTTTTTATGATTGATATTCAGCATGATATTGGTCTGTTCATCGGGTCCGTTCTTTCTGCATTGGTTGCTTGCTATCTCATCGCACGGATTAAAAAATTTGCTTCAGGCGCTTTACAGCTAAACTTTAAAACCTTCAATTTAATGCTAACCGCCATGCTATTGGGCCTATTCATATGGTTGATCCATTTTATTGGGCTGACAGCAAGTTTTGTGCTGAATAAATATGAGATGGATTTGGGCCTGATGCTCCTGTCTGTTCTGGTGATATGCATTGCATCTATGTTTATCCTCTGGTTAAGTACCAGAAGTACCTGGTCATTTTTCCGGTCAGTTCTCGTATTAGGTGTGATCGCACTCAGCATCTTTGGCATGCACTCTATTAGCATGATGTCATTCAATTTTACTGCCGCCCATATGCAACAGTCACCGGAATTAGTTCAGGCACATGATCAGCTATTTCTGGCCATGATACTGATGAGTGGATTGCTGCTGGTAACGCTGATTTGTATCATCGTGTCCGAACTGCGTGTGGGATTACGCAACCGTCAGCTTGCATGGGCGAATCAACAAATTGAAAATCAGACCATTCAGGACAATCTGACCAAATTACCTAACCGTTTGTATCTGGCTGAATATGCAAATCTGCTGTTTTCAGGTCAGTCCGAACAGCAGCATGAAATTGCTTTTTTATATATCGATCTGGATCGTTTTAAGGCAGTCAATGATGTGTTTGGCCATCTGGTCGGCGATCAGTTGCTGATTCAATTGACCACGCGGATTCATCTGTTATTAGGCCATCATTCCAAGCTGCTCAGAATCGGTGGGGATGAATTTCTGCTGGTACTGGAAAATACTTCAGTCGCCAAAGCTGCAAAAATGTCAGAACAGATTCTTGAACTGATTCAGGAAAGTTTCCTGATTGAAGGCAAGAGTATTCATATCTCGAGCAGTATTGGTATTGCCATGTATCCGGAACACGGCAAGAATTTACAGGATCTGCTGGTCAATGCTGATGCCGCCATGCTGAGTTCCAAGTATCAGGGGCGCAATACCTATTCAGTCTTTAATTATTCTACCGACCAGGATGAAAGCAAGAGCCAGAGTACCCTGATTAATGACCTATATATAGCCGTGGAAGAGCAGCAGTTTGTGCTGTTTTATCAGCCCAAGTTTCGGACCAAAGACCGTAGCTTGTGTGGGGTAGAGGCATTAATTCGCTGGAACCATCCCCAGTTTGGTTTGCTCGGCCCGAATCTGTTTATCAATGCGGCTGAAAAAACCGGACTGATTATTCAAATGGGCTATTGTGCATTGGAGCTGGCCTGTCAGCAGATTCAAAAATGGCAACAGACACATACTGAATTTTTCCCTATCGCGGTCAATTTGTCTGCAGTACAATTTGAGCATAAGCATTTGTTTAGTACTTTAGAAAAGTTATTTGCACAATATAAAATCAGTCCTCAGCATTTAATGATCGAGATTACTGAATCGACTGCCATGCATCATATTGATGTGAGTATGCGCAGCTTTAAGCGCTTAAGACAAATGGGCATCCGTCTAGCCATTGATGATTTTGGTACAGGGCATTCCAGTTTTCTCTATTTAAAGAATTTCGCCGTAGATGAGTTAAAAATTGACCGGGAATTTATCAAAAATCTGGCAGTCGGCTCCAAAGAGGAAATGATTCTGGAAAGCATTATTCAGCTGGCCATAAAACTGGGCTTGGTGGTGACCGCCGAAGGTGTTGAAACAGAAGCGCAAGCAGAAATTTTAACCCGGCTCGGTTGTGAACAGTTACAAGGCTTTTTGCTGGGCTTGCCGGTAGATGAACAACGACTAGAAAACTTACAATTCCGTTAATAGCGCTCTAATTCATTGAGCGTCAGGATAGACAACATGGCTAACGGAACTCCACCCTGAAACTCTGCTACAATATCGCCAATTTTTTTCATATTGATCGAATTTGATCTCGAATGCTGTGCATTGAGCAGTAGGTGTATTTCATGAGCTTTAAGCAAGAACTGGCGGCACAAGTCGCCCAGCGACGTACGTTCGCTATTATTTCCCACCCCGATGCCGGTAAAACCACCATGACAGAAAAATTGCTGTTATGGGGTCAGGCTATTCAGGTGGCCGGGATGGTAAAAAGCCGTAAATCTGACCGGGCCGCAACATCGGACTGGATGGAAATGGAAAAAGAGCGTGGTATCTCGATTACCACCTCGGTGATGCAATTTCCTTTTAAAGACAAGATGATCAATCTTCTGGACACCCCGGGACATGAAGACTTCTCGGAAGATACCTACCGTACCCTAACCGCGGTAGACTCGGCGCTGATGGTGATTGATGGTGCAAAAGGTGTCGAAGACCGAACCATTAAATTGATGGAAGTGTGTCGTATGCGCGATACCCCGATCATCTCATTCGTCAACAAAATGGACCGTGAAATCCGTGAACCGCTTGAGCTTCTGGATGAAATCGAAAACGTTCTGAAAATTAAATGTGTTCCGATCACCTGGCCGCTCGGTACTGGCCGTGATTTTGCCGGTGTATTCAATTTAATCGAAGAAAAATTCTACGTGTATAAAGCCGGTTTCGGTTCAGTCATTACCGAGATCGAAGTGCGAGATGGTTATGACTATCCTGATCTTCGTGAGAAAGTGGGTGAACTGGCTTGGGCGGCATTTGAAGAATCGCTGGAACTGGTACAAATGGCCAATGAGCCTTTAGATCGTGAAGAATTCCTGGCCGGTCGTCAAACGCCTGTGTTGTTCGGTACAGCCTTGGGTAACTTTGGTGTCGACCATGTTCTGGATGCCTTCAGTCAATATGCACCATCTCCTAAAGCCCATCCGACCCAAGATCGTGTTGTAGAAGCGGATGAAGAAGGCTTTACCGGTTTTGTCTTCAAGATTCAGGCCAATATGGATCCGAAACACCGTGACCGTATTGCCTTCATGCGGATCTGTTCAGGCAAGTATGAAAAAGGCTTGAAGATGAAGCATGTACGTTTGGATAAAGATGTGCGCATCAGCGATGCCTTAACTTTCCTGGCTGGCGATCGTCAGCATCTGGAAGAAGCTTGGCCGGGTGATATTATTGGTCTGCATAACCATGGCACCATTCAGATCGGTGATACATTTACCTCGGGTGAGAAACTTCAGTTTACCGGTATTCCGCACTTTGCGCCTGAAATGTTCCGCCGTGTCCGCTTGAAGGATCCATTAAAATCCAAGCAGCTGCAAAAAGGTCTGAAAGAGCTTTCTGAAGAAGGGGCAACCCAGGTATTCATGCCACAGAATAACAACGACCTGATCGTGGGTGCGGTGGGTGTGCTACAGTTTGAAGTGGTGGCTTACCGTCTGAAAGAAGAATACAAAGTTGATTGTGTTTACGAACCGGTCAGCATCAACACAGTACGTTGGGTGTCTTGCGATGACGAGAAGAAATTCAACGAATTCAAGAAAAAAGCTCATGACCAGTTGTCTGTCGATGGTGGTGGTCATTTGACATATCTCGCACCAAGCCGCGTGAATTTGCAGCTGATGCAAGAACGTTATCCGGACATCGTGTTCCACAATACGCGTGAACACTAAACTTTAACGTTCCGCAGCTAAAGTTTAAAAATATAAAACAGCTTCTCCGGAAGCTGTTTTATTTTATGCTACATTTAAGCAATTAATAACTCGATAGATATAGCAAAGAGAATGAAGCTCAGCAAGGAAGTCGTCCTCGGTTCTGTGATTGGTTTAAGTCTTGTCCTGAGTGGCTGTGATCAAAGCGAAAAAGAGCCTGTTAATACTCCGGAAAATGAGAAAATCACCGCAGCTCAGCAGACCGCAGATGTTTTGCCTTATCTGAATATTCAAGAGCAGCCGGCCAAGATTGCCTTGCCATTTTGTGAAAATAAAAACTGTATCAATCTGGATATTCAGACCTTGCATACGGTTGATCCATGGATGAACCAATGGATTGAAAAGCAGCAGGCCAAAGTGATCCAGGATCAAATCGGCTTGAAACAGGACATGAATTTACAGCAGGCGATCAATGCCTATGTAAAAAAATCGGATGCCTGGCAGGCGCAGCTCAATTTGAACAAGGCTTATGAACTGTCGCTATATACCCGTATTCCTTACCAGCGCAATCAATATGTATTGATGCAGATCGGGGTCGATACTAAACAGGAAAATGTCAGCGTGCATGAGCGCTATTATTTTTTTGTGGCTGATCGCCACCAGCAGAAAATGCTGACCCCACTGGATATTATCGATCCTAAGCAACAGTTATTAATGGATCAGATTATTCAGCAAGCCTATGAGACATGGCTCAAAGAAAATGATCAGCAAGTGCAGCAGAAAGCGCCGAAAAAACTGTATTGGGGACAAGCTGACTGGTTTTTTGATCAGGAGGGTATTGGTCTGCATTTTCGCAGCCATGAAATTAGCAAAGACGCCAAACAACTGGATATTTATTTAACAAAACAACAAACACAACAGGTCTTGAAAGCTGATATCTATCAGCATATGTTTTAAAGCTCATGATCCTGCAAGATTACAGGTTCCAAAAAGGTGAATGAATGCCAAAATACAAGAATATCTTTTATTTATCCATCCTGGCATCAGCGATCTTGCTGAGTGCCTGCCAGCCGAAGAGTAATGAGCCGGAAGACTCAAGTGCTTCCGAGGTGCTACAAGCCGAAGCTGAAGCACTTAAACTCAGCGGCGATACCGAAAAGCTCAAGCTGGCGATTCCAGAATGTGAAGACAAAAGCTGTCCAGAAATCTCGATCGAACGCCTGAATAGTAATCAGAGCTTTATTGATGAATGGATCGACCAGCAGATTCTGCAACAGTTGAAAAGTATCCTGTCTGTGGATGCAATTGAACCGGCAAAAGTGAGCGCTGCCAGCGAAGCAGACGTTGCCGCCTCTGAACCTAAAGCGGCTTTGGCCACAGTGACCACACCGAAACAGCAGCTTGAGCAGCAAACCCAGCCCTATATGCAGACTTTCTTGAATCTGGATAAGGAGCTCAAGGCCCTGAGTGCCAGTCATAGTATTAGCCTGATGATTAAGCCCAAGATTCTGAATTCAGGAGATCCATTGGCGACCGTGGTTCTGAACAGTAGTTACTATTTGGGAGGCGCACACGGCGCATCTGCACAGACTTATTATAATTTTGATCTGGAGCAGAAAAAATTGGTTAAGCTGGATGACATTATTGCGGCCAAACAGAAAGCCCAACTGGAAGCGCGTGCTTATGATGCGTTTAAAAACTGGGTGGTAGAATCCAAGCTGGCCAAAGATGTGGCGGAATATGAGCAGGCCTGGAAGTTCAAACTCACCGATAATTTCTATCTGGCTCAACAAGGTCTGGTCTTGCAATATGCCGAATATGAAATTGGGCCATATGTGGTTGGCTTGCCACGTTTAATGATTCCTTATGAGCAGCTACAAGGTGTACTGAAACCTGAATCTCTGCCTCAAACTGAAAAAGCTGCCTCTGAGGCACAGCCAGCATCTGCTGCAAAAGCCAAATGACCTTAAAACTGTTTGATACGCATACCCATTTTGATGTTCCCGATTTTGATCCTGATCGGGAACAGTTGGCGTATGCGGCCAAAGCGGCAGGTGTCGAGCATCTGGTTCTAATTGGTTTTTTACAAAACCGTTTTCAAGATTTGTTAAGGACCCATCACTTCATCAATGATCTGGAAAATGCCCCGCAAAGCCATTTGGCACCCGGCTTGCATCCGTTTTATATTGAACAGCATCAGGCTGAACATCTATACGATTTGGAACGGCTGCTCAAAACTGAACCATGCATTGCCATTGGCGAAATCGGTCTGGATACCTTTTTAAAACAGCACAAACAGGCGGAAATTTTTCAGAAGCAAAAAGATTTTTTTGCTGCACAGCTTGAACTGGCACAGCAATTTGATAAGCCGGTTTTGCTGCATATCCGCAAATCGCATGCGGAGGTTTTGCAGATTTTAAAACAGCAGCAGTTTAAACAGGGCGGCATTGCGCATGCCTTTGGTGGTGGGATTGAGGAAGCCAAGGCTTTTATCAAGCTGGGATTCAAACTGGGCATCACCGGGCAAATCACCAATCTAAATGCCAAAAAACTTCATCAAGTGGTGCAGTATGTCGGACCAGAACATTTGGTATTGGAAACTGACTGTCCGGATATGACGCCACTCTGTTGTCAAAGCTCGACCGAGCAACGTACCCGAAATACACCTGCAAATTTACCTTATGTGCTGCAAGGACTGGCAAAGAGCCTGCATATGCACAAAGAGGAACTGGCTGAACAGCTCTGGCAAAATACTCATCAGGCCCTGCATCTGACCATTTAAGTTAATACTCTTAACTCAGTCTTAAATTCCCAGTTCATCATAAATCGAAAAAAAGGTGCATTATGCAATTTCTAAAATGCTTCAGACTTGGCATCATGCCATATACATTCTTTTAGGTGAGATTCACATGGCACAAGGACTTTTGGCGGGTAAGCGCTTCTTGATCGCGGGCATTGCGAGTAAATTATCGATTGCTTTTGGTATTGCTCAAGCATTGCATCGTGAAGGTGCTGAATTGGCTTTTACTTATCCAAATGAAAAGCTGAAAAAGCGGGTAGATGACTTTGCTGAACAGTTTGGTTCGAAACTGGTTTTTCCTTGTGATGTGGCAGTAGATGCTGAAATTGATCAGGCATTTGCTGAATTGGCGAAACACTGGGATGGTCTGGACGGCGTGGTGCATTCTATCGGTTTTGCACCGGCACATACGCTGGATGGTGACTTCACTGATATTACCGACCGTGAAGGTTTTAATATCGCACATGACATCAGTGCCTATAGCTTTATTGCCATGGCACGTGCGGCAAAACCTTTGCTGCAAATCCGTCAAGGCTGTTTGCTGACATTGACCTATCAAGGTTCTGAGCGTGTAATGCCAAACTATAACGTGATGGGTATGGCCAAAGCATCCCTGGAAGCAGGCGTACGTTATTTGGCGTCTAGCTTGGGTCAGGAAGGTATTCGTGTGAACGCGATCTCTGCGGGTCCAATCCGTACCTTGGCAGCTTCAGGTATTAAATCATTCCGTAAAATGCTTGACCTGAATGAGAAAGTTGCGCCACTGAAACGTAATGTGACAATTGAAGATGTTGGTAATGCCGCATTATTCCTGTGCTCGCCATGGGCTAACGGAATTACTGGTGAAATCCTGTATGTTGATGCCGGCTTTAACACTGTTGGGATGAGCGCTGATTTGATGGCGGATGCGGAATAAATCCTATAAGTTCTCTCTCCCTCAGGGAGAGAGTGAGAGAGAGGGGAATGACTTTTTCCTCTGAGTGAGGAAATGATTAAAATCCCCCTCATTCCCCCTTTGATAAAGGGGGAGGCCACTCAAGGCAATAAAAAAGACCGCATAAGCGGTCTTTTTTAGATTTGAAGGACAGCGATTAAGCTTGACCATCCACAGCAGCGGCTTGCGCACGTTGCATATTGGCTTCAAATTCAGCATCGAAGTTGATTGGAGTCAGTAGCAATTGTGGGAAGCTACCTTTAGTCACCATATCATTCACTGCTTCACGTAGGAACGGGAACAGGATGTTCGGACAGTATGCACCCAGGATATATGGAAGACGCTCTTCTTCAACGCCATCTACTAGGAAAATACCGGCTTGAGTCACATCAACGATAAACGCGGTATCACCTTCGTTGGTTGCTTGAACCACGACTTTCAAAGCTACTTCAAAATGAGTTTCATCAATTTTTTCTGCAGAAGAAGAAAGGTTGATGTTTAACTCAGGTTGCCATTGCTTGGTAAAAACTTGCGCCCCAGGAACTTCAAAAGAAATATCTTTGGTGTAAATACGCTCTAATGCCAATTGTGGTTGAGCTTGTTGTTCTTCACTCATTTTTTGATCCTTAATATGAAGTGATAATTTTAGTAAGGTTAAGCCAGCAATTCATCAAGTTTGCCTTCACGCTCTAAAGCATAAAGTTGGTCAAAACCACCGATGAACTGATCATTAATAAAAATTTGTGGCACGGTACGGTGATTGGTACGCTGCATCAATTCAAGACGTACTTCAGGCGCTTCTTGAGACAAGTTAATCTCTTTATATGCCACACCCTTACGTTCCAGTAGCTGTTTTGCACGCACGCAATAAGGACATACAGTCGTCGAGTAAATAGTAACTTCAGCCATGATCAATCTCCTGTTCGTGGATTATTTGCTTTTCACCAAAGGTAAACCTTGAGCTTTCCAGTTGCTGACGCCGCCATCAAGACGGTAGGCATCGGCATGACCGACCTGCTGTAGCGCAGTACCAGCCACCTGTCCAAGGTTACAAATGAACACCAAAGGGCGATCAGATGCTTTCAGCTCTTCAACATGTTTTGTAATCTGGCTATATGGAATATTACGGCTGCCGCTGATATGACCTTCACGGAAGTCTTTTGCATCGCGTAAATCAATCAGCATGGCATTTTTTGCTTTGACTAAAATTCCCAGCGATTGCGGAGAAATTTTGCGACCGTTACGTTGACCTTCGATAATGAAGAACAAAACCACTAATACCGCGAGTGTTCCAAATAAGAAGGGGTGATTCCCCATAAACTCGAACCAACGTTCCACAATTCACCTAATTACAATTTTAAAATTGCCAAGAGTATAGCTCATAAATATGGTGATCAAAATCACCGCTTCAAGGGCCAAGGGTTAAGAAAATTAATTTTTTTGCTGTGCTTCAGTGATTTCGTCGATTAAACGTAAATAGCTGTCCAGTCGGCGCGGTAAAATTTCACCTGCGGCCGCAGCCTGACGCAAAGCACATTGTTTTTCATGCTTATGGGTACAGTTACGGAACTGACAATGGCCGAGCAGGTTTTCAATTTCAGGAAAGCCGCTTTGTACCTTATCTAAAGTCAGGTGCCACAGGCCAAATTCACGAATTCCCGGAGAATCAATCAGGGCCGCACCTTCACCAAAACCGATCAAGCGCGTTGACGTCGTGGTGTGCTGACCGAGTGCCGAGTTCTCGGAAATGATATTGGTTTTCTGTGCGGCATCCGGCACGATGGCATTAATCAGCGTGCTTTTACCCACACCCGATTGACCGACGAAAGCCACCGTTTCATTTTCCAGACGATTAGACAGTGCAGTCAGGTCGCCATCGGACTGGGTCTGCATCACCTCATAGCCGAGGTCTTGATATTCTTGCAGCAGAGTCAGAATCGGATCGTTTTCTTTCAATAAATCGGCTTTATTCATCACCAGCAATGCAGGAATGTCGGCATCGGCACAGGCCACCAGATAACGGTCGATCAGACCCGGCGCTGGTTCAGGCAATGGTGCAAACACAATTACAATCAGTGAAATATTGGCCGCTACCGGCTTAACCTTGTGATAGCGATCCGGGCGGGTCAATAACGATTTGCGCGGATGAATCGCGGTAATAATTCCTAAACCGGTATTCGGATCGGCTTGCCATTTGACCCGGTCACCTGTTACCAATAAATCCAGATTGGTCCGGGTATGACAGCGCCAGACGCTGTCCAGTTCAATCTCTTTCCAGAAAGGTTCAGGCTCACCATCGGCGACCACAGGTTTTTCAGGGTGAATGTCAGGGCGAGACAAAGCTTGCACTTCAAGTTGGCGGCCATAATGTTGCACCACTAAACCTTCAAGATCACTGGAGGTATCGAGATCTTCTTGACGTGTTTTCTGTTGTTTCTGAATGCGGCGCTGTTGTTGCTCTGTCAGACGACGCTTACGTATTAAGGCCATTCATATCCTAAAAAAACCGGGTAAATCAGATGGCAAAAATAGCATGAAGCAGCCCCTGAATGACACCCAAGATGTAATTAATTTGCTACTATAGTTGTTTTTAAACCCAATAAGATTGCACATTTATGAGCAGCACCGCTGATACCCGCCTGATTTGGATTGACCTTGAAATGACAGGTCTAGACACAGACAATGATCAAATTATTGAAATTGCAACAATTGTAACCGATGACAATTTGAATATTTTGGCAGAAGGTCCTGTGCTTGCGGTACATCAGCCTGCACGTCTGTTAAATGCCATGGATGAGTGGAACACTCGCCAGCATGGCCAGTCTGGTCTGATTGAACGTGTACGTCGCAGTAAACTGACCGCTCAGGATGCCGAACAGCAAACTATTGAATTCCTGAAAAAATGGGTCAATCCAAAATCTTCACCGATGTGTGGTAACTCGATCTGTCAGGATCGCCGTTTCTTGCACCGCCTGATGCCTGAACTGGAGCAGTATTTCCATTACCGTAATCTGGATGTCTCTTCAGTGAAAGAGCTGGCCAAACGCTGGCGCCCGGAAATCATGAGTGGCCTCAAGAAAAATGCCTCGCATCTGGCCATGGATGACATTCGTGATTCGATTGCGGAACTGAAATACTATCGTCAATATTTCTTTATTATGAATAAAGACTAATTCCGATAGATGAAAAAGAGGCGAAAGCCTCTTTTTTTATTTTACTGAACTGGATTTTTTCTAGTGTAAAACTGCTCCATGCTTTCAAAGCCTACCCACAAGAGTAATAACACGATCAGATGATTCTGTGTTTCATAACGATCAAAAATAACCAAGCCAAATAATCCTAAAGTCATTAAGCGAATGAGAATGCTGAGATAATAATTTTTGTTCTTTTGGCTGATCAGAACATAAAAATAAAGCCCGACACAAAGTATGTTCAAACTCAAAAGGGTGTTAAATAGCATGACATTTCACTCCTTTTAGCCAAATGACATAGAATTAATTTGTTGATATTTTAATCAATCGCGAGTCGGTTGTCGCTCTCATCCAATCTGAATGTCATTTAAATCGATCAAAAATTTAGTGGCGGTAAAGAAAAGCGGATTTTGCTAAAATGATCGGGTATTTTTATTGCTATAGATGACCTATGACCGACCTGCTTCAAGATGATGAATATGACCGCCGTTTTGCTGGTGTTGCCAAAATTTATGGAGAAGACAGCTTTAACCATTATGAAAAAAGTCATGTGATGGTGATTGGTATCGGGGGCGTAGGTTCATGGGCGGTAGAAGCACTGGCACGTAGTGGTGTGGGCGAGCTGACCTTGGTTGATATGGATGTGGTGGCGGCTTCTAATATTAACCGTCAGTTACCTGCCATGAGTACCACCTTGGGTCATGAAAAAATTGAAGTCATGGCCGAGCGTTGCCGCGCAATTAATCCACGAATTAAAATTAATCTGATTGATGATTACCTGACGCCTGAAAATATCAAAGAAACTTTAGCAGGTGATCCAGATTTAATCCTCGACTGTATTGACGATGTCAAAGCCAAATTTGCTCTGATGCTACATTGTCGCTTTAACAAGATTCCTTTAATTGTATCGGGCGGGGCAGGGGGTAAACTGGACCCGCTGAAAATTCGGGTCGCCGATTTATCTAAAACCGAACAGGATCCGATGCTGGCCAAATTACGTGCCCAGTTACGCAGCAAAGGCATCTGCAAAAAGCCCAAAGAAAAATTCGGCATTACTTGTGTCTATTCCATCGATAATCCATTCTCCAGTGCCGATGTCTGCGCCAGTGCCGGCTTGCGCTGTGGTGGTTATGGCTCTGCCGTGGTGGTGACTTCGAGCTTTGCCATGGTCGCTGTAGCAGAAGGCTTGAAAAAACTCGATAATAAAAGAGCAAAAGCCTGATTTAAAAAATAAAAAGCACAATCTATGTGCTTTTTTTAAACTGACGTTTAGAATGAAAGGATTCATTCGCAGAACAAAAATAATGTTTTGGAGCAGCTATGTGGTTCTTGCTGGTACTGATTTTAGGGATAGGGGCGTTGGCGATCTGGATGTGGAAACGTCCGGATCCGGTGAAACGTGATCAGGCGAAGGCTGTACAACATGATTTATGGATTGAGCAGATCGATGCTCAACTGAAACATGCAGCACGTTTGAGTTCAGATCCGGAACATCCGAATTATGAACGTGCCTATCAGATTTATCAGGGACTGGCTGAGCAACAGGAAATTCCACAAGCCTATGTAGGTATGGGCCTGATGCATCTGCAAGGTCTGGGACATGCGCAAAATACGGAAACAGCCATCAGTTATCTCGATAAAGCCTTTCATCTGGGCAGTGATGACGCGGCTTATTATCTGGGGCAGATTCATGAGGAGCAACGCTATCAAATGGCTGACCCGGAAAAGGCGCTGTACTGGTACCGACATGCCGTAGCCCGTGGCAATCTGGATGCCCAGTACCGCATCACTGAACTTTCTTCCACTACAGAAACAAATCCAGAAGAGAAGAACGCTGAACAGCAGCGCTTGGCCTTACTCATTCAAAATGCCGGGCAGGGACATAGCAATTCGCAGTATCAACTGGCGCAGTATTATTTAACAGATTCAGCGGCTCAAGATTTGGTTCAGGGAATTCATTATCTGTTTTTAGCTGCGCAGCAAGATCATCTGGCTGCCAATCAGCAGATCGCCGATGATTATGCGCGTGGACAGAGGCTGCCCCAAGACCAGACTCAAGCCCTGCAATTTATTAAACGCTGTATCAGTCTTGGTGATCAAAAAGGTCTCTATGATTATTATGCTGGCGTACTGCAAGGCCGTATCGATACCGACCAGCGTCAGCGCGTGTTCCAGCATTTGATGCAGCAGTCCAAAGAACATGCCGATGCGCATTCCAAGACTTTAATTGGACTGGCTTATTTTCATGGCTGGTATGTTGATAAAAATGAAACCATGGCATTTCGTTACTGGGCGGAAGCGGCCAACAGTCAGCATGCGCCTGCCTTATGTATGATTGCTGCGCTGTATTTTGAACAGCACCTGGTGGCCAACGAACCGCAAAAAGCATTTGAGTTATATCAGGCTGCCTATCAGCTTAGTCCTGACGATGTGTCTGCACGGATGGGGCTGGCACTGTGTTATTTAAATGGTGTCGGTACAGTAAAAGACATTGCCAAAGCCACACAAATGATTCAGAACGCGGCACAGCAGTATTGGCAGATTGAAGCTCAATCTGAAGCGGATTTAATTTATAGCGTTGGCCGGTTTTATAGTCTGGTTGAATACCCTTTACCGACACGCGACAAAGCTATCCAGTACCTGAATCAGGCGGTTGCAAAAGGTTCGAAAGAGGCGGCATGGTTCCTGTACCAAGCTCTGTCAGGCATTTATCCTGTGTTTATCAATAATGCAGAGCTGGCCAATCGCTATCTGCATCAGGCTGCGCAATTGGGTCATGCCCAGGCACAAGCAGAATTGGGCTTGAAGTATCTTCAAGGGCAACAGATTGCGCAGGATATTGCCTTAGGCTTGAGCTATCTGCAAAAAGCAGCCGCTCAGCAGAATGGTGTGGCGCTAAATGCTCTGGGTGAATCCTATGAGCAAGGTCAAGGTGTTGAGAGTAATATTGAGCAAGCCGTACAGTATTATCAGCAGGCGGCAGCGCAGGTGAATGCAGATGCCTATAGTCATCTTGGACGTTTATATACCAAAGGCATTGGCGTGGCGCGTGATATCGGGATTGCACGGGACTGGCTGGAAAAAGGCAGTTTGCTCGGACATGAGCGATCAAGTGAATTATTGAAAAATGTGAATGCGTATTTGCAAATGAAATAAACTGACTCAAATCATATGAACTAAAAAAACCGCTGTTTGGCAGCGGTTTTTTTATGGATTAAGCTTTGTTAAGGCAACTGTTTAATCGGGCTACCACCCAATGCCTGCATCAAGGTGACATAGGCATTGTATTGGTTCTGTCGAGTTTGCACCAAGGACAGCCGTGCATTGCGCGTGGTTTCCTGTGCATCCAGCAGGTTTTTCAAGGCTACTGCACCATTACGATAACGCACTTCAGTCAAGCGTTCAGTTCTTTCTGCCAGCTCAACATTCCGTTGCTGCAAAGTCACCTGCTTAGTGAGCTCAGTACGATTCGACAAGGCATTTTCCACATCAGCAAAGGCTTCATACATGGTCTGGCGATACTGGATAATGGCTTTTTCATATTCCAGCTCATTGACTTGCAGATCACGTTTCATGTCATTCCATTGCAGGAAAGGCAAAGTCAGACCAGCACCTAAAGTTACAACCGGATTTTTCAGGGCATTCGAGAGGGAAGTACTGCTGCCAATACCGGTGGTCAGATTACCGGTCAAACTAATGGATGGATAGTAGCTGGCTTTGTTGGCATCTTTATTGGCTAGTGCCTTACGCAAGCGCAGTTCAGTCGCTCGAAGGTCAGGGCGACGTGACAACAAACTCGCCGGTAAGTCAGCCTGAATACTCGGCAATTGAATATTCGGTAAACGGCTTGGCTCTTGAATCGCGAGCTGTTGAACCGGCATGTGCAGCAATACCGCGAGTCCGGTACGTGTTTCCACACGTTGCTGTTCAATCTGGCTTAAAGTCGCCTGTTGACTTTGAATTGCCTGTTCCGCCTGGGTTAAATCCAGACCGGATACTGCGCCGGCACGATATTGCACCCGCACCAGATCATAGGTTTTTTGCGCGGTCGCCAGATTTTGCTGTACCACACTATAACGTTCATTCAGATAAGCCAGTTGCCAGTACAATTGTGCCGTGGTGCCAATCAGGCTTTGTGCGGTTGCCTGCAAGTCTTCTTCAGAGGCCAGTGCTTCCCAGCGAGCGGCTTCGGTCTGATTGGCCAGCTTGCCAAACAGATCCAGCTCATAGCTTAAACCTGGATAATTAATCCCAAAACCAGATGAACTATCACCATCCTCTAAATCAAAACTTCTACGTGTTGTCAGTCCGGCATCACTAATACGCACCCCTTGCTGGCTTTGCGTTTGTCTGGCTTGAATGCGGGCCTGTTGTAAACTGATGCCGGCCACTGCCAGATCGGTATTCTGCGCCAGCACCTCATTTACCAAACTATTTAATTGTGGATCTTTAAACAAAGTCCACCATTGATCTGCCAGAATATCGGCATGAATCTGCTGACTAAGCACCTTATTGTTTTGAAAGCTGCCCGGCATATTAAGCGCAGGCTGTTCATAGGGCGTTTTTACCACTGCGGCACAACCGACCAGCGAGCTTCCCAGCAACAGGGCACTGGCAAGCTTGGTTAAATTCATTTGCATATCAGGTTCCTTATTCGCGAGAAAGCGCATCGACTGGATTCAGACGAGCAGCATTACGTGCCGGGATAAAGCCAAACACAATCCCGATCAGACTTGAGCAGACAAAGGCAGCTACAATCGAAGTGGTTGAATATGCCATCTGGAACGTACCACCGGCAAAATGGGTAATCAGCTGACCAATTCCGAGGGAAAGCAGTACACCCAAAATACCACCCAAGATACAGACCAGAACGGCTTCAATCAGGAACTGTTGCAAAATATCACTTTGACGTGCACCCACTGCCATACGCACCCCAATTTCCTGAGTACGTTCAGTCACTGAAACCAGCATGATATTCATTACCCCAATCCCGCCGACCACCAGTGAAATCACAGCAATTGCTGAAATCAAAAGGGTCATGGTGGCTGTGGTTTGCTGAATGGTTTCACGGATACTGTCGGCATTCTGGGTAAACACATCCTGCGCACCATGTCGCTGTACCAGCAAATTCAAAATTGCATTTTCAGCCGCCGCACTTGGGTATTCATCCTTAATCCGCACAATGATGCTACGCACATTGGATTGCCCCAGCATACGGCTCATCACGGTGGAATAAGGCAGATAGACATTCAGGCTGTCATTATTGCCCATCATGCCTTTTTGCGCGTCGATCACCCCGATAATCCGGCTCGGTACGCTCCCGAGTAAAATTACCTGACCCACCGGATTGGTGCCATCCTTAAAGAATGTGTTTTTGGTATTGGTGTCAATGACGACATCTTGTGCCTGTTGCATGACACTACTGCGGTCAAAAGGCTGACCGGACTGGAAGGTCATGCCACGCACATAGAAGAAATCCTCACTGACGCCGTTGACCGTGGTTGAAGCTTCGATTTCTTTATAACGGCCGGTGACACTGCTATTCACCGATGGGCTAACGCCATCGACATACGGTTGTTCAGCCAGCGCATCGGCATCGGCCGGAATCAGGGTTTTGGACTGTGAAGATCTGGAATTATCCCCAAAGCCTCGACCCTGAAATACGGTAATGGTATTGGTCCCCAGACTGCTGATATTTTCCAGAATCTGCTTTTGTGAGCCATTACCAAGTGCCACCACCGAGACCACCGAAGCAATACCGATAATGATTCCGAGCATGGTCAAGAAAGTCCGCATGCGATGTGCATTCATGGCCAGCAAGGCCATACGGAAAGCTTCACCGAGACGGTCAACTGCAGAACGCCATGAAGAAATCTTCTTTTGTTCACTGCGGATTAGCGGCTGTTTTTCCAGATGCTCTTCGACTTCAGGAATATTGGGCTGATCGGAAATAATATTGCCGTCCGAGATCTCGATAATCCGCGTCGCATTTTTCGCTACATTATGATCATGCGTGACCAGAATGATGGTATGACCTTTGGCATTCAGTTCACGCAAAATGCGCATCACTTCAATACCGCTGTTCTTGTCCAATGCACCGGTCGGTTCATCCGCCAAAATCACATCACCGCCATTCATTAGCGCACGGGCAATCGAGACACGTTGCTGCTGACCACCAGAGAGCTGGCTGGGACGGTTCTGGGTTTTTTCACCCAGACCCAGATCGGTCAGAATCTTGACGGCTCGCGCATGTCGTTCAGATGAATCTGCACCGGCATAAATCGCAGGAACTTCGACATTGCCTGCTGCGTTTAAATCACCCAATAAATGATAACGCTGGAAAATAAAGCCGAAATATTCACGGCGTAATTGCGCCAGTTCATCCGCTTCCAGTTCGCGGGTTTCACGGCCTTTAACCTTATAGCTACCGGTAGTTGGTTTGTCCAGACAACCCAGAATGTTCATCAGGGTCGATTTACCGGAACCGGACTGGCCGACAATCGCTACCAGTTCACCCGGATAAATCTCCAGATTCACCCCTTTTAAAATCTGGACCGTGCTTTCACCCGCAGGGAATTCACGAACCAGATTTTTCACCTCGAGGAGAGGCTGTTGTTGTGAATTCATGCTTACATTCTCATTGGGCCACGGCTATTGCCACCGCGTTTTGCTGCATCATTGGAGGTATCAGAACCATCGGCAATCACCACCTGATCACCACGTTTTAAACCTTTCAGCACTTGCGCAGTCGCGCGGTTATTCAAACCGATTAATACAGGGGTTGGTTTTGCAGTACCATCGGCTTGCAAGACACGAACCATGCCACGCTGTGCTTTACCTTGCTCAATCAGCGCAAGTTCTGCTTCAGACAGGTTTAGACGCGCTGGACGTTCACCGGCAGGGCGGTTGCCTTGAGCCGATTCAGCTTCAGAACGTGATGCCGGGCCGCCTTCACCGCGAGAACCCTCACCACGCGCTTCACCACGATTGGCACGTGGCGGACGGTTTGAACCTTGAATGGCTGCAGCAGGAATGGTCAGTACATTTTTGGCTTCATCCAGCACGATGTAAACTTGCGCCGTCATATCAATACGCAATTTTCCATCTTCATTCGGGACATCGAACAATGCGTTGTAATAAACCGCAGAACTTGACGATGAGCTTGATGTATTGCTATCGGTATTAATTGAATTGGGTGCAGGCTCAACTTGACGCAGTTTGGCGTAAATCTTTTTCTCGTTATTGCCTAAGGTAGTGAAATAAACCGTTTGACCTTCTTCAACTTTCATGACATCTGCTTCAGAAATTTCAGCTTTAATGGTCATGGTGTCCAGTTTTGCCAGTTTCACAATAGTCGGCGCACTCTGGTTGGCGTTTACAGTCTGACCTTCTTCGGTCACAATCGCCACAATCGTGCCATCCATCGGCGCCACAATCTGGGTGTAACCAAGATCTTCTTTGGCAGTCGCCAGCGTCAAACGCGACTGTTCAATCTGTGCATTGATGGCGGTGATATCCGCTTGCGCCGTTTTATAGTTCGCAAATGCCGATTCCAGCTCTGAGCGAGAAGTGGCATCCTGTGCATACATGGCTTTCTGACGGTTGTATTCAGCTTCAACTTTAGCCAAATTCGCCTGTCTTACTGCAAGTTGTGCCATCTGATTTTTAATGCTGGCTTCAGCGGTTTTTAAATCATTTTCCTGACGAACGGAGTCAATCCGCGCAATCAGCTGACCTTGCTTGACCTGATCGCCCAGTTCTACATACATTTTTCTGACCTGACCCGAAACCTGCGCCCCCACGCTGACCATCTTGGTCGCTTCCAGAATACCAGTTGCCAGTACAGAGCTTTCGATATCGCCCTGGGTGACTTCAGCCGTAATATATTGCGGAGGCTGTTCTTTGGGTTTGAGGAAGTACCACCCCGCAGCGATGAGCGCAATGGCAATCACGGCGGCCATAATCAATTTCGTCGGTTTTATTTTTGGCATGATCAATATCGGTTCAAAATCAGAGAATTGTGAACGATTATAAAAGCGAAATTAGGATAAATCGTGTATTTTTTTAAACTAATAGGAATGATTATTATTTTATTTTTCGAATTTTGACAAAGACTTAGTGAAATAGGGGCTTGCCACAGATACTGGAAATCGCCTGTAGTACCAAATGCTCCGGATTTTCATGTCCGAGTCCTTTAATTGAGGCATCAATTCTTAATAATAACCCCGGCCAGGCCAGAAAAGTCTGTGGGCTGAGACGGCGCAAGGCTTGTTGATATAACCCGACTTTGGTTTTCCATATCCCCATTTGCAAGGCATTTTGCGGTTGTTCAAACAGCTGCATCAACAGACGCATTTCCTTGCTGAGACTCCATAAAATCAGGCTCATCGGTTCGCCTGAAGCGACCAGATACTGAAAAATCTTGATCGACTGGGAAAGATTGCCTTGTAGCAGGGCATCGCTCAAATCATAGTTGCTATAACGTGACTGATCTTGTAAACAGGCATATAAATGATCAACCTGAATGATATCGACTTCAGCAAAAGTATCGCTAACCCGCATCAGGCTGTTCTTTGCCGCAAGCAAGTTATGCTCATGATGTTGTTCCAGCCATTGCCAGGCATCGTTGGCTAAACGAATGCCGAGTTTTTCAGCTTCAATGCCCAGAATCTGCTGCCGGTCTTTCGGATAATTGGCCACCAGCGAAACATTTACGCCATTGGCATCAATCAGCTGAAAGAAACTGGATTTCAGGCTATTACTGTCCTGTTTGGGCATCACCACCAACAGCAGGTTTTGTTCATTATGCTGCAAATAGTTTTTCAGTAATTTGATCGCGCTGGCATCCGGTTTGATATTGCCGTGTACTTCAATCGCCAATTGCGTTGAAAACAGCGACAAACTGTTCAAGGCATTAAAGACAGTTTTCCAGTCGGCGACCGAACTAATGTCATAGCGTTGACGTTCGATGTCCTGCTTTTGCCAGCTGGCACGAAAGGCATCAATTAAATTCTGTTCCAGCAAAGGCTCTTGACCATGCAAGACCCAAGCACCGCGAGCTTCATCGACACGTTTCAGGGCTTGTAGATAATCAAGTTTCATAAAGAGGTCTTATTGAGCAGGTTGCGCTGAGGTATTTTGTTTGGCTAAGGGTAAGCGGTTCGATGAAATCTGACGTGCAATCTGCTGCGCCACATCATCAATAATGACCTGATTCAGATATTTTTGTTCCTGATCATCGGTGTTAACCGTTTCAATATCATATTGATACGTACGTGTTGCCACGACAGTGCGTGGTTCAGTGATCGGATTGCCTTGTGCATCTTCAATCCGGAAAGTCACGTTTAAACGTAATAAGGTTTCAACCAGTTTACCGTTCAGTTCCAGACGGCGAGGAGTGTAATCCAGGACACGTAACACATAAGCTTTAGGTGCATTACTTAGCTGTACGCCTGCAGCACCGAGGTAAACTGCCAGTTTCTCTTGCAGTTCTTCAGTGTTGGGCGGTAAAGACAGGCTCATGACAGAGTAAGCAACAGGTGCGGAGCTCGGATTGGTTCCTTTCAGGTGAAAACCACAGCCGACTAAGCCTGCACTCAGACCACAAGTTAAAACAATTGCTGCTAAATGTTTGCCCAAATGCATGTGTTGCCCTCTATGCTTCCCGAAGGGGAATATTTGAAATCCTGAACTGGATTGTAAAGTCAAAGCCCGTTGGCTGGCAACGGGCTTTGTTTGGGAATTGTGAAATCCTTCAGAAAGTTCCTTCTCCCTCTGGGAGAAGGTTAGGATGAGGGGTTATATATTTACCTCTCCCTAGCCCTCTCCTGAGAGGAGAGGGAACTTAAGGATTTAAACCACCAAATTCACTAATTTATTCGGTACCACAATTTCTTTCTTGGTTGGACCCGTCAAGAATTGCTGAACTTCAGGCAATGCTTTGGCTTGAGCCAAGATGTCATCTTTAGAGGCATCTACAGATACTTCTAACTTGCCACGAAGCTTACCGTTGACTTGAACCACGATGGTTTGCGTATTACGTGTCAGCGCAGATTCATCTACCGCAGGGAATAAAGTTGAATTCAATTCAATCCCAAATTCAGCCAATAAAGTCTGGCTTAAATGCGGTGCAAATGGTGCAAGTAAAGTTAACAGCGTGGTAATCGATTCACGTGCGACAGCAACGTCATTGTCATCTTGAGCTTCAAATTTGTTGTTAGCATTTAAAAGTTCCATCAATGCAGCAATGGCAGTGTTAAATGCATGACGACGTTCAATATCATCACCGACTTTTTGGATGGTTTCGTGTGTCTTACGACGCAAGTCTTGTGCAGCCGTAGACAGTGCCGCTTTGTCGATGTTTGATGCACCGTTACCTTTTTCAAGGAAGCCTGTTGCTAAACGCCATACACGTTTCAGGAAGCGGTTTGCACCCTCAACACCGGCATCAGACCATTCAAGTGATTGATCAGGTGGAGCCGCGAACATCATGAACACACGTGCCGTATCTGCGCCGTACTGGTCAATAATCGATTGTGGGTCGATACCGTTATTTTTCGATTTCGACATTTTTTCCTGACCACCAACCACAACTTCCTGGCCATCTTCTTTATATTTTGCAGAAAGCACACGGCCTTTTTCGTCTTTTTCAAGTTCGATATCTGCCGGGTTAAACCAGGTTTTCTTGCCAGATTCAGCTTCACGATAGAAGGTATCTGCAAGCACCATCCCTTGCGTTAACAAGTTAGTGAATGGTTCATTGCCTTGTACCACGCCTTCATCACGCATCAATTTGTGGAAGAAGCGTGCATAAAGCAAATGCAGAATCGCGTGTTCAACACCACCGATGTATTGGTTCACAGGAAGCCAGGTTTGACCTGCTTCAGGTTTCACCATGCCACCCGTAAAGTCTGGAGATGCATAACGTGCATAGTACCAAGACGATTCTACGAATGTATCAAGCGTATCTGTTTCACGACGTGCGTCGCCACCACAGCTTGGACAAGTCGTTTCATAGAACTCAGGCATTTTGTTCAGTGGGTTACCTGAACCATCTGGAACAACGTCAGTCGGAAGAACCACAGGAAGCTGCTCTTCAGGTACTGGCACTTGACCACATGATGGACAGTTAATCATTGGAATTGGACAACCCCAATAACGCTGACGGGAAACCCCCCAGTCACGTAGACGGAATTGAACTTTAGAACTTGCTAGGCCTGTTGGTTCTAATTTGGCAAGGAATGCATCGTATGCACCTTGGAAATCTAGACCGTCAAATTCGGCTGAATTGACCAGTTTACCTTCTTTCGAGCCATACCATTCTTGCCATTGAGTCGCATCAAAGTCAGCATCATCTGCGCCTTTAGCATCAATCACTTGCTTGATGGTCAAGCCATATTTATTGGCAAATTCGAAGTCACGTTCATCGTGTGATGGAACTGCCATCACTGCACCTGAACCATAAGACATCAATACATAGTTGGCGATCCAAACCGGAACTTCTTCGCCAGTCACAGGATGCTTCACAGAAAGACCGGTTGCCATGCCTTTCTTCTCGGCAGTCGCAAGATCCGCTTCTGCCACAGAACCCATACGGCATTCTTCAATGAATGCAGCCAATTCTGGGTTTGTTTCAGCCGCTTTCAGCGCCATCGGGTGTTCTGCTGCAACTGCAACATAGGTCACGCCCATCAAGGTATCGGCACGGGTAGTAAATACCGTTAAACCATCTGCATACACGTCAGGATTTGCTGAAGGGAAAGTGATGTCCATCCCTTGTGAGCGGCCAATCCAGTTACGCTGCATGGTCAACACTTGTTGTGGCCAGCCATCTTTAAGCGTGTCTAAATCGTCAAGTAACTCTTGCGCATAATCAGTGATGCGGAAGTAGTACATTGGAATATCACGCTTTTCTACCAATGCACCTGAACGCCAGCCACGACCATTTTCAACCTGTTCGTTGGCAAGAACAGTCTGATCGACCGGATCCCAGTTCACGGTTGAAAGCTTACGGTAGATCAAGCCTTTTTTATAAAGCTGAACAAATAGCCATTGTTCCCAACGATAGTATTCAGGGGTACAGGTCGCAAATTCACGATCCCAATCTACGGCTAGACCGAGTTTTTTCAACTGGTCACGCATGTAAGCAATATTTTCAAATGTCCATTTTGCCGGTGCAACCTGGTGTGCAATCGCTGCGTTTTCAGCAGGCAGACCGAAAGCATCCCAACCCATCGGTTGCAGGACAGTTTCACCTTTTAAGCGATGGAAACGGCTGATCACGTCACCAATCGTATAGTTACGCACATGACCCATATGTAGCTTGCCACTTGGGTAAGGGAACATCGAGAGAATATAACGACGTGGACCTTCTACTTTGTCGGCAACTTTAAAGGCTTTGCGATATTCCCAATCCTGTTGGACTTGAGGCTCAATCGCACTGGCTTGATATTCGGAATCAATGTGAGTAGTCATAAACGTATCAGTGAATTACGGTGAAAAAAGTCTGTTGCACAGCATAGCGCAAAATGCACCTAAAAGTGAATTTTGCGCCGGCATTTCCCGAAGAAAAAACACGCTGTTCTATATAGAGGTGTCTTATAAAGCAACTGCACGATTTTTAGATTGCTGCAAGGCTTCGTTGGCTTCACGTTGTTGCTGGTCCTGATTCGCAGGAACTTGAGGGGCTTGTTGCTGTTGTTCTTGAGGTGTGTTCTCGGTTTGAACTTCAGTTTCAGCTGTTCTTGGAGATGCCGGTGCTGAATTTTTCCAGCCATAAGTATCCACTGTGGTGGCTTTTTTCGCAGATTTTGGTGGTGGCGTCTTGGTATAATGCGTGACACCTTTCGCATCGACCCATTTATGATACTGGATCGCGGAAGCGCTGGTGCTACAGATGCTCAAAACAACTACGCAACTCAAACTGAAGGCGGTTAAAAAAGATATTTTCATTGTTCTTGGACCTCGGCTTGCTAGGCATGGAATACTGCAATGATTGTAGTGATATTTTCAGTAAAAATGATGGATTTTTATCTGCTTTATTCAAAGCGAGCTGCTTAAATAAGCTCAATCTAGCGTAGAAGAAATCAGAGACAAATCTTCATATACAAAATTTATTGATAAACAATTTCCTTTCATTTGATAAAAATTCATTCATTTTTTTTATATAAGACATATTAAAAATTTATAAAATTAAGCCATTAACTCTATGAATTTTATTGGATTAGATGAATAGGAAAGACAGTAAATGCATGGCTATAAGCTGATATTGCTGTTAAAAACAGCAGATCTAGGCGCTATAAGCGTAGATTGTCTGTTTTTTAAACTTGACTTTAAAGCCTGAAAACACAAGAATGCTGCAATAGTTTTATATGCCTTAGATCGATCACCCTTCGACTAAGTGTCATTTCATGCAATGGGCGATTTCTCTAGCCGAGAAATTGAACAAAGCTAAGCAAAATATGTTTATCCCAACATGTTTTAGATCCCGTATTGCTCGAACAGCGAAGAGATCAGATTTTTTTCCTATTGCTTTGAAAACTATGAAATTTGTGTGCTATAACAGTGCAGACAGTTAACAAATGAAACACTGCAAATGCCTCCCATTTGTGCAGTGAATAATATTAGGGTGAATCACGTTGGAACTTCTATCTGGTGGTGAAATGCTTGTTCGCGCATTAGCGGACGAAGGCGTTGAACATGTTTTTGGATACCCAGGCGGCGCAGTTCTTCATATTTATGATGCGCTATTTCAACAAGACAGAATCAATCATTATCTCGTACGTCACGAACAGGCTGCCGGTCACATGGCCGATGCTTACTCACGCGTGACAGGCAAGACCGGTGTTGTGCTAGTGACTTCAGGTCCGGGTGCAACCAACACGGTAACGCCAATTGCAACGGCCTATATGGACTCAATCCCGATGGTGATTTTGTCAGGTCAGGTTGCGAGTCATCTGATTGGTGAAGATGCATTCCAGGAAACCGATATGGTCGGTATTTCACGTCCAATCGTGAAACATAGTTTCCAGGTGCGTCATGCCAGCGAAATTCCTGCAATTATCAAAAAAGCCTTTTATATTGCGTCTTCAGGTCGTCCAGGTCCTGTAGTGATTGATATTCCAAAGGATGCGACCAATCCTGCAGAGAAATTTGCTTACGAATACCCAGAAAAAGTGAAGATGCGTTCGTATCAGCCACCGTTCCGTGGTCACTCAGGTCAAATTCGTAAAGCGATTGAAGAACTGATCCATGCTAAACGCCCAGTTATTTACTCAGGCGGTGGTGTGGTTCAAGGCAATGCTTCAGCACAATTGACAGAGCTTGCGCATCTATTGGGTTATCCAGTGACCAATACCTTGATGGGTCTTGGCGCATTCCCGGGTGATGATGAACAGTTCATCGGTATGTTGGGTATGCACGGTACTTATGAAGCTAACATGACCATGCACAATGCAGATGTAATTCTGTGTGTGGGTGCGCGTTTCGATGACCGTGTGACCAACAATCCTGCAAAATTCTGTCCAAATGCTAAAGTCATTCATATAGATATCGACCCAGCGACAATCTCAAAAACCATTATGGCGCACATTCCAATTGTCGGTGCTGTAGAGCCTGTACTGAATGAGATGTTGAACCAGTTGAAACAGCTTAAGGTTTCTAAGCCAAATCCTGAAGCGATTGCGGCATGGTGGAAACAGATCAATGAATGGCGCAAGGTTCATGGCGGTCGTTTTGAAGCGGGTGTTGATGGCGTGATGAAGCCACAACAAGTGGTTCAGGCATTGGATAAAGTGACCAATGGCGAAGCGATCATTACTTCTGATGTCGGTCAGCATCAGATGTTTGGTGCGATGTATTACAAATACAAACGTCCACGTCAATGGATCAACTCAGGTGGTCTAGGCACCATGGGTGTAGGCTTGCCGTATGCAATGGCTGCGAAGCTTGCATACCCGGAACAGCAAGTGGTGTGTATCACCGGTGAAGCATCGATTCAGATGTGTATCCAGGAACTGTCGACCTGTAAGCAATATGGCCTGAATGTAAAAATCCTGTGCCTGAATAACCAGTCTTTAGGGATGGTGAAGCAGTGGCAAGATATGAACTATGAAGGACGTCATTCAAGTTCTTATGTAGATTCATTGCCTGATTTTGCCAAACTGATGGAAGCCTATGGTCATGTCGGTATTCAGATTAATCATGCCGATGAGCTAGAGTCGAAGCTTGCAGAAGCGATGGCGATTAACGACAAGTGCGTATTTATTAACGTTATGGTAGATCGTACCGAGCACGTTTATCCGATGTTGATTGCGGGTCAGTCGATGCAGGATATGTGGTTGGCTAAAGGGGAGCGCACGAAATGAGACATATTATCTCTGTACTCGTAGAAAACGAATCAGGCGCGCTTTCCCGTTTAGTGGGTTTGTTCTCACAGCGTGGCTACAATATCGAAACATTGAATGTTGCTCCGACTGAAGATCCAACGCTTTCACGTTTGACATTGACCACTTATGGTGATGATCACAAGATTGAGCAAATTACCAAACAGCTTAACAAGTTGGTTGAAGTGGTGAAAGTGGTTGACCTGTCTGAAGGTGCACATATTGAGCGTGAATTGATGCTGATTAAAGTCAAAGCATTGGGTTCATCGCGTGACGAAATCAAACGTACGGCAGATATTTTCCGTGGTCAGATTGTCGATGTAACACCAACGACCTATACCATTCAAATCGCGGGTACCACTGAAAAAGTGGATGCATTTATTGATGCACTTGCTGAACACACGATTTTAGAAGTCGTACGTTCAGGTGTATCAGGTATCGCACGCGGCGAAAAAGTACTCACCATCTAAATTTTAAGTATTTTCTCATCTGAACAAGAAGAGGGTATCAGGCAATGTAAATTTAAGGGTCATTGCCTGATTTAACGGACAAACAAGCATTTAAGCGGAGACAGCAATGCAAATTTTTTACGATAAAGACTGTGACTTATCTATCATCCAATCTAAGAAAGTAGCGATCATTGGTTACGGTTCACAAGGCCACGCGCATGCGCTTAACCTGAAAGATTCTGGCGTTGACGTAACTGTAGGTTTACGTGCGAACTCTGCTTCTTGGAAGAAAGCTGAAAATTCAGGTCTTAAAGTTGCTGAAGTTCCTGCTGCTGTAGCACAAGCTGACGTAGTGATGATTTTGACTCCAGATGAGTTCCAATCTCAACTTTACCGTGACGTAATTGAGCCAAACATCAAGCAAGGCGCGACTTTAGCATTTGCTCATGGTTTCTCGATTCTTTATAACCAAGTTGTTCCACGTGCTGACTTAGACGTAATCATGGTTGCGCCTAAAGCTCCTGGTCACACAGTACGTTCTGAATACCAACGTGGTTCAGGTGTTCCTGATCTTATCGCGATTCACCAAGACGCTTCTGGTAATGCGCGTAACGTTGCTCTTTCTTACGCTTCAGGCGTAGGTGGCGGCCGTACAGGTATCATCGAAACTTCATTCCGTGAAGAAACTGAAACTGACCTTTTCGGTGAGCAAGCAGTTCTTTGTGGTGGTGCTGTAGAATTGGTTAAAATGGGCTTCGAAACTCTGGTTGAAGCTGGTTATGCTCCAGAAATGGCGTATTTCGAATGTCTACACGAACTTAAATTGATCGTTGACTTAATGTTCGAAGGCGGTATCGCGGACATGAACTACTCAGTGTCAAACAACGCTGAATACGGCGAATATGTAACGGGTACTGAAGTAATCAACGAACAGTCTCGTGAAGCAATGCGTAATGCGCTTAAACGTATTCAATCTGGCGAATACGCGAAGATGTTTATTCAAGAAGGTGCGTTGAACTACCCATCTATGACTGCTCGTCGTCGTCAAAATGCGGCTCACGGTATCGAAGTTACTGGTAACAAGTTACGTGCGATGATGCCTTGGATCCAAGCGAACAAAATTGTAGATAAAGAGAAAAACTAATTTCTCGAATCAATTGATTTGAATGCGAAAACCCACTTAATTTGAGTGGGTTTTTTATTTCTATGTTTACGTGCCTGAAAAAATGGGAAAGCAGTGCTTTCCCATTTTTTTCATATCTTGGAGCCAAGCAAACAAAATCGTTGATAAATAGAAAAACTAATCTCTTGATTGGCTGATTTTTATGCTATAAAAGCCCTGCGAAAGCGGGGTTTTTTATTGGATAAGAATAATGATTTTATATAAATATATGAGCTTTGATGATGCTCTTTTAACCTTAAATAATCGGACATTAGCTTTTTCGCATTTAGAGGATTTTAATGATCCGTTCGAATGTACAACATTAGGCTTGTATGATCATGTAATTTCAAAGCGAAATTCTAATGAGGTTTTGCAGCAGAAGTTTTCCAGAAAGTATTTAATTACATGTTTAACTAAACAGCCATTAAATCCATTGATGTGGGCACATTATGCAGATAGCCATAATGGTGTAGTAATTGGAATTGACGTAAATAAAGCTGGATTGAATGATGCTGATAAATTCATTATTACAGCAGACTGTGGTTCAGTCACATATTTAAGTGAAGAGCCGAAAAACTTAAATCGATGTACTGTTGAATTTTTGAATAATGTTGAAAATTTAACTTGGGGAAAAGATAAAGAAATATTGAAACAAGCGCTACTTAATAAAATGCATTTTTGGAAGTATGAAGAAGAGGTAAGAATTGTGAAAAAAATTTCACCTTATATTTCTACCTATCATATACCACGTCAACGAAAGTATAATTTTGATGGTCAAGTATGGCAGAAAATTACACCAGGATTTAAACCAATTTATATATTGGAAATAAATCCTGATGCCTTTGTTGATGTAACATTTGGATTAGGTTCATACCGGAAATTAAGACGTTCACAAGAAAAAGAAACTAATACTTGGAATCTTGATAATATAGAAAAATTAGATCGGTTATATAACCTTTGTAGAAGTTTGAGTTTACCTGTATTTAAAGTAGATAAAGATTATGATAGGTGGGATCTTACACGTAAAAATATTGATATTTAAAAATATTAAGTAATAATATTGGTTTTAAAGCATAGTATGTGTTCTAAATTTCCACTTCATTTTTCTTTTCAAAAAATGAAGTATAGCCAGCGTAAAAACTCATTCTTATTGATCATGTCCACACTCAATTTTTTATTATTTGATTTGTATAAATCAGTTATTGAACTGTAATTGTACGACCTCTAAAAAAAATCAATTAAAAAATATTGAAATAAACATCACTAAACTTATTTTTACCTTGAGGTCAATCAAAAAAATATTTATTAGAATATAAATTTTGAAATTAAATTTTTAAATATTAAAATTATTGATAAATTAAATTAATAGTAATTAAAATTTAATAATATTATAAAATTAATTATTTACTTTGTTACATTTTTATACTCTAGGTTCAATATATGCTTTGTGTTGTTTGATTGTAATTGTTTGTTTAGCTAAAAAATATTAAACTTTTATGATGCTGTAAAAATAACTATAAAAAATAAAAAAAATAATTTTTTTAAAGGGTAGTATCTGGAAATTGTAAGCATTTGTAAGATTTATTTCCAATTTAAATTGAGTAATTTGAAAAAATAATTATATCAATGTCTTGTGGGTACTTTTATCTATTAAATGAAGTGTAGTGAAAGTATGGAATGCTTATAATTTTAAATGGATTGTATTTGTAATAATTTATATATAAGTCTAAGTGCTTATAAAATAAATAAATATATAGATAGATAATTTTATAAAAATATAGGCGGCTATATTGTGAATATTAAAGCTTTGTACGCTAATGAAAATAATCGCACTAATATGAGTCTGCGCTTAGAAAAATAGCTCTGAATTCTAAGAGTTGGGATATAAGCGTTAAAAATAAAAGAAAAATATATTCTTTTAAAAAAGAAATGGAGAAAAACATGAAAAAAATGACTCAAGCCACATTGGCAGCACTCGTACTGGGTTTTGGTTTTAGTTCAACAGCTCTATACGCAGCAGAAACAAACCGAGGTGGTCCTCCACAACAGGGTCCAAATAAACCTCATAAACCAGGCAAACATGGATGTGGAGACAAATGTGACGGAAAAATTGACATTGTTTTGGAAGTTCCAAGACATTGTGATTTAGATGTTGAGACACCTCGATTAACACTTGCACAAACCACGGGAGGTAATTGGAGCGATGCGGGCTTCTTTAATGTCAGCACAAATGCCCCTTATCGATTAAATATTAATCCACTAAATACTTTGCGCAATGGTGAGAACTCTGTACCTGTAGTTGTGACTACTACACGTGGTGGAAAAGCTTATTATGGCACTCAGTCAAGTACCAAAGGACAAGCTCATCGTTGGGATGTCGCAGCTACAGTAGCTGGTAGTGCGGTTGAAGCAGCTGATGCTGGTACTTATCGTGGTGTATATAACGTAGAAGTGCGATTCTAATAATAAGAAATTTTTTATATAACATTTTGAATAAGTAGGAGATGTACGGCTTTGTTGCATAAAGGTTTGAAAGGCTGAGTTCCCTTAAGCTACTCAAATTTAAGAGACAACTTGGGTATGAGGGCGACCTAATTCTGT